>NZ_JBFAHL010000001.1:1380668-1394192 GCF_040654155.1 Amycolatopsis sp. NPDC050768
GCCTCACCGCGTGCCCGGAACGGCTCCCCACACCTGTCGCCTCGCGGCCGTGCTCCGGCTCGGCCTCCGCGCTTGCCGCCGTGCCCCGCACGCAGCCGCCACGCTCATCGGTTCATCACATGCCAGGACCTGCTCTCCACGGTCGCACGCCCGCCGGCTCCTGCGCTGGGCCGCCTCACCACCGTGCGCCGGAGCGGCTCCCCACGCCGATCACCTTGCCGCCATGCGCCGAACCGGATCCCGCAGTGGGCGGCCACACCGCGTGCTCATGCTCATCCCCACGCCCGTCACCTTGCCGCCCTGGCCCGGATCGGCTGCCGCGCTAATCGCTGTGCCCTTGCGACCTGAACCCGCTGCTGCCGCGGTCGCTTAGGCCCGTGGCTCGAACCCCTCCCGTGCCCATCGCCTTGGCACAGTGGCCCGGATCTGCTTCAGCGCTTGCTGCCGTGCCCCAACGCTGTGCCGCCCCTTCGCCTTAGTTCTTGGCCTGAACCGGCTGCCGCATTCGTCGCTGTGACGCCGTGGCCTGAACCCCCTCTCGTACCGATCGCCTTGCCGTTGTGACTTGGGCCCGATCTGGTGCTGATCGCAGTGCCGTTTCGCAACTGCGGCTCGTATCCGCTCGGGCACTTGCCGCCTCGCCACATTGGCCAGAACCAGCTGCTGCAGCTGCAGCCCTGCCACCTTGGTCCGAACCCCGGTCCCGCGCCCTGGACCGCGCACCTGCTCGCGCCACCTGACCCCGCTCCGGACATCGCGGCTCACGGGGCGTCGGACTGCGCGGCCGGGACTCCGCACCCGCTTCGTCCCCTCGCTCCGCAGCGTCCCCGACCTCACCGCGGCTCCGCTCCAGCCCCACACAGTCCAACTACCTACCGCGGCCTCCCCCAGAGCCACTCCGGCTGCCCGAGCACCAAGGCTGACTCCGTCGCGGATCGCCAGCTGCTACCGGCCTCCACACCCGGGCCCGAGCCGGCCGGGGCCTCACACCAACCCACCGCCCAACTTGACCGACCATGCTCCGGCGCACCCACCCGACCCGCCGCGCGCACTCCGGGCATGACGGCTCAACCCCCGCCCAGCTCCTGCCACGACCCCACGCCCCAGCCATCCACCACCCAGCGCGCGGAGCTTCATGGGTTCTGCCGACTCAGTCGACTGAACTCGCCACGCGAGCGCACCCCCGGCAACGCGGCTCTACCGTCCGCGGGCCTTCAGGCGACGCGACCTCACTCCGCCGAGGTCCATATCCATCCACCGACTATCTAGGCGAGGTTCTCCGCTGCCGCCCTCCCAGCCGACCCGAACGCGCCACCCACGCACACACGGAGAAGTCCGCTCGGCCAACCGAACGTCTCCATCGCGACTCCGCACTCACCGAGTCTGCGCCCACCCAAGCCGCCCGGACTCGTTCCGGCGCTGTCGTCGCAATCGACCGAACGTGGTGCCCGGCGCACATCTACACACGCCTCGGTCCCCGACTGAACTTGCCTCAGCCAGCACTCGCTGGAACCTGTCGCCTCCCGCTGCCCAGCGGCCTCCCGGGTGCGCCCGGTGCAAGCGGATCCGACCCAGCGGACCGCCGCCGTGGCGCCGCTGCCCCCCATTCGGTCGGCGCGCTCGGAGTGGCTCGGCTGCGGTCGTCCGCCCGCCTGGGCCGGCCGGGTCGGTTCAGACAACACCGGTCGGCCCCGCCGGGCCGCCACCATGAGACCCGTATTCGCTAAGACCCTCACCCAGGCAGCTCGTCCGAACCCGCCGGTTTCGCTCGGCGCCGGACGTTGAGGCGGCAGAGTCCGCTCCGGCGAACGCGGCTCATCGAGCCGCCTGGTCGCGGGCTGCTCCGGAGGTCGGACCCGCGGGCTCGCGCTCGCGGCGACCCACATCTCGTCTACCGCTCGGCGAGCGCGGTCGCGTCGCCGGCCGCCGGGTGTCCGCCGGCATAGTCGAGCGATTGCCCGGACGTCCCCACGCCAGGCAGCCGCTAGAGCGGATGCCCCGCCGCGGCCCTGCACTAAGCCGTCGCCGCGCGCTCGGACCGATCGAGCGTCGTCCCCTCGGGCGCCCTGGCTCATCCGGGAGCCGCCGCTCGACCGGACAGATAGCCGCACCAGTGTCACGACCACTCCGCTGCGCCGTGCCCGCCGAACGTCTCAGCTTGCGCGCCGAAGCGAGGGCTGCGAGCCGAGGAGGCTGGGCAAAGAAGGGCGGTCTATGACCTTCGACCCCGGGCGCGACTTCGTGTTCCTTGGTTCGTCCGTTCAGCTCGCGAGCGGTCCGTGCCGTCGCCTTCCGGCCACTCCTCCATGCTTGCCCGCTTGCATTCCGAGCCGGCTGCTGCGCTTGCCTGCTGCGCTGTTCGCAGATCGGTCGGCCGGTCGCCTCGTGCGGCGGCGTGTTCGCTCGTGGGCCTGCTGCCGGTTCGCCTGACAGACCGTTCCCCGTGTCGGTTTCTCGGTGGCCCCTTTGGAGCCGCCGCCGAAGCCGCCTGCTCCACTGTCGGCCTATCCCCTTGCCCAAGCGTTCGCACCCTTTCGCCGGGGAGGATCCCTCGGCTATTGGCGGCGCCCGACGGCGGGCCTATGGGTGCCATGTCGGCCTGTCCTGGCGGTGCCGGGCCACGATCCTCATCCTCCGGCTCGCCCGCCTAGCGGTGGAGTACTTCGCCGCCTGTCAGTTCGCTTGCGCGCTTGTCGACCCTGCCCGCCCGTTGGCTACGCAGCGTCGGGCGAGTTGCCGCACCCGATCGATCTGGCGCACCACGACTCGATCCTTCGCGTGGACCGAACCTCCGAGGCTTGCTCGGTGCGAATTACAAGCCTGGCGTTTCACGTGAAACGGCGCACCCCCTGAGCGCCACCCACCGTCGTGGTTTCACGTGGAACACGGCTGTGGACACTCGGCTCCCTGAGTGGAGTTGTCCACAGTTGCGGTCTGTCGGCTCGATTTGGGCTCGGCATCGGGGACAATCGAACGAGCGCGTTTCACGTGAAACGCGCGGACCGAGGAGTGGGTTTCGTGAGCTTGGACGGCGCCACCGCGATGGTGCGGACTGCGGCGGCGGAGGTGTTCGGCGAGCGGGTGGACCGGGCGGCTGGGTACGTGGAGTTGCTGGCTACGCATGGGGTCGAGCGGGGGCTGATCGGGCCGCGTGAGGTGGAGCGGTTGTGGGAGCGCCACGTACTGAACTCGGCTGTGATCGGGGAGCAGATTCCCGACGGGGCGCGCGTGGTGGACGTCGGGTCAGGGGCTGGGCTTCCGGGTGTGCCGCTGGCGATCGCTCGACCGGACCTCGCTATCGTTCTCCTCGAACCCATGGCCCGCCGGGTCGACTGGCTGGCCGAGGTCGCCGAGAAGCTGGAACTCCCGATCACCATCGTGCGTGGACGCGCCGAGGAGCGGTCTGTGCGCGAGCAGCTGGGTGGCGCTGACGTCGTCACCGCTCGCGCTGTTGCTCCTCTCGCTCGCCTCGCGGGTTGGTGTCTTCCACTGGTTCGCCCCGAAGGTCGTCTGGTTGCGCTCAAGGGGGCCAGCGCGGGAGAGGAAATCGAGCGGGACCGCGTGGCTGTGCGGAAGGCCGGCGGTGCCGATCCAGAACTCGCCGAGTGTGGGAAGGCAGTGCTCGAGGTCCCCAGCACGGTCGTGATGATCCGCCGCCTGCCACCGAAGCCGTCACGGCCACGCGGCAGGCGGAGCTAAGCGTACGAGTGCGGCCGCGACGTTCCACGTGAAACACCGCGGTCCGAACGCCAACGAGTCGTCTATCAAGAGGAGGTGCCGAGACCGGTGAATCCCCGCCCGTCCGACCCTGCGAGCACCGGCCACGACTTGGGCTGGACGCCGATCGCCGAAGAAGCCGTCCGCGCCGCGAGCGTCCTGCACCCGAAGGAGGGCATGCTCCCCCGCCCGACCCATCGCCGGGTGCTGACGGTCGCCAACCAGAAGGGCGGCGTCGGCAAGACAACGAGCACCGTCAACCTGGCCGCCGCACTTGCCGTGCACGGGCTGAAGACTTTGGTGATCGACCTGGACCCCCAGGGCAACGCCAGCACCGCGCTCGACATCGACCACCGCTCGGGCACGCCGTCGATCTACGAGGTGCTCATCGGCGAGGTGTCGCTCGCTGAGGCGGCCGCCGTCAGCGAGCAGTCGGCGAACCTGTTCTGCGTCCCCGCGACGATCGACCTCGCCGGTGCGGAGATCGAGCTCGTCTCCATGGCCAGCCGCGAGACGCGGCTCAAGGAGGCGCTCTCGTCCGAGGTCCTCGATCAGATCGGCGTCGACTACGTCTTCATCGACTGCCCGCCGTCGCTCGGCCTTCTCACCGTCAACGCGATGGTGGCCGCGCAGGAGGTGCTCATCCCGATCCAGTGCGAGTACTACGCGCTGGAAGGTCTGGGGCAGCTGCTGAGCAACATCGAGCTCGTGCAGCAGCACCTCAACCGCGAGCTTCGCGTCTCCACGATCCTGCTGACGATGTACGACGGCCGCACCAAGCTCGCCGACCAGGTCACGAACGAGGTCCGCAACCACTTCGGCGACACTGTCCTGAAGACCGTCATCCCGCGCAGTGTGAAGGTCTCGGAGGCGCCTGGCTACGGTCAGACCGTGCTCTCCTACGACCCCGGTTCACGCGGCGCCATGAGCTACCTCGACGCCGCCAAGGAGATCGCGGAGCGTGGCGCGACCGAAGGAAGGAGCAGTACCGCATGACTGAGCGCAGAGGAGGGCTGGGGCGAGGGCTCGCGGCCTTGATCCCGACCGGGCCGGCCACCACGGCCGGCCCGGCGCCCTCCGCCGTCGAAGGTGGCACGTCCGCGGACAAGGCGGCGCGTGAGGAGAAGGGCTGGTTCGCGGCCAACGGCGCGGCGACTCCCGTCAGCGGTGAGGTCGCCGGCGCGGTCTACCGGGAGATCCCGGTCAGCGCCGTCAAGCCGAACCCGAAGCAGCCCCGCCAGTTCTTCGACGAAGAAGCGCTCGCCGAACTCGAACATTCCATCCGCGAGTTCGGGCTCATGCAGCCCATCGTCGTCCGCGAATTGGGCGACGGCGAGTACGAGCTCGTCATGGGCGAGCGGCGCCTGCGGGCGTCGCAGCAGGCGGAGCTCGAGGCGATCCCCGCGATCGTCCGGCAGACCGCCGACGAGTCCATGCTCCGCGACGCGCTGCTGGAGAACATCCACCGCGTCCAGCTGAACCCGCTCGAAGAGGCGGCCGCGTACCAGCAGCTGCTCGACGAGTTCGCGGTCACGCACGAAGAGCTCGCCAGCCGCATCGGCCGCAGCCGTCCCGTCATCACCAACACGATCCGCCTCCTCAAACTGCCGCTGGCCGTGCAGCGCCGCGTAGCCGCGGGCGTGCTTTCGGCCGGGCACGCGCGGGCGTTGCTGTCGCTTGAAGATCCGGAGAGCCAGGAAGAGCTGGCGGCTCGGATCGTCGCGGAGGGCATGTCGGTGCGCGCCACCGAGGAAGCCGTCACGCTGAAGAAGAACGAAAAGCCGGCGAAGCCGAAGGCCGCTCCCCGCAAGCCGATTCAGGCACCAGGCCTGCAGGAGTTGGCCAACCGCCTCTCCGATCGCTTCGACACCCGCGTGAAGGTCGACCTCGGTCGCCGCAAGGGCCGCATCGTTCTCGAGTTCGGCTCGGTCGACGACCTTGAACGCATCGTCTCGCTCATCGACGCGAACTCGAACGAAAAAACGGCGAATCGGACAGAGGAAACCGACTAGGGATCACCCCGGGTCGTTTCGTCACGGTGATGATTGCTCACCGGGACAGTGACCGGCACTCTGGGTGGTCGCCGCGGGCGCGGGAAAAATCGGCGGTCGTGCGGCGCGGAATCCGGGAGAGTTGGCGGAACCAGCTCTCCCGAAGGAGCGTTCCGTGATCCCTCCGCGCTTGGCTCCGCTACTGAGTCAGTTCGTCTTCGCGTACGAGCGACTCGTCGATCGGCTCGACGGGCCGGCGGTCGACAGCGGCGACGGAACCCCCGTCTCCGTCGAACCGATGACCGACGACGAGCTCCGGTGGGAGCCGACGCCGGTCTGTTGGTCGGTGCGGCGGCGCTCCGACGGGCCGGGGCCGCGCGCGACGTTCCTCGCCGGCCGCGGCGAGTGGGGCCGCGACTCGGCTCCCCATCCCCACCCGTCGCCGGCGCCCGTCACGACGATCGCGTGGCGGCTGAGCCACCTGAGCGAAATGCTGATCCAACGCGCCGACCACACGTCAGGCAGCCACACGCTGACCCGCGACGACTACGTGGACACCGGCGACGCCGCAACCGCGACCGCCGCGTTCCAAACCGGCGCAGCTGCGTGGCGGAAAGCTTTGCTGAGCGTCGACGACGCAGCACTCGACACCGTGGGCCTGTGCACCTATCCCCACGGCAGCGATCCCGACGAGCCGTTCCTCGAGATCGTGTGGTGGGTCAACCAGGAAGTGCTGCACCACGGCGCCGAAATCGCGTTGCTGCGCGACCTCTACCGAGCGCGGTGATCAGCGGGCGACGGCCCGTGCCACGAGATCCGCGAACACCGACCCGAGCGACTTCCCCGCCGCCTCGACGGCCATCGGCACCGTCGACGTCTCGGTGAGACCCGGCGACAGGTTCACCTCGAGGAACTGCACCGTGCCGTCGGCGGTGATCACGGCGTCGGTGCGCGAGATGTCGCGCAAGCCGAGCCAGCGGTGCGCCGCCACGGCAAGCTCGCCGACGGCCTTCGCCGCGTCTTCGGAAATGCGCGCCGGCGTGAAGAAGTCGGTGAGACCGGCCGTGTAGCGGGCGGTGTAGTCGTAGACGCCGCTCTCCGGCACGATCTCGACGGCCGGCAGCGCCTCGGCGCCGTGCTCACCTTCGACGACGGTCACGGCCACCTCGACCCCGTCGATGAAGCGTTCCGCCAGCACGGTGTCGCCGTATGCGAAGCAGCCAACCATCGCCGCGGGCAGTTCCGACGCCTCGCGCACGACCTGCGTGCCGAGCGCCGAGCCACCCTGGTCCGGCTTGAGGATCATCGGCAGTCCGAGGCGCTCCACCATCGCGTCGAGCACCGACTGCGCGCCGAGTTCACGGAAAGTGCTGTGGGGCAACACAATCCAGTCCGGCGTCGAGAAACCGGCCTGCTGTACGAACGCCTTCGCGGTCGGCTTGTCCCACGCGCGACGGCAGCCCTGCGAACTCGTGCCGACGAAGGGCACGCCGAGCATTTCCAGCACCGTCTGCACGGAGCCGTTCTCACCTTCACCGCCGTGCAGCGCGACGACAACCGCGTCAGGACGCTGCGTACGCAGGCGCTCGATCAGCCCGGCGTCGGTGTCCCACTCCTCCACTGTGAGCCCCTCGGAGCGCAGCGCGGCCGAAAGCCGGCGGCCCGAACGGAGGGAGACGTCGCGTTCGTGGGAAAGCCCGCCTGCGAGCACGGCAACGGTACGGTCGACCACCGTGGGAACTCCTTAGGTTTTGCTGCGGACCGGTCAGACCGTGTCCGGCGACGGGGTTTCGGGCCCCGAGATGGTGCGTGCCTTCACGCTACCGAAGGTGCGGCTGAGATCCATTTCGGACTCCAGCACCGCCGCGAGCCGGCGCACGCCTTCGCGGATCCGTTCGGGCGTCGGGTAGCAGTACGACAGGCGCATCTGGCGCGAGCCGTAACCGTCGGCGTAGAAGCCGGTACCCGACGCGTACGCCACGCGCGCGGTGACCGCACGCGGCAACATCGCTTTGGTGTCAACACCTTCCGGCACGGTGACCCACACGTAGAAGCCGCCTTCGGGCATCGTCCACGAGCAGCCCGGCGGCAGGTACTGGTTCAGCGCCGAGATCATCGCGTCGCGGCGCTCGCGGTAGTTCTCGCGGAACTTCTTGATCTGGCCCATCCAATCGTGCGTCGCGAGGTAGCGCGAGACGATCATCTGGTTGAACGTGGGCGGGCACAGCGTCGCTGATTCCGCTGCCAGCACAAGCTTTTCACGCACGGCGTGCGGCGCGAGCACCCAGCCGACGCGCAGGCCGGAGGCGAACGTCTTCGAGAACGAGCCGAGGTACACCACGTTGTCGGGGTCGATCGAGCGCAGCGCCGGGTAGGTCTGGCCGTCGAAGCCGAGCAGCCCGTACGGGTTGTCCTCGACGATCAGCACACCGTGCTCGCGGCAGATCTCCACGATCTCCGCACGACGTTCCACAGCGAGTGTGACGCCGGCGGGGTTGTGGAAATTCGGGATGGTGTAAAGGAACTTGACGCGCCGGCCCGTCTTCTCGGCCTGCCGCAGCGCCTCGCGCAGCCCGTCGGGCACGAGCCCTTGGTCGTCCATCGCGACGTGCACGACCTTCGCCTGGTACGCCGCGAACGAGCCGAGCGCGCCGACGTACGAAGGGCCTTCGGCGATCACGATGTCACCGGGGTCGCAGAACAGGCGAGTGACCATGTCGAGGCCCATTTGCGAACCGACGGTGATGACGACGTCGTCCGGGTGCGCCTTGATGCCCTCGAGAGCCATGATTTCGCAGATCTGGTCGCGCAGCGTGGGGATGCCGTGGGCCGACCCGTACTGCAGTGCCACAAGACCCTCGTCGGCGATGATCTCCGCCACCTGCGCCGACAGCGTGTCCAGCGGCAGCGCGGCGAGGTTCGGCATGCCGCCGGCCAGCGACACGACCTCGGGCCGGCTCGCCACCGCGAAGAGGGCCCGGATCTCCGAAGCGGTCATCCCGGCGGTGCGCGCTGCGTACCGGTCGAGGTGAGGGTCGAGATTGTGGCGGCCGGCTTGCGGCTTGACGGGGCGGTTCTCGGTCATCGACACACCTGAGGGCTCGGTGGTACCTGCGGGTAGATCCATCGAGTGTAACCAGGGCCTCTTCCTGGTCCCCGCTCTTCCGGCGCTCATCACATCGTCCTATTCTTCGAGTGGCTCTTCCGGTCGTTCCTGCGCTCTTGTGGGGAGCGGATGCCGGTCGTGAGGGATTCGGGGAGGTTTCAGGTGTCGCGTCGCGTGGTGGGCGTCACACTCGACAACCTCGAAGACCTGCCCAAGAGCTGCCGCCGGTGCGTGTATTGGGAGCTCGCGCCGCACCTCAAGGCCCAGGCGGAGGAGTTCGGCTCCACCGAGGTCGAGAAGGAAGCCTGGGTCTCCAGCGTGCTGCTGGAGTGGGGCTCCTGCGGCCGCATCGTCTACAGCGACACGCTGCCGGTCGGCTTCGTGCTGTACGCGCCGCCGAACGCCGTGCCGCGCTCCCTGGCCTTCCCCACGTCGCCGCCCAGCGCCGACGCCGTGCTGCTCACCGCGTTCCAGGTCCTGCCGGAGTTCCGTGGCGGCGGCCTCGGCCGGATGCTCGTGCAGGCCGTTGCGAAGGACCTGACCAAACGCGGCGTCCGCGCCATCGAGGCTTTCGGCGATGCCGTGCCCGAGGAGCTCGACCCGATGGGCCAGCACACGTGCGTGCTGCCGGCGGCTTTCCTGCAGAGCGTCGGCTTCAAGACGGTGCGGCCGCACTCGAAGTGGCCGCGGCTGCGGCTGGAGCTGCGTTCGGCGATCACCTGGAAGGAAGACGTCGAGGCGGCGTTGGAGCGGCTGCTCGGCCAGGTGACGATCACGACCGCGGAGCCGAGTCTCGGGCGGGCTTGATCAGCTGCTCTCGAGCTGCTTCTTGAGCTTGGTGAGGCTGTCGCGCCAGTAGGCCTTGAAGTCGTTGGTTGTCTCTTCGTCGACAATGCGCTCGTGCGTCAGGGCGATCTGAGTCTTCGTACCTTTGTCGACAAACCCGACGTTGACCCGCGTAGCCCCGTCGCCCCAGTCGAACCGCGCTGACTTGTTCCGTTGCGTCGTTCTGGTGCTGAGCTGATCGCCGTCGAGCCACTCATTCCTCGCGGCCGGTTCGGCCACGGTTTTGTAGACATCCTCGACGCTCGCCTCGATCGTCCGGCTCGCACTCACCGTGAACAGCCCGTCCCGACCCCCGTTGCGCGGCCGCAACCCCGGGACCGCTCGTACTCGACGGTCACTGTCTGTGCTCACCAATTGCCTAACCGATGCTCCTCGACGAGCCGGCCGACGATCTCCCTGTGCCCCTGACCACGCGCTCCCCACGCGTCGAGCACCTCACCCCACTCACCGAACCCTTGCCCGGTTGCCGTACGCACCGCATCGTCCGAGGTCAACTTCGTGCCACCCATGGCAGCCCTCCTTGTCCCGTCACCCCGAACGTCGCCACCGACCCCACCCCTTCGACACACCCCCCCGAAAGATCTTCGCGATGCCCGCCTACCACGGTCTTACCCAGCCCGAAATACCCGATTTACCCAGCTGTGCACAACTGTGGAAGAAACCCCGAGTTATCCACAGATCCCTGATAGGCGCGGTGGAAAACCTGTGGATGAGTAGACTGGATCTGGGGACGCCCCCCGAGGAGGGCGGGGGCTGCCCCAAGGTGTGGTGTGTCCCCGGCGGGACGGGCGCAATAGGTTGTGGCGGTCGGCTGGGGCTGTCGAAGCGGTTGCGTGGCTCCGGTTGCGGGGTTGGCGGTGGACTACTCCACCTGGGTTGGCCCGTGCACCGCTTGGGGTGAGGTCTGGGCCGCAGTTATGCACAGGGCGCCAGCGGTGGGCGGTGCGTCACGCCTTGGGTGCGGCTGGTTGCGACGAATGTGAGCGACTACCCAGAGTGGGTGTGGGTAAGTCCACCGAAGGTGCTACGGCCGGGTGCGGGGTTGGGCGGACGTCGGGGCGCGAGGCTGCGGTGACGGTGGGTCCGGCCGGGTGGTGGATACCGCTCGGCGTCGGCGATGAGCTTTGGGTGGGCCGTGCACCCTTGGCTGGAGCGGCAGCGGATCGGCGGTAGGAGCCGGTGACTTCCGGCCGCTCCCGTATGTCCTGACTTGGGCGACTTCGAGCTCGAAGGGCCTTCGCTGCGCCAACCGGGCCCAACGGCGGCATCAACCCAGGGCTGCCGAACGGCGCCGACGCATTCTGACGGCTGACTCCTCGCGGCCCCGAGTTGGAGCCATTGACTGCGTCGGTCTGAGTTGGCAACCAGCGGGCAACGGCCCGCGACCAAAAGTACGCAGCTACAAACCTGGGGAGCCGGTCTCGCGGCCGGGCCCCAGCACGCAGTGGACGCCGACCAGCGGATCGGCCTTCGCGACCATCGACCGACGAGTGCTGATCGAAGCTCGCTGGGCAGCGGTCGGAACCCGGCCCGGGTCTCTGCGCAGCGACTGGCCTCGACGACGAGCGGTGCGCCCCGGCAGCGGCGGGCCCGCGATGACGCATTGCTGAGCATCGAGGATTCGTCAGAGTTCAGGGCCGGTGAACAGAAACCGGACCCAGCGCACCGGCTGCTGAGTGCGAACTACTGCCGATGGCAGGGCTTGCACCTGGGCGCAGGAACGAGTGGCTGGTCCTTGGTGGCGGCGCCCGGCGCCATAGAGCATGTGCCCAGCGTCGGCCGGGCAGTGCGCTTGGTTGCAGAAATCGGTGGGATTGCCTGGCGACTGACCTGGGCTGCGGAAAGCGATAGGGCTCTGTCATCGGAGGTCGCGGCCGGTGGTCGGTGACTGGGGCTGAGGCCTGTGTCCCCTGGCCGGGCAGCGATCGGCGGCCAGTGATCGGAACTTGGCCTGATGGCCCACACCTCGGTGATCCGTGGCGAGTCGAGGGAAGCTGCGATCAGTGGTTGGTAATCAGAGCTCAGCCGCGACTGATGATCCGCGGCGGCAGAACGGCCCGTCGCGGCAGGAGGCCGGTATCGGAGAGCCGATGGCCGAGCCCGGCGACCTGCAGCCGCGCAGTGGTGCCAGATGCCACTGCGCGCGGCCCAGCGGCCAAGGGCGAGCAATCCGGGGCAGGCGAACCGCAGCGCGAGTCAGGTGGTGGAGGGCAGTGACCGAAAGACGTAGTGGCGGCAGGGAAAGACGTGAGCCGGGCCTCGGGAGGGAGGGCCCGGCTCAGTCGCGAAGATGCGGGGGTTGTGAAGTAGAAAACGAGTTACTCAGCCTTGGCCAGCTCGTGCGCCAGCACGTCGGCGAAGGTGAAGGTGCCCGTGGGCTGGTCGCCTTCACCCAGCAGGTACAGGCGCTTGACGGCGATGAGGATGCCCTCGGCGACGATGTCGCGGAAGGCGGGGTCGCCGAGTTTGCGGCTGTCGTCCGGGTTGGTGAGGTAGCCGATCTCCACGCGGACGGCGGGGCAGCGCGTGCGGGTGAAGATTTCCCACGTTTTGTAGTGGGTACGGCAGTCGCGGAGGCCGGTGCGGGCCACGACCTCGCGCTGGATGAAGCCCGCGAGGAGTTCGCCGACGGTGGACGTGGTGCCGTTGCCGGTGCCGAAGTGGAAGCTGGCGATGCCCTGGGCGCGGGGGCTGGGGTTGCTGTCGCTGTGGAGCGACAGGAACAGGTCCGCGCCGGCGTCGTTGGCGAAGCGGGCGCGTTCGAAGTCCGTGGGGCTGTGGTTGGGGCCGCGCGAGATCAGGGCTTCCATGCCGGTGGCCTGCATGCGGCCTTCCAGCCGCCGGGCGAGGTCCCAGGCGATGTCGGCTTCGCGGAGGCCGCCGGCGACCACGCCGAGGTCTTCGCCGCCGTGGCCGGGGTCGATGACGATGCGCTTGCCGCGCAGGCGGGGGCCGGCCTGGCGGACCTGTTCCTGTTCGCGCAGGAAGACGGGGCGGCCACCGCGGGCGCGGGGCGACGAAAGCCGGTGCAGCTCGCGGATGGTGGCCGGGCCGCAGATGCCGTCGGGTTCGAGGCGCATGTCGCGCTGGAAGGTGCGCAGGGCGCGTTCGGTCTGGGGGCCGAAATACCCGTCGGGGCGGCCGGCGTCGAAGCCGAGCTCGGTGAGGCGCTCCTGCAGCGCGAACACGTCGTCGCCCTGGACGGGTGAGGACAGCATGTACTGCAGCGGACGGCTCCCCAGGTGGAAGCTCGCGCCCTTCATCGCCTGGAACGTGGCGGGGCCGACCACCCCATCGGTGATCAGCCCACGACGCTGCTGGAAGGCCCGTACGGCGTGCTCGACGGCGGCGTCGAAGGTGCCGTACTGCTCGGTCCCCGCCACCGGCGGGAGCAGGTCCATCCCGGCAAGGATCGACCTGATCTCGGCGACGTCCGGACCGGCGTCACCGCGGCGGAGTACCCGCATGCACTCCTCGCTCTTCCTAGGGCACCGAAACCGGCTCGATGCGAAAACAGAAAACCTGTGTGGGTGTAAGCCCAGGGCACCTATTGTGCCCTGTGAACTCTCGGTGAGCGCGCAGGCCCGGTCGGTGTGCCCGGGAGTGCGCAAGCCGCCGCAGGACGGACACGCCCGTGCACCTGCGTGATCATGGCCACGGACACTTCGCCCGAACGTGCGAGAACCCGGGCCCGCGAGGCGATTCCCGCAGGCCCGGGTTCTCAGTAGCTGGACGGCGCCGCCTCGATCAGAGGACGTCCTTCAGATCCGACAGCAGAGCCGCCTTCGGCTTCGCGCCGACGATCTGCTTCACCGGCTTGCCACCCTGAAACAGGATCAGCGTCGGGATCGACATCACCTGGTA
>NZ_JBFAHL010000002.1:0-583697 GCF_040654155.1 Amycolatopsis sp. NPDC050768
GCCTTGGAAGATGGCGTCGTCGGTGAAGTGGGCGGCGACCTGGTCGGGCTGGTGCTTGTCGACGGCGGCCTTCCAGCCGTCGAGGACGCCGCGCAGGATCGTCTCGCTGTCCGCGGTGTTCTGGTTCAAGGTGGTGCTCCGTGGAAGGAGTGGGTGAGCGTGGTCAGTGGCCGGCACTCATGCCGCCGTCCACGTGGAGGATCTCGCCGGTGACGAACGGCGCGTTCTCCAGGTAGACGACCGCCTCGACGACGTCGCGAGTCTCGACCATGCGGCCGACGGGCTGCAGGCCTGCGAGGAACTGGTGAGTCTGCGGGTCGTGCATCGGGGTGCGGGTGGTGCCCGGAGAGACGGCGTTGGCCCGGATGCCGCGAGTGGCGTACTCGATGGCGAGGGACTTGGTGGCGGACTGCAGGCCGCCCTTGGTCAGTGCGGCGAGGACGGACGGGACTCGGGAATCGGGGTTGTCGACGATACTGGCCGTCATGTTGACGATGTGCCCGCCGCCCTGGGCGAGCATCTGGCCGACGGCGAGCTGGGTGAGACGGAAGAACCCGGCCAGGTTGATCCCGGTGACGGTGGCGTAATCCTCGGCGGTGTAGTCGGTGAACGGCTTGGCGACGTAGACGCCCGCGTTGTTGACCAGGGTGTCGACGCGGCCGAACCGCTCGAGGGCAGCGGAGATCACCCGTTCGGCGGTGGCCGGGTCGGCGATGTCGCCCTGGACCGCGAGGACGCCCGCGTCCTCGGCGGGGGTGATGGTGCGCGAGGTGGCGATGACCGCGTGGCCGAGCTTGCGGTAGGCCTCGACCAGGCCGGCGCCGATACCCTGCGAGGCCCCGGTGATGACGGCAACCTTCTGATTCTGCATGCTCATGACATACCTCCGGATGTTCGACCGAGCGCGCGCATCGGCTCGGTGACGGGATGGGATGGGATTCCTCGACCTCGGCTGCCGCCGCCGGTCGATTCCTCGGCGGTAGGCCGCACGCGGCGGCGGCGCACCCACCGCGACGGGGCTAGTCGCGGCCCGGCGGTGGCTTGAGCCCGTACCGGGCGATGAGGTCCGGCAGCCAATCGGGGGTGGCGAACTCCAGTCCGTACTCGGCCGCGAGGCGTGCCATCTCCCCTTCGGCGGGCGGGCTGCCTGCAATCAGGTCGGACAGGTCATGGAAGAACCCTTCGAAGCCGCCCGGGGCGATCACCTCGATCATCCGCGCGGGCGTCTTGCTCGCGTTCCACATCGTGTGGAGTTCTCCGCGTGGCTTGGTGATGTATCCACCTGCGCCGAGTACGGCCTCGCGGTCGCCTGATCGGAAACCGATCTCCCCCTCGGTCACGATCGAGTACTCGTCCTCACGGGTGTGCAGGTGCGGAGCGACCAGTGCACCGACGGGGAAGGAGTGTTCCACGATCGACACAGCACCTCCTGTCTCGTGGCTCCAGAGCTTGAAGGCCACTCCGATATCTCCGAGATCCCCCTCCTTTCCCTCTCCCGGTTGCACAATCGTCAGTGGCGGAGGCGTTATGTCGCCCATGGTGACTCCCCCGTTGTTATTGATGTGACTTGCTGGCAATTTGTGCCGCCCCCCGTGGGCCGGCTGGGGTCGTAGCTCGACAGACGGCAGACCGCGTGTTGTGTTGGAAGAACGTCACCTTGCGATAAGCACGGTCTGTCGCGCCGACACAGAGGTGCACTCGTGAGGTCAGCACGGGGCCTAGTGCCGCACGATCAACTTTCGGAGTTACGTTCCTCCTCCTCCGCCTTCTCCTCGACCACAACAGCGTCATGGAAGCTGCGTAGTTCCGCCTCGTAGAGTTCACGCTCTGGCACGTCGTCGCCGTCGGGGTCGGCACTATTTGCGACCTCGGCAAGTTCGAGATCGACCACTTGGTGGAGTTCGTGGATTGCGGGGCTGGGCTTCTCGTTCATCGTTGCTCCTTAACGTCATCGAGGTGGCCCCGAGCCCCCGGCTACTCGGGGCCACGGGTTAGGTGAATCCGCGAACCTGTCGAAGGTCTCCTCTCCAACAGGAACCACCGGGGAGGTCAGGCCGCGTGGACTGACATAGAGGGTGACCTGCCACCGCCGGTTGACCAGTGGCGCATGCACGAGCCTCCCCGGCCTCACGGCCCCGAAGCTCTCGCTCATGACAGTTGATCTCATCGACTTCCCATTCGTTCTTGCCGAGCTCGGTCCTGCCAACTGGGGTCAAGCGAGACAAAACTGGACCATACAGTCCACTTGATGATACACAGTCCCGTGAGTCGACCCTAAGCCTGATAGATTTGGACCTAAACGTCCACTACGGAGATTCCGCAACGACATCCTCGCTGAGCTGCTGATCGACCGTGGCACCTAGCGCCTCCGGGCACCCCCGGATCATCCTCGGGATCGATGCCTGAGCAGTCCGGGCGGCGATTGACTCTCCACACCACACCACAGCACGAAGGGAACTTTCCGTGGACACGGCTACGAAACCCATGACGACGGTCCGGCAGCGGATCGAGTCGATCGACATCATCCGCGCGATCGCGGTGATGGCGATCCTGCTCGTGAACGTCGGGGCGTACTACGCCACAGCCAGCCCGGGTCACCGACCCGCGCCCGAAACGTCGGCCGTGGACACGGTGGCGAGCGGGCTCGTCGACTTGCTGGTGCTCGACAAGTTCCACTTCATCTTCGCGTTCCTCTTCGGCGTCAGCGCGGCCATCCAGTACGAGAACATGACGCGGCGAGGGAACTTCTGGGCACCTTACCTGCGCCGGATGGGCATCCTGCTTGCGTTCGGCCTGGTGAACCTGACCCTGCTGCACGCACCGGACGTGCTGACCGTGTACGCGCTCAACGGCGCCGTGCTCGCGTTGTTCTTCCGCGCGCCGCAACGAGTTCTGCTCGTCGTCGGCCTCGTCGTGGGACTCGGCGCCGACGTCGCCAGCACCGGCGTCGCGCTCGCGGACCACTACACGGGCGCCGGAATCGGCCAGGTTTCGTGGCTGGCGACAGGCGTCGTGGTCCAGTCGTTCGGCCACACCATGCTCGGGTGCTGGGCGCTGCGCGCCGGTCTGCTGACAGCCGAGCGGCACGTGCCGGCGATCCGGAAGCTCTTCGCGGTAACCGGGATCGCGACGATCGCCTTGTGGGCGTGGACGTTGTCTTTGTCGGACACGAATCTCATGCACGCGCTGGAGGAAAACCTCGCCATCGTGCCGGCCGTCGCGTACCTCAGCGGGCTCGTTCTTCTGCTGCGCTCGGCCCGGCTGCGCGCAGCGTTGCTGCCGCTGCAGCGCTACGGGCGCATGGCGCTCACGAGCTACCTCACCCACGCGATCCTCGGCCTCGCGGTGGTGGGCACTCTCGCTTCGTTCTGGACGATCCCCACTGCGCTGCTTTTGCTGCTGTGCGTGCCGATCTGGGCGGTGCAGCTGGTGTTCAGCCACCTCTGGCTCGCGCACTTCGCCTACGGTCCGTTCGAATGGCTGTGGCGCGCCGGGACGTACTGGACGCGGCCGGCCTGGCGAGTGCGCTGACCGGGTGTGCTGATGCCGCAAGGCCCCGGTCCGCGACGCACCTCGAGTGATTCAGCTCGGCGCGCTCAGCCTGCCGACGTTCCCGCTCGGCTTGGATCTCGGCAGACACCCCCCGAGGGTGCTCCGCGCCGGCTGCCTCGGCGGCCGGGCGGACCGCCGGCGCCGCAGGATGTCGGTGGCGGCGTCGCGCTGGCGGTGCCCGAACCAGCGCACCTCGATCGGCCGCAGCTGGCCGGCACCGGACGGGAGCGCGGCCAGCGCGGACCATCCGCTCTTTCACGACGTCGAACCCATCCGAAGAGAGCTTCCTGGTGTTCATCCGCCGGTCTGCTACCGCAACGTGGTGGGTCCTTACCGCTCGTCAAACCATCGGACGGTCGGCATCGCCAGGCCGATAGTTCAGCCGAGGCAAGTCTGATGAGGACGCCTTCATGTCACCTCATCCACCGGCACCAAGTAAGACAGTCACGCAAGGCGCCGCAAAGTGGAATCCAGCATGTCAAGACCCTCAGCGCAGCCGAACGAAGCACAGGTGATGATCGTGACCAATCCCATCTCGTCGGGACTGCGGGCGCCGGGACTGCCCAGCCTGCCGACGCCGCCATCGGGGTGGCCGATCGGCTCATACGACACCTATGAAGAAGCACAGCGCGCGGTCGAGTATCTGGTCGACAACGAGTTCACAGTCCAGGACCTGACGATTGTCGGCGTCGACCTCATGCTCGTCGAGCGTGTCATCGGCAGGCTCACCTGGGGCAAAGTGCTGGGCACCGGCGTGCTGTCCGGCGCCTGGTTCGGGCTGTTCGTCGGCCTGCTGCTGGGCCTGTTCAACAGCACCAAGGGCATGGCCGCTGCGCCGATGATCGTCGGCCTCGCCGCAGGAGCCCTGTTCGGCGGCGTATTCGCGGCGCTCAGCTACGCCACTGCCCGCGGACGCCGCGACTTCTCCTCTGCCAGCCAGCTCGTTGCCGGCCGCTACGACGTCCTGTGCCAGCCACGCAATGCGGAGAAGGGTCGAGAGCTGCTGGCCAAGCTCGCTCCAGGGGCTCATCGCAGTTGAACGTGGGGGCGAGGCTCGTAACCGCGGTCTTCGAGCAATGATCGCGCGATGGAGTTCGTGCCGTGGCAGAAGCCGAACAGTGAGCCGCGTAGTGCTCCAGACCACTGCAGAGCCGACGCTGAGAGGCGTGTCGCTCGCGACTCTCGGCACGATCGAGACCGACCGCGACGCGGTCGTGCAGCGCCGGTGATCGTGGCTGTCACGAGCGGGCCTTGTGGGGCGATGGGAGTCAGGTGAAGTAGCGCAGCCAGACGTATCCCCAAGCCACGGTCATCCGGGGCATCGCGATGTCGAGGATGGCCAGGTCCGGATTCTTAGCCCGTGCCGCAGCGATCGCTTCCGCGCCGTTTCCGGCTTCGGCGCGAGGAAGAGATCCTCAAACTCGTCGCCGAAGGCCACTCGTCGAAGGCAATCGCCGATCTGCTGTTCATCAGCGCGAAGACCGTCGAGCGGCACCGAGCCAATATCCTCCAGAAACTCGGCCTCAAGGACCGCTTGGAACTCACCCGCTACGCAATACGGGGCGGACTCATCGAAGCCTGAACCTCAACACCTGCCCGGTCAGCGGCGGCCCCGACGAAAGTGGAGGACTGCCGTGGATCTACGCCGGCAAACTCGCCGCCGCACGGCAGTTCCTCACCTACGAAATTGCAGCGCCGAGCACCGCGCTTCAGCGGTGTTGTCCTTGGTGAGACACGCAAGCCCATGCCTGCGCCGCGGGTAGCTCCCGGAGCGGTAAAGCCGTCGAGTCGACGGAGCCACCACGGCGAAGGCTAGGACTCCACGGTGCGCAGACGTGCGCCGGGAACGAGGTGGATCCCGGCTGTCTCAAGTGCAACCCACACAGAGCCAGGTCGCAGGTCAGGTTTCTTGTCCACCACGGTGCCACGACCGCCCGCGTCTACGCCAAAGGCTTCCGCACCATCTCCGACGACGGCCGCTTCGGCAACGACCTCTACCACCTCATCCTCTGGCCCGGCCCCATCGCCGAACCCCACGTCCTCAGGCGCTACCCCGGCCCCCTCCCCGGCGGCTGAGCGTGCCCGACACCCCCAGTCCCGCAACCGGCCAGATCGCCTACCCCGAACTCGACGTCTTCGCCGACTACGGCAGCTTCCTCGTCCAAGACGACACCGCCCGCCCGACACCCAACCGCGCATTCCTGCCACCTTGTTGCGGTGAGCCCAGGTGTGGCGCCACAGGTGCGGGAACATCCGGGCAATCCCGACCTCCTCGGCACGGCGATCGAGCATCGCCCTGATTCCCCACTCGTTCAACGGGCCGAAGCGGCCGAGCCACGCCGCGTTGATGAGCTTGGCGTGTGGGTGGCGCGCGCGTGCGCGGAAGTAACGACGCCAATGCCTCCCCCGTGGCGGGGTTGAGCGGGACGGGACGTGCACGACGCCCCTTGCCCAAGACCCCCATCGAACACACCTCGAAGTCGAAACTTCCCGGATCCCGCTCAGCCGGGTTCGCCGCTCGCAGCGCGCACAGTTCTCCGAGCCGTACTCCGCAGTCGATCAACACCAGCATGATCGCGCGGTCACGAAGCTGCACGAACGACTTGCCCACCGTCGTCGCCAGAAGTGCCTTCAGTTCGTGGTCACGCAAGATCGCCGGCGGGTTGTCCGGGACGGCGGGCACTTCCATTTTGCAGAAGGGCGAGATCTCGATGATGTCTTCGAAGCATGGCGACGCTCTCGAGTACGCATCGATCGTGGAGTCAGCGCGGTTCTTCGCCCTCAGATGCGTTCTCCAGTCCCCGACGAGCGCTCTGACGTCCTCGGGGTCCAGCACCTCCCCAGGTGCCTCGGCGACGGCGATGAGATCAGTCGTACCCGGATAATCCCTTGGGTACCCAGCGCTGTGCTACTTGTTGGCGCCCCGCCAAGAGGCTCACCGAGATCAACTAGTCGCCACGTTTACGCAGGTCAGGGACACAATGTAGACGTGAAGAGTGGGCCGGGTCGGGCTCGAACCGACGGCCAAGGGATTATGAGTCCCCTGCTCTAACCAACTGAGCTACCGGCCCCTCGCTGACACCCAGTTTGCATTAGCACATGAGCCCCAGTTCGCTCCAAAATATCACAGGGCCCCGGGTGAGCCGGCGGAGTAGGCCGAACAGGTTGGTGGTTGTGCCGTGGAGTGGGACGCGTCGTCTAGGTTGCAGGGACGTCGCCGCCACGACCTCGCCCTGGAGGGTTGAGCAATGGGTGCCGCACGCCGTCCGCCCAGGCCGTGGATGGTTCGGCTGGCGCTGGTGGACGCGTTGGCCATCGGGATCGCCGTCGGGTTTCTGGGGCGGCACTACCGGGACGCTCTGGTCGAGCACGCTGGGGTGATCAGTTTCGGCGTGCTGGTCGTCGTCGCCGCGGGGGTTCTGGTGCGGCTGGTGGTGCGGAACCTGAGGAGGGCTTCGGGGCGACAGGACGCGATTCTCGTGGACGAGCTGCCGAGGAGGCCGTCGCCTGCGCCGCGCTGAGTGCACAGCCGAGCTGAAGCAGACAGGTCAGCTGCCGCCACCCGCGCTGGTGACCGTGCAAACCTCGTTACCGTCCGTGACGCATTGGGCTTCGCCGGCTTGCCCGAGCGGGCCGGCGACGGGCCCACCGCGATTTCCTGCCTGACCCGGCGAATTTCCCTCGTGAGGAGCGAAACCGGTGCGTCGCCGCTCCGCCACGGGCTGTCAGCCGGGCCCACGAAGCTCACCCGAACGCCGCCTCGCGTGAAAAAGCCGTGGGCCCAGGAAAATCACGGGACTTGGTGCATGGAAACCACGTCGAGGCCCAGGACGCGGAACAGGCTCAGCAAGCGGTGCAGGCGTTCCTCGTCGGTGACGTGGCAGTAGATGATCGTTTCCGGTGGAGCGGCGGCGACTTCCAGCTCGCCGAAGTCGACGACGGCGTGGGCGGCGCGGTCGGACAGGCGGCCGGAGACGCGGAACACGTAGCTGGACTGCGACACCTGAGCCTCCCGTCTGGCCCTTCGAGCGCCCCTCGTCGCCACGGTCGCGCGTGAGCGGGTGGGCGTCCTCGCCCGTGCCGGATGAGCTCGTGTTCGGGCGGTGGGCGTGCGACAGTGGGTGACTGCGGGGTCGGAGGGAGAAGAGGGTGTCCCACAAGGAAAAGCCGCGCGTGCCGCGGCGCAAGAGGAGTGTGCCCGAACTGCCGCACGGGTTCGTGTCCCGGCCGCGACTGCTGAAAGCGCTCGATCGCGCGGCGCCGGAAGCCGCCACGATGGTGTGCGCGCCCGCGGGGTCGGGCAAGACTTTGGTCCTCGCGGAATGGCTGCGCGGCGGCGGACTCGGTTCCGCGGCCTGGCTTTCGCTCGACGCCGCCGACAACGACGAGCACCGGTTCCGCTCCGGTCTCCTCGACGCGCTCACCCCGGCGGCGCCCGGACTGCACGATTTCGACGCGGGCAGCCCGAGTTTCCTGGCCGACCTCGTCGACGCCCTCGACACCCTGCCCGCGCCGCTGCGCCTCGTCCTCGACGACGTGCACGAGCTCGTGGCGACGGAACCGTTGCGCGACGTGGAACAGCTGCTTCGCCTGCGCCCACGCGGGTTGCGGGTCGTGCTGTCGACGCGCTGGGACCCACCGCTCCCCCTCGCGCGCCTGCGGTTGTCCGGCCGGCTCGTCGACCTGCGCTCCGACCACCTGCAATTCCGCCCGGACGAGGCCGCGGCACTGCTGACTTCCGAAGGCGTCGCCATCAGTCCGGAACAGGTCGACCGGCTCGTCACGCGCACGGAAGGCTGGGCGAGCGGGCTGCGCCTGGCGGCCGAATCCCTCAAGGGTGGCGCGGAGTTCACCGGCACCGACCCGACGGTGAGCGCCTACCTCGTCGACGAGGTTCTCGCGCCACTGTCCGAAGAGGAGCGTCAGTTCCTGCGCGAGATCAGCGTCTGTGAAAGAGTTTCCGCCTCGCTCGCCACCGCGCTCTCCGGTCGCGCCGACGCCGGCGAGCTGCTGGCCCGGCTGGAACACCGCACGGCGATGCTGTTCCGCGCCGGCGCCGGCCGCCGGATCTACCGCCTGCACACGCTGTTGCGCGCCCATTTGCTCACCGACCTCATGCTGCGCACGCCCCGCCAGGTGCCCGCGCTGCACCGCCGCGCCGCCGAGTGGCTGCGCGCGCGCCACCAGGCCGGCGACGCCGTCTCGCACGCGCTGGAGGCCGGCGACGCGGCACTCGTCGCGGACCTCCTGCGCCGCCACGCGCTCGATCTGCTGCTCGCCGGCGAACACGACGTGCTGCGCCGGGCTCGCGCCGCACTCAGCGACGACGTGGTCGGCGACGACCCGTGGCTCGCCCTCACCGGCGCCCTCGAGCATCTCGACGCCGCTCGCCCCGGCGCCGCTCGCGCCCAGGTCACGCTCGCCGAACGCGCGTGGCCCCGCGAGCCTTCACCCGAACTTCGCGCGTTGCGGGGACTCGTCGACTCCCGCTTCGCCCACGCCGCGGGCTCGCTCGAAGGCGATATCGACGCCCTCGCCGAGCAGGGTTCCGCGCTGAGCGCCATGACGGTGCTGGAGTTGGGCCAGGCGCTGCTCGCCGCGGGCCGGGCCGTCGAGGCCCGCCGTCCCGTGGAGTCGGCGCTGGCCTTCGCCCGCGCACACGGCCACGGGCACCTGGAGCAGCAGTGCCTCACCGTGCTGGCCGGCGTCGCCGCGGCCACGGGTGACTTCCGCGCCATGGCCGCCCTCGCCCGCGCCGCCGACGAGCTCGCCGAAACCCACGGCTGGCGTGACACCGTGGCCGGCGCGAAAACCTCGCTGATCCTGGCCTGCGGAGCACTGCTTCGTGCCGACGCCTCCGCCTGCTTGGCCCAGGTCGACCGCGTCTCGGGCGTGCTCGCCACCACCGAAAGCCTCGGCCACGGCGGCCTCACGCTGCTGACCGCGACGCTCGAAGGAACCGCACGCTTCGACGGCGGGCAGCGCTCGGCCGGGCTGCGCCGCATGACCGACGCCCGCGTCGCCGAGGGCTCCGCCCCCCTGCCCGACGGCATCGTCGCCCTCGCCGCAGTGTGCGAGCACGACGCCGCCACGCGCCTCGGCCGCGGCGAAACCGCCCGTGACGTGCTGGCCTGGGCGCGCGAACGGATCCCCTCGGCCGCCGAGATCCTCCTGGTCCGCGCGAGCACGCAGGTCGTGCTCGGCCGCGACGGCCACGCCCGCAACCTGCTGCGCCCGCTGCTCGACGGCGCGATCGACCCCGTGCTGGCGTGGACGCCGGTCACGGCCTGGCTGCTCGAAGCGGAAATCGCCCTGCGCTGCGGCGAGGACGCCCGCGCGCGGCGCGCCGTCGCGAGGGCGCTCGGCCCGGCCGAACAGCTCGGCGTGCTGCGCCCGCTCGTCACCGCCGCTCCGGAGGTACTCGACCTGGCTCTGCTCGACGTGCCCGGCGGCCGCCGCTTCACCACCGACCTGCGCCAGGCGCGGGCCGTCCGCGGAAGGCAGCCCGACGCCGTCGCGCTCACCGAGCGTGAGCGGACCGTGCTGCGCCTCCTGCCGACAGTCCGCTCACTCGACGAAATCGCCGGAGACCTCATGGTGTCGCCCAACACCGTCAAAACACACGTGCGAGCTCTGTACCGGAAGCTCGGCGTCGGCTCGCGACGGGAGGCCGTGCGTTCGGCCGTCCGGCGCGGTCTCGTGGACAGTTAGTTGGGACGTTCGGCCCTTACCGGGGCACCGCGACGACCTACGGTCGAAGGCGTGGGTGGAGCCGGCCGGTCGGGGACCAACCGGTGGCGGGTACCGGGCGCGAAGGTGACAATGCCCTTGCTGCCACCGGATTTCGTGACGCGCCCACGACTGCTCGACGCCCTCGACGCGGCCGCCGGCAGCCCCGTCACAGCCGTCTGCGCGCCCGCCGGCTTCGGCAAGACCGCGCTGCTGGCCGAATGGGCCACGACCCGCCCCGTCGCGTGGGTCTCGCTCGACACGGAGGACAACGACCCGCGCCGCTTCTGGTCCGCGATCCTCTGCGCGCTCGACAAAGCCGTGCCCGCCGACAGCCGGGTGCACAGCGTCGCGGCGCCGGAAGGCGAGAGCCGCGCCGATTTCCTCGCCGAGCTCGTCGACGCCCTCGACGCGTTGCCCGCGCCGGTGCGCTTGGTGCTCGATGACTTCCAGGAGATCGTGGACGCCGGCCCGCTGCACGACATGACCACGCTCATCCGCACCCCGCCCGCCGGGCTGCGCCTCACGCTCTCGGCGCGCGCCGATCCCCGGCTGCAGCTCGCGCGCCTGAAGGTGCAGGGCGACCTCGCCCGCATCGGCGCGGACGACCTCCGCTTCACCACCGCGGAGACCGCGCAGCTGCTGCGGGTCACAGGCGTGCGCTGCGGAGAGGACGACGTGCGCCGCCTGGTCGAACGCACGGCGGGCTGGACCGCCGCCGTGCACTGGGCCGCGGTGTCGCTGCGGACCGGAGCCGACGTCGACGCCTTCCTCACCCAGCTCGACGGCGACGACCGCTCCGTGGCCGGGTTCCTGGCCGACGAGGTGCTCGCCCGCCTTCCGGAAGGCGCGCCCGAGCTGCTGCGCCGCATCAGCGTGTGCGACTCCGTGCCGGCCGCGCTGGCCCGCGAGCTGGCGGCGCGCGAAGACGCGGGCGCGGTGCTCGCCGAGCTGGAGCGGCACACGTTCCTGGTCGCGCGCATCGACGACCCCAGTGCCTCCTACCGCGTGCAGCCGCTGCTGCGCTCCTACCTGCGCGCCGACCTCGATCTGCGCTACCCCGGCCTCGCGAGCGAGCTGCACGCCACGGCCGCGCGCTGGTTCGCGAACGAGGACCACATCAGCGAAGCCCTCGAACACGCCGTCGCCGGCCTCGACCGCGACGGCATCGTTGAGCTCCTCCGCGCCCACGCCGTCCCGTGCCTGCTGGCCGGCGACGACGACGCCGTCCGCGAAACCCTGGCGCACCTGGGCGACGACGTCGATCCCGGCCTGCGCGCGGCCCGCACGCTCGCCGCCATCCAGAGCGGCGACCCGGCCGAACCGTCCGACGACCCCCTGCTCGCACGCCACCACGCGCTGGCCGAGGGCCGCCGCCCGGACGGGCCCGCGCCGACCGAGCCGGGCACCTGGGCGGACCTCGACCGCGCGTGGTCCTCGCTCTACCGCGGCGCGTGGCACGACGCCTCCACGCGCGTCCGCGACGCCCTCGACACCGCGCGTGGCGACGGCCAGGACTACCTCGTGCTCCACGGCCTGGCCTCGCTCGCCGTGGCCGGCGCCTTCGGCGGCAACCAGGACGCGGCCCGCGCGGCCTGCCAGGAAGCCGTCGAACTCGCCGCCCGGCACGGCTGGCCGCGGTCGCCGTGGCTGGCCGTCTGCCGGCTCGTGCTCGCGTGCGACCACCTGCTGCGGCTCGACCCGGCGGCCGCCGCGCGCGAAGCGCGCGACGCGGCCACGCCGCTAGGGGCGTTCCTCGACGGCGCGGCGCAGTTCGACGGCGAGGACCGCCGCGACGGCCTCGAGACCATGCGCCGCGCCCGCCACGACCTCGGCGAGCTCGCCGCCGGCCCGGCCGCGCTCGTCGCCGTGCTGGAGCACCACGCGGCCGTGTTCCTCGGGGAACCCTTGCACGCCAACGAAGTGCTGCTGTGGGCCCGCGACCACCTCCCACACACGCGCGAGCTGGACCTCATGCAGGCGTGGACCCACCTCGCCGCCGGCCGGCTCGACGAGGCCGCGGCCGCGGTGCGCACCCGCCGCGCGGCACTGCTGCCGACCACCCCGGTCGACGCCGAGCTCACCGAAGCCGCGCTCGCGCTGCGCGCCGGGCGCCGCACCGAGGCGCTGCGGACGCTGGAACGCGCGCTGGGCCTGGCGGTGGGCGGTGATTTCGCACGGCCGTTCGCGCTGGCCGACCCGGCCGTGCAGCACCTGCTCGTGGACCACTCGGGCGGCTTTGGCCGGCTCGACGGCTTCGCGGCGTCGGTCCGCAACCGTCTGCGCCGCTTCGACCCCGCGCCCGTGGACGACCGCCTCACCGGGCGCGAGCAGGTCGTGCTGCAGCGGCTGCCGTCGCAACGGTCACTCGACGAGATCGCGGCGGACCTGACCGTGTCCGTGAACACCGTCAAGACCCACGTGCGGGCGATCTACGTGAAGCTCGGCGTGACCAACCGCCGCGACGCCGTCCTCGTCGCCCGCGAGCACGGTCTCGCGTGAGGCTTCATCCGCGACAGATGAGGCCGTGCCCGCGCCGGAGTCCGACGCTTTCCGCAAGCCCGGCACGGGCACGGATCCCGCGGACACGAGAGGACTCTCACCATGACCGACACGGGAGCACGAGCGCCGCACACCGAGGCCGGTGGAACCACCGGCCGTCCCCCGGACTCCCAGTCGATACCGAGCGGCTGGACCGGGTGGGTCGCCTTCGCCGCGACCATGATGATGCTGCTGGGCGCGTTCCAGGTGATCGAAGGGCTTGTCGCACTGCTCAACACCCGGTATTTCGTGGTCGACGAGACGGGCCTCGTCGTCTCGGTCAACTACACCACGTGGGGCTGGGTGCACCTCGCGCTCGGCGCGCTGCTGATCGTCGTCGGCATCGGCGTGTTCACCGGCAACCGCGTCGCGCAGATCGCCGGCATCGTCCTCGCGGGCCTGAGCGCGATCGTCAACCTCGCGTTCCTGCCGGCGTACCCGCTGTGGTCGATGGTCATCATCGCCGTCGACGTGCTCGTGATCTACGCGCTCGCGGTGCACGGCAAGGAGATGAGGAAGCTCTGACCGGGGCGGTCAGGCCGGTGCGGGCCCTGGTTCCCCGGGGTCCGCGCCGGTCTCCGCTCGGGTTTTCCCAGGTGCTTCGGTCTCTTCGGCCGTCTCTTCGCCAGCCTCCGGACGGTCGGGGCCCCTGGCGACCATGCGGATGAGCGCGTCGGCCGAGCCCGCCGTGGGGTCGATGTCCACGAACAGCGCCTTGATCAGCAGTGTGGCCGGCACGGCGAGGATCGCGCCCAGCGGGCCGAGCAGCCACGTCCAGAACACCAGGGAGAGCACGGTCACGAGCGTCGACAGCCCGACCGAACCGGCCACGAAGCGCGGCTGGATGAGCGACTGCACCACGAAGTTCAGCGCGCAGTAGACCGCGACGACGACGACCATCTTCTCCCAGCCACCGTCGAGCAGGCCCAGCAGCGCCGGCGGGATCACGCCGAGCACGAACCCGACGTTGGGGATGTAGTTGGTGACGAAGGCCAGCAGCGCCCACAGGATCGGCACGGGGATGCCGATGATCGCCAGCGCGGCCCCGTCGAGTACCGCCACGATGAAGCCGAACACGGTGGTCACGAGAATGTAGCTGCGGGTCCCCGCGGCGAAGCGGTGGAACGCGGCGGTGAGCCACGGCCGGTCGGTGTCGATCGCGTCCAGCCGCTTGTCGGCCCAGGTGGCCTCGGTGCTGAGGAACAGCAGCAACGCCAGCAGGAACACGAGGTTGGTGAGCACGCCGCCGATGCCGGAGAGCAGAGAACCGACGACGTTCGCGAGTTTGCCGAGATCCAGTGAAGACGCCATCTCCCGCAGCTGCTGCGGTCCCACGCCGAACTGGGCGAGCTTGTCGGTGGCGGACTGCAGCAGCTCGCTGGCCTTCGACGCGTAGGTCGGCAGCAACGTCGCGAGCTGCGCCAGCGACACGATCACCACGAACACCAGGCTCACGATCACCAGGTAGACCACCGTGACGAGCACGACCGTCGTGAGCCAGCGCGGCCAGCCCTTGCGCCGCAGCCAGGACTGCACGGGGCTCGCCGTGACCACGATGACCATCGCCAGGAACACGGGCCCGACGATGAACGCGATCGCCCGCAGGCCGCCCAGCGTGATGACCACCGACGCGGCGCCGACCATGATCACGAGCACCCGCGGCAGCGTGCTCCCGGGCGGGAAAGTCGGCGCGACGGGCGCAGGGCCGGAACGCTTGCGCTTCGTGGTACCGGTTCGTCCGCGCAGCCTCACGAGACCACCTCACCCTCATCCGGGTTGGGGTGCTGCGGCGGTGCCCCGCGTCGACGGGCGACTCCCCGATGTCACTCCGGTGTGGCCGGACCTGCGCGGCGGCTCCGGCCGGTGGGTCCCGGGGATACGGTCACCGTCCGCACACGGCTCGCGCTTCACCCGTGCCGGATGAGACCTGGGCCGGCGCGGTGGGAGCGTCGGCGACGGCCTTCCGCGGGCCGGTTCGCGGGCCGCGACGCGCGGGGTGGGCCGTGGCCGCGACGTCACCCCCGGCGGGTGAATCCGTCCACAGGGGACAGTCGCGGGCCTCAGCCGGCCAGCTCGCCGGATCCGCCGCCGTAGGTGGTCTGGTCACCCGTCCGCCCGGGCCGGGGGCACCGGCCGAGGCACGGGATCTGCGCCCACACCGTCTTGCGCCCGAACTCGGTCTCGGGCAGCACGCCCCACGTCACCGACAGGCGGTCGACGAGCAGGAGCCCGCGGCCGCGCGGGCCGGGCAGGCGGGACAAGCCCATGGTCGGCTGCACGAGGTTGCGGTCGGCGACCTCGACCCGCACGGTGCACGGGCGCAGGCTGTGCCACAGCTGCAGGTGGCGCGGTCCGTCGCCGTGGTCGTGGGCGTTGGCCAGCAGTTCGGTGGCGACGAGGAGCACGTCGTCGCGGTGCTCGTCACCCAGCGTGCTCAGGTGCTCCGACACCCATCTGCGCATCGTCCGCACCGTCGCCGACGTGGTGCCGTGCAGCGGCAGCACCCACGTGCCCGGACGGCCGGCACTGCGGGCTCCGGTCAACGCCACCACCTCCCCGATTCGCGGTAAGCGCACTTCCTGTCGACTTACCCGATCGGGTCACGAATGAATCACCGGAAGTGGCCCGGTCACGGTCCGACCCCAGCCCACAGTGGACTCGAAGTTCAGCTCGCCGGCACGTTTTCCCTGGCCAGGAGCTCGTCGACCGCCTCCGCGGTACCCGTTCCAGGGCGGGGAACGAACGTGAAAAGGTTCTGTCCGCCGGCGCCTTGGGAGGCCAGGTGCTCGACGTAGAAGTTCAGCTCGCCCGCGACCGGGTGGAACATCCGCTTCGTCGAACGCGGGGTCGCCTCCACGCGGTGGTCGGCCCACACGCGGCGGAACAGCGGGCTGGTCGCCGACAGTTCGGCCACCAGGCGCCGGGCACGCAGGTCCTCGGGGTCGCGGCCGACCGCGAGGCGCAGCATCCCGATCATCTCCTCGACGATGCCCTCCCAGTCGTCGTGGAGGGCACGGGCGGACTCGTCGCACAGCAGCCACCGCACGACCACTCGATCGCGCGCGGGCATGCCGGGGAAGTCCGCGAACACCAGCCGCGCGATCCGGTTCGCGGCGAGCACCTCGGTGTAGCGGCCGAGCAGGATCGCGGGCACGCGGCCCAGCTCGTCGAGCAGGCCGCGCATGCCGGGCCCGACGCCGCGCGCGACCTCGTCCGGCGGACCGCTGCGGCGCGCGGACAGGCGGCGCAGGTGGGAGCGTTCGGCCTCGTCGAGGCTGAACACGCGCGCCAGGGCGTCGAGGACCTCGTGCGACGCCGTGAGCTGGCGGCCCTGCTCCAGGCGCGCGTAGTAGTCGGCGCTGAGCCCGGCCAGGGCCGCGACCTCCTCGCGGCGCAGCCCGGGCACGCGGCGGCGGGCCGTCGGCGGCAGGCCGACCTGGGCGACGTCGACGCGGGCGCGCCTCGTCCTCAGGAACTCGCCGAGTTCGGAGCTCCTCATCGCCGCCCGTCCTTTCGCCTGGCCACAGCCTACGTCGGCCGCGGCGCGGGGCCGTCCGTCGTGGACCGGCCGTACCCGCGGAGCTGCCCCGGCCGGTCGCTCGTGTGACGCCGATCCTAGGAACGGCAAGTCCTGGCTGAGCCCTCTTTCACCCGCCTGGGTCTGGCTTCATGGGCCGTGGGCACCCGGAGGTGTCCGTCGAGGAGGGACACCCAAGAGATGAAGTACGACTACGTGGTCGTGGGCGGGGGCACGGCCGGTTCGGTCCTCGCCGCGCGGCTGAGCGAAGACGCGGCGACGACCGTCCTGCTGCTGGAGGCCGGTCCCGCGACCGGGCCGGACGTGATGGGGGTGCCGCCCGCGTGGCCGGCGCTGCTGGGCAGCTCGGTCGACTGGAACTTCCACACCACCCCGCAGCCGGGCCTGCACGGTGTGGAGCTGCCGTACCCGCGCGGGCGCACGCTCGGCGGGTCGAGCTCGATCAACGCCATGGCGCACCTTCGCGGCCACCGCGCCGGCTACGACGCCTGGGGCGTCGACGGCTGGCGCTACGACGACCTGCTGCCCTACTTCCGCCGCAGCGAGACCGCGCGGCCCGGCAGCGACCCGAAGTACCGCGGCACCGACGGCCCCATGCGGGTCGGGCCGCCGCCCGTCCGGCACCCGCTGGCCCACGCCGCGCTGTCCGCCGTGCGGGAGCGCGGGTTCCCCGAGTCGCCCGCCCTCAACGGCGCCGAGCCGGAGGGCGCGACCTGGCTGGAGATGAACATCGTCGACGGCGCGCGCCAGTCGGCCGCCGACGCCTACCTGCGCCCGGTGCTGAACCGGCCGAACCTGACCGTGGTGACCGGCGCGCTCGTGACCCGGCTCGTGCTCGCGGGCAGCCACTGCACCGGCGTCGAGTACCGCGTCGGCGGCTCCCCGGCCTCCGCCGAGGCCGAGCGGTCCGTGGTACTGGCCGCCGGTGCGATCGGCTCGCCGCGCCTGCTGATGCTCTCGGGCATCGGCGACCCGGCCGCGCTGGAGCAGGCCGGGGTCACGCCGCGGGTAGGACTGCCGGGCGTCGGCCGGAACCTGCAGGACCACCCGCTGACCGGCATCGTGTACTCGAACGCCCGCCCCCTGCCCGACGGCGCCAACAACCACAGCGACCTCGTCGCCGCCGTGCGCAGCAGCGCCGACCTCGAAGCGCCCGACGTGCAGCTGCTGTTCCTGGACATCCCGTACTTCCGGCCGCCCCTGTCCGGCCCGGCGACCGGGTTCACCATCGGCTTCAGCTACCTGTACCCGCATTCCCGCGGCTCGGTCACGCTGGCGTCGGCCGACCCGACCGTCGCGCCCGTCGTGGACCCCGCGCTGCTGGACGACCCGCGCGACCTCGCCGGCATGCTGGCCGGCCTGCGCCTCGCCCGGCACGTCGGCACCGCCCCGGCGTTGGATCCGTGGCGCGACAAGGAAGTCCTGCCCGGCCCGGCCGCCATGAACCCCGCCGCGGAAGAGGACTTCCTGCGCCAGAGCACGGGCAGCTACTTCCACGCCTGCGGTACCTGCGCACTGGGCACCGTGGTGGACCCCGCGCTGAACGTCCACGGCGTCACCGGCCTCCGCATCGCCGACGCGTCCGTCCTCCCCACCCTGATCGGCGCGAACACCAACGCGACGGTGCTGGCGGTGGCCGAACGGGCGGCGGATGTGCTGCTGGGCCGGGAGCCTGCGCGGTAACGCCCGGCCCTTCGCTCGGTGACTGCCGGCGGCGGTGATCACCGAGCGAGGGGGGCCGGAAGGGGGCAAGCTCGCGGACCGGCCGCGCTGCCGGCCATGTCCACGAGCCGCCGTTACCGGTTCCGGGCCGCCACCAGCTCCCTGAGCCGGTAGTGCTGGATCTTCCCGCTCGGGGTTTTCGGCAGCTCCGTCACGAAGTCGATCGCGCGCGGGTACTTGTACGGTGCGATCGCCTGTTTGACGAAAGCCTGCAGAGCGGCGGCGTCCTCGGTCGCGCCGGGTTGCAAGTGGACGAAGGCGTGCACGATGGTGCCGCGGGCAGGGTCCGGGGCGGCGACCACGGCGGCCTCCAGCACGTCCGGGTGGGACAGCAGGGCCTGTTCCACCTCGGGGCCCGCGATGTTGTAGCCGGAGGAGACGATCATGTCGTCGTTGCGGGCCTGGTACCAGAAGTAGCCGTCGGTGTCGCGGAGGTACGTGTCGCCGGTGAGGTTCCAGCCGTTGCCGACATAGTTCTTCTGGCGGCTGTCGGCGAGGTAGCGGCAGCCGGTGGGCCCCTTCACGGCGAGGCGACCGGGCGTGCCGTCGGGGACGGGCCGGCCGGCGTCGTCCAGGACGGTGACTTCGAAGCCGGGGACGGCGCGGCCGGTGGAGCCCGGGCGGATGTCGTCGTCAGCCGCCGATACGAAGATGTGGAGCATCTCCGTGCCGCCGATGCCGTTGATGATCTTGATTCCGGTGGCGGCGTGAAAATCTTCCCACGTGGACACGGGCAGGTGTTCGCCCGCGGACACGCAGCGTCGGAGTTTCGACAGCGCCGCCGCGTTGCCCGAGGACAGCAGGGCCTTGTACGCGGTGGGGGCGGTGAAGAGCACCGTGACGTGGTGGCGTTCGACCGCGTCGGCGAGTTCTTCCGGGGACGCTTTTTCCAGCAGCAGCGTCGACGCGCCGAAGCGAAGCGGGAACAGGACCAGGCCGCCGAGGCCGAAGGTGAAGCCGATCGGCGGGGTGCCGGTGAAAACGTCGTCCGGGACGGGCTTGAGGACGTGCCGGGCGAAGGTGTCCGTGGCGGCCAGGACGTCGCGGTGGAAGTGCATGGTGGCTTTGGGTTTGCCGGTGGTGCCGGACGTCGGGGCGAGCAGGGCGACGTCGTCGGCAGCGGTGTCCACGGCGGCGAACGCTTCCCGCACGCCGCTCGCCCGAGCCAGCAGATCGCCAGGACCGTCGGCACCGTAAGTGAGTACCGGCAGGGAGACGTCCGCGAGATCGGCGGCGAAGCGATGGTCGGTCACGATCAGGCGAGGCCGCGTGAGCTCCACGAGGTCGTCGATCTCACGGGCCCGCAGCAGCGGCATCGTCGTGACGGGCACCGCGCCCGCCTTCAGCACCGCGAACCACGCCGCCACCAGCCACGGGTTGTTCGGCCCGCGCAGCAGCACGCGATTGCCGGGCACCACCCCGAAGTCCCGCACGAGCACGTGGGCGACCAGGTCGCTGCGCCGGTCGAGGTCGGCGTAGCTCCAGGTCTCCGTGTCCGTGCGCAGGCACGGGCGGTCCGGGCCGAAGCGGTCGATGCTCCCGCGCAGGAGCTCGACGGCGCAGTTCAGCCTCGGCGGGTAGGCGAGCTCCGGCAGCGTGAACCGGAACTCGGGCTGGTCCGCCGGAGCGGGGAGGTTGTCGCGGCAGAACGAGTCGACGTGGGCCGATGGGGTGAGCTCCATCTGCGGCCTTCCTGGGAATCCGTCAGCCGACGGCGGGCGGGACGGGATACGGGGATTCGGCGTAGCGGCCGGACAGCAACGCGCCGGCGCCGGGCGCGACGGCGGGCAGGCCGAGCGCGCGCATCATCTGGTGGGCGGTGGCGATCGACGCCGAGAGCACGGGTTTGCCGAGCTCGTTCTCGACGATGTCGATCGACGCGAGTGAGGGCATCTGCACGCACGCGGACAGCACCACGGCGTCGGCGCCTTCGTGCTCGAGGTCGCGCGCCAGCGGCACGAGCTTGCGCGGGTCGTGGGCGGCGACCTCGAGGTTGTCGGGGATCTCCAGCGCGGTGTAGTCGGTCACCTCGACGCCCTCGTAGCGGATGTAATCCACGACGGTCTCGGTCAACGGCTTGAGGTACGGGCAGATCACGGCGATCGACTTCGCGCCCAGCACGTCGAGCGCGTTCACCAGAGCCCCCGCGCTCGTGACGACCGGGGCCGGCGCGTCGTTCTCCTCGGTGATCCGCGCGAGCGTCGACTCCGACGTGCGGTGGTAACCGTGGCCCAGGCTCATGATGGCGACGAGACACGCGTACCCGAGCACATCGACGTGCGCGTCCGAAAGCTCGGCCGCGCACCGGCCGGAGTCGGCGTCCATCGCCGCGAGCTCTTCCTTGCGCACGTGTTTCATCCGCATGCGGCTGGAGTGGAACGTGAACCGCTCCGGCGCGACGGTTTCGCGCGCGCGGAAGATCGCCGGGATCTCGGTCTCCATCGTGACATTGGAGCTCGGCACGATCTGGCCGATGCGATACGTCCGTGCGGTCATCGGGCGTCCACCACGGGGTTGCGCAGCGTGCCGATGTCCTGAATGGACGCTTCCACGACGTCGCCGGGCTTGAGGAACTGCTGCGGGGTGAAGCTGGCGCCCACCCCCGCCGGGGAACCGGTCGCGATCACGTCGCCCGGCTCCAGCGTCATGCCGGAACTGATGTCGGCGATCAGCTCGGCGATGCGGAACAGCATGTACTTCGTGCTCGACTTCTGTTTCACGTCCCCGTTCACACGCAGCGACAGCTCCAACGCATACGGGTCGGCCACGTCGTCCGCAGTCCGGATCGCCGGGCCGAACGGCGCGTAGGTGTCCTGACCCTTGGAGAAGAACCACTGCCCCGAACGCCGCTGGTCGCGCGCGCTGATGTCGTTGACGATGCTGTAGCCGAAGACGTGGTCCATGGCATCCTCTTTCGACACGCGCTTCGCCGTTTTCCCGATCACGACGGCGAGCTCGCACTCCCAGTCCAGCTGCGCGGTGAGGTCACCGTTGTGCTGGATGGGCTCCCCCGGACCGACGACGGCGGTGGCCGGCTTGCTGAACAGCACCGGGCGCTGTGGCAGCTCCTTGTCGGTGTCGAGTGTCCGCGCGGACTCCGCGACGTGCTCGGTGTAATTGAGGCCGACACCCACGATCTTGCCCGGCCGCAGGGGCGCGCGCAGGGTCACCGTCTCCAGTGGACTCCGCACGGGGGAATCCACGAGGGACTCCAGCGCCGCCGTGCCGGCGTGGATCACGTCGAGCATCGACGCGGGGGCGGTGGTTCCGCGGTCGGTCGCCGCGGCCCGGACGTCGACGACGTCGGTGCCGTCCTGGATCCCGAGCCGGTCCTGGCCGTCGGGACCGGCGAACGTGACGAGCAGCATGGAAGAACTCCGTTCGAAGTGGACAGTGAGCTCAGGCGAGCGGCTGGTGACCGTCGTTGTCCGAATAGGCTTCTTCGCGGAAGAAGCCCAGCGAACGCATCACCGGGAAGTCGTTGAACGAGAACAGGCACGCGTCGTCGGAGCGGCTGGCGTTGGCGTGCTCGTGCCACGCCCACGACGGGACGCAGAAGATGTCGCCTTCGGACCAGTCGATCCGCTTGCCCGCGACGATCGAGGTGCCGCTGCCCTTGGCCGCGGTGTAGATCTTCGACCCGACCTGGCGGTGGGCGAGTGTGGACTCACCGGCGCGCAGCAGCTGCATGTGCGCGCTCATGGTCGGCATCACCGAACCGCCGGTGAGCGGGTTGCTGTACTCCATGATGATGCCGTCGTACGGCGAGCCGTCGCTCGCCTTCGCCGCGTTGAGCAGCGCTTCGTACGTCTGTTCCCACGGGTAGGCCAGCAGCGGTGAGTGGTTCTTGTGCCACGTGTCACCGAAGGGACGCAGCTGCCCGGCACCGTAGGTCAGCAGTGAGGAGTTCACGACCCCGTCCTGCTTCTGGTAGACGTCCGGGTGCACCTCGTAGAACGGCGCGTCGAGCGCGTTGACCAGCGGGATGTCGAGGCCGTCCTGCCAGATGACCGGGCCGTCGACGCCTTCGAGGCCCTCGTTGCCGTGCTCGTGCCAGGTCCAGTTCGGCGTGATGGCGAAGTCGCGCGGGCCGACCTTGAGCTTCTGCCCGTCGACGATCGTCCACGCGCCGGTGCCCTCCAGCACGAAGCGCAGCGCGGCGGCCTGGTGCCGGTGCGCCGTCATCGACTCGCCGGGACCCATCACCTGCAGGCCGGTGTAGAGGAGTCCCACCGTGGCCGCGATGTCGCGCCGCAGCGGGTTGTAGAGCGCCACCACGCGGCGGCCGGCGTCGTCACCACTGACCAGGTTGAGCGCTTCCAGCACCAGCGGGCGCAGCTGCTCGTAGCTCCACTTGATCGGTACGGACTGCGGCTGCGGGTACCACGGCTCGATCTTGTTCGCGATCGTCCACAGTGCACCGGCGTCGAGCTGCTCCAGCTTCTCGTAGTACGCCCGCAGATCTTCGTTGTCCGTCACCCGTGCGCGGCCCAGCTGGTCATCGCTGTGTGTGGTCATCGCGCCTTCCCGTCCGTATGTCGTTTTCTTGACGACAGTCATAGTTCAGCTATACCGTTCGTGATGTCAAGGGCGCCAGGAGGAAAACTCATGCCGACATCCCCTTCCGCGGGTTCTCCCCCGCTCGCCGGTCTCGAGACCACGGTCGAGCGGCGGGTCGAATGGCACGACACCGATGCGTCGGGCCACCAGCACAACTCCGTGGTCCTGCGCTGGGCCGAAGAGGCCGAGGCAGACCTGTTGCGGGGCAAGGACCTCGCGTGGCTGTTCGGCCGCACCCCGCGTGTACGCCACGAGGTGAACTACCGGGGCCGGCTGTGGTTCGGCGACCCGGTGCGCATCACGTTCCGCGTTGCGCAACTCGGGCGTACCTCACTCACGTTCGCCTTCGAGGTCCACGGCCCGAACGGGATCGCCGCCGACGGTTCCGTCGTCGTGGTCCACGCCGAACCCGACAAGCCGGCTGCCACGCCGTGGCCCGACGCCGTGCGGACCGCGCTCAAGAAGGAGGTGGCGGCGTGATGAGGATCGCCATCGTGGGCGGCGGGCCCGGCGGGCTCTACTTCGCCGCGCTCGCCAAGCAGCTCGACCCGAGCCGCGAGGTCACCGTCTGGGAACGCAACGCCGCCGACGACACGTTCGGCTTCGGCGTCGTCTTCTCCGACGAGACGCTCGAAGGCATCGCCAACGCCGACCCCACCGTGTTCTCCTCGATGGAGCGGGAGTTCGCCCGGTGGAGTGACATCGACGTGCACTACCGCGGCACGACGCAGACATCGAGCGGTCACGGCTTCGCCGCCATCGCGCGCAAACGCTTGCTGGAGATCCTGCAGCGGCGCTGCCACGACCTCGGCGTCGACGTCCGGTTCCGCACCGAGGCACCCGACGTCGAGCAGCTCACCGCCGACTACGACCTCGTGATCGCGGCCGACGGCGTGAACTCCGCCATCCGCAAACGCTTCGAGCAGGTCTTCCGCCCCTCGCTCGACGTGCGCCAGTGCCACTACATGTGGCTGGCCACCGACCGCGTGCTGGAGGCGTTCACGTTCCTGGTCGAGGAGACCGAGTTCGGCCCGGTGCAGGTGCACGCCTACCCCTTCAGCGCCGACCGCAGCACGTTCATCGTCGAGCTGAACGACCAGACCTGGCGCGCCGCCGGGTTCACCGACGGCGCCTTCGGTCCCGGCGTCAGCGACACAGCGAGCGTCGAGCGCTGCCGTGAACTGCTGCGCGGTTTCCTCGGCGACGCGGAACTGCTCACCAACAACTCGAAGTGGCTGCGCTTCACCACCGTGCGCAACAAAACGTGGCGCCACGGCAACGTCGTGCTGCTCGGCGACGCCGCCCACACCGCGCACTTCTCCATCGGCTCGGGCACCAAGCTGGCCATGGAGGACGCGCTGGCCCTCGCCGCCGCGCTGGAGGCCACGCCCGGCGACCTCGCCGCGGCGCTGGAGCACTACGAGACCGAACGGCGGCCCGTCGTCGAGTCCACGCAGCGCGCGGCGCAGGCAAGCCTCGAGTGGTTCGAGACGATCGACCACGTCGTGGGCCAGGCGCCGCCGCAGTTCGCGTTCAACCTCCTCACGCGCAGCCGCCGCGTCACCTACGACAACCTGCGCCTGCGCGACCCCGCCTACATCCGCTCCGTCGACCGCTGGTTCAGCACTCATAGCCCCGGCGGCCGCGACGACGGCACGCCCCCGCTGTTCCAGCCGCTCGTCCTGGCGGGCCGGCACCTGCGCAACCGCATCGTCGCCGCGCCGATCGCGACGTACAGCGCGGTCGACGGGATCCCCGGCGAAGCGGAGCTACTGCATCTTTCGGGCAAAGCCCTCGGCGGCGCCGGGCTGGTGCTCACCGGGATGACCGCCGTGACCGCGCACGGCCGCGTCACCCCCGCGTGCCCCGGCCTGTACACCGACGAGCAGGCCACGGCATGGCGCCGCATCACCAACGCCGTGCACGCGCACACCGGCGCCCTGATCGGCGTGCAGCTCAGCCATTCCGGGCGCAAGGGCTCCACGACCGTGCCCGACGCGGCACCGCTGGGCCCGGCGCTGGCCGCCAACGGCTGGCGGACCGTCGCCCCCTCGGCCCTCGCGTACGGCGACCTGCCTGTGCCGCACGAGCTCACGGAAACCGAGCTGCAGGCGTTGATCGAGGACTTCGCCGCGGCCGCGCGCCGGGCCGACGAGGCGGGCTTCGACGTCCTCGAACTGCAGGCCGGACACGGATTCCTGCTCTCGACGTTCCTGTCGCCGCTCACGAACCACCGCACCGACGGCTATGGCGGGACCCTGGAGAACCGCCTGCGCTTCCCGCTCGCCGTCGTGGCCGCGGTGCACGCCGTCTGGCCGCACTACAAGCCGCTGCTCGTGCGGCTCTCGGCCGTCGACTGGGCCGAGGGCGGCACGACGATCGAGGACAGCGTGCGGATCGCCGCCGCGCTGGCCGAACGCGGGGTGGACGCGATCGACGTGTCCAGCGGCGAGGTCGTCGCGCACGAACAGCCGGCGTACGGCCGCAGCTACCAGACGCCGTTCGCCGAACGGATCCGCGCCGACGTCGGCGTCCCGGCGATCGCCGTCGGCGGCATCTCCACCTGCGACGACGCGAACTCGATCGTGCTCGCCGGCCGCGCGGACCTCGTCGGCATCGGCCGGGCGCAGCTGCATGACCCGTCGTGGGCGCTGCACGCGGCGGCCGAGCTCGGTTACTCCGGGCCCGGCGCGTACTGGCCGCCCATCCAGGCCGGCGGCGAGGCCAAACCGCCAAGCGGCGGCCGCGCCCGGCCGTTGCTCACCCTCCGCGCGGACGAACCCTCGCCGGCCCGTTCGCGCTGGACCCCGGTACCCGCCGGAACCCCGAACAGGAGCCTCTGAGCCGTGGAAGACTTCCCCCGCTTCACCGCCGCCGCAGTGCAGGCCGCGCCCGTGTACCTCGACACCGCCGCGACGGTCGCCAAGGCCGTCTCGCTCATCACCGAAGCCGCTTCGCACGGCGCCTCCCTCATCGCGTTCCCCGAGGTCTTCGTGCCCGGCTACCCGTACTGGAACTGGACGATGAACCCGGTGCAGGGCTCGCCGTGGTACGAGCGCCTCTACCGCACCGCCATCGACATCCCCGGCCCGCACCTCGACGCCCTGCGCGCGGCCGCCGCGTCGACGAAGACCACGGTGGTCATCGGCGTCAACGAACGCAGCCGCCACAGCCTCGGGCTGATCTACAACAGCGTCGTCACGATCGGCCCCGACGGTTCGGTCCTCAACGTCCACCGCAAGCTCGTGCCCACGTGGGCCGAGAAACTCACCTGGGGCGGCGGCGACGGCAGCACCGTGCGCGTGCTCGACTCCGCCGTCGGCCCGCTCGGCGCGCTGGCGTGCGGCGAGAACACGAACACGCTCGCGCGGTTCTCCCTGCTGGCGCAAGGAGAACTGGTCCACGTCGCCAGCTACATCTCCCTGCCCGTCGCCCCCGCGGACTACGACATGGCCCAGGCGATCGCCGTCCGCAGCGCCGCGCACGCCTTCGAAGGCAAGCTGTTCTCCGTGGTCGCCTGCTCCACCATCACCGACGAGATGATCGAGATCGCCGCCGGCGACGACGCGGGCATCGCCGAGCTCATGCGCCGCCCGAACAGCGCGCTGTCCGGCATCTTCGGTCCCGACGGCAACCCCGTCGTCGAACCACTCATCGACGAAGAGGGCATCGTCTACGCGGAAATCGACCTGGCTCGCTGCATCCAGCCCAAGCAGATGCACGACATCGTCGGTTCCTACAACCGCTTCGACGTCTTTCAGCTGCACCACGACACCACGCCGCGCCGGCCGGTCGTGTTCGGCGACCGGCCGGGCGGCGAGGGGTTCGCCTCAGCGGGACCCGTCCTCGGCCCCTGGGACCCGGACGAGAGCGCGGCGCGCAGCGCGTGAGCCGGCCGGCCGGTCCGGCGCGAACCACACCGCGACGAAGGAGATCCCGCAGACGGCGATCGCGTACAGCGCGATGGAGCCCGACCAGTTCGTGCCGGCCAGCAGAGCGGTCGCGATGATCGGGGCGAACGCACCGCCGAGCACGGAGCCGATCTGGTAGCCGAGTGAGATGCCGGTGTAGCGGACGCGTTCGCCGAACAGCTCGGCGAACAGGGCGGGCGCCGGGCCGTAGGTCATCGCGAAGAACACCTGGCCGACCACGAGTCCGAGCCCGACGAGCACGGGTGCGCCCGTCTCGACGAGCCGGATGAGCGGGAACGCCCACAGCGCGAAGAGAACCGCGCCGGCCAGGAAGATCCGCCGCCGGCCGACCACGTCGGACCACGCGGCGAACGCCGGCATCGCGACCACGCACACGACGGCCGAGACCAGTACTGCGATGAGGACGGTGCCGCGCGGCTGGTGCAGGTGGTCGGTGGCGTAGGAGACGAGGTACACCGCCAGCAGGTAGTAGCTGGTGCCACCGACCATCGTCGCGCCGGCCGCGAGCACGATCTGGCGCGGGTAGCGGCGCAGGAGCTCGACCAGTGGCGCGCGGCCGCCGCCGCGGGGTGCGGCGGGCGCGTGTTCCGCGACCCGGCTCTGCGCGTACAACGCGACCCCGACGAGGAGAACGCTGAGCAAGAAGGGAATCCGCCAGCCCCAGGTGAGGAAGGCGTCCTCGGGCAACGCCGTGGAGGCCACGAGGAACACGACGTTCGCGAGGATCAACGCGATCGGCACACCGAGCTGCGCGAAACTGCCGTAGAACCCGCGCCGGCCCGGCGGCGCGTTCTCGGTCACGAGCAGCACGGCGCCGCCCCACTGACCGCCGAGCGCGAGGCCCTGCACCAGCCGGAGCACCACGAGAAGAACCGGTGCGGCCGCGCCGATCGACGCGTACGGCGGCACGAGCCCGACCGCGGTGGTGGCGAGCCCCATGATGAGCATCGCCGTGACGAGAGCGGGTTTGCGGCCGACGCGGTCGCCGAAGTGGCCGAACAGCGCGGCGCCCACGGGCCGGACGACGAAGCCGACCGCGAAGGTGCTGAACGCGAGGAGGGTGCCGGCGAGCGGATCACTCGCCGGGAAGAAAAGTTTGCCGAACACGAGCGCGGTCGCCGAGGCGTAGACGAAGAAGTCGTACCACTCGATGGCGGAGCCGGCGAGGCTGACGAGGACGGATCTGCGCAGCGTGGAAGCCGCGGCGGTGCGGGACATGGACACTCCGGTGGGTCGCATGGGCGCAAAGGGGACGGGGGAAACGAGGGGCACCCGGCCGAGGCCGGGTGCCCGGTCGCGAATCAGCTTTCGAGCTCCTTGACCGGGTCGGTGCCGGCGACGTAGGGCGGGTCGTAGATCACGACGAACTCGAGGTCCACGTCGCCGGTGTTGGAAAACCCGTGCGGCAGCCCGGCGGGGATCTTCACGACGCTGCCCGGCTCCACGTCCCAGCTGTCCTTGCCGATGCGGACCGAACCGGTGCCGGCGGTGACGTAGAAGGCGTGGTTGTACGGGTCGCGGTGCAGCTTCGACTTCCCGCCCGGCCCGATCTTCGAGAGCTGGACACTGTAGACGGACGTGTAGTCGTCGTCGACCACGCTTTCGCTGAACTGGAACCCGATGCCGGGGAACCCGGGCTTCTCGAGGCGGTGCCAGGCGATGTCGCTCGGGTTGAGGACGTAGTTCACGGCGGCTCCTTTCACTGGGTCTTCGCGGACAGGTGCTGGAGTTCTTCACAGAGCTCGGCGAATGGCTTCCCGGCCGCCAGGGCGCGCCGGCAGCCGACGAGTGCTTTCGGCCAGTTGACGACCACGGCGCCCGCCGGCCGGCCGGCGGCGCCGAAGACCATCGCGAACGCGTCGCCGGAGCGTTCGAACAGCAGGGTTTCGGTGCCGGCCCGGGGATCGCCGACGAGCTGCACCTTCCAGTCGTACTGGTCGGTCCAGACGTATTCGGCGGGTTTGTGCGCGCGGGGATCACCCGGGTGCACGAGGGTGTGCGCGACGCACGCGGCCTGTTCGACCGCGTTGGTCCAGTGTTCGAACCGCACCGCTCGGCCGTGGCGGGCGGTCTGCCAGCGGGAGACGTCGCCGACCGCGAACACGTGCGGTGCGGCGCGGCCGAACGGGTCGCAGACGACGCCGTCGTCGACCTTCAGCCCGGTGCCGGTCACCCACGCGTCGTCCGGCACGGCGCCGATGCCGACGACCACGGTGGCGGCGTCCACTTCGGACCCGTCGCCGAGCCGGATCCGCAGCCGGCCGCGGATCCGCTCCACCGTCGCGACGCGGGCGCCGAGCCGCACCCGCACTCCGTGCCGCCGGTGCAGGTCCGCGAGCCGGTCGCCGAACACTTCCGGCACCGCGCGGGACAGCAACGCCGGGGTGGCGTCGAGCACGGTCACGTCGGACAGGCCGAGCCGGTTCGCGGTGGCCGCGACCTCCGAGCCGATGAAGCCGCCGCCGATCACGACCACCGGGCCGCCGCGGCCGAGGCCTTCCCGCAGCGCCAGGGTGTCTGCGGCCGTGCGCAGCGAGTGGACGCCTTCGAGGTGCTCCCAGCCGGCGGGCCGCGCGCTCGCGCCGGTGGCGATCACGAGGTCGTCGAAGCCGAGGGCCGACCCGTCGGCCAGGTGCACGCGGGAACCGAGCAGGTCGAGCCGGGTCGCGACCTGCCCGAGCTCGAGCTCGATCTCCGCGTCGGCCGCTTCGCGTTCGGTGAGCAGCCGGACGTCGTCGAGCGCGGTCGAGCCGGCGAGCACCCCCTTGGACAGCGGCGGTTTGTCGTACGGGAGCTCGTCCTCCCGGCCGACCAGCACGACGCGGCCCTCGTAGCCGTGCGACCGCAGCGCCTGGGCCACGCGCACCCCGGCGACGGACGCACCGACGACGACCGTGCGCGGCCTCATGCCCCGTCCACCGCCAGCGCCGCCTCTGGGCACCGGCGCGCGACCTCGCCGACGCGCCCGACCTCGTCCGGTCCGATGGCCCCGCGCAGCAGTGTGACGACTCCGTCGTCGTCGATGTCGAACACGTCGTCGGCGCCGGCCACACAGTTGGCCCAGCCCCGGCACTTCCCCCGATCCGCGTGAACGATGGCCATCCCGTCCTCCTCTTCTATGTCGCCTCTGTGACGACCGCAATAGAAAGAGTAGTCTTCTGCACAGCAGAATGACAACACCCGACGTCGGCTCTCCCTCGGTCAGGTGAGGCCGGCCGGCCGCGCCCAGGGCGCAAAAAAACGGCGGCGACCTGGGCATTTCACCCAGGTCACCGCCGTTCGGAAAAGACGGGGCTCAGCTGTGCAGCAGCGGCGTCGCCTCCCGCACGATCGCCTGGAGTGCCGTCGCGACGACGAGCTGCTGCGACTCGGGCATGCGGCTCGCGGGCACGGCGACGTTGAACGAGATCCGGCCGGCCCCCACCGTCACCGGGAAGGCGACCGCCACCGACGACACCCCGGCCTCGCTCTCCTCGGCACTGGTGGCGTAGCCGAGCTCGCGCACCCGCCCGAGCTCGGCTTCGAGGTCACCGCGGGTGCGGATGCTGCGGTCGGTGAGCCCGCTGATCCGCTCGTCCGGGTAGAGCACCCGCAGCTGATCGGTGCTGAGGCCGGCCAGCATCGCCTTGCCCGACGACGTCGAGCTCGCCGGCAGCGAGCTGCCCAGCCGCGACGCGACCCGGACCGCTTGCGGGCTCTCGATCGCGTCGACGAACCGCACGCTCGTGCCGTCGAGCACGCCGAGGTGCACGGTCTCGCGCAGCTCGGCGTTGAGGCGTTCGAGGTAGGGCCGCAGCACCTGGCGGAAGTCGAACCGCTCGAGGATCGAGAACGCCACGCCGGTCAGCGCCGTACCCGGCTCGTAGGTTTTCGTGGCCGGGTTCTGCCGCACGAACCCGCGGTAGAGCAGCATCGCCATCAGCCGGTGCGCTGTGGACGAGGCGACGCCGAGGTACTCGCTCACCTCCGCCAGCCGCACCTCCGACCGCTCGCCGAACAGCAGCAGCAGCTTGAGCGCGTTGTCGACGGATTCGATCGGGTACTGCGGCGGGTTGACGCCCGCCACGCCCTCGCTTCTGCTCATGCGGAGGACTGTATTCCGCTCGGCGCGGGCGCCGCGAATCTCCCGGTTGTCCGGGTGTCGAAGGACTCTCCGGACGTCAGTTCGCCAGCAGGTGCCGGGTCGACGGCGGTTCCACCGAGAACCCAGCCACTTCCCGGTACAGCCCGGCGTCCTCGCCGGTGATGCGTTCGTGGTGCTGGCGCAGGTGCTCGGCCCAGGTCGCGACCTCGAAGACCTCGACGTAGCGGTCGGGCACGCTCAGGTCGCGGTAGGCGCTCCACCGGCGGGCGCCCGTGCGCTGGCGTGAGACGCCCACGCGGGTGAGCAGGGCCAGGAACTCGGCCGAGCTCTCGGCCGGGACGTGGTAGGCGACCTCGACCAGCACGGGTCCCGCCGTGGGGTCGAGGGTTTCCTCGTCGCCGGTGAGCACGGCGATCTCCGGTTCCGGCCACGGCGTGACGATCGTGCGGTCCAGCTCGCCCGTGCGCGCGTGGATGGGGAGCACGAACAGCGACGCCGCGCCCAGCACCAGCAGCACACCGGAGATGGCGAGCGTCGTCGCGGCGCCCAGGCCGGCGGCGACCAGGCCCCAGATCAGCGCGCCGACGCCCTGGCCGCCCAGGAAGATCATCAGGTACACCGCCAGCGCCCGCGCGCGGACCCAGCCGGGCAGCGCGAGCTGCAGCGTGGTGTTCAAAGTGGACAGTCCCGCCAGCCAGCCGGCGCCGCCCGGCACGAGCAGGACCGCGACCACCGCCGCGCTCGGCAGCAGCGCGGCGGCGAACACCCCGACCGCGTAGGCGATGGTGGCGGCCCCCAGCAGCGTGTTGCGGCCGAACCTCGCGCGCATCGGCCGCATCAGCACGGCGCCGCCCACCGCGCCGAGGCCGAGGGCGCCGAGCAGCACGCCGTAGCCGCCGGAACCGAGACCGAGCCGGTCAGCGGCCACGACCGGCAGCAGCCCCCACAACGCCGACGCGGGCAGCACGAACACCAAGGCGCGCACCAGGATCCGGCGGACACCGGGCGCGTACCGCACATACCGGATTCCGGCGCGCAAGGCGGGCAGCAAGGGTTCCGCCGGGCCGGCGGACTCGGCGCTCGTGCGCCGCCACATCAGCACGGCGCCCAGGATCAGCAGGTCCGACACCGCGTTGATGCCGAACACCACCGCCGGCCCCGTCAGCGCCAGCACGAACCCGGCGAGCGCCGGCCCGATCGCGCGCGCGATGTTGACGTTGAGACTGCCCAGCGCCGCCGCCGACGGCAGTTCCTCGCGCGGCACCAGCTCGGGCTGGATCGCCTGCCAGGCCGGGCTCATCAGCGCCTGGCACACGCCGAGCAGCAGCGTGATCGTGATCAGCGTCGCCGGTGTCACGAGGCCCTGGCTGCTCAGCACCGCCAGGATCCCCGTGATCACAACCATCACCGCCGTGAGCACTGCGATGATCCTCCGCCGGTCGAGCACGTCGGCCAGTACGCCCGCCGGCAACGACACGAACAGCACCGGGATCAGGCTCGCGGCTTGCACGATCGAGGTCAGCGTGGCGGCGTCGGGCTGGTGCACGACCGTCCACTGCGCACCGACCGACTGCATCCAGCTGCCGACGTTCGAGCCCAGCTGCGCGAACCACAGCGCACGGAACACGTGCCGGCGCAGTGGCGCCCACGTGGACGACGCGGGGGCGGACGGTGCGGCCGACAACGGCGACTCCTCGAGCCGGGCGCGCGGACCGGATGTCTGTGCGCGGGGTGATCCTACGGCGCCGGTCCCGGCACGGCGGCCGTCCGCCGTGGTCGCGAGAACCGGCCACGGGGCCGGCTCGCGTTCCGGGATTGACATCACGGTGACCGTGTCCCACTATCTCTTCGTCGGACGTATGTTCGTCAGACGTCCATGTGTTCGTCGGTCGCACACTCTTCGGTCCGGAGCACCTCCCCCGTGGCCGGAGACGCCGGCCGTGGTCCCGTCAGCGCGGAAGGGAACCCACCTTGAGAACCCTGAGAACCGGGCGCGTGCTCGTCTACCTGCTGCTTCTGGGTGCGGTCACGGTCAACTACGTCGACCGCGTCATCCTCTCCGTGGCCGCGAAGCCCATCTCACAAGAGCTCGGGCTCTCGGCGCCGGAGCTGGGACTGCTGCTTTCGGCTTTCCTGTGGAGCTACCTGGTCTTCGTGCTGCCGTGGGGAATCCTCACCGACAAGATCGGCACCAAACCGTCGACGGTTTCCGGGCTGGCACTGTGGACGGTCGCGACGCTCCTGACCGGGGTGTCGGGCGGATTCGGGTCGCTGTTCGCCTTCCGGCTCGTCATGGGCGTGGGCGAGGCGTCGACGTACCCGGCCGGCGCGGCCGCCATCCGCGAGTGGATCCCGACCCGCGAGCGCGGGCTGGCCACCACCGTGTTCAACGCCGGCGGGTACGCCGGCCCCGCGATCGGCTCGGTCGTCGTCGGGTTCCTGGTCGGCCAGTTCGGCTGGCGAAGCGGGTTCTACTTCGGCGCGATCCTCGGCGTGCTCGTGCTGCTGGCATGGATCTTCGTCTACAAGCGACCCGAGCAGGCCCGCTTCATCGGCGAGGCCGAGCGCACGAAGATCCTCACCGAACGCGGCGACCCGGACCGGCCCGGTCACGGCGGTTCGTCCCTCGGCACGTTGCTGCGCTCGCGCACGATGTGGGGGATGTTCGTGGCGCAGGGCTGCGCCGTGTACACCGTCTACATGTTCCTGACCTGGCTGCCGAGCTACCTGCAGGCGACCCACGGGCTCACCGTCCTGAAGTCCGGCCTCTACACCGCCGTGCCGTACGCCGTGGCCGTGCCCGGGACCATGTTCGTCGGCTGGCTCAGCGACCGCCTGCTGCGCGGCCGTCCGGCCGGTTCGGGCCGCCGCCGCGTGATGGTCACCGTGACGATGCTGGTCTCCTCGTGCATCCTGCTCACGCCGTTCGTCACCAACGCCGCGGTGATCCTGGCGCTGTTCTCCTTGTCGCTCACCAGCATCGGCAGTGCGGTGGGCCTCAACATCGCACTGCTCAACGACTTGCTCGCCGACCCGGCGGACACCGGGCGAGCAAACGGGATCCTCATGGTGGGCGGCAACGGGTTCGGCGTGCTCGCGCCCATTGCGACCGGCTACGTGATCGCGTGGTCCGGCGGCTACGGCACGGCGTTCGTCGTCGCCGGCGTGCTCCTCGTCGTCGGCGCCGTGCTGACCATGACGATGACGCGCACCCCGATCGCCGCCCGCCGGGCCGTCACGAACGAGCTGGTGGCCCCATGACCGACGCGACGGCCAAGGACGACATCCGCGAACTGCTGGCCACCTACTGCTTCCTGCTCGACGGCTACGAACTCGCGGAGTTCTCCCTCCTGTTCACCGAAACCGGCACGTGGGAGTCGCGCAACGGCACGGCAACCGGGCCCGCCGCCGTCGAAGAGCTCATGAGCGCCCTCGTGCCGCCGCCCGGGCCTGGCACGCGACGCAAGCACCTCACGACGAACATCGTCATCCGGTTCGACGGCGACGATCGGGCCACCGTGCGGTCGAACTTCCTCGTCGTGCGCGACACGAGCGCGGGCCCTGCGATCGCAGTGGCCGGCACCTACACCGACCGCGTGGTCAGGACCGGAGCCGGCTGGCTGTTCGAACACCGGAAGCTCGCGCACGACATCACCGGCGAGTCCGGCCTGAATCCGACGTGACCGGTCAGCGGGCGGTGTTGTGGTAACGGAAGACCCGCCGCTCCCGCGCCGTCACCGTCGCCATCACGCGGTCGCGCCACGGGGTACCGGTCGCGTGCCGGTACCCCGGCTCGTCGAACAGCTCCACGCCGGAGATCTCGTGCAGCGCCAGCAGATCCGGCCCCGCTCCCTCGACGCGCCGATAGCGCCGGATGCGGTGCCAGCCCGGCAGCTCCAGCAGCAGTGGCACGTGCTCTTCGCGGTACCACTCGTCCAGCGCCGCCTCGTCGCCGGTCAGCGCGACCGCGACGAGCACCGGTGCCGGGCCGGTCTGTTCGCCGTACTCGGCGGTCAGCTCGTACACGCGCCGGTCGAGCGTCTCGAGGCGTTCGACCACCGACTGCTCACGCGGGCTGCGCCGGCGCACGGCCGCGTACTCCGCGGACGCCAGCGAGGCGAGGTCGAGCTCGTACCACGCGAGCCACGACGGCGTGGCGCCGTCGATCGCCCGGTACCGGTAGCCGCTGCGCACACCGGGCACGGCGACCCGCGCCGGCGCGTGCTCACCGTCGTACCAGTCGTGGAACTCGTCCTCGCCGACCGCGCCCGGTTCGGAAAGCACGCAGAGCAGCCCGTCCGTCATCCGTCACTCCTCGCCCTCGCTCGGGTACCGTTCTCGTCAGGCAGCAACCAGGGAAAGGGACGGCAGTGTCGAGAGAAGACCCCGACGTCATCGACTCGGTGGAGAAGGCGTTCCGGTTGCTGCAGGTCTTTTCCGCCGAGCGCGCCGCGATGACCGTCAGCGACGCCGCCGCGGCCACCGGGTTCACCCGCGCCACGGCCCGCCGCATCCTGCTCACGCTGGAGCGCCTGGGGTTCGCGGAGGCCGACGACCGCCACTTCCGCCTCACCGCCCGGGTGCTGCGCCTGGGCTACGGCTACCTCGCCGCCCTGCCGTTCTGGGAGCACGCCCAGCCGCACATGCGCGAGCTGGCCGACGAGCTGCGGGAGTCGTGCTCGATGGCCACCTTGGACGGTCCCGAAATCGTGTACGTGGCCCGGGTCCCGGCGTCGCGGTCGATGTCCATCACGCTCAATGTCGGCTCGCGCCTGCCCGCCTACCCCACGTCGATGGGCCGGGTCCTGCTCGCGGCACTGCCCGAGGCGGACCTGCGATCCTATCTGGACAGTGTGCACCTGGAAAAGCTCACGCGCCACACCATCACCGATCCCGCGCGGCTGTGGGCCGAGCTGCACGAGGTCGCCGAAGCGGGGTTCGCCGTGGTCGACGGGGAACGGGAAGAAGGCGTGCGCTCGGCGGCGGCGCCCGTGCGCGGAGCGGGCGGGCGGACGCTGGCCGCGCTCAACGTGTCGGTCAACGCGGCCCGCGTGTCGCAGGCCGAGCTGCGCAAGCGGTTCGTGCCCCGGCTGCTGGAAACGGCCGACGCGATCACCAAGGACATCGAGGGTCTGCACTAGACCTCCGGCGAGCCGGCGTCCGGGAAGTCGAAGCACTCCGCGGGATTCGTCACGAGCAGCCGTTCGCGGGCGGCCGCGTCCGGCGCGATCTCGGCGATCAGGTCGACGAGATCGCCGTCGTCGGGGACGAACCCGGTGGTGTTCGGGTGCGGGAAGTCCGTGCCCCACAGGACGCGGTCCGGCGCCCGCGTGGCCAGGAGCCGGGCCAGTGCGGCGGAATCCGCGAGGCTCGGCGGCGCGGTCGCGATGCGGTCCGTGCCGCTCAGCTTGACCCACACGGTCCCGGTCGCCAGCAGGTCCAGCAATGCCCGCACGGCCGCGCTGTCGAGACCCTCGCGCAGGTCGACCCGCGCGAGGTGGTCGATCACCACCCGCACCCCCAGCGACCGCACCAGGTCCGCGTGCTCGGCGATACCGGCACCGGCCACGTGCAGCGCGAGGTGCCAGCCGTGGGGCCGGATGAGCTCGAGAACGCGATCGATCTCGTCGCGCGCCGGTGCCGGGCCGAGGTGCGGGGTGAAGTTCAGGCGCGCGCCGCGGACCCCCGCCTCGTGCAGCCGCTTCACCTCCGCCGCGGACGTGTCCGGCCGGATCAGCGCCACGCCGCGGTAGCGGCCGCCGGAAGTCTCCAGCGCGTCGAGGAGCGCGGCGTGGTCGGTGCCGTGGCACGCGGGCTGCACGAGCACCGCGCGGTCGATCCCGAGCAGCCGGTGCAGCGCCCGCAGGTCTTCCTTCGGCGACGCCGGCGGCGTGTAGGACCGGCCCTCGGCGTACGGGAACTTCGCCGTCGGGCCGAAGACGTGGCAGTGCGCGTCACAACTGTTGGCGGGCAACGGGATTCGCGGCGCGTGCGGGTGGGGGTGCGGGCCCGGGTTGCGCGGGTCCGTCACTGGCCGACCTCCAGCGCGACCAGGAACCGCGACACGAGGTTGTACGCGCCCACGGTCACCGTCAGCTCGACGATCTCCTGCTCCGCGAAGTGCTTCTGCAGAGCCAGGAACACCTCGTCCGGCACGGCGACCTGCTTCGTCATCGCGTCGGTGTAGGCCAGCACCGCCAGCTGCCGCTCGTCCAGGACGCTCAGGTCGGCGCCCTCGCGCAAAGCCTCGATCTCCTCGGCCGGCAGACCGGCCTCCGCGGCGACGAGGGCGTGGGCGGTCCACTCGTACTCGGCGCCGTTGAGCTCGGCGACCCGCAGGATCGCCAGCTCCCGCACCGTCGCGGGGAGGACGCCCTGCTTGCGGATCGCGCCGAGCAGGCTGTTCCAGCCGTCGGCGAAAGGCGGGCTGTGCAACAGCATGCGATCGAGCGGGGTCAGGCGCCCCCCACGGCGCGCGCGGATGCGGTCGGCGACTTCGCCGCTCTCGTCCGCGTAGTCCAGCCTGGCCATGTGCGATCTCCTTGTGTTCGTCAGACGTACACTTGAACGTCTGACGAACGAGTATGGCCAGTGCCGAGGGGACCGGTCAACCCGCGAAGGCCGCACCGGGACGAGATCGACGCCACGTTCACCGCGTCTGGAGTGGTCCGCTGAACGATTTGCGCAGGCTCGGCGGCCCGACCACCCGCAGGAGCGTCGCGAGGATCTTGCCCTTCGGCGTCGACGGGGTGCGGGTGAGCTCGACGTCGACGCGGGTGCCTTCGCCGGCCGGCCGCAGCCGGAAGACCCAGCCGCCGCCGGGGCCGAAGAGCTTGGAGTCGAGTGTGGTGACGGTGACGCTCGTGGCGTCCCATTCGTAGCGCGCGCGTTCCCACGCCGCGCTGGTCCCTTCCGTCACTTCGGCCCAGGTGGCGCCGAGGGCGTGGACCTCGAAGTGCTCGGCGTCGATCGAGGGCCAGTGCTCGGCGCGGGCGGGGCCGAAGTCGGTGAGCACGGCGAGCGCGGCGGCCGGGGTGAGGGCGGAGTCGAGGTGGAAGCGGATGACGGGCACGGTGTTTCCCTTCGGAGGTGGTGACGTCATCGTCGCCGCGGGGCCGGCCTCGTCACCCCAGGGTGAGACACGGGTCGGCACCCGGGCCAGGGTGCACCCCAGGGTGTCTCCCTGGCTCCACCGGTGGCCTGGTCACGCGAGGGTGAGCGGCATGAGACGACTGATCCTGCTGGCGGCCGTGCTGCCGCTCGCGGCCGTGCTGGTGCCGGGCGCCAGTGCCGCTCCCGGTGCCCCGGCCACCACGTGTGCGGCCATGCCCGTGTCCGCGCCACCCGGCGCCCAGGTCGAGGCGGTGACCGCGACCGCCCACGAGGGCGGCACCGTCACGTTCCCGGCCGCTCCCCCGCTGCACCCCGCACCGACGACGCTGACGGACGTGCCGGCCTGGTGCGACGTCACCGTCACCCTCACGCACCCGGGCGCCGGTGACCACGTCGCCGTGAAGATCTCGCTGCCCCGCGACCGCGCGAAGTGGTCGGGCCGGTTCCAGGCCACCGGCGGCAGCGCGTACCTCGCCGGAGACTTCGGCAGCCCGCTGGTCGCCGCCGTCAAGGACGGCTACGTCGCCGCCGCGACCGACGCCGGCGTGGGTTCCGACCCGCTCGACGTCAGCGGCTGGGCCCTGAAGCCGGAGACGCCGGCGCTGCTGGAGGACTTCTCGTCGCGCTCGCTGCACGACCTGGCCGTGGTCGGCAAGGACGTGGCGAACCGCTTCTACGGCAAGCCTGTGAGCTACGCGTACTGGAACGGCTGCTCGACCGGTGGAAGGCAGGGGTACGTCGAGGCCCAGGACTACCCAAAGGACTTCCAGGGCATCCTGGCCGACGCGCCGGCCATCAACTGGGACCGCTTCGCCGTGGCCTCGCTGTGGCCGCAGGTCGTGTTCAACGAGGAGAAGACGCAGCCGACGCAGTGCGAACTGGAGGCGTTCAACACCGCGGCGGTCGCGGCGTGCGACACGCTCGACGGCGTCAAGGACGGCGTGATCGGCAACCCGCAGGCCTGCCACTGGGACCCGCGCAAACTGATCGGCACGAAGGTGCTGTGCGAGGGCAAGGAGCTCACCATCTCCGCCGCGACGGCCGAGGTCGTGCGCAAGATCTGGGCCGGGCCGGTCTCGCCGTCCGGGCAGCAGCTCTGGTACGAGTCCAACATCGGCGCACCCTTCAGCGGACACGCGCAGGCCGGCATGCCGTTCTTCGTCGCCGACAGCTGGGTCAAGTACTTCGTGAAGCAGGACCCGACGTTCGACACCACGAAGCTCACGTACAGCTCCTTCGCGCAGCTGTTCCGCGAGTCCCAGCAGAAGTTCCACGACATCATCGGCAGCGACGACCCGGACCTCTCGGCCTTCGCCCACGCCGGCGGCAAGCTGCTGAGCTGGCAAGGCCAGTCCGACGAGCTCGTCCCCACCCAGGGCACGGCCGACTATCGCGAACGCGTCAACCGGCTCATGGGCGGCAACTCCCGCGTCGACCAGTTCTACCGCCTCTTCCTCGCCCCCGGCGTCACCCACTGCGGCGGCGGCCCCGGCGCCCAGCCCACGGACGCCCTGGGCGCCCTGGTGAAGTGGGTCGAGCACGGCCAGGCCCCGGACACCCTGGCCGCCGCCGTCAAGACCACGGACGGCACCACCCTCGCGACCCGCAACCTGTGCCGCTACCCGAAACTCGCCCACTACACCGGCCACGGCAACCCCGCCTCGGCTGCGAATTACCGTTGTAGCTGACGGGTTTTCTTCCTTCCGCCCGGTCCCGGCTCTCCTCGGAGGGCCGGGACCGCCTTCAGTTCAACACCCCACCCAGCTCCCGCCGCGACGTGATGCCCAGCTTCGTGAACACCTTCCGCAAGTGCCACTCCACCGTGCGCGGGCTGAGGAACAGGGCGGCCGCGATCTCGGGGTTCGTGCGGCCGGCCAGGGCGAGGCGGGCGATCTGCGTCTCCTGGGGGGTGAGTTCGTCCCACGAGCCCGAGGTGCGTTTGCGGACCGTCTCGCCGGTGGCGGCCAGTTCGCGGCCGGTGCGGGCGGCGAAGGCCTCGGCGCCCATGGCGGTGAAGGCGTCGTGCGCGGCGCGCAGGGGGACGCGGGCTTCGCTGCGCCGGTTTTCGCGGCGCAGCCATTCGCCGTGAAGGAGGCGCGCGCGGGCGAGGGGGACGTCGAGGCGGCCGGTCGACAGGTGCTCGACGGCGGCGCGGTAGTGGTTTTCGGCCTGCTGGCGCGGCCCGGCCAGGGCTTCGGCGAGGGACTGCGCGCCGTGGGCCCAAGCCGTGTCCGCCGCGGCGGTCAACGGGGCGAGACGTTCCCGAGCCGAGGCAGCCACACCAGCGTCACCGGCGTGAGCGGCCGCCTCCACCAGCTCCACGAGCGCCCGGTTGTGCACGCCGAGATCGTCGTACTCGACCACGCGCCGCGCGGCCTCCAGCGCGGCCGAATACTGGCCGAGTCCGTTGTACAGCACGGCTTTCGCGTACCAGGCCTCCGCGAGCAGCCGGCCCTCCCCACTCACCTCGGCCGCCTTCTCGGTCGCCGCGATGCGCTCCAGCGCCGGCTGCTCGCGGCCGCGGTGTGCGGCCAGGTCGAGCGCCGCCGACGGAGCTGCGAGAAGACCCGTGGCTTCGCCGAACGCTTCGGCTTCCGCGACCAGGCCGGCCGCCTCGGAAAAGAGCCCCGCCCGCAACACCGCCCCGGCGCGAAGGACCAAAGCGGTCGGCAGCAGCGCCAGCGACCCGGTCTCACGCGCGAATCCGAGCGCGCGCGAGGTCAGGCTGTCCCAAGTGACGTCGTCCCACAGCTCGATCGCGACCGGCACCGCGAGCCACACCAGACCCGGATCAGCCGCGGCCAACGCGACCCGCAGCAGAGGCGCCGCGGCGCAGCCCTCCGAACGCCACGCCGAAAGCCCGGCCAGAAACAGACCGGCCGGTTCGTTTCCGCCAGCCACGGCCGGATCACCGAACTCTGCGCCGAGCCGCCCCGCGTGCACGGCCGCACCCGCCGCCAGCAAGTACGTCTCCCGCGCCGCCGCGAGGTCCAGCTCCTCGAGCCGGCGCGCGGCCGCCAGCAACGGCGGCCCCGCCGCCCGCCCGCGGTTCACCGCGAACGCCACCTGCGCCCGCAACCGCTCCACCCCCGCGCGGTGCAACGGATCCAACGGCCCCAGCTCGGCAGCCGACAACAACTCCGGCACCTGCATGGGCGCACCCGACGCGAACCGAGCCCGCGCCGCCTCCAACGCCCGCGTCGCGCGCGTCTTGGGGTCCGGCGTCAGCTCGGCGGCCCGCTCGAAAAACGCCGCTGCCCCCGCCGGCCCGCCTCGGGCCAGCGCCCGGTCGGCGGACTGCTCCAGCTCGGCGGCGACCGTCTCGTCCGGCCCCACCGTCGCGTGCGCCCGGTGCCACGCCCGCCGGTCGGGGTGCTGCTCCGGGTCGGTGGCCTCGGCCAGCGCGCGGTGCACGTCCCGCAGCTCCGTCGCGTCGGCCGAACGCCACGCGGCCGAGCGCACCAGTGGGTGCCGGAATCGCACCCGCGCGCCGAGCTCGACCAGCCTCGCAGCCTCCGCAGGCGCTGCCGCACCGGGTTGGACACCAAGATGTTCGAGCGCCCGCCACAGCAACGTCACATCCCCCACCGGCTCCACGGCCGCGGCCAGCAGCAGCCGCCGCGTGTCCGAAGGCAACGCCGAAATCCGCCGCGAAAACTCCTCCTCCAGCCGGTTCACCACCGGCTCCGCGGCACGCGTCCCGAACCCGAACGCGAGCTCCTCCGGCGTCCGGTCCCGGCAAAGCTCCAGCAACGCCAACGGGTTCCCGCGCGTCTCGGCGACGATCCGGTCCCGCACGCGCTCGTCGACCCGCCCGGCGAGCGTCCGGTCCAGCAGCGCCCGCGCGTCCGCGTCGGCGAGTCCATCGACGCGCAGCTGGGGCAACCCCTCCAGCGCGGCGTCGTCCAGGCGCGCCCCGAAGACGAGCGCGACCGACTCCGCGTCGAGCCGCCGCGCCACGAACGTCAGGATCACCTCGGACATGCGGTCGAGCCACTGCACGTCGTCCACCACACACATCAGCGGCTGCTCCGCGGCCGCCTCTGCGAACAGGCCCAGCACCGCGAGCCCGATCAGCAACCCCTCCGGCGGACTCCCGGCGGCGAGTCCGAACGCCGTCGCGAGCGCGTCGCGCTGCGGTCCCGGCAGCCGGTCGAGCAGTCCGAGCAGCGGCGCGCACAGCCGTTGCAGCCCCGAGAAGGACAGCTCCGACTCCGACTGCACCCCGACCGTCCGCACGACCCGGCACGGCGGCGCCTGCCCCGCGAGGTGATCGAGCAGCGCCGTCTTCCCGACGCCCGCCTCGCCGCGCACCACGAGCACCCGGCTGCGCCCCGCGCGCACGTCACGCAGCAGCTCCTCGAGCGCACCGCATTCCCGCTCGCGTCCCCGAAGAACCCCGTCCACGGCCACCTCCCCCGGCGGACGCTACACGCGTGTTCTCAGGCCGGCGAAACGCGGAACACCGGCCAGCCGATCTCCGTGCGCCACGACCGCGGATCCGGGTCGTCACGCGGGCCGCACAAGTAAGTCTCGTGCACGGGGCCGGCCACGGCGAGCGCGTGCGCCACCACCCAATTGCCCAGCCGGCCGTAGGTGACGTCGATGTCGTCGTGCTCACCGACGTGCACTGTCACGGCGAGGTCCGTCGCCGGAAGTGTGTGCGGCACAACGCGACCGACAGCCGGTGCGTCGGAAACCGGCCGGTAGACCAGGGCCGTACCGCGCCCGGCGGTGAACAGCTCGTTGTCGTACAGCCCACCCGGCGGCGCGAAGCCTTCGCGTCCGGCCACGGCGGCGTCCAGTTCGGACATCGCCGCGTCGTACCACTCCAGCACGTCGTCGAGGTCCACTGTGGCCTCGATCGCCGCGACGGTCCGGGCGGGCACCGAGCGCAGCTCGACGGCGAGCTCCTCGACGTCCGGCTTCAGCAGCTGCCGCAACGACGTGACCGCCGCGCGCGTGCGGTCCAGCCGGTCCTCCAGCCGTTGCAGGTGGCCGGCGATGAGGTCGGCGCGCGTTCGCGGGTCACTCGTGGCCAGAATGTGCTTCACCTCGGCGAGCGGCACGTCGAGCTCGCGCAGCCGGTGGATCACTTGGGCGTTCGGGATCTGCTCGCGCGCGTAGTAGCGGTAGCCCGTGGCGTCGTCGACCGACGCGGGCGCCAGCAGCCCCGCCTCGTGATAGCGGCGCAGCGTGCGCACGCTCAAGCGCGTGAGCTGGGCGAACTCGCCGATCGTCAGACCTGACCGCATGGGGCCACTGTGCACCCTCTCCCGGGGAGAGGGTCAACTCGGGTTTGACTCTCTCCCCGGGAGAGGGCCGACGGTGGGGTCGTCATCCCGAGTCGAACCCAGGAGAGCCCCACATGACCACCGCGCTGCCCCAGACCGTCACCGGCTACCTCGCTGCGCACGAAACCCGCGACGCCGACCGTGCGCTGCCGCTCCTCACGCCCGACGCCACCGTCGCCGACGACGGCCACACCTACCACGGCCCCGCCGAAATCCGCGCCTGGCTCGAGGGCGCCGCGAGCGAATACACCTACACCAGCACGCTCATCGCCACCGAGCGCGTCGACGACGAACACTACGTCGCCACGCACCACCTGGAAGGCGACTTCCCCGGCGGTCAGGTCGACCTGCACTTCCGCTTCACGCTCGCCAACGGGCTGATCTCGCGGCTCGTCATCGAACTCTGAACCCGCTGCGGAAAAACCCCGCGACACCACGGGATCCGCGCGGCTAGAGTAACCGTCAAGGTTCGAGTGTGCCCGGTGCGCAGGCAACGGTTACTTCAACTGGTGCCCACAGGTTCGATTCCTGTACACCGTCGCCGATCTTTCTCGGGCACACCCGAACCGAACCGAAAGCTTCTTCGGGAGCAACAATTTCAGGTGTGCCCGGTGCGCAGGTGACGGTTACTTCCGCTATCAACGGGCAGGTTGCGGGTTCGAATCCCGTCACCCCGACCCATCGGGGTGTAGCTCAATCCGGCAGAGCAGCTAAACGTACCGTGGCCGACTTTTTCTCGGGCACACCTGAAACTGTTGCTCCCTCCCACGACCGAACACACAAAACAGAGGGGGTCGACCCATGGCCAAGTTCAACATCCTCGGCGCACTGCGGGCGGCCCGCTCGCCGATCTCCAGCGAGGCCGTCGCGAGCGGGCGCACGTACGAAGGCGGGACCGGCTACGCGCGCGATGCCAAGAGCGAGCTGTTCCTGCTCGCCGTGACCAACCTGGTCGGCGAGCACACGTTCTACGAGAGCGCCGGGCAGCGCGACACCCGCTACGCCGAACTCGTGCGCGCCGCGACGCTGGCCGATCCCGAGTGGACGGTGCGCTTCCTCGCGTGGCTGCGCCGGGAGGCGAACCTGCGCACCGCGGCGCTCGTCGGCGCGGCCGAGTTCGCCGCGGCGCGTCGGGAAGCCGGCCTCGAAGGCCTCTCGCGCCAGGTCGTGAACAGCGTGCTGCAGCGGGCGGACGAGCCGGGTGAGCTGCTGGCCTACTGGACGAGCGTCCACGGCCGCACCCTGCCCAAGCCGGTGAAGCGCGGTGTGGCCGACGCCGCCCAGCGCCTCTACACCGAGAGCTCCTACCTCAAGTGGGACTCCGACGCGCGCGGGTTCCGGTTCGCCGACGTCCTCGGGCTGACGCACCCCGGCCCGCGTGTCGACTGGCAGGACGCGCTGTTCGAGCACGTCCTCGACGTCCGCTTCCACACCGACCGTGAGATCCCCGCTGCGCTGCGGACTCTCGGCGCGCACCGGGAGCTGATGGCCTGGCCGATCGAGCGCCGGCGCGAGCTGGTCGAGTCCGTCACGGCGCCCGAGGCGCTGCGCCGCGCCGGGATGACGTGGGAGTCGCTCGCCGGGTGGCTCCAGGGGCCGCTGACCGCGGCCGCGTGGGAGTCGATGATCCCGTCGATGGGTTACATGGGGCTGCTGCGCAACCTGCGCAACTTCGACCAGGCCGGGGTTTCCGACGAGGTGGCGCAAGCCGTCGCCACGCGGCTCGCCGAACCGGAGCAGGTCGCGCGGTCGCGGCAGCTGCCGATGCGGTTCCTCTCGGCCTACCGGGCGGCGCCGTCGCTGCGGTGGGCGTGGGCGCTGGAACAGGCGATCACGCACTCGCTCGCCAATGTCCCGGTGCTGCCGGGCCGCACATTGATCCTGGTGGACACCTCGTGGTCGATGACCTCGCGGTTCTCGAAGGACGGCACGCTGAAGCGGTGGGACGCGGCCGCGGTGTTCGGGCTCGCGCTCGGGCAGCGGTGCGAGAAGGCCGACGTCGTGTCGTTCTCCGGCGACACCCGCGAGTTCCAGCTGCGGCAGCGGGAATCGCTGCTGAAGTCGGTGGACCGCTGGACCGCCGACGGGTACTTTCTCGGCAACGGCACCGACACGCACCTCGCCGTGGGGAAGCACGAGCGCGGCCACGACCGCGTCGTGATCATCACCGACGAGCAGGCCGCGCACGGCGACGTCGGGCAGTCCGTGCCGGCGGCCACCCCGCTGTACACGTGGAACCTCGCCGGGTACGAGCGTGGCCACGCTCCCAGCGGCGGCCGCAACCGGCACACGTTCGGCGGCCTGACCGACCAGGCCTTCCGGATGATCCCGCTGCTGGAGGCCGGGCGCAACGCCGACTGGCCGTTCTGACTGTCGCGATCGGACGGTGGTCTCGGGTGACCACCGTCCGATCGCGACAGTGTGCCTGCCGGGGACCTTTTGCCAACTGGTACAGGAAATCGGCCCTCGATTGGACCGGTCACACGCGCGGGCGCGGACCTAGCCTGGCCGTATGATTCTTTCACCCGGCTCAGGCAGCACCTACGACAACCTGCTCACCCGCACGCCGCCATTCGTCCCCGAGGGCTCGCACTTCATGGTCGGCACCGTTTCGATCCCGCCGGGCGACCCGGGCAGCGGCCCGCACCGGCATTCCGGTCCCGTGTTCGGCTACGTGCTCGAAGGCGAGATCCTCTTCGAGCTCGAAGGCGAGGAGCCCTACCCGATCAAGGCCGGGGAGGCGTTCTGGGAGCCCGGCGGCGAGGTCGTGCACTACCAGGCCGGCAACCTGCGCGAGGACATCGCGAGCAAGTTCGTGGTCTGCATGGTCTGCGCGCCCGACGTGCCGATGCTCACGTTCCTCGACGAGGACGAGATCCGCGAGCGCGACCACCTGCGTCATCCGAAGGCCCGTCGCTCGGCCTGAAGGTCTGTCCGGCCTGCTGTCTCCGACACGGAGGCGGCAGGCCGTTCTCGTCAGCTGCGGCCGTAGGCCTTGCGAGCCAGCCGCGCGGCTGAAGGAGCGTGACTGTCGGCTTCGGCCCGGATGTCGGCGATCGTCTTGACCGCCAGGGCTTTGCGCCACTGGAGCTCCGCGTGCTGCATGGCCGAGTCGACCGCGCACTTGCGGCGGAACGCGCTCTGCGGCGCCTCCTGGCCCATCCCGTGCTGCCGGATCTCGGTGCACTGGAACGCGTGGTCCCGGCCCTCGATGGCGGCGACCACGTCCATCAGCGTGATGTCCTCGGGCCGGCGCGCGAGCACGAACCCGCCGCGCGCGCCCGGGAGCGAACGCAGCAGCCCCGCGCGTACGAGCGCCTGCAGCTGCTTGTTCAGGTACGCCACGGGAAGCTCGTAGCTGGCCGCGAGGGACGCGGTGGACACCGGTTCGTCGTCGTCGAGCCACGCGAGCGACAGCAGGACATGGACGGACCACTCGACACCCTGGTTCATCCGCACGGCCGTCACCCTAGACAATCTGGACCCTGGAAGTCAAGGTTCCGGTTGCGGGCACGGGAGCGCACCTGCCACCATCGGAATTCCCTGTAGCGCACGAGGAGCGGCGAAGTGACCGAAGTGGCCGGTGGCGGACTGACCGACGCGGTGGCGGCGTTCGAAGCCATGCGCCCGCGCCTGTTCGGCATCGCCTACCGGCTGCTGGGCACGGCGGCCGACGCGGAAGACGTGGTGCAGGACACGTGGATCCGCTGGCAGGGCACGGATCGCGATGCGGTGCGCAACGCCGAGGCCTTCCTCGTCACCGCCGCGAGCCGCCTGGCGCTGACCGCCGCGACCTCGGCCCGCGCGCGCCGCGAGCTCTACGTCGGCCCGTGGCTGCCCGAGCCGATCCCGACCGCCGACGGCACCGACGTCACAGTGGAGCGCAGCGAGGCACTCGAGCTCGCCGTGCTGGTGCTGCTCGAACGGCTGACGCCGCAGGAGCGCGCGGTGTACGTGCTCAAGGAGGCCTTCGACTACCCGTATCGCGACATCGCCGGGTTCCTCGACATCAACGAGCAGCACGCGCGCCAGCTGGGCCACCGGGCTCGGGGCCACGTGACCCGCGAACGCGGCGCGCGCGTGAGCCCGGCCGAGCGCGACCGGTTGCTGCAAGCGTTTCTGGCAGCCGCGCAGCGGGGTGATCTCGAAGGCCTGCAGAGCCTGCTGGCCGAGCACGCCGTGGCCTACTCGGACGGTGGCGGCGTCGTCACGGCAGCGCGCAAACCGATCTCCGGCCGCGATCGCGTGGCGCAGTACCTGGTGCGAACGGTCGGGATCCACGGGCAGCAGGTCGACACTTCCGTCGTGGCGGCGAACGGGCAGCACGTGGTCCTCGTCTCCCGCGCCGGCGAACCGCTGGCGGCGTGCTGGGTGGACGCATCGCCGCTGGGCATCGACCAGGTCTGCTTCGTCGTGAACCCGGCGAAGCTCGCCCGGCTGGCCGCGGCGGTCGCGGGGTGAGCTCGCTCGGGATCGACCTGCACCTCGAGGCCGGCGGCGAACCGCGGGCGCGCTCGATCGAGGCCGCGCTGCGCGAGGCCGTGACGTCCGGGCGGCTGCCGGCCGGCACGCGCCTGCCCGGCACCCGCAGCCTGGCCGACGATCTGGGGATCGCGCGCGGCACCGTCGTGGAGGCCTACGCGCAGCTCGTGGCCGAGGGCTGGCTGGTGAGCACGACCGGATCGGGCACCCGCGTCGCCGAAACCCGGCTCCCCGTGGCGAAAGCGATGTCGGAGGTCGAGCCGCGCCTGCTCGACCTGCGGCCCGGACGGCCGGATCTGAGCCTGTTCCCGCACACGTTGTGGTCGGCCAGCGTGAAACGCACGCTGGCGGCGGCGGGACCGTCCAGTTTGGACTACGGCGACCCGGCCGGCTCGCGTCTTCTGCGCGAAGCGGTGGCCACCTATGTGTCGCGGACGCGGGGCGTTCGCGCCGAGGCCGAGGCGGTCGTGATCACGAGCGGCTTCACCCACGGCCTCGCCTTGCTGGCGCGGGCGCTGCGGGAGTCGGGGATGTCCGTGATCGGCACGGAGGACCCCGGCCTCGTCCACCACCGGCGCCTCATCCACGGCGCGGGTCTCGCGACCGCACCGCTGCCTGTGGGTCCGGAGGGCGCGGATCCCGCTGTTCTGGACCCGGACGTCCGCGCGGTCCTGCTCACGCCCGCGCACCAGCACCCGCGCGGCGTCGTGCTGAGCCCCGACCTGCGCACGGCCTTCCTCGACTGGGCCCGCGCCCGCGACGGCTTCGTCATCGAGGACGACTACGACGGCGAGTTCCGCTACGACAAACAGCCCGTGGGCGCGCTGCAGGCGCTGGACCCGTCGCGCGTGGTCTTCGCGGGCAGCACCAGCAAGTCCCTGGCACCCGGCCTGCGCCTCGGCTGGCTCGTGCTGCCGCCGCGGCTGCGCATCCCCGTGCTCGACGCGCTCGCCGTCACCGGCGCGTCCGTCGGTGCCCCCGACCAGCTCGCCCTCGCCGACCTGCTCCAGCGCGGCGACTACGACCGCCACGTCCGTCGCGCCCGCCAGACCTACCAGAAGCGGCGCGCCGAGCTGGCCACCCGCCTCGCCACCCTCACCGACGTCCCCCTCGACGGCGTCCCCGCCGGCCTCCACGCCCTGCTCCCCCTGGCGTCGCGCCACGAGGAAAAGCGCCTCGTCGACGCCGGCCTCCACGCGGGCCTCCGCCTGATGGGCCTGCACACCTCGGGCTACTGGCACGGCAGCGACGACCGCGCCGGCCTGGTCCTCGGCTACGCCACCCCACCGCAACACTCGTGGCACCCTGCGCTGGACACGCTGGCGCAACTGCTGGAGGGCGCGGAGATCGCCGCTTGGTGACCCGGCTGTTGCCGGCTTGGGCATTCGGTCGGCTTGGGCATTCGGCCTGACAACTCACGCCCAGCCTCGCCCGCGGCCGGTGCCGCCGGGCACCGGACCACACAGATGCGCAGCCGCAGCCGTCGGCCCAGCTCGGAGCCTTCCGGCCGCGGTCCCGCACTGCCCTTGCCACCGGGCCGTCAGGCCACGCCTGCGGACCGTGCTCCCAGCCGGAGCCGAGCGAACTAGGCCACGCCCTGCGCTACCCCGCCAACCCCGGCCCAGGGTGCAGCCCTCCGGGCACGCCGATCCACAGCCGCCGGGCCGTCACGCCACGCCGTGGGACCCTTATCCCAGCCGGAGCCGACCGAACCAGGCCGTACCCTGCGCTGCCCCGGCCCCGGATGCAGCCCTCCGGGCACGCCAGCTCACGGCCACCGGAACTCCATGCCACGCCAGTGCGCCTTGCTCCACGCCAGAGCCGAGCCAACCGAGCCGCGCAGTGCGCTGAGGCCGCGGTCAGCCCAGCTTGAACCCTTCCCGCCACGAAGGCCGGCTCGGCAGCCAACCCAGGTCCTTCCGAGCGTGCGTGTTGTCCGCTCCCCGAGCCCACGGCGTGCGCTCACCGTCGGTCCGAGCGGGAGGCGGCGCCCCGACGGAAGCGCAGAACGCCGGGACCCACTCGTAGCCCGCCGCGGGCTCGTCGTCGCAGACGTTGACCGGGCCGGTGGGCCAGGTGAGGGCGGCGAGTGCGGCCGAGGCGGCGTCGTCGATGTGGAGGAAGCTGGTGACGTCGGCGGTGGCGGCGAGGGTGCCGGCCGCGGCGAGCTGGGCCATGAGGCCGCCGGCGGTGTACCAGGTGTCCGGGCCGTAGAGGGTGCCGTAGCGCAGGACCACCCATTCGGGCAATTCCGACACCGCGGTCTCCAGGCTGGCGACGCCCGACACCGAGCCGAGCCGGTCGGGGGCGCCGGCCAGGTCGAGCGGCGTGTCTTCCGTCGCGGGCGCGGCGCCGGGCTCGTAGGCCCACGAGATGCTCTGCGCGACGATCCGCCGCACCCCGGCGGCCTTCGCCGCGTCGACGAGGTTGCGAGTGCCGACCGTGCGCACCTGGGCGTTCGCGGTGCGATCGCCCGAGCCGAGGTCCGTCAGCTGGTGCATCACGACGTCCGGCGCGGCGGCGCGGACGATCTCGGCCAGCGCGGGCGCGTTGTACACGTCGCCGAGCACGGCCGTCGCGCCGAGCGCGGTGATCCGGTCGGCCGACCCGGCGCCGCGCGCCAGGCCCACCACCTCGTGGCCCTCCCCGAGCAGCGCCGGCACCACCCGGCGCCCGACAACGCCGGACGCACCGGCGAGGAAGATCCGCATCTTTCCCTCTCAAACGATCTCGTGTGGACAACTCGGCGAGATCCAGTCAACCCGCACCCACGCCGGACCGGTAGTCCACTTCGCCCCGGCCCCGTTGGACCGGTTCACGGAATCCGGAGGTGTGGATCACACACCGGCCTGTCACGTTCGCCGGACCTGCGCGGTCTGGGCAGTGATCGACACCCGAGACGAAATGAGGCAAGACCGATGCGAGTGGCTGTCGCCGGCGGGACCGGGCTGATCGGCGCGCTGGTGGTGCGGAAGCTGACCGCCGCCGGGCACAAGCCGGTGGTGCTGGCGCGTTCGCGTGGCGTCGACCTGACGACCGGCGCCGGGCTCGGCGGACAGCTCGACGGCTGCGAAGAGGTCGTCGACGTCACCAACGTCATGTCCGTGCGCAGGAAGCCCGCGGTCGGGTTCTTCGCTGCCGCCACGAGCAACCTCCTGGACGCCGCCGCGACGGCCGGGGCGCGGCACGTGATCACGCTCTCGATCGTCGGCGTGGACGACGTCGACCTCGGCTACTACTTCGGCAAGCGCAAGCAGGAGGAGCTCGTGCGCAACGGCCCGCTGCCGTGGACGATCCTGCGGGCCACGCAGTTCCACGAGTTCCCGGAGCCCCTTGTGGACGGTGCCCGCGGGCCGTTCGTGGTGGTGCCCCAGGAACTGTCCCAGCCGGTCTCGGCGGACGAGGTCGCGAGCGCGCTGGCCGCGCGGGTCGGGCAGGAGCCGGGCGGCTACGTGCGGCCGCTCGCCGGACCCGAGCAGCTCCAGATGGCCGACATGGCCCGCCGGCTGGTCAAGGCCCGCGGATCCCGCAAGATCGTGCTGCCGGTGCGCCTGCCGGGCGCGGTCGGCAAGGCCATGACCGGCGGCGCGCTGCTCCCGCGCGAAGACTACGCCCGGGGCGAGCGCACGTTCGCCGAGTACCTGCGCCGCGTCGCGAACCGACTGTCCTGAAAGGACTCCGATGAACACCCTCGCCATCCGGGCCGCCCTGGTGATCCCGTTCCTCGACGAAGTGGTCGTCGGCGGCTGGAACCAGCTGTTTCCCGAAAGCTTCTACACCACGTTTCCCACGGTGGACCTGAACCCACCGTTCAGCGAACACTTCGCCCGCGACTTCGGCGGCGCGACGCTGGCCATCGCGCTGGTGCTCGGCATCGCGCTGGTCAAACCGAAGACGCACTACGTCGTGCCCGCCGCGGCGGCGTTCTCGCTCTTCGCCGTGCCGCACTTCTTCTTCCACCTGTTCGACACGCACCCGCCGGTGAGGTGGCAGGCCGTCGTGCTCACCACCGCCAATGCCCTCGTGGCACTCCTCGGCCTGGCCGCGATCCTCCTGGCCGTGCTGCGCGACCGGCGCGAGGCTACTGCGGCATAGCCCGGTACGGGTCGAGCGCGTCGGTCGGCCCCTTGCCGACGAAGTCGCCGGTCGCCCGCCACATCTCGCGTTCGTCCGCCAGCCGCACGGGCAGCGTCAACCCCATCGCGGCGGCGAGCGGCGCGCGGCCGAGGTCGACCATCGCGCGGACGCCGCCGGCCCACTCGTCCGTGGCGACCACAGCCACCCGGTACCAGACGACCGCCGGCACCAGCAGGCCCGCCAGCGCCCCCGCCGTCACCCACGGCAGGTCCGCCCGCCCGGCGTTGAGGTCGACGGCAGCGGCCACCGCGACGAGCACGTGGCCGCAGAGCAGGCTGACGAAGAAGTCGACGTTCGTGCGCCCGTCCTCCACCTGCTCGCGGACGGGCTCGGAGACCACGGCGTTGAGCTCGTGCCACAACACCTGCGAATCGAGCCCGTAGCGGTGGTGGCCGTACTCCTCGAACCGCCGGATCGCGTTGCCGAGCCGCGCGACGGCACCGCGCGCGGAAAAGCCGGCCCGGCCACGCGAAGTAGCCCTCGAGGACGCGGTAGAGCGGCGTGTGCAGTGCCGCCGGCACCAGCCCGAGCACGGCCATGGCCGGCAGCCCCACAACGGCCGCCCACCCCGCGTCCACGCTCAACGTCCCGATCCGCCTCGGCCCCGGCGCCACGGCGAACCCGAACACCACGACGTTGATCAGGCTTGGCAGGATCCACCCGACCAGCAACGCCCGGGCACCACCGAGGGCACCCTGAAAAATCCCGGTCATGCTCTACCCGCGCCCCCGCGCCCCCGCGCCCCCGCAGCCGGCGAACCAACCGCCGCCACGCCGCCGGCCGCCAAAAGGTGGGGCCTCGTCAAGGAAAGCTGGACCTGGTGGCTGGACACCCTGTTGACCACCCGGCCACGGTGGACCGTCAGCTTCCCCCGCCTGAGGGGTTCGACATCGAAGCCAACGCCGCCGAGCGAAATGGACCGGGCGTCGCCACGTGGAATCCCCGACGGTGGCGTCGGCGCGTCCGGATCACCGAATCGCGGCGAGTCCTCGTCGAGAGCGCCGGGATCCGTAGGTCCGTCGTTGTCCGACGTCGTCATCCGCCGCCGCCTGTCGTTCGCGCGAGCGCGTTCACCATAGTGGAAAACGCCCGCGCTACCGACGGTCGGCGCGAAATCAGGCCGGCCCCAGATCCGAGGACAGCCAGTGTTCCGGACGCATCGAAATCACGATGTGCTCTCCGAGGTGGGTGCGCTCGAAGTCCAGGAAGGGCGCGACTTTCTCCGGCGGCAGGTACCGCGACACCATTTCCCGCGTTTGCTCGTCGGCGCTGGGGCCGGTACCGGTGACCGGTCCCTCCACCGAGACGTACCGAACGGTAGGAGAGATCCGTTGCACCATCAGGGTGAAACGCCCCGCCGCCTTGATCGCGCGGGCTTTGCGCGCGCCCGGGGGCGTGCGGATCCACAGGTCACCGCCAGGGGTGTACTGGTACCAGATGGGCACGACGAGCGGGGCGCGGTCGGGGCGTTCGACCACCGACAACGCGCCGACGTGCGGCTCGGCCAGGAACTGTTCGCGTATTTCCGCTGTCAACACCATGACAGCGCAGGCTACGCCGGGGATCCGACAAGAACCGTCGCACTCGGCCGCGAAGTCCACTGTGGACGAATAAATTCAGTCCGATCGAGTCAACCCTGTAACGCTCATGAAATCCTCCTCGATTGAACTGGGGTAACCCTTTCGCGAGACCGAGAGGAACGGGGAAAATGACACTCGCCAAAACAGATGACCGCGATCTGACGCCCGCGCCGTGACCGCGTCCGGACAGGACACCGTGCTGGTCGTGGGGGCCGGACCGGTGGGCTTGACCGCCGCCGCCGAGCTGGTGCGCCAGGGCGCGCGCGTGCGGGTGGTCGAGCAGCTGGCCGAGCCCACCACGCAGTCCCGCGCGGTCGTCGTGCATCCGCGCACGCAGGAGCACCTGGCCGCCATGGGCGTGCTCGCGCGAATGGAGCGCGAGGCGTCCGCGATGACCGCGCTGGAGATGTACGCCGGCCAAGACCCGAAGCAGCCCACCGTGCGGCTGGACACCGAGCACCTCGCCACCCGCTACGGCCGCATCCTCGACCTGGCCCAGCCGCGGACCGAGGCGCTGCTCGCCGAACACGCTGCCGGCCTGGGCGTGCGGGTCGAACGCGGCGTGACGCTGGAGAGCCTCGAACAGGACTCGACGGGCGTCACGGCCACCTTCACCTCCGCGGCCGGGCGCGACCGGTCCCGCTACGGCTGGGTGGTGGGCGCCGACGGCGGGCACAGCACCACCCGCACGGCCGTCGGCACGCGGATCGAGGGTGTGTTCGAAGGTCAACATTTTTTGTTCGCCGACGTCGCCGCCGAGTCCGAACGCTCACCCGACACCGTGCGAATGTTCGCGCACCCCGACGGCATCGGCGGCGTGTTCCCGATGCCCGAGGGGCGCACACGGCTGTTGTTCGAAGTCGGACGCCCGGCGGCCGGCGCGGTCCCGACGATCGCCGAGACGCAACAGCTCGTCGACCAGCGCGCGGGCGGCGCCTGGCGCGTGACGGACGCCCACTGGCTCACGTACTTCGAGATCCACCACGGCCAGGTGCCCCGCTACCGGCACGGCCGCGTGCTGCTGGCCGGCGACGCCGCGCACATCCACAGCCCCGCCGGCGGTCAGGGCATGAACACCGGCATCCACGACGCGGTCAACCTCGCGTGGAAGCTCGCCCTGGTCACCACCGGCCGCGCCGATCCTGGGCTGCTCGATTCCTACCACGCCGAACGCCACCGGGTCGGCGCGTCCGTGGTCAAGCAGACCACGCGCATGACCGACGTCATGACGGTCAACGGCGCCGAACGCGGGCTGCGCAACCTCGCGCTGTTCCTGGTCGGACACCTCCCGCCCGTGCGCGAGGAGCTGATCTCCGGCATCGCCGAGGTCGACATCCACTACCGCGCCAGCCCCATCGTCAGCGGCCGCGCGACCTCACGGCGGCACCCGCACCCGGGCGACCACGCGCCCGACCTGCCCGGCCTGCGCTCCGCAATCGGCACGCCGACCTCACTCGACGAGCTGCTCCACCGGCCCGGCCACCTGCTCCTCACGAGCGTCCGGGACACGGCGGTCCTCGACGAATTCCGCGCGGCCCTGGCCGGGCTCGGCACGGTCGTACCCGTCGGCCCCGGCGGCCTCCAGGACCCGGACGGCTCGTTCACCGACCTCTACGGCACCGGCGAACACGGCCTCGCCCTCATCCGCCCCGACGGTTACCTCGGCCTCATCACCCGTGAGGGAACTCCCGAAAAGCTGTCCGGATACGCACAACTCCTGATGCACGGCGCTCAGGCCGCGTTGCCCGGTGGTAGGTCCCGCACATCCTGAAACCCGAGCTGCGGGCCGCCACTCGTCGCGGGCAACGGGAGACCGCGCGGCCCGGAATGCCAGGCGCGCAAGGAGAACTTGTCGACGTCGAAGCCACTGCGGGAGCCGAACAGCCGGGCGAGCTCCGCCGCGTCCCGCGTGAGCAGCGGCGGCGAGATGCCGCACTGCGCCGCGAAGCCCACCAGGCACCGTCAGCGTAGGGGCGCGGCGGCGAGCCCGGCGCACGTCGCGGCCAGCAGCCGGGTCAGCGTCGGGGTGAAGTCACCGGGGCCGATGATCGACAGCGACGCGTCGGCCCGGTACGCCGCGGCGAGCTCGGCCCCGGGATGGGTGACCTGCCACAGCGTGGCGGCGAGGGCGTTGGCCGCGGTGACGACGTCGATCGCCGCGGCGGCAAGGGAAGGCGTCGCAGCTCCGATGGCCGCGGTCAGGACGTCGATCGCCTGGCGGCTGCCGCGCTTGAACTCCACGACGTGGTCGACGTCGACGTCGTGTTCCAGATGCAGCGGGACGTTGGCGAACAAGTCGCACAGCAACGGATCGGCGGCCAGGCACGCGACGAGCACCTCCGCCAGCTCCGCCGGCGAGACCGTGCGGCCGCGAAGCTCTTCATCGACCGCGTTCGCCCAGCTCGCCCAGCCGTCCGCCGCGAGCCGCAACAGCACGTGCTTGTGCGAGGGGAAGTAGCGACGCATCGCGGAATGGTGCACGCCCACCTGGTCGGCGATCGCCGTGAGCGTGACCGACGCGACGCCCCGCTCCCGCGCGAGCGTGCGCGCCGCGTCCACCAGGGCTTCAGCACGCTGACGCTTGCTCTCGGGCGAACGCGCGCGCTGGAAGGAAGTCACCCACCCAGCATAACGCACGACGTGTGCGTTGACAGGACAAGCGCGGCGAGGCTAGCGTCTGATTAACGCACAAGCTGTGCGCAATCAGCAGGAGGCTTCCATGACCAGCAAGGTTCTCCTCGTCACCGGCACCACGTCCGGGATGGGCCGTACGATCGCGCTCGACGCCGCCGCGGCCGGGTACACGGTCGTGGCCACCGGGCGCGACGAGCAGCGCATGGCCGAACTCGCCGAGGAGGCGAAGGCCCGCGGGGTCGAGCTCGACATCCGGTTCCTCGAGATCACCGACCACCCCGCCGTCTACGCCCTGATCGACGACGTGGCCCGGACTCACGGCCACCTCGACGCCGTGGTCTCGCAAGCCGGCGGCATCTTCGCCCTCGGTACGGCGGAGCAGATCACGATGGACGGCTTCCGCTTCGTCCTCGAGACGAACTTCTTCGGCAACCTCGCCGTCATCAAGGCCGCGCTGCCGCACCTGCGCGCGAGCAAGGGCCGGCTGATCGTCACGACCAGCGCAAACGGGCTGGTCGGCGCGCCGTACAACGACGCGTACGCGGCTTCGAAGTTCGCGCTCGAAGGAGCAGTCGAGTCGCTCGCTCCGGTCGTCGCGCGCTACGGCGTGCGGACCACCATCGTGGAACCCGGGCCGGTGGCCACCGACGTGATGGCCCCGCGGCGCTTCGAGAAGCTGCGGCCCCACGACGCGGTGGAGAACAGCCCGTACCCCGAGCCGTGGGACTTCCTGTCCCGGGTCATCGGCAACACCGGCGGCGTGCAGGCGGTCGAGGAGGTCGGCCCGCAGATCCTCGACCTGCTCGGCCGGGACAACCCGCCGCTGCGGTTCCAGACCGCGCAGTGGGCCCGGGACTTCGTCGCGCCGAAGCTGTCCGCGGACCTCGACGGCAAGAAGGTCTACGAGGCTTCGGAGGTGTACATCGGCCTCGCCGGGTAGTACTTATTGCAGCAGCGGCGGGGTGAGCGCCCGGCGGTGACGCGTGACGAACTGCCACACGAGGAAACCCAGTGCCAGCAACAGGTAGCTATTGCCGATCACGTGGTCCAGCGGCCCCCAGGACAGCTCGCGGAAGTCGTTGTTGGGCAACAGCGAATGCGGCGCGATGATGAAGATCGCGATCACGGCCGCCAGGCCGGCCACCGCGCGGCCGGTCGTGGCGCGGGCGGCCAGCACGATCGTCGCGGGGACGATCCAGACCCAGTGGTGCGACCACGAGATGGGTGAGCACACGAGGACCGCCGCGGCGTTGAGCAGGAAGGCGACCGGTTCGTCGGCCCGGCGCATGGCCGCCGCAGCGAGGAGCAAAGCGGCCAGGGTCCCCGCAGCGACCAGGACGAGCGTGGGCGTCGCGGGGAGACCGAAGCGATGGACGGCGCCCTGGATGGTCTGGTTGGTGGCGAAGATCGAACCGCTCATGCCCGACGCACCGGTCAGCCCGCCGCCGAGCCAATAGGCCGCGGAAGCCTGGGGCGCCGCCACGAAACCGACCGCGCCGGCGGCGACGAACGTGACGAGGGCAGTGGTGAGCGCGCGGAAGTCCTTCCTCAGCAAGAAGAACAGCAGAAATCCGGCGGGCGTGATCTTCACGGCCGCGGCCAGGCCCACCAGCACCCCCCGCGGCAGGCGGGTTTTCGGCCCCAGGCAGTCGATCACGACCAGCGCCATGAGCACGAGGTTGACCTGTCCGAACCACAGCGTCTCGCGCACCGGCTCGAACGCCAGCGACGCCGCCCCGACCACGACCGCGGCCAGCACCGCGGTGTGCGTTTCGGCGCGCGGCCGCACGACGACGTAGACCGTCGCGCCCAGTGCGGTCAGCGAAATCGCCAGCATCAGGACGGCGGCCACCGGCGTGGGCACCGCGGCCGGCACGAGGAACAGGACGGCGGCGAACGGCGGGTAGATGAACGGCAACGTCATGCCCGACCGCGTCGGCGGCAGCGGGCCGTAGAGGTCGCGGCCGTGCGCCAGCGCCTGTGCGCCAAGCCGGTAGACCTCCAGGTCCACCGGCCACAGCGTGCACACGACCGCGAGCACGCCCGCCACGAAGACGACCGCCCCCGCCACCAACGCCACCACGACCCCCCGGCGAGCGGCCGCCTCGTCAAACAGGTGTTTCAGCACTCCGGCCGGTGTCGCGTGCCCCCCAGGGCCTCGGAACGTGATCACCCCGTGATCATCCACGGCGCGTGATCGTTTCACCGAGTCGGGGGCTGTTCGTCACGCTCTGAAGCGGCCAGGGCGGGCCCGCCGCGCTCTCGCCCAGGCGGTGGCGGCCACCGGGCCGCGGCCCGATCGGCGCCGGAATCACGGGCCGCCCGGGCAAATCGGCTCTTCGGTCCGGACCACCTCACGAGCCCACGGCTGCGCCCGACACACCCCGGCCGCGTCGGCAATGCACACGCCCGCCGGCATCAGCGTCACTCGGCGCCGGTAATCACCACGTGGCCGCACGAGCCCGGCGCTGCTCGCGGGCTCCAGGTCCGGACCACTCCGGGTCAGCGGCTCCGGCGCGCAGCGGCCGCCGACACCATCCCCAGCGCCAGATCCGCGTAGTACTCCCCCAGCTCCTCAGGCGAATCCGCTCCGTCCAGCCGGTACCACCGGACCAGGTCGACGCCCAGCGAGAGGATCGCGCGCACGACCCGGTGGGCGTCGACGTCGGGGAAGGCGCCGGTGGTGGTGCCGTGGGTGAGGGCGTCGTGGAAGACCGAGGTGGACCGGCGGCGCAGGCCGACGATCACGTCGTAGTGCGCGGGCGTCAAGGCGCCCAGTTCGTACTGGCTGACGCGCGCGGCGACGTGGTGGCGGGCGTGCCACGAGACGAAGGCGGCGACGAGGGCGCGCAGGTGCGCGGCGGGGTCGGCGTCGGGCGGGACGCGGTTCAGCACGTCGAGTGAACTTTTGTGCCCGGCGCGGGTGATCTCGAAGAGCACTTCCTCCTTGGAGCTGAAGTGCACGTACAGCGCGGCGGGCGAGAGGCCGGCCGCGGCGGTGATGTCCCTGGTCGTGGTGGCGTGGAAACCCTGGGCGGCGAAGCAACGCACGCCACCGGTGAGCAGGCCGCGCGCGGCTTTGCCGAAGCCGGCGTCCCACAGGTCGGGCGAGTCGTCCGCCAGGTCGGGGAGCGCGGATCGCTGGGCGCTCATCGGGGTCCTTTCCGCCGGAAGGGGCCCTTGCTCCGCCCCACGGCTGTGTGTATCGTCGCACACCACCAGCGACTATGACTATGCGCTTAGTCATTATCCCAGGTAGATGTGTGCCAGGTAGATGTTCTGCCGCGATCCGCCGTCGATCGGGAGGAGGACACCGTGGACGTGTCCTGCGCGTTCCCCACCGCCCTGGACTCTCCGGACCAAATCGCACTGGCCGAGCGACTCGGCTACCACCGGGCGTGGGTGTACGACACACCCCAGCAAAGCCCCGACGTGTGGATGACCCTCGCCCTCGCCGCCGACCGCACCGAGCGCATCGGCCTCGGCCCGGGCGTGCTCGTGCCCAGCCTGCGCCACCCCATGGTCAACGCCGCGGCCACGGCCACCCTCGCCGCGCTCGCCCCCGGCCGCGTGGCGGTCGCGTTCGGCACCGGCTTCTCCGGTCGTCGCGCGATGGGGTACGGCGCCGTGCGCTGGGCGTTCATGGAGTCCTACCTCCGCGCGTACCGCGGGCTGCTGCGCGGCGAAACCGTGGAGTGGGAAGGCGCGCGGATGCGAATGCTGCACCCCGACGGCCACGCTCCGGCGCGGCCCGTCGACGTGCCGATCCTCGTCGGCGCGCTCGGCCCCAAGGGCAACAAGGTCGCGACCGAGCTCGGCGACGGCCTGTTCGCCACGCTGCAGACGCCCGAGTTCATGAAGGACCACCCCTGGGTCGCGTTCCTCGAATGGGGCACGGTGCTCGACGAGGGTGAACCCACCGACTCCGCCCACGCACGCTCGGCCGCCGGCCCGGGCTGGGCGCTGTCCTTCCACGGCGCCTACGAGTTCGGCGGCCCCGACGCGGTGCGCACATTGCCCGGCGGGGCGGAATGGCTCGAGGTGGTGGAAAAAACACCGGAGGAACACCGGCACCTCACCATCCACTCAGGACACTGCGTCGACCTCAACGAAGCCGACGGCGCCGCCTGGCAGGCCGGCGGCAACTCCACGCTGCGCGAGGTGACGCTGAGCGGGACCCGCGACGAGGTCCGCCGCAAGGTCGACGACTACGCCTCGCGCGGCGTCACCGAGATCGTTTTCCAGCCATGCGGGCCCGATATCCAGGGCGAGCTCGAGCGTTTCCTCGACGCCGCCGCCGGCTGACCCGAATCCACATCGTCCACGGGGGAATCATGAGCCGCGAAACGACTACCGTCCTAGAAGGACTGTCCTACCTGGAGTGCCCACGCTGGCACGAAAACCGCATCTGGTTCGCCGATTTCTACACCTACCGCGTGTGTTCGGCCGCCGAAGACGGCACCGACCTGCGCACAGAAGCCGAGGTTCCGCACCAGCCGTCGGGCCTCGGCTGGCTGCCCGACGGCCGGCTCCTGGTCGTGTCGATGCGCGACCGCCTGCTGCTGCGCCGCGAGCCGGACGGCACGCTCGTGCCCCACGCGGACCTCTCCGGCCACGTCAAGGGCCACCCCAACGACATGGTCGTCGACGCCCGCGGCCGCGCCTTCGTCGGCGAGTTCGGCTTCGACCTCATGGGCGGCGCGCCGCTCGAATCCGCGTCGCTGCTGCGCGCCGACCCGGACGGCACCGTCACCACCGTCGCGCGGGACCTGTGGTTCCCCAACGGAAGCGTGCTCACCGACGACGGCGTGCTCCTGGTCAACGAGACCTTCGGCAACCGCGTCACGGCGTTCGACGTCGCCGACGACGGGTCCTTGGCCAACCGGCGGATCTGGGCGCAGTTCGGTGACCTGCCGACCGGCGCGGATCTCCCGGCCGCGATCGCGCAGCTGGTCGTCGGCCCCGACGGCTGCTGCCTCGACGCCGAGGGCGCGCTCTGGATCGCCGACGCCGTGGGGGCCCGGGTGATCCGCGTGCGCGAGGGCGGCGAGATCACCGACGAGATCCCCACGGGCACCGGGGTGTTCGCCTGCATGCTCGGCAGCGCCGACGGCCGCACCCTCTACCTGTGCACCGCCCCCGACTTCGACGAGAACGCCCGCAAGAACGCCCGCGAAGGCCGCCTCGCCGCGGCCCGGGTGGACGTGCCCCACGCCGGGCTTCCCTGACCCGTCAGGGTTCCAGCCGCACCGGCAGCCGCGCCTTGCCGGAGAACACGGTGGTGGGCAACGGTTCCAGCGTCTCCCCCGGCTCGGCGAGCTCGAGGCCGGGGAAGCGGTCGAAGAGCGCGGACACGGCGACCGCCGCCTCGGTGAGGCCGAGCGCCCCGGCGATGCAGCGGTGCGCGCCGTGGCCGAAGGCGAGGTGGTCTTTGTCCGGGCGGTGGACGTCGAAGGCCTCGGGCGTTTCGCCGTGGCGGCGAGGGTCGCGCCCGGCCGCGCCGAAGCCCAGGAGGATGGCCTCGCCGCGTCGGATGAGGACGCCTTCGCCGAGATCGATGTCCTCGACGGCGTAGCGCAACGGCATGTGCTGCACGGGAGCGTCGGCGCGCAACGTCTCGTCGAGGGCTTCCGGCCACGGCGTCTGTCCGTTGAGGACCGACGCTCGCTGGTCCGGGTGAGTGGCGAGGTCGAAGACCGCGTTGGTGATCAGGCCGGTCGTCGACGGGATACCGCCGGCGATGGTCACGGCGAGGGCGAGGACGCGTTCCACTTCGGTGAGGTCGGCCGCTTCGACCAGGGTGGTGGCCAGGTCGTCGCCGGGAGTGTCGCGTTTGCTCGCGAGCAGTGCGCCCAGGAACCGCATCACTTCGGCCACGCCGGCCGCCGCTTCCTCCCGGTCTTCCGACGGTGTCAGCAGCCGGCCGATGACGGCGGCCATCTCGGCCCACGCGGCGGGGGCGACGCCGAACAGATCACTCAACGTCTCGCATGCGACGACGTACGCGTATTGAGCCCGGACATCGACGACCTCCCCGGCCGCCGCGAGCCCGGCGAGGAGGTGCTCGACGCGCTCACGCAGGCGCGCCTCCAGCGGCCGCGACCGCTGCGGCCCGAACGCGGCCGCCATGATCGTGCGCAGCCGCCGGTGGTCGGCGCCGTACGCGTTGAGCACGGTCGGCGCGATCAGGAACGGGGCCAGCGGCCAGTCCGCAGCCACCTCGGCGAGTCCGGGCCAGTGCTGCCGCGCGTCGCGGGACACCCGGTCGTCGGCGGCCAGGCTCTTCACGAGGTCGTACCGGGTGACCGACCACGCGGTGATCCCGCCGGACAGGTCCACTCGCACGGCCGGCCCTTCCTCCCGAAGCCGGTCGGCGTCCGCGTGGACGGACCGCCCGGTGAGGTCGAAGGGACACGTCTGCGGAACTGCGGTCATCGGAAGACTTCCTTCGGAACAGGGCCGGATCACTGACGCACATTTTTCGCGGCTCGGCGACCAGGAGTTGTCCGATTGCGCACCGCCTTTGCGCGCCCGCGCACAAAGGCCGGACGCCGGAATCGCGTCCGGCCGGTGAAGTTCTCACACCGCCTGTGCTTCGATCACCGCGTAGGGCGCCTGCAGGTGCGTGAGCTTGGTGCGGCGCAACCCCGCCTCGCTCAGGAGCGCGTCGAACTCGGCCAGCGACCGTTCCCGGCCGGGCAGCATGGTCAGCATGTTCAGATCCATCAACGCGCCGATGCCCGGGTCGGCGGCCTCGCCCAGCACGATCTCGACGATCGCGAGGCGCCCGCCGGGCGTGAGCGACTCGCGGCAGTTGCGCAGGAGCCGCACGTTCTCCTCGTCGCTCCAGTCGTGGAGGATGAACTTGAGCAGGTAGAGGTCGGCCGCCGGCACTGCCTCGAAGAAGTCGCCCTCCAGCGCGGAAAACCGGTCCGCCAGCCCACGCACGTCCGCTTCCGAACGTGCGTCCGGCACCGCGTGTGGCAATTCCACCACGGACCCGAGCAGGTGCGGGTGCTCCACCATCAGGGAGAGCACGAACGCGCCGTTCGCACCGCCGAGGTCGGCCACGGTCTTCGTGGCGCTGACGTCGAGCACCGGCACGGCCTCGGCGATCACCGGGGTCGACAGGTCGGTCACCGCCTTCGAGAACAGGGCGCCTTCCTCGGAGTTCTTGGTGAAGTACTCGAAGATGCTGCACCCCAGGGCCGACTCGACCCGCGACGATCCGGTGCGCACGACCTCGGTGAACGCGCCCCACGGCTGCCAGTGCCCGGGCGCGGCCCACGCGCGGGCGAGGTGGCCCAGCGAGTTCGGCGCGCGGGGCAGCAGGGTCGCCAGCAGCGGCGTCGCGACGAACTCGCCGGCGGCGTGGGTGACCAGGCCGAGCGTGACGCCGGCCCGCAGGAGCCGGTAGGTGGCGGCCGCGTCGGCGTTCTCCTGCTCGGCGACATAGCCGGCCGTCCGCGGTGCTCCCGCCAGGTGCCGGGCGATGTTCAGCTCGGCGAACGTCGCGGTGATCTGGGTAAGAAGCCTCCGGTGACCATGCCGAGCATGGTCGTGAAGTCCTCGGCCGTGGGTGACGGGGTGTTCGCGGGCATGCTGCCCCTTCTCGGATCGGATTCGTTCGGGCTGGGGGCGGCCGGCGTCGCCTCGCCGGCTCCAGCAGGCGGACGAAGAACGCTTCCCCGGATCGTCCGGCCTGCTGCCGGCTCGAAGGCAACCATCGACACGCAGTCCGGACTTGTCCGATCGCGAACAGAACTTGATCGGCTGCGAACGCGATGTCCGGTCGGCCACCCCCGTCTGGCGGAGCGCGCAGAGTGCGGCGCCGACGCGGGCGGAGGGCGGTTCGGCGCCCTACGCTGCCGTGATCAGCACGTTTCCCGCGAGGAGGTCGCATGGGGGCTCCGACGGCAACGCCTTCGGCGCTCGAGTTCGAGGACTGGCACGACCAGGTCTGCCGGCTCGTGCCGCTGAAAGCCGGCTGCGCCGACGACGCCGCGGCCTTCGCCGGCACCGTCGAGTCGACGACGCTCGGCTCGGTGCTGCTCACGACCGTGTCCGCTTCAGAGGGGTTCGTCGAGCGCACGCGCCGGCAGATCCGGTCCGACGACGTCGCCGTGTACAAGTTCGGGCTGCAGGTCGGCGGGACGTGCGTGCTCGAACAGGACGGCCGCCAGGCCTTCCTGAAGCCGGGTGACCTGGCGATCTACGACACGTCGCGACCGTACCGGATCTCGCTCGCCGAGGACTTCCGGATGACGGTGGCGATCTTCTCGCGTGAGCTGGTGCAGCTCCCCCGGGCCGACCTGGCCGAGGCCACCGCGGTCCGGTTTCCCGGCAGCACGGGCATGTTCTCGCTCGTCGCGCCCCTGCTGGCGGGGCTGGGGCGGGACGTCGGCCCGGCGACGACGTTCACCGCGAACCACCTCGGCGACGCCGTCGTGGACCTGACGACCGCGGCCTTCGCCCAGCTGATGCAGCGTTCCGTCGACGGCGAGTCGTCCGCGTCCCAGCGCGCGCTGCTCGCCGGGGCCACGAAGTTCATCGACGAACACCTGCACGATCCGGACCTGTCCACCCAGCTGATCGCGGACGCGCATTTCGTGTCCACTCGCCACCTTCAGAAGGTGTTCGAGTCCCAAGGCACGTCGGTCGCCGCGCGGATCCGCACACGGCGGCTGGAACGCTGCCGACACGATCTCACCGCGCCCCAGCAACGGCACGTGCCGATCGCCGCCATCGGGCGGCGGTGGGGGTTCTCGGATGCCGCACACTTCTCCCGCTTGTTCCGCAGTACTTATGGCCGTTCTCCGCGCGAATACCGCCGCGACAGCGTGCTCGCCGAATAACAAAGCTCAGCGATGACGTACAACCACAGCGTCATCCGACGGGCGCGGTGAGCGGGTGCCGGAATCTAACTTGATCTTGTGAATGATCCCCACAACCGACGTCCGTTTCCGAACACAACGCGTGCGATCACGATCATGCTCGCCGCTCTCGCGGTGGGCCTTGTGAGTGCGTGTTCAAAGCCCACCACCCCGACCGCCGCTGCCCCGAGCCCACCACCCCAGCCGGCGCCCGCCGCGGCCGCGACCAGCTGGTCGCCGGCACCCGTGGTGCCGCTCGCCTCCCAGCCGCCGCCGGCGCTGGTCGTGGACAGTCCCCTGCCCGACCAGCTCGCCATGGGGCTGGTGGTGATCCGCTACCGCGCGGAGAATCTGCGGATCGTGCCCGTGTACGGACCCGCCGCGCTCGACGTGTCGCCGCGGATCGGCCACATCCACGTGACCGTGGACGACGCGCCGTGGCACTGGGCCGACGCGAGCGGCGAGCCGCTGATCCTCCAGAGCCTGCCGCCGGGGCCGCACAAGGTGTGGATCGGGCTGGCGGACCCGACGCACAAGATCCTCGACAGCAAGACGGTCGCCTTCACCGTCCCACCCCACGCCGGCGGCCACTAGCCGACGGCCCGCACGCCGGGCTCAGGCGGCGAACTCCACGATCAGCCGCGCCAGCTCGTCCGGCTGGTCCTCCGGCACGAAGGCGCCCGAATCGGCGACCGTGACCAGCCGGGCGTCGGGCAGGACAGCCGCGAGACGGTCGAAGAGCGAAGCGGGGAAGATCCGGTCGTCGGCCGCGCGGACCAGCAGCACGGGCTTGCCGAAACCGGGCAGTGCCTCGGCGGCGGCCAGCGTGTACCGGGGGTGCACGCCGAGGAGGAACCGGCGCAGGTCCCGGCGGATCTCGCCGCTGTCGTAGACCGGACGCAGGTAGGAGTCCAGCACCTCGGCGGGGATCCCGCGCTTGGCCAACGCGCCGAACGCCGACGACTGCCGCTGCACGATCGGCAGCCGCAACAGCCGGCTGCCGATCCAGGCCGCACCGGACAGGCGCATCAGCCGCGGCAGCGCGTCGAACGGTGCGGGGAAGAACTCCTCGAACGCGTCACACGGCGTGAGCACGACCCGGCCGATCCGACCCGGGTTTTCCGTCATGAGGATCTGGGTCAGTGCCCCGCCGGTGTCGTTGGCGACCACGGTCACGTCAGTGAGGTCGAGCGCGTCGAGGAACTCCCCGATCAAGCGGGCGACGCCGGGCGGTGTCAGGTCCGCATCCGGCGCCAGGGGCACGCGGTGCGCACCGAGCGGCCAATCCGGCGCGAGACATCGAAACCCCGCGTCGGCGACGGCCGGCACGACCTTGCGCCACAGGTTCGCGTTGACGAGCAGCCCGTGTACGAACACCACCGCCGGACCCGACCCACGCTCGGAGTACGCGACCCGCCCGCCGGGCAGGGCCACGCTCTTGCCGGTGCCGAGCATGCCGGCCTCCTCGGTGCTCGACGGTGCCGACAGTCCTTTGTGGATCATGCCGGTGCCACCATCGTCACAGAACACCGCGCGGCCTTCAACACACCTACCCCCATTCCAGGGTGGACCTCAGGCCGGCGCGGGGATTTCGAGGTCGTCGAACCCGGGGATGAACATCACGACGCGGGTGATGAGCTCACCCTCGAACGTCAGCACGTCCCACCCGGTGATGGGCTCGGTTCGCCCGGGCACGGGTTGGCTCTGGGGTGACGGCGATCATCCAGGCAGACAGGTGCCCCTTGACCAGCTGGTCGACGTCTTCCATCCGCGCTCTCCTCGTCCGCGGGTCCGAGATCCAGAGAAGCACGAATTTAGGGGACATGTCAACCAAACCGTACTGCAGGCGTGACCGGTCGGTAAATAATCATGACGACCGGGTCTTCCGGGCCGACGTGCGCCGGATCACGGATCATCCCGATTGTCGCCTGATGGAAGGCTTTTCTCCGCGGGCGGCGTCGGTCTAGGATGGACGATTCTCCTGGGGGAGGAGGGTGGGCGAGGGATGTTCCAGATTCCGGTGACCGCGGACATGCGGCGGTGGACGGTCCGGCTGTGCGTGGACGTCGCGGAGTTCGCGTGCACACCGCTGGTCGAGGACCACACGGCGGCGCGCGCTGCCTCGGACCTGGGACGGGCGCGGGCTCGGACTGCCGGAGCACGACGTCGCGGGGTTCGCCGCGGCGCTGGGCGAGATCATGAAGACGCCGCTGTTCTGGCGGGCCTACCGCGGCACCGCTCGCGGCCCGGAGCAGCTGTGGGCCGAGCCGCACCGGGACGACGAGGACGGGTTCGTGTACCTGAGCGGGCCGTGTGGTGAGACGTCCGAGGTCGTCGGCTACCGCCCCGTCTACAGCTTCACCATCGCGCTGGCCGACCTGCGCGGGCTACGGATCCGGCTGGCCGCGTACCTGCGCGACAGCCTCGTCCGCGCCTGATCGTTATCCCGGTTCAGCGGGTCGGGTGGGAGGGTGAGCGACATGGACGACCAGTGGCGATCCGTGGACGACCTGGACGCCGACCCCGCGTGGTCGGTCACGCGCAGCCCGACGCACGGGCAGTGGCTCACGGCGGAGTGGGCGTCTGGACGGTGGCTGGTCGGCCTGACCCCCGTCGACTCCGGCGTGGTGGCGGCCATCCTCTGGTCCGGCGACGACGTGATCGGCCACGCGCGTGGCAGCGAAGCGGCGATGTGCGCGACCTGCCGGACCTGGATCCACGGCCTGCGCACGCAGGACGCCGCACCGGCACCCGGCCGGCGCGACGCCGCCGAGCTCAACGTCTGACGATCGTCAGCGTGCCACCCCCGCCGGAGGGGCCGGCCGGTCACGCCAGCCGGTAGACGCGTTCGGCGTTGCCGCCGAGCACCGCATCGAGCACGCTCGGCTCGAGCCCGAGGCCGGCCACGGCCTTGAGGTTGACGCCGATGCCGGGCGACGCGGGCCAGTCCGTGCCGAAGATCCACCTCGCCGCGATGCGGTCGAGGTCGAACCGGTCGTAGTACTGCGGCAGCTTGCGCGGCGGCAGTCCGGCGATGTCGAGCCAGACGTTCGGCCGGGCCAGCGCCATGAAGCCGGCGACCTCGTAGCTCCAGCCGCGGCCGCCGTGCGCGAGCACGACGGTGAGGTCCGGGAAGTCTCGCAGCACGTCGTCCATCAGCACCGGGTCGCCGCGGCGGCCGCTCGCGCCGGGGAACGAGCTGGGGCCGGTGTGCGTGATCACCGGGATCCCGCGTTGCTCGCACTCGGCGTACGCGGGGTAGAGCTCCCGGTCGTTCGGCGCGAAGTTCCCGTGGACCGGGTGGATCTTCAGGGCGACCGCGCCCAGGTCCAGCTGCCGGCGCAGCTCGGTCGCGACCGGGTAGTGCAGGTGCGGGTTGACGTTGGCGACCAGGCGGAACCGCGTCGGGTTGTACTCGAGGACCGGGAGCAGGTCCTCGGCCGGCTGGATGCCCGTGACCCGGGGGCTGTGCTCGGTGAACAGCAGCGCGCGATCCACCCCGCCGGCGGCGAACAGCGCGTCGATCCGCTCCGGGATGATCGCGCCGTCGGGCCCGTACACGGACTCCACCTCCGCCCGGTCGGAGGCCGGGCTGAGCCAGGTGTCCCAGCCGAGCTTCAACGTCGGGAGCCGCGCCAGGTGCACGTGAGCGTCGACGATCATCCGCGCGATCCTGCCAGTCGAGTTCCGGTGAACGGTCAGCTGGTTCTACCACGGGAAGTGCCCGGGATCGCGACCACGTCGTCGCCCCGGCCGGTCAAGAAGCACCGTCCTCGATGATCACGCCGCGAGCTGCTGGACCAGCAGCGTCGTGCCGATCGCGATCATGGCCCCGCCGGAGAAGCGGGACACACCACGGGCCCAGCCGGGCCGCGTCGACAGCACCACCCGGGCGCCCAGCCCGACTCCGGCGTAGACGAGCCCGCAACTGAGGGTGTGCACCAGGCCGAGCACGAGGATCTGCCCGGCCACCGGCCATGCCACCGACGGGTCGGTGAACTGCGGCAGCAGCGCGAGGAAAAGCAGCAGCGCCTTGGGGTTCAGGCCGCTGATGCCCGCGCCTTTCGCGACCTGCCGCACCCACGAACCGGCCTCGCTGTCCGTCGCCGACCCGGGCGTGGCCGGGCGGACCAGCGCCGACACACCGAGCCAGATCAGGTACACCGCGCCCACGGCGGTGAGCACCGTCAGCACAACAGGCGAGCCCGCCACCAGCGCGGCGACGCCCGCCGCGACCACCGCGGTCAAGGCCAGGTAGCCGACGAGCAGTCCGCCCACCGCGAGCGGGATCGAGCGTTTTCGCAAGCCCGCGTTGATCAGGTAGGCCCAGTCCGCGCCGGGTGTGAGCACCAGCAGGAACGACACGCCCCAGAACGCGAAGATGCCGCCGATCGCCATCGATGTTCCTTTCGCCAGATCCCCCACCTGGGGAAAGGCTATGGCGCAACGTCCGGAAGATGTTTCCAAAGTTCCCCGGATCCGGCGCTCGTGAGGGAGAATTGCGGCCATGGACGCCTTGGACCGGAAGATTCTTGCCGAGCTGCAGCGCGACGGCCGGCAGACCATCACCGAGCTGGCCGAGCGGCTGCAGCTCAGCCTCTCGCCCTGCCACCGCCGGGTCCGCGCCCTGGAGAAATCCGGCACCATCGCCGGGTACCGCGCGTACGTGAACGCCCAGGCCCTGGGGCTCGGCTTCGACTGCCTCGTGTTCGTGACGATGCGCGAATCCGACGGCGCCACCGTGGCCGCGTTCGAAGAGGCCGTCGCCGAGGTCGAGAACGTCGTTCAGGCTCAACGGCTTTTCGGCGACCCGGACTACCTGCTGCGCGTGGTCGCTCGCGACCTGCCCGCGTTCCAGCAGCTCTACGACAAGCGGCTCGCGACGCTGCCCGGCGTTCAGCGCATCAGCTCGACGCTGGTGATGAAGAACGTCGTGGAGGACCGGCCGCTGCCGATGTGAACGGGCCACGGCGGCGGACGAACGGGCACAGTGGACACCCGAGCCCCTTCGGCTCCGGTATTCTCGCACTGTGCACAGTGGACAAATCAGCAGCTTGGGTCTGCTTCTCTCGGGGGTCGCGAGCGTCGTCGCTCCGGGCAACGTCGCCGACACCCTTCGGATCACCGCCGCGGACCCGCGCGGCACCACGGAAATCCGCGCCGGGCTCGGCGGCACCTACGCGGCTCTCGGCGGCTGGGCGCTCGCCAGCAAGCAGCCGGCCGCGGACGTCGCCGTCGGCGCCACCTGGCTGGGCGCCGCCGCCGTCCGGCTCGGCTCGCTCGCCCTCGACCGGCCGAAGACCGACGCGAGTTACTGGGCGTTCCTCGGTCTGGAGGTCGGGCTCGGTTCCCTCGCCCTGCTGTCCGCTCGTTCGCGCCGGCGGGCCCGGCGCCAGAACGCGGGTCAGCCGAGCCGGGCGTAGTCGATGATCGCCTCGAAGTCGAGCCCGCGCAGGGTTCCATAGCCCGGTCCCAGCCGGAACCCAGGCGCGAGGCGAGGAACGCGTCGGCGACGACCGTCGGCGCGTGCCGCACCAGCAGCGCGGCCTGCACGGCGAGCGCGAGGCGCGTGACGAGATAGCGGGCCGTGTCCTCCGGAGCCATGACGAGCTCTTCGATCTCGGCGACGACGTCGGCCAGCACCGGTGCCTGGATCGGCAGCTGCGAAAGCCGCGCGCCGAACGCCGTGCGCCGGTCGTTGTAGTGCAAGCCCTGTGACAGCGCCGCGCGCATCAGCCCGGCCGAGCCGACGGCGAAATCGAGGCGCGCCTTCATGTTCGCCTACGTCGTCGCCCTGCAGGACGGCCTGCGCTTCAGCCCGTTCGCCTCCGCCTGGCGCTCACGCCGAACGCGCTGGCGTACTTCTCGATGTCGCTGATCAGCACTTGCCGACCCGCCGACCCGAACTAACCCGTGACCCCCACCAACCGGAGCGCGAACCGGCTGTACTGCCACACCAGTGCGTCCTCGGACTGCTCGCCGTCGGCGCGATACCAGACCGCGACGCCCATGCCCAGGTCGAGGACCGCGTACGAGGCCAGGCGAACGGAGTCCACCTGGAACACGCCCGCGTCCACACCGGACTGGACGACCGCGCGGAAGCAGGCCTCGTACTCGGCGCGCAGGGCGAGCACGCGGGTGAGGTGCGGCTCGGCGAGGCTGCGGATCTCGCGGGTGCCGACGAAGGCCTCCAGCCGGTGCCGCGCGTGGTAGCGGACGTGGGCCTCGGTGGCGCGGCGGAGGCGTTCGACGGGGTCGGCGACACCTCCCACCGCAGCGCGGTGCGCGGTGAGCAGGTCCTCCATGGTCGTGACCATGATCGCCACCAGCAGGTCCTGCTTGGCGGCGACGTGCTTGTACAGGCTGGGGCCGCGGATCCCCACGGCCGCCCCGATGTCACCCATCGTGGTGCTCTCGAACCCCTTGCGGGTGAACAGCTCGAGCGCGGCCTCACGGATGTGGCCGGACCGGTCCATGCGACCTCCCTTCGGCTAACACAGGATAGCCGACGCGCCGCCACCAGGGTGACTGGTGCCACCGCACTGTGACACAGCACAGGAACCCGCCTATAGTCAGCGGCTAATAGTCATTAGCCGATAGGAGAGCGCCGTGGCCGTCGACCTCGCGCCCGGGCCGGAGGTCGCCGACCTCGCCGAGCGCACCGCGAAGTTCGTCCGCGACGTGGTGATCCCCGTCGAAGAAGAGCACAAGGGCGTGGTGCATTCCGAGGACGTGCGCCGGCAGCTGCAGCAGGCCGCCAAGGACGCCGGCGTCTTCGCCCCGCACGTGAGCGCCGAGTACGGCGGCCACGGTCTCGACATGCGCGGCCGCGCCGCCGTGTTCGAGGAGGCCGGCTACTCGCTGCTCGGCCCGCTCGCGCTGAACATCGCCGCGCCCGACGAGGGCAATATGCACATGCTCGAGGCGATCGCGAGCGACGAACAGAAGGAGCGCTACCTGCGGCCGCTCGCGACCGGCGAGATCCGCTCCTGCTTCGCGATGACGGAGCCCGCCCCGGGTGCCGGGTCCGACCCGGGCGCCCTGGCGACGCTGGCAGAACGCGTCGAAGACGGCTGGCGCATCACCGGCCGCAAGTGGTTCATCACCGGGGCCGAGGGCGCCGGGTTCACGATCTGCATGGCCCGCACGTCCGGCGAGCCCGGCCACACCGGCGGCGCGACGATGTTCCTCGTCGACGCGGACACCCCCGGCATGAAGGTGGTCCGGCACATCGACACGCTCGACGAGAGCCTCTTCGGCGGCCACATCGAGCTCGACTTCGACGGCTGCGTCGTGCCCGAGGACGCGGTGCTCGGCGAGGTCGACGAGGGCTTCCGCTACGCGCAGGTCCGCCTCGGCCCGGCGCGGATGACCCACTGCATGCGCTGGCTCGGCATTGCCCGCCGCGCACAGGACATCGCCGTCGCCCGCGCGGCCGAACGCGAGCTGTTCGGCTCCCGGCTCGGTGACCTGGGCATGGTGCAGCAGATGATCGCCGACAACGAGATCGACATCGCGGCCTCGCGCGGCCTCATCCTGCAAGCGTGTTGGGAGCTCGACCGCGGCGGGCACGCGTCGCAGGAGACGGCGATCGCGAAGACGTTCTGCGCCGAGGCGATCTGGCGCGTGGTCGACCGCGCGGTGCAGATCTGCGGCTCGCTCGGCATCTCCGGCGACGTGCTACTCGGCCGGTTCCTGCGGGAGGTCCGCCCGTTCCGCATCTACGACGGCCCGTCGGAAACCCACCGCTGGGCCATCGCGCGCCGCGTGCTGCGCCGCCAGTCGAAGGCCGTGCGATGACGTCCACAGTGGACGGTCTGGACCTGAAGGCGCTCGAAGCTTTCTTCGCCGCCGAGGTCCCCGGCTTCGGCGGACAGCTGAGCGCGGAAATGCTGCAGGGCGGGCGATCCAACCTCACCTACGTGCTCACCGACGGCCGCAGCCGCTGGGTGCTGCGCCGGCCGCCGCTGGGCGGCCTGACGCCCTCGGCCCACGACATGGGCCGCGAGTACCGCGTCGTGGCGGCGCTGCGCGACAGCGACGTGCCCGTCGCCCGCGCGGTGGTGCTGGGCGGCGAAGACGTGCTCGGCGTGCCGTTCTCGGTGGTGGCGCACGTCGACGGCGTCGTCATCCGGACCACGGAACAGCTCAACACGCTGGCCGACGACGACATCCGACGCTGCGCGGAAGGCCTCGTCGACGTGCTGGCCCGCCTGCACGCCGTCGACCCGCACGCCGTGGGGCTCGGCGACTTCGGCCGGCCCGAGGGGTACCTGGGCCGGCAGGTCCGCCGCTGGCACGACCAGTGGTCACGGGTCCGGACCCGCCCGTTGCCCGACATCGAGGCGCTGCACGCGCGCCTGGAAGAGACCTGCCCGGCCGAGAGCGGCGCGTCGATCGTGCACGGCGACTACCGCATCGACAACATCATCCTCGCCCCGGACGACCCGGCGACAGCCCGCGCGGTCGTGGACTGGGAGATGGCGACGCTGGGCGATCCGCTCGCGGACCTCGGCCTGCACCTGGTGTACTCGGACCCCGCGTTCGCGCCCGTGCTCGCCGGCGCCGCCGCGTCGACGAGCGATCGGCTGCCCGCAGTCGGTGACCTCGCGCAGCGCTACGCCGAGATCAGCGGCCGCGACCTGGGCCGGCTCGACTTCTACCTCGCGCTGGGCTACTTCAAGATCGCCGTGATCGCCGAAGGCATCCACGCGCGCTACCAGCAGGGGCTCACGCGCGGCTCGGGCTTCGAGTCCGTCGGCGGCGCCGTCGCTCCGCTCGCCGCCGCCGGGCTGCGCGCCGCCGCGCGGATCGGGCGGGTGTGACCGTGACCGGAGTGCTCGACCTGTTCCGCCTCAACGGCAAGGTCGCCGTCGTCACCGGCGCCAGCTCAGGGCTGGGCGCGGGGTTCGCCCGCGCGCTGGCCGAAGCCGGCGCCGACGTCGTCCTCGCCGCCCGCCGCACCGACCGCCTGGCCGAGGTCGCCGGAAGCGTCCGCGACCTGGGCCGCCGCGCTGCCGTGGTGGCCGCCGACGTCGCGGACCCCGCTGCCTGCGACGCCCTGGTGCAGGCCGCGCTCGCCGAGTTCGGGCGCATCGACGTGCTCGTGAACAACGCCGGCGTCGGCACCGCCGTCCCGGCCCTGCGCGAGACGCCCGAGGAGTTCCGCCGGGTCGTCGAGGTGAACCTCAACGGCGTCTACTGGGCCGCGCAGGCGTGCGGGCGCGTGATGGCGGCCGGGTCGAGCATCGTGAACATCAGCAGCGTGCTCGCGCTCATCAAGTCCTACGCGCCGCAGGCGGCCTACTCGGCGAGCAAGGCCGGCGTCCTCGGGCTGACCCGCGACCTCGCGCAGCAGTGGTCGGGCCGGCGCGGCATCCGCGTCAACGCCATCGCGCCGGGCTACTTCGCCAGCGAGATGACCGAGGACATCCCCGAAGACGTGCTCCTGCCGTTCGTGAAGCAGCACAGCCCGCTCGGACGGCTGGGCAAGCAGCACGAGCTGGACGCCGCCGTCGTGTTCCTGGCCAGCGACGCGTCGTCCTACATCACCGGCACGACCCTCGCGGTGGACGGGGGCATGTCCGGCCACTGAGCTCAGTTCGCGGCCCGCCGCCGGGCGAGGACGTCACGGGTGGCGGCGGCGAAGGCGAGACAGACGGGATCGGTCTCGTCGGCGTGCCAGGCCAGGGCGAGGCGGCTGGGCGGCAGCCCGGTCAGGGGCACGTAGGTGACGCCTGCTCGCGGGAAGTAGGTCTCGGCCACTGCCGCGGTCAACGTGATCGCGCGACCGGCGGCGACCGCTTGCAGCTCTTCGTCGACGTCGCCGACCTCGACCAGCCGTGGTTTGAGCGCGGCCGGCCGGACGCTTCCCCCGGACCAGAACGCGGCCCACACCGGGTCGGCCGTGCGCCGGACCGCGACGGGGTCGCCGAGCAGCTCGGTCACGTCCACGCTGTCGCGCCCGGCGAGCCTGTGCCGCGACGGCAGCCCGGCGACGCGGAGTTCAGTGCCCAGGACCAGCAGGCGCAGCCCGTGGGAACGGAAGGGCGGGCGTACGAACGCGAGCGACGTCGTGCGGTCGCGCAGCCCGGCCGAGGGGTCCTCCCAGCCGTGGCGCTTGAGCTCGACCTCGACGCCGGGGCTGCGCTCCCGGAAGCGGTCGATGATCTCGGCGGTCAGGTCGCCGGCCGCGACGCCGTAGAAGCCGACCGGCAGCACCCGCCCGTACGCCGACTGCCGGGCCTCGCGTTCCGCTTCGCCCAGGAGCCCCAGGATCTCGCGGGCGTGCTCGACGAACCGCGCCCCGGCGTCCGTGCACGCGACCGAGCGGGTGGTCCGGCGGAACAACGCGACGCCGAGGTGCCGCTCGATGGCCTTGACCCGCGCGGACAACGCCGGTTGCGACACGTGCAGGTGCTCCGCGGCGCGGGAGAAGTTGAGCGTGTCCGCCACCGCGACCACGTAGCGCAGGTGCCGGGCTTCAAGATCCATAACTCAAAAGTACTCAATCCGCCGCGGTCGGTCTTTCCCCTCAGGGCGGTCGGGGACTTAGCCTCGAGGGTGTTCGCGAGGGGAGGACGGACCCAGACGGTCGGCCCTCGCCGGAGGAGGAGGCCTGATGTCGGTGTCGGACGAGGTGGAGACCATCGCCGTGCCTTTGCGCGCGTGGCCGGTCGCGACCGTGTTCGCGCGCCTGGCGTTGGCCGCCGGCTTCCTCTCCGCGGTGGCCGACCGCTTCGGTCTCTGGGGCGCGCTGCACACCGGCAACGTGGCGTGGGGTGGCTTCGCTGCCTTCACGGCGTACACGCACCAGCTCGTGCCCTACCTGCCCGACGGCCTGGCCGGTGTCGCCGCGTGGGCGGCGACCGTCGCGGAGCTCACTTTGGGCCTCACGCTGCTCGCCGGGGTCGCCGTGCGGTGGTCGGCCTGGGCGGCGACGGCCCTGCAGCTCGTGTTCGCGTTGTCCATGATGGTGTTCCTCGGCTGGGAAGCGCCGCTGAGCGCCTCGGTCTTCAGCGCTTGCGCCGCGGCTCTGCTCCTGGCCCTCGCGCCCGTCCGCACGTTCGCGTTCAGCCTCGACCGGCTCTTCGCGACCACATCCGAAAAGAGGTAACCCGTGACTCTCCTCGACGACGACATGCGCCGTGTGGTGGCCGACGCGAAGCTGTCCTTTGTGGCCACCGTCCGCCCCGACGGCGCGCCGAACCTTTCGCCCAAGGGTTCCGTGAGCGTGTACGACGACGAGCACCTGGCGTTCATGGACATGGCCTCGCCGGGCACCATCGAGAACCTGCGGCACGATCCGCGGGTCGAGGTGAACTCGATCGACTTCTTCCGCCGCCGCGGCTACCGCTTCCGGGGCACCGCCGAGATCCTCCCGCCGGGCGACCCCGTGCACAAGTGGCTCGCCGACTGGCTGCTGGCGGCCAACGGCCCGGGCTACCCGTTCCACCACGCCGTGCTCATCCACGTCGACGAGGTCCACCAGGTCCTCTCCCCCGCCTACACCTTCGGCGGTGCGACCGAGGAGGCACTGGTCCCGGAGTGGAAAGCCCGCTACAACGCCGCGTACCCCGAGTGATGCGGGCAGCCGGGATCGACCGCTTCGGCGGCGACATCCGCGCCCTCGACTTCGACGCGCCCGCGAGCCCGGGGCCGGACGAGGTCGTGGTCGCCGTGCGCGCCGCCGGCGTCGGGAACTGGGACGACATCGCCCGGACCGGCGGCTGGGACCTCGGGACACAGCCGCCGATGGCCCTCGGCGTCGAAGCCGCCGGCGTCGTGGCCGAGGTGGGTGGCGCGGTCCGGGACTTCGCCGTGGGTGACGGCGTCGCCGTGCACTCGGCGCCGCTGCGGGCGCAGGGTGCGTGGGCTGAGCGGTTCCTGGCCGGGGCCGCGGAGGTCGCCGCGCTGCCCGACGAGGTGGATTTCGCCACGGCCGCCGCGTTCGCCGTCCCGGCCCTCACCGCCGACCAGGCGCTGCGCGACGCCGTCGAACTCGAGGACGGCCAGACGCTGCTCGTGCACGGCGCCGGCGGCGTGACCGGCCGCCTGCTCGTCGCGCTGGGCGCGAACTACGGCGCCCGCGTGATCGCCACCGGCAGCCCGTCCGGCGCCGAAGCCCTGACCGCCGCGGGGGCCGCTCAAGTGCTGTCCTATTCGGACCCTTCGTGGCCGGAGACCGCCCGCGAGCTCGGCATCGACTGCGCGGTCAACGCCGTCCCCGGCCAAGCCGCTCTCGCCCTCACCGCGGTCCGCGACGGCGGCCACCTCGCCACCATCACCTCCGACCCGCCCGCCCCGGCACGCGGCATCAGCCCCACCGAGGTCTACGTCGCCCCCGACGGCCCGCGGCTGGCAACCCTGCTGCGCCTGCTCGCCGCGGGCACCCTGCCCCTGGACGTCGGGGCGCGCTTTTCCCTGTCCGACGCGGCGGAAGCGCTGGCCCAGGTCCGCCGCGGTACGCACGGAAGCGCTGTCGTCCTGACCTTCGAGTGAGATTGTCCAGGCGGGCAGGTGCGGGGTTACGCGTCGTAACAGCTACGCCGGCAGGGCCCCGTCCAGGAGGGTCTCGGCGGCGGAGCGCGCGAAGTCGAACGCCTCGGTGCTGTTGAGCGAAGTGGACAGTGCCATGGCGCCTTCGAACAGCACCGCGAGCTGGCGGCCCAGCAGATCCGGGTCGGGGGCGCCGGCCTGGCGGGCGGTGTCGATGATCTGACGCAGGATCCGGTGCTTGTGCTCGATGACCAGCGGCAGCCCGGGGTGGTCGGGTTCGGCCAGCTCCACGGCGGCATCGTGGAAGGGGCAGCCGCGATAGCGGGCGACGAGGCCGGGGCGGTCGAAGAGCCCGAGCAGCCGTTCGCGGGGGCTCAGGGCGGTGTCGAAGAGCTTGTACTCGTTGTTGCCGTCGCCGGTGTCGCGCTCGGTGGTGGCGGTGATGCCGTCGAGGTAGGCGGCCACCAGCAGGTCCTTGCCCGGGAACAGCTGGTAGAGCGTCCGCTTGGACACGCCGGCGCGGTCGGCCACCTCGGCGATGCCGGTGGTGTTGATGCCCTGGCGGTAGAACAGGTCGGTCGCCGCGGCCAGGATCCGCGATCGCGGGCTGGTCGCCTCCTGTGTCATGTCACCGCCTCTCTCCCAGGGTACCGATCGGTACCTTAGGCTCAGCATATTCCTCGTTATCGGCGGTTTTGATGTTCTGTTGGCGTGATTTTAGCCATAGGCTCAACGGGTACCGATCGGTTTCCTCTCCGGCTAGCTTGTTTGTTGAAAGTCAGCATTCGGACCGTAGAAGGAAGACCTCCATGACCACGCACACCACCGCCCCGACCCAGCACGTCACCGTCAACGGCGACCGCATCGCGTACCGCCGCTTCGGCGCCGCCACTGGCACGCCGGTCCTTTTGCTGCAGCACTTCCGCGGCGGTCTCGACAACTGGGACCCGCTGCTGACCGACGGCCTGGCCGCCGACCGCCCCGTGATCCTGCTGGACAGCGTCGGCGTCTCCGGCTCGACCGGAGAAGTCCCGGTGACCTTCGAGGCCATGGCCGACTTCGCCGCCGACTTCGTGCGCGTCCTCGGCCTGGCGCTGGTCGACGTGGTCGGCTTCTCCATCGGCGGCGCCGTGGCCCAGGCCTTGACGTTCCGGCACCCCGAACTCGTGCGCCGCCTGGTGCTGCTCGGCACCATCCCGCCGGCCGGCGACATGAGCGAGGCCGAAGCGAAGGTGCTCGACGTCGTCATGCACCCCGATCTGACCCTGGACGACTACCTCTACCTGTTCTTCGGCCGCAGCGCCGCCGCCAAGCAGGCCGGCCGCGAGTTCTGGCAGCGCCGCCACCAGCGCACCACCGACTACGACCCCGAGGCCACCCCCGCCGTCGGCGAGCGCCAGCAGCAGGCCGTGGTGAGCTGGGCCCAGTGGTCCGAAGCCGACCGCGACGCCGCCCTGCAGGCCATCACGCAGCCCACCCTGGTCGTCAACGGCGACCACGACATCATGCTGCCGACGGTCAACTCGCACCTCCTGGCGAAGCACATCCCGAACTCGCAGCTGATCATCTACCCGGACTCGGGTCACGCGTCGCAGTTCCAGTACCCGAAGGCGTTCCTGGCTCACCTGCGCCAGTTCCTCGACGCGGAGGTCGTGTTCAGCTGACCCGCGGACCGGACCGGACCGTCACCGTCCGGTCCGGACGGTCAGGATCCGGTGACCGCCCCTGGCGCCCCACGGCGGTCGCGCTCCTCTCGGCTGTGACGGCGAGCACCCGAATACCGTGAACGGGCGGCCGTCCAGCCCCTACACTGTGCGCGTGTCTGCGCAGGTGGTCGCCGGGCGTTATCGGCTGGAGGAACGCCTCGGCGCCGGCGGGATGGGTGTCGTCTGGCGGGCGACGGATCTCGAATTGCGGCGGACGGTCGCGCTCAAGCGGTCGCTCGACGGCGACGGCGGGCAGATCCGGCGTGAGGCGCGATTGGGCGCCTCGCTGCACCACCAGCACGTCGTGGCGGTGTTCGACTCCGTCGTCGACGGGGACGACCGGTGGCTCGTGATGGAGTACCTGCCGGCCCGAAGCCTGGAAGAGGTCGTCCGCGCCGACGGCGTTCTGGAACCGGAGCGGGCCGCGGCCGTCGGGGCGCAGATCGCGTCCGCGCTCGTCGCGATGCACGCGCGCGACATGGTGCACCGCGACATCACGCCCGGCAACGTCCTGGTCACCGAGGACGGCACGGCCAAGCTCGCCGACCTCGGCATCTCCCGCTGGGACGAGGTCACGCTCACCGGCAGCGCCAGCGTCGGCGGCACCGCCGGTTACCTCGCGCCGGAGGTGGCGAACGGGTACGCCGCCGGCCCCGCCGCGGACGTCTTCTCGCTCGGCGCGACGCTGTTCGCCGCTGTCGAGGGCGTTTCCCCTTGGGGCAGCGGGGAAAACGGCCCGTTCGGGCAGCTGCGGCGTGCGGCGGAAGGCAAGGTGGAGGCTGCGCGCAACGCCGGCTCGCTCGCCCTCACGCTGGCGGTGATGCTCGACCGGCAGCCCGCGAACCGGCCCACCGCCGCCGAGGTCGAGGCCCTCCTCAGCGGCGCCCCGACCGCACAGCTGCCCCGCCGACGCCGCCCGCGACGGCTGAAGCTCGTCGCCGCCGGCGTGCTCGGCGCCGTCGTCCTTCTGGTGGCCGGTTTCCTCGTCTTCACGCGCAGCGACGCGCCGCCCGCGAACGCGACGTCCGACCTCGTCGGCGACCCCCGCACCGCCGACCCGTGCTCGCTGCTGACGGTGAACTCGCTGGCCCCGTACGGCAAGGTGTTCCTCGAACCCAACCTCGGCACGTTCGCGCGCTGCGACCTCGACACCACCCTGGCCGACGGCAGCACGATCGTCACCAGCCTGGAGCTGACCGCGCCGGAGGAATACCCGCAGGTGCCGCCGGTCCGCGGCCGTCTCGGCGACATCCAGCGCCCGAACGCCGACCCCGGCCAGTGCCGCCGCTACTTCGTCCTGCCCGACCTGCGGCTTGTCACCGTCAGCACCGTCCGCGCCGACGGCGAGGACTCCCCTCAGCTGTGCGCCATGTCCGACGCCGTGGTCGGCGACGCCTACGCACGCGTGGTCCGCGGCCCCATCGCCCGCCGTGCCCAGCCGTTCCCGCCGGCGTCACTGGCGCGCGTCGATGCCTGCACCCTCGTCGACGACGCGACCCTCCGCCGCGTCGCCGGCCCGGACTACCCGACCGACCGGTACTTCGCGAACTGGGCGTGTTCCTGGGGCGAGGACGCGGAATCCGTGGACCTGTACTACGACCGTCAATGGCCGCTGGCCACCGACCCGCCCGACGGCGCGACCCCCACGACCGTCGGCGGACGTCCCGCGTACGTCGATCCACACGACGACGACGGCGACGTTTGCGACGTCACCGTCGTCTACCGCACCTACACACCGGCCCTGCCGACGGTGAAGGGCACGCCGGCCCAACGCGACGAGGTCGTCCTCGTCGAGTTCACGGACGAGGCCAACAAGGGGAAGCTCGACGTCATCTGCGCCACCGCGAAGTCGATCGCCGCGGTGGTCGCCGCGCGGCTGCCGTCAGCGTGAGGCCGCGCGCTCAGCAAATGCGTCGCGAGGTGCCGCGCGGGCCGCGGATACTCCGGCGGTGACCGATTCCGCGCTGCTACGACCCCGCGCCCTGAGGCCCGGAGATCTCGTCGTCATCGCCTCGCTGTCCGGGCCGCTGCAAGCCGGCTACGAGCCCGACCTCGACCAGGCGGTGGTCGTGCTCGAGCGGAGCGGATTCCGCGTACGCCGGGCACCGTTGCTCGAAGCGGGACGGCACCGGTGGTGGAGCGCGGCCGCGCCGGCGGAGATCGCCGCGGAGTTCAACGCTCTCTTGCGTGATCCCGAGGTGCGCGCGATCATCGCGCACGACGGCGGCCAGACGGTGCTCGGTTACCTCGACCTGATCGACTTCGCCGCGATCACCGCCGACCCCAAGCCCATCCTCGGCTACAGCGACATCTCCCTGCTGCATCTCGTGCTCCACGCACGCACGGGTCTGGTCGGGTTCCACGCCGACCTGGCCACCCCCGGGCTCGGCGGGCACTGGCAGGCCGCTCCCGAACAGCGGAGAGCCGAGTTGGAGAGGCTCTACTCGAAGTTGCTGACCAGCACGGAAGCGATCGGTCCGCTGCCCGCCACCCCGTCGTGGGAGTGCTGGCGCGCCGGACGGGCCGAAGGCCGGCTGATCGGCGGGGTGATCAACCGCATCGCGCTGGCGCAGGCGACGCCTTTCGCGCTCCCGCTCGAGCGGTTCGACGGCGCGGTGCTGTTCTGGGAGGAGATGGGCGGCCTGGCGGCCTACGTGTGGAGCTATCTGCAGGTCCTGCGACACAGCGGCATCCTCGACCGGATCTCGGGCATGGTCGTGGGCGTGCCGCACGCGATCGACGGACTCGCCGCGTCCCCGGAATCCCCGACCCTGCCTGAGATCGTCCTCGACGTCCTCGGCGATCGCGACATCCCGGTCCTGGGCAACGTCGAGTTCGGGCACGCCGGCCCGAACCTGCCGATGCCGGTCGGCCTTCGCGTCGGCCTCGACGCGGGGCAGCGGACGCTGTCGCTGCTCGAACCGGCGGTACGCGCGTAGCTCAGGAGCCGAGCCGTGTGGTCAACTCCGCCACGCCGTCACCACTGAGATCGGGCAGGAACGCCGCACGGCCCGCCATCACCATCACCAGCGACAGCATCGGCCCGGCGACCTCGGGCCCGGCGCCTTGGGCGAAGTCGGCGTCGGTCGCCCGCAAAGTCAGACCCGCGGCCACGGTTTTGCTGTTCACCGCGAAGTTCTTGGTGGCGAAGAACCGGGCGACCGCGAGCAGCCCTTCGGCGTCCGGCGCGTGCTTCAGCCCCAGGGGCCGGCGAATGTCCTCCGCGTGAACGATCACCTCACCCAACCCCGCCGGAGACGGCTTCACCGGCGTCGCGATGGGACCGACGCGGCGAAACCGCTCAAGCGTCTCCTGCGGGGTACTCCCCCGGAACTCTTCGAGCCGCCGCCGGTTGTGCACATCCCCGTCGAACCGGGCCCCGATCATGCTGCGAAACCAGGCCCACCGCGACAGCGTCGCGGCCGCCCCGAGGTGGGCGACGACCTCCTCGACATCCCACTCGGCGCACAGCGTCTGCGCCCGCCACTGCTGCGGCTCGAGCGCGCTCAGGTCTTCGACGAGCGCGGCCAGCTCACGCGCCTGGAACTCCGGCAGGTCGTTCACGCCAGTGACCATAGCCGCCGCACCCGCACCGCGAGGCCCCTGCGGCACGCGCTGTCCGTCTGGGGGCGGCGAGGGCTGTCCGGCGATCATCGGTGCCAGCGTCCGGATCCTGATGGGTACGCTGGATCCACGTGCCGGAGGAGGTTGCGGTCTGCATGGGTGATGGGCATGCGCCCGGACGGTCCGAGCAGGAGGACAGGCTCGGCGCCGAGTGGGAGACGCACCGGCCTGCGGTCTTCGGCGTGGCCTACCGGCTGCTGGGGAGTGTGGCCGATGCCGAGGACGTGGCCCAGGACGTGTGGCTGCGGGCGGCCGGATCCGATCTGCACGAGGTTGACGACCTGCGGGCCTGGCTGGTCACGGTGGCCGCGCGACGGTCGTACGACATCCTCAAGAGCGCTCGCTCGCGCCGGGAATCCTATGTGGGGCCGTGGCTGCCGGAGCCGCTGCTGACCGGGCCGGACGCCTCGGAGCCGGTGCTCGTGGACGAGTCCGTCGGTGCGGCGATGCTGCTGATCATGGAGGAGCTGAGCCCACCGGAGCGCGTGGCCTTCGTCCTGCACGACGTCTTCGGTTTCGAGTTCGCCCGGATCGCGGAAGTGCTCGACGTCTCCGTGCCGGCCGCCCGGCAGCTCGCCTCCCGGGCGCGACGCCGGGTGGCCAAAGCGAAACAGTCCCCTTCGCAGGCACCGAAAGCGGAGCGCGAACGGGTGCTGGCGACCTTCCGCGCCGCCTACGAATCCGGCGACCTGGCCGGCCTGGTGCGGCTCCTGCACCCGGACGCCGTCTACGTCACCGACGGCGGCGGCAAGATCTCCGCGGCACGCAAGCTGATCCACGGTGGTGAGCGCATCGCCGAGGTGATGGTGCGAGTGGGTCGCCAGTGGCGTCCGGACCACATCGACTTCGTCGAGGTCGGCGGCGAACCCGCCCTCGTGTTCCGCCGGCAGGGCCGCGTTTTCTCCGTCGACACGGTGCAGATCACCGACGGTCTGATCACCGCGTACCGCAGGGTCATGAACCCGGACAAACTTTCCCGGATCTGAGCTGTCACACCCGCGGGGGCTGCCTCGTCTCCCTGCCGAGAACGCACGACGCGCCCGGACGGCGCGGCTCGGACCACACGAAGGAATCGAAGGAACTGTGACGAACACGCAGCGCGTCCGCATCGACATGCAGCACCCGGCCGCCTACAAGGCCCTCATCGCCCTGTCGGCGGAGGCGGACAACGGCGCCGTCGCGGCCGGGCTCGACCCGCTCCTGGTCGAACTGGTGAGGATCCGCACCTCCCAGATCAACGGCTGCGCGTTCTGCCTGCGCATGCACAGCCGTGACTCCCTCAAGAAGGGCGAAAACCCCGACCGGATCGCCGTGCTGCCCGCGTGGGAAGAGACCGAGTACTTCTCGGCGACGGACCGCGCCGCCCTCCGCCTGACCGAGGCGATCACCCGCGTGCCGGACGGCCACGTCAGCGACGAGGACTACACCGCCGCCGCGGCCGAACTCACCGAAGACCAGATCTCGGCCGTCTCCTGGCTGGTCACAGTGATGAACGCCTTCAACCGCGTCGCCATCACCAGCCGCTACCAGGTCGCGGGCTGATCTCGCCCCGCCAGTCTGCCGGGCGCCGGCGGACTGGCGGCCTCGGCCGCCCCGTCCACGGCTTTCGCGTGCCGCCATTTCCGCGGGCCGACATTCCTTGGGCGGCTGCGAAATCCTCCGGTTACACCTTGGGCGGCGGCCTCAGCCCGACCCTGGGCCGCGCCCACAGCTACGCCACCGGGGTCCACAGTGGACATTTCGGCGAGCCACGGGAGCCGGAACGTCCCCGGCCGACGCAACGAAAGTCACCAGAACATGCCCACGCTCCTGCACCTCGACAGCTCGATCTGGCCCACCGGCACGTCCACCTCGCGCGACGTGACAGCCACCTTTCGCGGAGAGTGGGAGGCCCAGCACCCCCACGGGACGGTGATCCACCGCGATCTGGCAGCCGACCCGCTGCCCCACCTCACCGACGACGTGTTCACCGCCGGGAACGAGGACCCCCTGCGTGTCACACTGGCCCGCGAGCTCGAACAGGCCGACGTCGTCCTGATCGCCGCCCCGATGTACAACCTCACGGTCCCCAGCACGCTCAAGGCCTGGATCGACCAGGTGATGGTCCCCGGTCGCGTCATCGGCGAGCAGCCGTCCGCCGCGGGCACCCCGGTTGTGGTCGTCTCCAGCCGCGGCAGCACTTACCGGCCCGGCACCCCGCGTGACGGCAGGGATTTCGTCGTGCCCTACCTGACCACTCTCTTCGCCACCTACTTCGGCATCACCGAAGTCGAGTTCATCATCCCCGAGCTCACCTCCGCCGTGAAGCGGGCATGGGGTCCGGAACCTGTTCGCCTGTACGAAGCGTCTCGGGTCCAAGCACACGAAGACGCCATCACCAAGGCCAAGGAGCTGGCGGCCCGCTTCGCCTGAGCCGCGCCGCCGACGACGTCCGGGCCGGCGAGTGCTGAGCCACACCGGGCCGGCCGGGTACCGTGCGGCGGTGACCACGCTCGACGATCGCGGCGGTGCGCCGCTCAGGCGGCTGCACTGCGCGCCGCACCCGGGGCGGGAGTACCTGCCCATCGAGCTCGCCCTGCGCGACATGCGGGCGGCGCACGGGCGGGACCCCGAGACGGGTGACGGGCCGGGCACGCGGTCGTGGGTCGGGGTCTGCCTGGGCATGATCGTGCTCGACACGTTGTCGGGGACGTCCGCGCCGGCGGGGCAGCGATTCAAGCGGCTGCTGATCGAACACGGCGTGGATCACGACGACGCCGTGGTGCTGTGGATCATCCGCAACTCGCTGCTGCACGGCTACGGCCTGCCCCGTCCGGCCGACGTGCGGCACCGGCGCGTGGAGGTGACCGGTGAGACCGACGCGTTCGCGCTGGACACCGGCGACACACGGCTGGTGCGGCTGAGCGCACCGGTGTTCTGCAGCCACCTGGTGGAACGGGTGGCGGCGTCGGTGCCGCACCGATGGGACACGAGCCTCATCCACACGCACGACGCGCCCGCGGACGTTCGCTACGTGCCGTCCCCCGACCGTGGCGACCACATCGGGTAGGCGACTCCTGCTCGCGGACCGTTCGGCGCCGTTTTCAGAGAGAGCCAGTCGCCGCTTGCAGGCCGAGGCTCGTGGCCGCGACGGCGATCCACAGGACGCCGCCGAGCAGGAGCGGGCGGGGGCCGGCGCGGCGCATGTCCGCCAGGCGCAGGGAAAGGCCGATGCCCGCCAGTGCGGTGGTGATGAGGAACGTGCCCAATGTGGACAGTGCGGGGTGCCAGGACGCGGGCACGACGCCGAGGCTGTCGAGCGCGGCGGCGGCGATGAAGCCCACCAGGAACAGCGGGACGATGCGCCGCCACGGCATGGTGCGGATGCTGAACCCGGCCCCGCCCGCGTTCTCGCGGGCTTCGCGGCGGGCGGTGAGGAACGCGAGCACGATCACGATGGGGATGAGTGTGAGCGTCCGGGTCAGCTTGACGACGATGCCGTACGAGCCGGCGTCACCGCCGTAGGCGAAGGAGGCGGCGACGACCGAGGAGGTGTCGTTGATGGCCGTGCCCGCCCACAGGCCGAAGCTGTGCGAGCTCATGCCGAGCAGGTGGCCCAGCGGCGGGAACAGCAGCACGGCGGCGATGTTGAAGGTGAAGATCGTGCCGATGGCGTAGGCGACGTCCGTCTGCTTCGGCTTGATGACGGCGGTGGTGGCGGCGATCGCGGACGCGCCGCAGATGCCCGTGCCCACGCCGATCAGGGTGCGTGTGTCGCGATCGATGCCGAGCCGGCGGCCCAGCAGCCAGGCCCCGCCGAGGGCGACGGTGAGCGTGCCGAGCATGACGGGCAGCGACTGCACGCCGACGCGGACCACTTGCTGCAGCGACAGCCCGGTCCCGAGCACGACGATCGACAGCTGGAGCACCGGTTTCGAGGCCACGCCGTAGCCCGGCGCCCACCTCTGCTCGCGTAGCCCCGGCACGACCGCCGCGGCCAGCGCGCCGAGCAGAATGCCGAACACGGGCCCGCCGACGATCGGGACCAGTGAGCCCAGTGCGGTCGCGACCCCGGCGACGAGAAGCGCCACCAGCAGTCCCGGAGCGGCTTCGGCGACGCGGTCCCGCGCCGGGCGCCGGTCGGCGACCCGGTCCTGGGTGGCGGTCACCGGGCGCCCGTTCGTTCGCGTGTCCCCATCGACGCTCCCCTCCCGAGTCTGCCCATGCGTAAATGTACGTACATTCAACGTAGATTATGTCCGCACATTTGGCTACCGGTAGTGTCGGGCGAGACAGCCCGGAGGAGGCCATGGCCCCACGAACGCTGAGCCGCTCCGGCTCCGAACCGCTCTGGCGCCAGCTCCAGCGCGAGCTGCTGACCAGGCTCGATGCCGGTGAGTTCACCGAACAGTTCCCGGGCGAGCTCGCGCTGGCCGAGGAGTACGGTGTCAGCCGCCACACGGTGCGCCAGGCCCTGCGCCAGTTGCGCGCCGACGGGGTGGTCGTCGCCGAGCGCGGGCGTCAGCCGCGGGTCGCCCCGCCGGCCGAGATCGCGCAGCCGCTGGGCGCGCTCTACAGCTTGTTCACGTCCGTCGAAGCGGCCGGCCTCGCGCAGCACAGCATCGTCCGCACGTTCGACGTCCGCGCCGACGCACTCGTCGCCGAGCGCCTCGACCTCGAAGCCTCGACGCCGCTGGTCTACCTGGAGCGCCTCCGCCTGGCGGGCGACGAGCCGCTCGCGATGGACCGCGTGTGGCTGCCCGCCGACGTCGCGAAACCGTTGCTGCAGGCCGACTTCACGCACACCAGCCTCTACGGCGAACTCGCCCGCCGCACCGGGATCCGCCTCGACCACGGCCGCGAAGAGGTGCACGCCGTCATCCCCACCGCCGCCGAACGCACCCAGCTCGCCTGCGCCCACGACGTCGCGGCCTTCGCCATCAACCGCCTGAGCCACTCGCAGGGCCGCCCGATGGAGTGGCGCCACACCCTCGTCCGAGGCGACCGCTACGCGTTGACGGCCGAGTTCTCCGCCGCCGGATACCGGCTGGTCAGCCAGTCCTGAGGCGCCACGCGCCCGCGAACCGCACCAAGCCGGAGATCACTCGGGCGTCACCCACCGGTCATCGAGTTCTTCCGGAACCGCGCGGGCGACGTGCCCACCGCGGCGCGGAACGCCTCCACGAACGCCGATTCGGACCGGTAGCCGACCTCCCCCGCGATGCGCACCACGGACCGGTCGGAGTTCGCCAGCAGGTCGGCGGCGACCATCATGCGGACGGTGGTGAGCAGCGTCGCCACGGTGCCCCCGGTGCGCGCGGTGAACCGCCGCACGAACGTGGCACGCGACATCGAGGCCGCCGCGGCCATGCGCTCGATGGTCCACGGTTCGCCGGGCCGTTCGACGACGCCGGCGATCACCTCACCCAGCACGTCGTCACCCATCGCGGTCCACAGCGCGGACGTCCCGAGACGTTGCTCGGGGCGGCTGCGCAGCGCCATCGCGAGCAGTGCGTCGCACACCGACGAGACGATGGCGCTCGTTCCCGGGCCGTCGAAGGCGGCTTCCGCGCGCAGGACCTCGGCCAGGGCGAGCGCCGAAGCGTTGAGCGTGACGTGCAGCAGCGACGGCAGCAGGCGGAACAGCAGCATTCCCGCGGCCGTGTCGAAATGGAAGTGGCCGCAGAACAGGTCGTGGTCGGGCTCGGCACCGATGGTGCGGCGAGTGGTGAACGTGGCGCCCTGCGCGTCTTCGAACGGCAGCTTCCGGCCTGAGGTCACGTGGACGTGGTGGGCGTCGCCGTGCGGGAGGACGAGCAGATCCCCGGGGGCGAGGTCGACGACCGCCGCCGCCGTGGTCACGGTGCATCTGCCCTCGAGCGCGACGTAGAACGGCACCTGCCCGGGCGCCGCCGCTTCGTGGTCCACGGAGAACCGGCCGGCCATCAGGCACCGCGTCGATGCTGCTCTCCGGGCGCACGAGCCGGATGAGCCGGCTCAGCGCGTCCATGAGCCGATTCCGGTGAAACGTGAGCCGTTCACGCGTGGCCCCCTACTCCGGTGCAGGCAATCATCCAAGGGCCTCGAGCATGAACGCCACCGGACCAGTGGTCGCGCAAGCGTAGTCTGCGAAGCGCAGGTTCGACGCGCTTCGACCAGTGTCCACACGCAACAGATTCACGAGGTATTCGGGAACGTCGCGAGAAACGGAGACAACGCCATGCCGACGATCACCACCGCCGACGGTGTCGAGATCTTCTTCAAGGACTGGGGCACCGGCCAGCCGATCGTCTTCAGTCACGGCTGGCCCCTGTCGTCGGACGACTGGGACACCCAGATGCTGTTCTTCCTGCAGCACGGCTACCGCGTCATCGCCCACGACCGGCGCGGTCACGGCCGCTCGTCGCAGGTCGCCGACGGACACGACCTCGACCACTACGCCGACGACCTGGCCGAGGTCACCGCCCACCTCGACTTGCACGACGCGATCCACGTCGGGCACTCCACCGGCGGCGGCGAGGTCGTGCGCTACCTCGCCCGCCACGGCGAGGCCCGCGTCGCCAAGGCCGCGATCCTTTCCGCCATCCCACCGCTCATGCTGCAGACCGACTCGAACCCGGGCGGCCTGCCCAAGAGCGCCTTCGACGACCTGCAGGCGCAACTGCTGGCGAACCGTTCCGTGTTCTACCGCGCGGTGGCCTCGGGCCCGTTCTACAGCTACAACCGGCCGGGCGCCGAACCCGACGAGGCGATCATCCAGAACTGGTGGCGCCAGGGCATGATGGGCAGCGCGCTGGCCCACTACGACGGCATCGTCGCGTTCTCCCAGACCGACCAGACCGAGGACCTGAAGAAGATCAGCGTCCCCGTCTTCGTCGGCCACGGTGACGACGACCAGGTCGTCCCCTACGCCGACGCCGCCTTGCTGTCGTCGAAGCTCCTGAAAAACTCCACGTTGAAAATTTACCCTGGCTTCCCGCACGGCATGCCGACCACCAAGGCCGACACGATCAACGCGGATCTCCTGGAGTTCTTCCGCTCCTGACCGGTACGCCCTGCTCTACCTCGCCCCGTCGCGGGCGAGGTAGAGCAACTCGTCCGCATTGTCGTTCCTGTGTGGACAGTCCGTCGGCCGCTCGCCTGGTCAGCGCACAGTGAGCCGCGTGAGGCTTGCCGTCGGGTTCCCGGTCACGTGAACGGCGACGTAGCGCGCCTTGCCGGTGAGGGGAACCGTGGTGGCGCGGCGCGCAGCCGGGGTTCGCGCCGCGGTGTAGGTGCGGCCGTCGACACTCGTCTCGACCGTGAAGGCGGGTAGGCGGCCGCCGGTCCAGGTCAGTTCGGCGGTGGTGACGTCGTGGGCCGCGCCGAGGTCGAGGACGAGGCGGCCGTTCGGGCCCGGGCGCCACGAGGTGCGCGGGTCGTCGTCGACGGCTGCGGCAGGGGTGGTCATGCCCGGCGGGAGGGGTTCGGCGGGGAAGGTGACCGCACCCAAAGCCAAGTCCGGCAAGGGGTACGGGCGGGTTCGGTGGGCAGTGACCGTCACCGGGTGCCGGGCGGGGAGGACCACGGGCCGCCACGGTTCGCCCGCCGGCTGCACGGAGAGGACCACGGTGTGGTCGGCGGTCAGCCGGAGGGTGGCGGCGTCGACGACGGTCGCGCGCACGCCGGCGGGCAGGGCGCCGCCCACGCCGCGCACGGTGAAGCGCGCCGGTTCGACGCGGGCTTCGGCGGGCGACGCCGACACCGACAACGAAGTGCCGGTCGCGGTGACGACCTGCGAGCCCTGGTACAGCGCCGCGGCTCCGTCCGAGGCGGGCAGGGTGAGGGTTCCCGACGTCGCCGCGGCGGAGAGGTTGAACAGCACGAGGTGCCCGTCGAGCACGGAAACCCGCAGTGCCGCGGAACTCGCCGTCGGGCGGGGCGCGCGCACCGCAGCGGCCAGGTCGCGCGGATCCGGGCGGCATTCGACGTGCAGGGGCGCGGAATCGCCGTCGGACAGCACGATCCGGTCGCCGGTGACGGTGGCCGGGTGCGGTGAGCCGGATACGACGAACCCGGCGCGGCCGTCGACGTCGAGCCAGCCGCCGGTCGTGCTGATGGCGGGCAGCGGGTAGGTGCCGGCCGCGGTCCACGTGATGCCGTCGGCCGAGGTTTCCACGCGATAGCGACGGCCGGCGGCGGCCTCCCAGGCCACGCGAACGCGGTCGAACCGTTGTGGCGCACCGAAATCGAGGGCGAGCCAGCTGTCGGCGCGCGGGCGGTCAGCGACGGAGACGGCCCAGCGCGTGGTCGCGTCGCCGTCGTTCGCGTACTTCGCCTCCTTGCCCGGCGAAGCCGAAGACGCCGAAGCCGTGGCCGCGCGGGCGAGGTCCGGGCCCGGCGCCCCGTCGCGGACTTCGAACGACCACACCGAATATCCGTACGCCGGATCCGGCTGCACGCCGAGGATCCGCACGTGCCGGGCCGTCACCGCGGAGAAAGTCACGTCGTCGGTGCGCCCACCGCCGGACGGCGGCGCCGGCGCGACGGGGACGGTCACCACGCCTTCGGCGGTGCGGTAGGTCCGCTCGCCGGTCAGCCCCGGCACGCCTGGCATGGCGAGGTTGTACACCGACACCACACCCTCGCCGGCGCCCAGACCGGTGCTGGAGTAGACCGCCGCGCCCGTCGGCAGGGTCGCGAAACCGGCGTAGCCGTTGTCGAATTTCCACACCGCGGCGCTCGCGTCGAATCCGTCGCGGACCTTCACCCACGTCGTCGCGTGCCGTTCCCGCACGGCCAGCGCGGTGGAGGGCAGCAGCATCGGCGTGGCACCGCTGACGGTGAACAGCCAGTCGTCGTGGTGCGGCTGCCACGCGAACTTCGTGAACCCCGGTTTGCTCACCGCCGCGGCCCACGCGGCCGGGCTGCGGTGCGCGAGCAGGCCGGGCCCGTCGCCGAAATCCGCGACGCCGACGGCGTGCGCGTCGAACTCCGCCTGGCTCACCGGACGCACCGGGCCACCGTGGTTCGCGCGCCATTCGTGCAGCAGGTAGCTGATCGCGATCTCCGCGCGTGCCTCCGGCTCGTACTTCGGCTCGCCCGAGAACTTCGTGACGCGATCAGCGGGCGCGTAGGCCTGGTACGGCTCCAGCCGTTCGGCCAGCTGCGCCTCGGCACGCGCGGCGTAGCGGTCGCCGAGCACCTGCGCGCGGAACGCCAGCGGAATGACGTCGCGGCCGTACAGGTGCTCGCGGTCGGCGACCATCGGCATCAGGGGTTCGCCCGCGTCGCTGGCCATCAGCAGCATCGTGCGCCACAGCAGCTCGCCGTTGGGCTGCGCGGTGAGCACCTCCGGCAGCGGCCGCCCGGCCAGCAGGAAGTGCATCGCGTTGCGGCCGGAGGTCCGCCAGAGCTCCTCTTGGTAGTGCGGGCCGAAGGAACCGTGGTTCTCCACAAGGAAGGTGTCGTAGAGGTTCTCCGCCGTGTTGGCCGAGATGGGCACACCGTCCACCACGCGCGGGTTGGCCAGGTCCGCGGCGGGCAGCGCGGTCTCGTTGCGGCTCCACCGCCCGAACCACTCGCGCCACTGCGCGGCGCGGGGATCCATTGCGGCCCAGGCCATCCCCGGGGCGAGGGCCTGGGCGTACACGCCCATCTCCTCCAGCTTGGTGTCGCCGACGTGCCCGCCGGCCAGCCCGTTCGGCGTCCAGTCGCCGGACAGCGGGTCGTTGCCGGTACCGAGCCCGGCGGTGTACGCGGCCTGCCCGGTCGCGATCTCGTCCAGGTTCGCGCGCGTGGCGGCGTCGAGGTCGTGCCACAGCAACCGGCCGGCCAGCTGGAAGTAGGACTGGAACGTGGTGTCGAAGAACAGCCGGCGGCCCCACTCGGTGCCGCCGGTGATGAGGTTGCTTGCCGCGAAGTGCCGGATGGTGTCGACGGTGTGCCGGTGCAGCACCTCGCGCTCGACGCCCGTGACCGCCGCGTCGTACCCGTCTCGCGTGAGCAGGACGGCGTTGCCCAGAACCACGGCGAACGTGAAGTCCTTCGCCGGGTAGACGCCGGCCGCCGGGTCGAACTGCTGCTCGGCCCAGCGGGTGTGGCGCAGCAGCACGCGCAGGTAGGTCGCGGCGACGTCGTCGGGCGCTCCCCCGCTGCGGGCCGGGGCCGGGGCGTCGCCCCGCGCCGCCGGGGTCACCAGGCCCGCGCTCACCAGCGCGAGCCCACCCGCGCCGAGTCCCTGAAGCACCGCGCGCCGCCTCAGCGCCATGTCCGCCCCCTCGTTGACAACCTTGTCATCGCGTCGGCGCCGATTCTGCTTGCCGAGGCGACCGGCGGGCAACGCCGGACGGGAAACCCGTCCGATTCAGGACAACTCAGCCGGCGTCGGACCCGTTCGCGGTGCGTCCCAGCCGCACAGCGGAAACGAGGAAGAAGATGCCACCCAGGGTGGCGTAGCCGGCGAGGGTCGTGAGGGACGCACTGTCCTTTGTGGCCTGCAGGACGAACGAAGCGCCGGCCACGACGGAGATGCCGCCGCTGAGGATCACGGGCCACTGGCCGCCCAGGGTGCGGCGCAGGAGGCCGACGGCGAGCTGCACGAGGCCGGCCACGATCGCCCAGGCGCCCCACACGCCGAGGACGGCGGGGATGCCCGACGAGGCCGCGACGGCCAGGCCCACGGCGGCGAGCAGACTGGTCACCACATTCACATACAGGCCCGCGACCGGCTTGCTCCCCTTCGCCGAACGGGCGTCGACGACGGCCGCGGCCACGTCGAACAGCGGGTAGAGCACGAGCAGTATGGTGCTGACCGGACCGAGGCTCGACCCGGTCACGAACAGCAGCGCGGCCCAGACCACAGCGAACGCGAAGCGGATGAAGTACAGGCGCCGCAAGGGTTTCGCGATGCCTGCGGGTGCCGGAACGGTGGTGGTGCTCATGGAGTGCTCCTTCGTCGTGGGGCCTGAGGTAGACAGATCGTTCTATCTCGTGGTGAGGACTATGGCAGCCGCGACGCCGAGTCGTCAAGACCGACCGTTCTATCTGCTACCGTGGAACCAGCGACGAGAGGTGGACGGCGAAGTGTCTGAAGCACGAGCCCGGCTGCTCGCTTCGGCGACGCGGCTGTTCTATTCGGAGGGTCTCCACTCGGTCGGCATCGACCGGGTCATCGCCGACGCGGGCGTCACCCGCGCCACGCTCTACCGGCACTTCCCGAGCAAGGACGACCTGCTGGTCGCGTACCTGACGGCGGCCGACCAGGCGATCCGTGCCGACGTCGAGACCGCCCGCGCCGGCAAGGCCTCCGGGGCCGACGCCGTCCGCGCGGTCGCCGAGTCGATCGCCGACGGCATCCGCACGCCCGGATTCCGCGGCTGCGCGTTCCTCAACGCCGTCGCGGAGTACCCCGATCCCGCGCACCCCGTCCACCGGGCCGTTCTCGCCCACCGGCAGTGGTTCCTGGAGGTCGTCACCGAGCTGCTCGCGCAGGCCGGCGAGACGGCGCCCGAGCCGGCCGCGAGGCACTTCGTCATGCTGCGGGACGGCGCCATGGCCGCCGGCTGCCTCACCGATCCGGCACCGGTCTGCGAAACCTTCCGCCTCGGCGTCGAGGGAATCCTGAAGTACCGGGACACTCCGGTCGTGGCGCCGAAGAAGACCGGCCGGGCCTCGTAAGTCCGGGCCTCGTCGCGACGCGCGGGCCGCCACCCTCGATCGGCCGGCGCGCGCCGGCGGTGAGCGCCGCCACTATTGAATGAACATTCATTGACGCCCGGGCGCACCCGTGTCATCGTAGTATTAAATGAATATTCATTAGTGGAGGTAGCCATGACCAGCACCCTCGCCCCGGCCCACTGGACCCCCGACCGGATCGGCGACCTGCGCGACCGTGTCGCGCTCGTGACCGGCGGCAACAGCGGCATCGGTCTCGAGACCGCCCGCGTGCTGACCCGCCACGGCGCTCGCGTCCTCCTGGCCGGCCGCAGCCAGGAGAAGCTCGACGAAGCCGTCGCCACCCTGCGCAACGACCAGCCCACCGCGCGGCTGGACACCGTCGTGCTGGACCTGGGCTCGCTGGCCTCGATCGCGGAGACGTCCGGGCGGCTGGCGGCCACCGAGACGATCGACCTGCTCTTCAACAACGCCGGCGTCATGAACGTGCCGCAGCGCCGCACGACCTCGGACGGGTTCGAGCTGACCGTCGGCACCAACCACCTCGGGCACTTCGCACTCACCGCCGGACTGCTGCCCGCGCTGCACCGCGCCGAGGCCGCCCGAGTGGTCACCGTCAGCGCGATCGCCGCGACCTGGCGCTCCGGCCGGCTCGACGACCTGATGAGCAGGCAGCGCTACGGCGGGATGAGCGCGTACGCGAAGTCCAAGCGCGCGAACGTCGTCTTCACCCAGGAGCTGTCCCGGCGGCTGGCCGGTACCGCCCTGCGCGCGGTGTCCGTGCACCCCGGCTCGGCCGTGACCAACCTGCAGCGCCACTCCGAAGGCGTGGCCTCCCGGGCGATGATCGCGTTGCTCCGCAACGTGGCCATGGGCTCCCCGGAGGGCGCGGCCTGGCCGTCGCTGTACGTCGCGACCAGCCCCGAAGTGATCAGCGGCGCCTTCTACGGCCCGGCCGGCCGCGACCAGACCTCCGGCACTCCGAAGCCGGTCAAGCTCCCCCGCGGCGCGGACGACCCGGCCGAAGGCGCCCGCCTCTGGGCCGAAAGCGAACGCCTCACCGGCGTCACCTTCGCCCTCTGACCTCCCGAAAGGACCTGATCCCATGACCGACCCGACCTTCGACCTCCGACGGCAGAACGTCGACCCCGCGCTCCTCGAGGCCCAGCGCGAGGTGAACGTCGTGCTCGCGAAGATGCCTCACCCGGACGTCCGAACCCCCGGAGGGCTTGCCGCCCTACGCGCCGGCACCGCCCCCAAACCCGGTGTGACGGACCTGAGCCCCACCGAACGCCACGTCGACGGCCCCGCCGGCCCGCTGCGGCTGCGCGTGTTCACGCCGCCCGAGCCACGCGCGGTCCTCTACCGCATCCACGGCGGCGGCTGGGCTGCCGGAGCACCGGAGGACGACGACCTCGTCAACGACCGCCTCTCGCACGCGACCGGCGCGATCGTCATCAGCCCGGAGTACCGGCTGGCGCCCGAGGCCACCGTCCCCGAGCAGATCGAGGAGACCGTCGCCGTCGCCCGCTGGCTCGCCCGGCACGCGGCCGCGGAGTTCGGCACCGGCCGGCTGCTGATCGGCGGCATCTCCGCCGGCGCGCACCTCGCCGCGGCGACGCTGCTGGCCCTGCGCGACGCCGGTGACCCCGCGTTCGGCGCGTTCGCGGGCGCGTACCTCGACTGCGGCATCTACGACCTGGGCCTGTCCCCCAGCGCCGCCGCGGCCACCGAAGACAGCCTCGTGCTCACCCGGTCCTGGATCGACGACCTGCCCGACCTCGCCCTCCCCCACCACACGCCGGAGCAACGGCGCGCCCCGCAGCTGTCCCCGGCGCTGGCCGACCTCACCGGTTTCCCGCCCACCCTGCTGACCGTCGGCGACCTCGACCCACTGCGCGACGACGCGATCCTGCTCGCCGCCCGCCTGCGTCTCGCCGGCTGCGACGCGCGGCTGGAGATCTGGCCCGAAGCCCCGCACGCGTTCACCAACATGGCCACCCCGCTCGGAGACGTCGCCCTCGACAGCGCCATCGCGTGGATCAACGACCTCCTCGAGCCACCGCGCACGGCGCCCGACCCCGCGGCCCTCGTGCACCGGTTCGTCACCGAGGTCGTCAACGGCGGCGACCTCGACGTCGTCGACGAGCTCTGGCACGACGACCTCGCGTGGCACGCCGGCAGCGCCGGCGACCTCCACGGCCTCGAGGCCTACAAGGCGTCCCTGCGTGCCGCGATCGGTGGTGCCTTCACCGGCATGCACCTGACCGTGCACGACACCCTTGTCGACGGCGACACGGTCGTGCTCCGGTTCACCAACAGCGGCACCCACACCGGGCCGTTCCTCGGTGTCGCCGCCACCGGCCGTCACGCGAGCTGGTTCGGCATCGGCATTTACACCGTGCGGGCGGGCAAGATCGCCGAGGCGTGGTTCGGCGAGGACATGCTCGGCCTGCTGCGGCAGCTCAGCGAGAATGAACATTCATTAGGATGACGGCATGGCACGGACCCGAGACCCCGAGAGCAAACGGCGGCAGCTGCTGGACGGCGCGCTCACCGAGTTCGCCGAGCACGGCATCGGCGGCGCACGCGTGGAGCGCATCGCCACCCGCGCCGGGGTCAGCGCCGGGCTCGTGTATTCCTTCTACGACGGCAAAGAAGGGCTGTACGAGGCGGTCTACGACGCCATCGTCGAGCAGGTCGTCTCCGGGATCCCCATCGACGCGGACGACCTGCCCGAATACGCGGGACAGCTCTACGACGCGGGACTGCGGTACCCGGACGTGATGCGCTTCATCACCTGGTACCAACTCGAACGCGGCGGCGTCCGGCCCGTCGTCGCCAAGTCCATGACCGACAAAACCGCGGCGATCGAGGACGCGCAGCGCCGCGGCACCGTGACCGCTCAGCGGACGCCCGGCGAGCTGCTCGCCCTCGTGCTGACCGTCGCGAACATGTGGCAGAACCAGGGCGAAGACGTCCGCGGCCTCGTCCCCGAACCCGAACGCCGCCGCCTCGTCACCGACACCGTCCGGCAGCTGGTGGACCCGGCACACTGACGGCGGTCCGTCCGCTGTCCATCCCGCTGTCCATCCACTGTGGAGCGGAATCCGCGCCGCACACGGCCGTGACGGCACGCGGACACCGCTTCACCCGAATCGGAGGAGCACCGCGGGCCCCGGACGTGATTCGGTGACGGCGATCGCCCGGGGGCGGGCACGGGACCGCGGAGGGCTCATGACCGGAGACACGCAGCACCGGGTCGTCGCGGGCAGGCTGTGGGCCGGCGGCGGCGCGACGGCACTGGTCGCGGCGCTGGCCGCCATCGTGGTGGTGCTCGTCGCGCGCGGGCTGTTCGACGTGCCCGTGCTGGCCCCGGAAGGCAAGGGCGCTTGGGGCGGTGTCGGCACGGTCGCCTACGCGGTCGGCGCCGCCGTCGTCGCCCTCGCGGCGACGGGACTGCTCCATCTGCTCTTGATCAGTACGCCACGCGCGAAGTCGTTCTTCGTCTCGATCATGCTGCTCGTCACCGCGATCGCCGTCGTCATCCCCCTGGGCCTCGACGCGGACCGCGGCGCCCGGATCGCGACGGCCGCTGGGAACCTCCTCATCGGTCTCGTGATCACGAGCACGCTGTCCGGCGTCGCCGGCGCGGCGGTCCGGGCGCGCCGGCCGGTGCGGTGAGCTCCGCCCCGGGGCACCGGGGAACCGATCCCGGCGCCGGAATTCACCTCCCCCGGGTGATGTCGCGCGGGGCGGTCGATGGGAACGCTGCCGGTGACCGCGTACGGCAATTCTCGCGGCAGAACCCGCGTCCGGGTCAGGCCGGGGGGACACGGCCGGAAGCCGTTCGACCCTGGTAACCGATCCGTTGTGGACGGACCTCCCGGTCGTGCGGGTCTCGAGCATCGGAGGCGTGATGGCACTGGCTCAATCGGACTACCCGTTCCTGGACGTGATCTGGACCATGCTGGTGTTCTTCGGCTGGGTGGTCTGGTTCTGGATGCTCATCGTGATCTTCGGCGACCTCTTCCACCGCTCGGACGTCTCCGGCTGGGGCAAGGCGGGCTGGACCGTGTTCGTCCTGGTGCTGCCGTTCGTCGGCGTGCTGATCTACCTCATCGCGCAGGGCAAGCACATGGGCGAACGCCGCCAGTCCGAGGTGGCGTCCAACCAGAAGCAGTTCGACGACTACGTCCGCTCGGTCGCCGGCAACGGCGACAAGGGCGCCGCCGGCCAGATCGCCGAAGCGAAGAAGCTTCTCGACACCGGCGCCATCAACGCGGAGGAGTACGAATCCCTGAAGGCCAAGGCACTCGCTCGGTGAGCGCGGGCCGGCCAGGCCCCGCCGGCAGGCCGAGGCCGGCGGGGCCGCTCCTGCTCTCCGCCGCGACCGGGTGACCGGGCGGGCCGGTTTCCGACAAGGCGCAGGCGGAGGTGGGCGTGGCCGAGCAGGTGGTTGACCGAAGCGCCGGGCGGCGCCGCGCGGCGGGCATCTACGGGGTGATCGTCACCGCGGCCATCCTGACCGCCGTGGGCGGACAGCTCTCCACCCTGTCGCTGGCCGTCGCGGTCGTGGTCACGCTGCTGATCTACTGGACGGCCGAGGAATACGCGGAGCTGCTGGGCGAGGAAGTCGAAGACGGCAAACTGCCGAGCCGGGCGCGGATCGCCGCGGAGCTGCGGGCCACGTGGCCCATGGTGACGGCCTCTTTCGGCCCGATCGCCGCGCTGCTGCTGGCCCGGTTCGCGGGCGCCTCCCCCGTCGCCGCGGCCAACACCGGACTGGCGGTGGCCGTGGTGGTCCTGACCTACCACGCGTGGTCCGCGGCGCGGGTGGCCCGGCTGCGCGGCGTGGCGCTGATCGTGACGACCTGCGCGGCGGGGCTGCTCGGCGTCGTCATGATCCTTTTGAAGAACCTGATTCTCGTCCATCTGCATTGAACGGCACCCAGTCGGCGCCCGTCTCCTGACGGAACGCCGCCACGGCGGCGCCGACAGTGGGGTAGAAATGAGCGGGGTCCATGGTGCGGGTCAGCTCGTACCGGTCGATCTTGCGCCGCACCGGGTCCTTGACTTCGGCCATGACCAGGTGGATGCCGCGGGCGTTGAGCTCGTCGTCGAGTTCGCGAAGCATGTCGGCCGCGGTCGTGTCCACATCGGTCACCGGCTCGGCGGCCACCAGAATCCAGCCGGGTGCGGGACTCGCCGAGGCCAGCCGGCGGATCTCGGTGCGGAAGGTCCTGGCGTTGGCGAACATCAGCGGCGCGTCGAAGCGGAAGATCACCAAGCCCGGAAGCCGCAGTGCGTGCGGGTAGGACCGGACGTCGTGGAAGCCGCGCAGACCCTCGACCTGCCCGAGAATCGTGTGGTAGGGCAGCCACGCGTGCCGGAACACGTTCAGGATCGACAGTCCCACGGCGATCGCGATGCCGGGCAGCACGCCGAGCAGGGCGACGCCGGCCAGCGCGGCGGCCGAGAGCAGGAACTCGGTCTTGCGCTGCCGCCACAGCCGCACCGTCCCGGGCACGTCGGACAGCGACAGCGCGGCGGTGATGACGATCGCGGCCAGTACCGGCTGTGGCAGGTTCCGGAACAGGCCGGGCGCCGCCACGATCATCACCGTAATCAGCACGGCGCCGACGACCCCCGTCAGCTGGGTGCGCGCCCCTGCCTGCTGCGCGACCGCGGTCCGCGAGCCACTGGTGCTGACCGGAAACCCTTGGAAGAGCCCTGCCGCCAGGTTCGCCACCCCGATGCCCGCCATCTCCTGGTTGCCGTGGACCTCTTGCCCGGTGCGGGCGGCGAAGGCCGAAGCCGTGGAGATCGTGTCCGCCAGCGACACCAAGGCGATGCCCACCGCGCCGGCGAACAGCGGCGCGAGATCGGCGAACCCCACGTGCGGGAGCGTCAGCGGAGGAAACCCGGCAGGAAGAACGCCGACCACCGGCACGCCGTGCTCGGCCAGGTCGAACACGGGGACCACGATGAGCGCGAGCACGACGACGACCAGGACCGCGGGGATTTTGCGCACCCAGCGCTGCAGCACCAAGATCACCGCGAGCGCGCCGAGGCCCACCGCCGCGGCCGCGGCGACCACCTCGCCGCCCGCGATCGCCCGGGCCACCGCGCCGATTTCGGCGATGAGCCCCTCCCCGTCGACGCTGAACCCGCACAGCTTGGGCAGCTGGCCCACCACGATGGTCAGAGCCAGCCCGTTGAGATACCCGATCATCGTGGGCTTCGAGATGAGGTCGGCGATGAACCCGAGCTTCGCGACCGAGGCGACGATCATGATCACCGCGACCATGATCGCCAGCATCGACGCCAGCGCGACGGCCCGCGCCGGGTCGCCGTCCGCCGCCACGAGCGGCAGAATCGTCGCGGCGATCATCGGCCCGAGCGACGAGTCGGGTCCCAGCACGAGGATCCGCGACGGCCCGAACACCGCGTAACCCAGCAGGCACAGGATCGACGTGTACAGACCGGTGATCGCGGGCAACCCGGCGAGCTCCGCGTACGCCATGCCTTGCGGCACCAGGAGCGTCGTGAGGACGACACCCGCCACCACGTCCTTGACCAGCCACTGGCGCCGGTAGGTCCGCACCACCCGCAGACCGGGGATCCACTGGACCATGGCGTCGATCCCTTCTGCCGACAGCCGGTGCCTGCGATGGTAACCAAGCCACGGGTATCGGTCCTCGCCTCAGAAGGAGGAGCCAGTGCGCGGACTCCGTCCACTGTGGAGATCGTCCGCCGACGACGGTCAGTCCGTGACGCCGGCCGCGTCCAGCAGGGTTCCCGGGGTGGCGACGGCCAGGCCGCGCAGGTCGTCGGCGCGGCTGCTGGCCCCGTCGTAGAGAACGGCGAGCTGGCGGGTGAGAAAGTCGGGTCGGTGGCGACGCCGGGATGGTCGGCGCCGCAACCGCTTGACCGGCGCGCACGTCGGAGTCACACCGCGTGCCCGCAGTGGGGGCACGCCGGCTGAGCCGTCAAGCCGGGGGCCAGCACTTCGGCCGCCGACACGACGAGCAGGCCGTGCTCGGCGGCGAACGACGCCAGTTCTTCCGGACCGGCCAGGTCACCCGCGTCCCGTTGCGACACGATGCCGCTGAGCACCGCGGCTTCCCGCTTGCCCGCGAGCCGCACCAGGGCGAGGGCGGCCTCGCCGCGCCCGGCGCGGTGCGGGGTGCTTTCGCGGGCCGTGCGGATGGGCACGACGTGGCCGGGCCGGGTGAAGTCGGCCGGAGTGGCGGCGGGATCGGCCAGCAGCCGGATGGTGCGGGCGCGGTCGGCCGCGGAGATGCCGGTCGTCCCGCCGGCACGGGCGTCGACCGTGACGGCGAAGGCTTCTCCTCCGCACGCCGGCGACCCGGGGTACATCAGCGGGAGCCCGAGGCGGTCGCAGTCCTCGTCCGGCAGGGCGACGCAGACGAACCCGTCGGTGTAGCGCACGGACACCGACACCAGGTGCGGCGTGGCGTCCTGCGCCGCGAACACGAGGTCGCCGTGCGTGCCCGCCACCACCACCGGCCGGCCGGCCGCGATCGCGGCCGCGGCCTGCTCGACGCTCACCGTGTCGAACCGGCTGCCTGCTGAGGAAAGCTGCTGTGTCATTGTCGTCTTCCTTCGTGGGGTCCGGCGGTGGAGAGACGGCCCTCTCCACCGCCGGACCCGGGTCGCTCAGCCGGCGGCGGGCCTCGAGGCGATGCGGTGGAAACCACCGCGGTAGAACAGCAGCGGCTCGGCGCCGTCCTGCGCGTCCGGCGAGCTCATCTCCAGCACCCGGCCGAGGACGAGGTGGTGGTCGCCCGCGTCGTGCTCGGCGTCGATCTCGCAGTCGAGCCACACGAGACTCCCGGCGAGGACGGGGTTCCCGGTCGCGGTTTCGGTGTGCGCGACCCCGCTCCACCTGTCGACGCCCTTGCGAGCGAACGCGGAGGCGACCTCCCGGTGGCCGTGGCCCAGCACGGATACGGCGAACCGGCCGACGTCCCGGATCAGCGGATACGTGCTCGAAGTCCGGGCGACGCCGATCAGGATCAGCGGCGGGTCCAGCGAAACGCTGTGGAACGACTGGCACGTGAACCCGAGACGCTGCCCGTCGTCCGCGGTCGCCCCGACCACCACGACGCCGGAGGCGTAACGCCCCACGGCGTCGCGGTACGCGCGGGAATCACTGACGCTCGTCAACTGTCGCGTCACGGGATCCGCACCCCCTCGGCCAGGCGGGCGAGCTGCCCGATCGTGCGGGCGTAGCGCGCGGCCGCCTCGTCGGCGAGGGCGTCCAGCGCGTCCATCGACGAGGTCTCGAAGTACCACCCGGCTCCCGGAACCACGGCGCCGAGCTCGGTCAGCAGCGGGGCGAGGTGGCTGTCGACGCCCATCGAGTGGGCGGGGCTCCCCCCGGTCATCACGGGGATCGCCGTCACCCCGGCCAGCGCGCCCGCCGCGTAGCGGTCCAGGAATGCCTTGACCAACCCGGTGTAGGTGGCCTTGTAAGTCGGGCTCGCGATCACCACGAGATCACTGCCGGCGACGCGCTCGGTCAACGCCGACATCACCTCCGACGGCCACGCGAAGATCTCGGCGGAATGGTCGGCGAGGTCGATGACCTGCCGATCCGCATCGTCCTTCACCAGCCGGTCGAGCAAGGCTTCGGCGACTTTCCTCGTCCGCGAAGCGGGCTTCGGATTTCCGACGACAATGGTGGTTTTCATAGCTGCTCCGTTCGGCCCCGCGAGGCCTCGGGCTTCGTCGCGACAGTGGGACGCTGACGAACTTCCTGCAGCTGGTACGAGATCTTGTGGCCCGTACAGCCCCGCGACAGCTCATGTCACGGGCCGCGTCTTGGCGCGGAGTGACGATCACGTTAGCGCGGAGTGAGGAGCCGGCACAATAACACCCAGGGGTTATGGCCACGCCGGCGTTCGCGAGCAGAAACTGTCGATCAAATCTTCTCGACGAGAAATGTGGTCACCGTGGACGACAGCATGGTCAAGCCGAATCCCATTCGAGACTCGGCCAACAAGCTCAAGCTGAGCATTTTCGGCGTGAACGGCAAAGGCGCTGCCTTCACCCATCACCCCGACCGGTTCTCCGGCGATTGGGACGAGATCAGCCGGCTGGCCAAACGGGCCGATCAGCTGGGCATCGAAGGCTTCGTCTCGGCGTCGCGCTGGCGCGCGTTCGGTGGCGACGGGCACTACTCGGGCGACGTGATGGAAACCTTCGCCTGGGCCGGCGCGATCGCCGCGATCACCGAGCGGATCAGCATCATCAGCACGTTCCCCATGTCACTGATCAACCCGGCGTTCGTCGCCAAAGCCGAGGCGACGGTCGACCTGATCTCCGGCGGCCGTGCGGGGATGAACCTGGTCTGCGGCTGGTTCCCGCCCGAGTTCGGATTGTTCGGCGTCCCGATGCAGGAGCACAACGACCGCTACGGTTACGCCGACAAGTGGATGGAGGTGTTCGACAAGCTCTGGTCCTCGGACGAGGGCTTCGATCTGAAGAACGAATACTTCGACGTCAAGAACGCCATGTCGCAGCCGCGTCCGCTGCAGTCGCGCCCCGTTCTCCTCAACGCCGGCGGCTCGCCGCGTGGCCGCCAGTTCGCCGCGCAGCACGCCGAAGTCGCCTTCACCATTCCCGACGATCCCGATCCCCAGGCCGTGAAGGCGCGGGTCGCGGAATACCGCGAAGAAGCGCGCAAGAAGTTCGGCAAGGAGATCCAGATCTGGCTTTCCGCGTACGTCGTGCAAAAGGACACCACCGCCGAAGCCGAGGCCTACGCCCAGGACTACATCGTGACGCGAGGCGACGACATCGCGGTCGCGGACCTGATCGAGGCGAACATCCCGAACGCCAAGACGATGCCGCCGGAGAAGATGGCGGAAATGTCTTACGAGTTCAAGGCCGGCTACGGCGCCTACCCGTTGGTGGGGACGGCGAGCGACATCGCGCAGCGCATGAAGGAGCTCTCCGAGGCCGGCGTCGACGGCCTGATGCTGATCTGGCTGGACTACGAACAGGGGCTGGAGAAGCTCGCCGGCGAGGTGCTGCCCCGGATCGAAGAAGCCGGTTTGCGCCGGCCCGCCACCGCCGGGTGATCAACGCCGCCGGGACCGCTTGCGAGCGATCCCGGCGGTTTTGTGTTCCGCCGGGATTTCAGGACTTTACGAGATTGTTCTCCTGCAGGTACCGCAGGGCTTCGAGCCGGGAGCGCACGCCGAGCTTGTGGAAGCTGTGCTTCATGTGCTGTTTGACGGTGTTGACCGCGATCCCGAGCTCGGCGGCGATCTCCGCGTTGCTCAGCCCGCTCGTGGCCAGCGCGAGCACCTCGCGCTCCCGCTCGGTCAGTCCTCCGTCGGCTCCCGCGGACGGCGAGGTGCCGGCCTGGGGTGTCCCCGAAGGCTCGGACAGATCGATCGTGTCGATGTCGAGGGTCGCCGCGGCGGGTCCCGCGAGTGGCGCCCCGGGTGCGCGCCGCTCGTAGGCCGCGGCGTTGGCCAGGCCGATCGCGAGGAACTTCGACAGCCGGTGCGCCAGCTCCTGCTCCCGGGTGGTGAACGCCGGACGGCCGGTCCGGCGGGCGAAGGTCGCCGTGCCGACGGGACGGCCCTCGGCGACGAGCAACGCGTAGAGGCAGTGCTCGAACCCGTAGTCGGCCAGGAGCTGTCCCACCGGTGAGCGCAGGTGGTCGGTGCGGCGGCCGTGCAGCACCGCGTCGTGGACCGGGAACCGCGACGCGGTCGAACGCTTGAAGTACGGGTTCGCCGGCCCGGCGATGGGCACGAACTCGAGGAGCATCTTCACCGGCGCGCCCGTCAAAGATGCCACCTGGCCCCGGTAGCGGCGGTCGAGCAAATGGATCGCGCCCGAATCGCACTGCAGGAGGCGCACCAGCTCCGGCAGGGTCCGCTGCTGCACCGTGACCGGACGTAGTGAACCGCAGGCGAGCTCGCCGAACCGGGCCACCTCCTGCCAGTCGAGACCGGTCATCGTGTGCTCCTCCCGCCGGCCGGCGGCTGATCCTCGGTTGCCGCCCCGCCTCGAGATATTACGGACTCGGCAGCGGCGGCGACCCTTTCGCGACCACGATCGTGTCAGCCGAAAGGGCCGCCGCCGCACTCAGTGACCGAAGGCCTCGTGCAGCCACCAGGCCCCGCCGTCGGAGGTGATCTTGGCGTCGAGCACCAGCGGCCGCCGGGGCGCCGACGACAGCCAGTCCTTGACCGCGGCCAGGTCGTCGGCCGAGCGCACGGTCAGGCCCTCGCAGCCGTGGCCCCGGGCCAGCGCGGCGAGGTCGCCGTCGGGGAAGGTGACGTTGTCCAGGCCCGCTGTCCCGGCGCCGAAGTGGTGCACTTCCGCGCCGTACATGGCGTCGTTGTACACGACGACCAGCAGCGGAATCCCGAGGCGCACGGCCGTTTCCAGCTCCGAGAGCCCCATCAGGAACCCGCCGTCGCCGAGCGCCGCGACGGGGACGCGGTCCGGCCGCGCCAGCGCGGCGCCGATCGCGCTCGCCAGCCCCAGCCCGACCGACTGGAACGCCTGGGTGAAGCAGAACCCGTACTCGTCCGGCACGTCGAGGTACATGCTCGGGTAGCCGAGGAAGTTGCCGGAGTCCAGCGACACGGTCCGCTCGGCCGGCAGCAGCTCGTTGAGCTTCGCCGACAGCGTGCGCGGGTCGATGCGGTCCTCGGTGGAGGCGTCGTCGAACGGGAGCTGGTTCCAGCGCAGGCCCGTGCGGAGGCGGTCGCCGAGCTCCGGTCGCCGGTAGCCCGTCCGCGGCGGCGCGCCACCGGAGCGGAGCAGGGCGGTGGCCGCGCGGGCGGTTTCCGCGATCCCGCCCCACAGCCCCAGGTCGACGCCGCGGTGCCGGCCGATCGCCGCCGGGTCCAGATCGACCTGCACCACGCGGGTGTCGGCCCCGATCAGCGCGCCGTGCCGCGTCGTCCACATGTTCAGTGCGCACCCGAACGCCACGACCAGGTCGGCCTGCGAAACCAGCTCGACCGTCAGCGGTGAGGCGAACCCGCCCGAGACGTCGATGCTCCACGGGTCGTCGTTGAACAGTCCGCGGCTCACGGCCGACGTGGCCAGCAGCGCGCCGGCCTGGTTGCCGAGCTCCCGGACCGCCTCGCCCGCACCGGGCGAACGGCCACCTCGGCCGACGATGAACACCGGCCGGGCCGCCTCGCTCAGCAGCCGGGCGAACTCCGCCAGCGGCTCGGGCGCCGGCTGAGGCGCGGCGATCGCAGCCGGGACCGTCCCGTGCTCCTGCTCCGGCAGCTCCAGCTCCTGGACGTCGATCGGGACGTTGAGCACCACGGTCCGCCGCTGCTGCGCGCAGATGGCCAGCGCGCGGGCCACGTCCCGCAAGGCCGTCCCCGGCGAGCCCACCCGCAGCGGCACCGCGCCGACACCGGCGGCGAGGCCGGGCTGGTCGATGAAGAAGTTGGACGCCGGGTCGCCGGCCTCGGCCGTCAGCACCAGCAGCGGGGTCCGGCTCTTGGCCGCCTCGGTGATCCCGGTGAGCGCGTTGGTGTAGCCGCAGCCCTGGTGCAACGACAGCACCGCGACCTCGCCCGACATGCGCGCGTACGCGTCGGCCATCGTCGCCGCGCCGCCTTCGTGGCGCGCCGCCACGAACCGCGCTCCCCCGGCCACCAGCGCTTGGGTGAAGTGGAAGTTGCCGCTGCCGACCACCCCGAACGCGGCACGCACACCGTGCTCGGTCAGGTACCGGCCGATGGCCTCGTGCACGAGCATGGTCACTTCGCTCCGTTCTCGACGAGAGCCAGCACGCGGGTCGGGCTCCCGGAGCCGCCGACGATCCGCAGCGGCGCCACGATCAGCAGAGCGCCGGTCGGGGGCAGCAGGTGCAGGTTCTGCAGCTGGGTGATGCCGTACTTGCCGGCGCCGAGAAGGTACGAGTGGACGGGGAACTCGGGATCGAAGCGGAACGCCTGCCCGGCGTCGGTACCGACCGTCTCGACGCCGAACCCGAGGATCGACGTCTCTTGCGCCAGCCAGCGCGCGCAGTCGGGATCGACGCCGGGGGTGTGCGGCCCGTCGTCGTCGGCGTTGAGAAAGGTCTCCTGGTCGTGCGAGCGCGCAGCCCAGCCGGTGCGGAACAGCAGCCAGCCCTGCGGCAGCGGGCCGTGTTCGCGCTGCCATTCCTCGACGTCGTCGCGGCGCAGCACGTAGTCCGGGTCGGCGGCGGCCTCGCGCGTCTTGTCGATCACGACGGCCGGCCCGACCAGGCGGGCCGGCGGCACGGACGCGACATCCTCCAGCTCGGCGCCGGTGACCCAATGCCGCGGCGCGTCGAAGTGGGTGCCGACGTGCTCGCCGGTGTGGATGCCGTTCTGGTACGACGTGCGGCCGCGTTCGTCGTATTTCGCCAGCTCCTCCAAGCGGAACCGGGGAATCGGCGCCATGTCCGGCGGAAGGTCGAGCACGGGGGTGTCGGACGAGAGCGGCGCCGTGAGCTCGATGATCGACACGTCACCGCGGGCGAGAGCGCCGACCAGCACGGAGACGGATCCGGTGGTCTCAGGCGAAGAAGACATGAATGCATCGTGTGCGCGCGGGCACCGGCGCACCAATGCCTATCCCGGCCTGGTTATGCCTGTCTGGTTATACCGGAACGGGTCTGCTATACCTCGCCACGGAAAGGGTGAGGCCAGTGGACCGGCAACGTTTCCTCGACGGCCGCCTCAAGATCCGGCACCTCGTGCTGGTGATCGCGATCGCGGAAAACGGCTCCCTGCTGGGCGCCGCCAAAGATCTGCACGTGACGCAGCCGGCGGTCACCCGGGCGCTGCGCGAGACGGAGTCGATCGTCGGTGTGGAGCTGTTCGTGCGTGGCCCGCGCGGGGTGCGCCCGACCGCGTCCGGGGACATCCTGCTCGACCACGCGCGGGCCGTGGTGAGCACGATGACCTCCGCGCAGCACCGCATCGACGGGCTGCTGCGGGACGGGGCGGAACCCGTGCGCGTCGGCACCAACCTCGCCGGCGCCTACGTGCTGCTCCCCTCGGCACTCGTCCGGCTCAAGGCCGAGCACCCGACCCTGACGGCGACCGTGATCGAGGGCCTGGGAGCCGATCTCGACGTCCGGCTCGCCCACGGCGAGGTCGACCTCCTGGTCGGCCGCCCGCCGGCCGTCGCGAGCCGGTTTCACCACGCGCCGCTGTACGAGGAACCCGTGGGCCTCGTCGCGCGCCGCGACCACCCGGCCATCCGATGCGGACTGCGTTCCCTGGCCGAGTTGCAAGAGTTCCCCTGGATCCTGCCGGGCCGGCCCACCGCGCTGCGCGACGAGCTCGACGAGCTGTTCGCGCGCCACGAAGTTCCCTTGCCCCGCAACGTCATCGAGTGCTCGACGATCCTGACCATGCGCTCGATCCTGCTGCACACCGACGCGATCACACCCCTGCCCCTGCTCATCGGCGCCGCCGACGACGCCCTCGGCTACCTGCCGGTCCGGCTGGAGACCGTGCCTCGTGCCATCGGCATCACCACGCTGGCCGGTCGCACACCGTCGAAGAGTGCCCAGCTCCTGATCGGCCATCTCGTCGCCGAGGCGCAGCGGATCTCCGCGGAGATCTCCCGGCTCGACTTCGGATAACACCCAGGGGTTATGGCCGCGGCGGCGCGAACCGACGATCCTCACCCGAAAGACCCGACGGGGAGGACAGCTCAGTGCAAGCGAACGAAACGGCACGTTCTCTGGCGGTGGCGCGATGACCGGGGCGGAGACCGAGCAGCAGCCCGTCGACCTCGTGATCGCCGCCGGCGCGATCGCCACGATGGACGCGCGGCGGCAGATCCTGCTCGACGGCGCGGTCGCGATCCGCGGCACCCGGATCGTCGCGGTCGGCAAGCGGGAGATCATCCTCGCGCGCTACCGCCCGGACACGCTGATCGACGAGGCCGACAGCCTGCTGACCCCCGGGCTCGTCGACGCCCACCAGCACCCGGCGAGCGGGTTCCTCGTCGGCGGCGGCTTCATCGACGAGCTGCCGCCCGCGCGAAGGCTGGCGGGTGTCATGGCTCCGCACGAGAAAATGCTGACCCCGCAAGAGGCTTACGCCAGCTCGCTGGCAACGTACGCCGAGCTCATCCGCCACGGGACCACTACCTTCATCGACGCAGGCAGCCCACAGTCGGCGGAAGCCGTGAAGGCGGCCGAGGAGATCGGCATTCGCGGCGTGATCGTGCCCCGCACGAGCGACCTGCCCGGCATGCTCGGCCGGGACCCGGAGACCGTCCACTCGGTACTCGACCACGCGGACGAGGTCTACGACCGCTTCCACGGTTCGGCCGGCGGCCGCATCCAGGTCTGGTACGGGCTCGACGACCCGACGTCGGTCAGCGACGAGCTGATCCGGGGCGTCGTCAAACACGCCGGTGACCGCGACACGGGCGTGTCCGGCCATTTCATCGGGATGCCGCCGGCGCCGGGCACTTCGCAGCCCGAGCGGAACCCCCAGCTCGAACGCTACGAGCGGTTCGGCGTGCTGGAGCTGGCGCCGGTGCTCGCGCACGTCGGGTGGCTGCCGGAGGACGACGTGAAGCGGCTCGGGGCGTCGCCGGCGTTCGTCGCCCACTGCCCGTCGACCAGTTTGCTCGGCGGGCAGGGCTGGGTCGCCCACGGCGTGATCCCCGACCTGGCGGCGGCGGGGACCGAGCTGGTGCTCGGCACCGACGCCGCCGCGATCAGCCGTTTCCTCGACCTGGTGCGGGTGATGTACCTGGCGGCGGTGTGCCACAAGGACGCGCACCGCGACCACTCGCTCATGCCGGTCACGTCGGTGTTCGAGATGGCGACGGTGAACGCGGCGAAGGCCCTGCGCGCGGCGGACCGGCTGGGGTCGGTCGAGGCCGGCAAGACCGCCGACCTCGCCCTGTTTTCCTTGGCCGGCCTGGCTTACCGGCCGTTCCGGTTCGGCAACCCGGTCGCCGACCTCGTCTACGCGGGCAGCGGCGCCGACGCGACGACCGTGGTGATCGACGGTGTCGTCGTCATGCGCGACCGGGTGCTCACGACCGTCGACGTAGCCGAGGTGGCGCGGGCGGTCGACGAGGCCGCCGGTCCCGCGATCGACAAGCTGGGCGGGCGCCGGGCGCCGGCCTGGCCGGTCGGCTGACGTCTCCGGGCCGAGGGCCGGCGCATCATTCCACTATGGACAGTCGACAGATGTTCGACGGCCGGTTGAAGATGCGGCACCTCGTCCTCGTCGACGTGCTGACGGCGGAGGGCAGCGTGATGGCCGCGGCGGCGCGGCCGCACGTCGCTCAGCCGTCGGTCACCCGGGCGCTGCGGGAGCTGGAGACCATCGTCGGCGTCGAGCCGTACGAGCGAGGACCGCGCGGGGTCACGCCCACGGTCTACGGACTGTCGTTCACCGAACACGCCCGCTCCATCCTGGGACAGGTGGTCAGCGCCCGGCGCCACCTGTCGGAGCTGGCCGAGGCGCAGCGCGGGACGGTCACCGTCGGCACCCATCTCGCCGGCTCGAACGTGCTGCTCCCCCGTGCGATCGCCCGGGCTCAAAACCGCGCACCCGCAGCTGGCCGTGTCCGTGCGCGAGGCGACGCCGGGGACGCTGGTCGAGGAGCTCGTCGCCGGGCACCTCGACCTGATCGTCGGCCGGATCACCGAACCCGGCGAGCACAAGGGAAGGCGAAGGCCTTGAGGCCGGCCTCGAAGTCCTGGTCCAGCTGCGTGACCGTGAACTCTAGCTCGTGGATCAGGTTGTCGCAGTCGCGGCAGTACCACTCGCCCTTCTCCCGCCGGCCTTCCGGGCGCGCGTGCTCGACGACGAGACCCAGGGTGCCCGGCGGTCGCTGCGGCGAGTGCCGCACGTTGCGCGGCAGCAGGAACATCTGCCCTTCCGGGATGTCGACCCGCTCCCGGCCGTTCTCGGTCATGATCTCGAGGTGGATGTCGCCCTTGATCTGGCAGAACCATTCCTCGTAGGGGTCCACGTGGAAATCGGTGCGCTTGTTCGGCCCGCCGACCATCCCGGCACGGTTTCCTGTCCAATACCCGTTCGCGCTCGCGGCATACGCGCCAGGCATATCCGCGGCAGCCGGCGCGGGAAAACAAGGTTGACGTCCGCGGGCCCGCCGGAGAAGATGGGTGCACACCAGCGAACGAGGGGGCAAGGTCATGACGAACACGCGAAAGCGAGGGACGCAGCGCCGGAATCCGGCCGCCGCGATCGTCGCCGTGCGCTCGTCCGGCCGGAAACCCTTCACCTGGACCGTCACCGGCATTACGGTCGGCTCCCCACCCTGACACGGCACTTCGTCAGGTCGAGGGAGCCGCCCATCGGGAAACCGATCCGGGCGGCTTTCTCTGTTTCGCGCGGTCAATTTACCGGTGAGCTTCCGGAGAGAGCGCGGCGGTCTCCAAAACCGTTCGCCGAAGGTTCGACTCCTTCCACCGGTGCTTCGCGCCGCCTTTCCGGTGACGTGTTCTTTGAAATTTGCACTCTTTGACAATTACACAGCGGAGCAACACTTTTCACGCCGCAGGCTCGCGGCGTCGCGCGGTCGTGGTGAACTCGGCGGACACGTCGGTCTTCCAAACCGAAGCAGAGGGTTCGATGCCCTCCGGCCGCTCGCAGCAGTAGTTCGCCTCTTCAGCTCACCAGGCAGAGCACCCGTCTCGTAAACGGAAGGACCGGGTTCGAGTCCCGGAAGAGGCTCGTGACGGCGGAGGGCCCGCCCTCCCCGCTGCACCACGAGGTGGAGCACGGCGGTCTGTGCAGCGCCGGACCAGGTTCGACTCCTGGCACCTCGACTCGCGCGGCACCCGTTGCCGCGCATGGGGATGAACCTCGCGGGTTTCCCTCCCCTTTCCGGATCGCTGGCTCAACGGCAGAGCAGCCGACTCTTACTCGGCGGGTTCGGGGTTCGACTCCCCGGCGATCCACTTCGCGCCACGGGCCCGTGCGACCCGCGGCGCGAGGGCCGCTAGCTCAACCGCGCAGAGCAGCCGACTTTTACTCGGCGGGTTCAGGGTTCGACTCCCTGGCGGCCCACTCTTTCCCCTGAGGCGCAACAGGCTGCGCACCCGACTGTTACTCGGGAGGTACCAGGTTCGAGTCCTGGCAGGGGAGCTCGTCTTGCCCGAGGTCCCCTGTGGGCCGGGGCACGACCCGACGGGAGACGCGCCGGAGCGCAGACGATCCTTGCAAGATCGCCGCGGTGGGTTCGACACCCACGTCTTCCACTCCCACAATCCACCCGGCGCGGGCGTGCAGCTCAGAGGAAGAGCACCCCGCCGACGCCGAGGAGCCCCGGGTTCGACGCCCGGCGGGACACCGAAGGACACAAGCCCCTGGTTCGAGGCCCCGAAGGACGGGGGTGCGAGCCCAGCCGGCCCACCTCGCCCGTGACCTCCTCGACGGCACCGCGCGCAGTCCGGCAACCAGCGGACTTCACAAGCCACACCCAGCTTTGCCGCTTTGTCGACGTTCGGCGTCTGCCGGCGTCGAACCACACCCCTCCCGGCATAACGTTCTACAGAACTTTGACGATTGACGGAGGATGAATAGAATCTGCCTAGGCAAGCGACTCGACCACGTCCACCTCACCCAAGGCTGGCGCGATGCCGACTGACTCCGTCACACCCCCCACGTTCAACGCGGCCGACTACCTCGTCGCCCGGCACCTCCGCGACGGCCAGCGCCACCTTGACGGCGCTCCGGGAAGCCGGTCCCGGAACCCGTTGTCTGAATTTCGACTCATGCGGTGAAGTCCCCTCTCGCGGTGAGTGCCACTCGCCGGCAAAGGGATAGGACCTCGGGTTACGCACCCGGCCAGGACGGCTTCCGGCCGCGACCCTGAATGTCCACATCAGACAACCGCCCTGGCCAGCACACAACCGAACAAAAGCAAGCCCTGGTCCCATCCCCTGAGAACCCTTGTGCCCGCCCGGACCGGCTCCTATGGTCCGTCAGACGTCTGACGTCTGAGGAGGCAGCGGATGGTGGCGAACCGTGTCGACGGCCCGGCCGGACGAACCGAGCGTGACGGACCGGTGGACTCCCAGGACGACCGCGACCGGCGGGCGGACCGGCGGCACCGGTGGGTGGTCCGCGGCGGGCAGTGGGGCGTCGGCGTGCTGATCATCGTGCTGTGGCAGCTGGCCGGAGAGGTGTTCGGGGCGTTCACGGTGAGCAGCCCGTGGCTGATCGTGCAGCGCATCGTCGAGCTGGTCAGCGGGGGCACCCTGTGGCCGGACCTGGGGACCACGCTGGCGGAGACCTTTGCCGGGCTGGCGATCGGCATGGTGATCGGCGTGGCGCTGGGCGTGCTGATCGCGCCGTCGAAAACCGTCGGACGCTGGTTCTACCCGTACATCATGGCGCTCTACAGCCTGCCGCGCGTGGCGCTCGCGCCGCTGTTCATCGTGTGGTTCGGGATCGGCCTGGAGTCCAAGATCTTCATGGTCGTGACCATGGTCGTGTTCGTCGCCTTCTACAACACCTACCAGGGCATGCGCGGCATCGAGCCCGACCTGCTCGAGATGACGCGCAGCTTCCGCGCGCCGTGGACGGCCCGGCTGCGGTGGGCCATCCTCCCCTCGATCGCGCCCTGGATCCTGACCAGCCTGCGGCTGTCGATCGCGCTGGCGCTGATCGGCGCGGTGATCGCCGAGCTCGTCGGCGCGAGCCAGGGGCTGGGCTACTACATGGGTTACGCCGCCAACGTGCTCGACACCACCGGAGTCTTCGCGGGCCTGGTGATCATCACCGTGATCGCCATGCTCGCCGAACAGCTCGTCGCGCTCGTCGAGCGACGGGTCCTGCGTCACCGCGCCACCCGCTGAGGTCCCCTCCGACCACGTCACAGATGAGGACACCACCGATGACCACCCTCTCCCGCATCACGGCCACCGTGGCCGCGCTCGCACTGGCCGCGACCGCCACCGCGTGCGGCAGCTCGTCGGCCGGCAGCGGCGGCGACTCCAAGACGATCAGGGTCGAGCTGTTCTGCAGCGGCCTGGCGCCCATCGCCGCCGAGCTCGCGCAGAACAGCGGGATCGCGGCGCAGAAGGGCATCACCATCGAGCCCATGTGCGTCACCAGCGGCTCCACGGCCACCAACGCGCTCATCGGCGGCAGCGCCGACGTGTTCATGGGCGACATCGGGCACGTCGTGCTGGCGCAGAAAAAGGGCGTGAAGATGCGCGCCTACGCCGTGGCCAACGACCGCTTCTCCTACCTCATGGTCGCCCGCAACGACATCGCCTCGGTCAAGGACCTCGCCGGCAAGAAGGTGGCCGTGACCGCGCCGGGCACGCTGTCGGACACGGAAATGCAGAAGGCGGCGCTGGACGCCGGGCTGAACCCGAAGAAGGACCTGACCGTCGTCAGCGGCGGGGCCGGCGCGACGATGCAGGCCGAGCTCAACGGCGGCCAGGTCGTGGCCGGGATGACGAGCCAGCCCGACACGCTGCAGCTGCTGCGGACCGGGAAGTTCAAGGTCCTGTGGCAGGAGCCGGACTACCACTACGTCGACATCGTGGCGATGGCCGACCAGGACTGGGTTTCCGGGCACCAGGACCTCATGAAGACCTTCCTCGCCGCGATGGACGAGGCGTCCGCGCAGGCCAAGGCCAACCCGGACCAGGCGACGACCTGGATGAAGAAGCAGGGCTACAAGATCAGCGACGCCGACCTCAAGACGATCGTCACCGAGGCCATCAAGAGCGTGCCCGACGGTCTCAAGGCCGAGGACGCGGTCGTCAAGTCCTCGACGGATCTGTTGGTGCGTACCGGGTTCCTCACCAACCCGGTTCCGTCCACTCAGGACATCTTCGACTACAGCCTGCTGCCCGCGAAGTAGCCGGGAGGACCACGATGACCGCGAAACCCGAGGCCCTGGCGCCCTCGGCCGGGCCCGCCACGTCGACCCCGAAGCTCAGCCTGCGCGAGGTCGGGCTCAGCTACCGCACCCCGAAGGGCCGGTTCGTCGCGCTCGACGACGTGACCCTCGACCTCGCCCCCGGTGAGTTCGTGGCGCTCGTCGGGCCCAGCGGCTGCGGGAAGTCCACGCTGCTCAAGCTGATCGCGGGCCTGCTGCCCACCACCACGGGCGAGATCCGGCTCGACGGCGCACCGGTGCCCGAAGGCGTACCGGAGGGCGTGGGCCTGGTTTTCCAGTCCGACGCGCTGTTCCCGTGGCGCACCGTCGCGGACAACATCCGCTTCCCGTTGGCGTTGAAGGGAGTCCCCGCCGAAGAGCAACGGGCCGAGGTGCGCCGGCTGGTCGAGCTGGTCGGGCTCACGTCGTTCGAGCAGAGCTACCCCAACCAGCTCTCCGGCGGCATGCGCAAGCGCGTCGGAATCGCCCGCGCGCTGGCGTACGACCCGGACGTCTACCTCATGGACGAACCGTTCGGGCCGCTGGACGCGCAGATGCGGATCCGCCTCGGCGGCGAGTTCCTCTCCATCTGGGAGAACCTCGGCAAGAGCGTGGTCTTCGTGACCCACGACGTCGAGGAGGCCGTGGCGATGGCCGACCGCGTGCTCGTGATGAGCCGCGGTCCCGGCACGATCAAGGAGGAGTTCCGCATCTCCCTGGACCGGCCGCGGCACTTCCAGGAAGTCCGGTTCGAACCCGAGTTCCAGCGCCTGCAGCGGGCGATCTGGCGAAGCCTGGCCGAGGAGTTCGACGAGTGATCATCGACTGCCACAACCACGTGCTTGCGACCGCACTGCCACCCGGCCACGACCGGTTCGTGCGCGAGATGCGGGCGCCCGGGCACCGGCGGGCGGGCCGGCTGCCCGCCTACCGGGCGGCCACCGACGAGGACTGGGTCGGCCTGGAAGGCGACCTGGACCCGATCGACCCGGGCACGCTCGTCGACGACCACGTGAGCGCAGGCGTGGACCGCGCGACCGTGCTGGCCGTCGCGCCCTCGACGTACACCACCTACGGCGAACGCGGGACCATCGACCTCGGCCGCGTGACCGATGTGGACGGTCCGCTGGAAGTGGCCAAGAGCAACGACTACATCGCCTCGCTCACCCGGCGCCACCCCGAGCTCATCGGCATGAGCGCCGTGAACCCGAAGTTCCGCGGCGTCGAGTGGGCCCGCGACGAGCTGACCCGCGCCGTCGGCGAGCTGGGCCTGCAAGGGCTGAAGCTCTACCCCATGTACGACCACTACGCCCCCGCCGACCGCGACCTCGCCTTCCCGATCTACGAACGCGCGGCCGAGCTCGGCATCGGCGTGATGGTCCACATGGGAACATCCTCGGCCAAGGACACCGTGCTCGACTACGGCCGGCCCGGCGCGCTCGACGAGGTCGCCCGGCACTTCCCCGACCTGCCGCTGCTGGTGTGCCACGCCGGGTTCCCTTGGGTCGACGAGTGCCTCGCCATGGTGGCCCGCCACGACAACACCTACCTCGACATCAGCATGTTCGCCACGAAGTCCACGCAGCGCCAGCTCTACGACTTCCTCCTGCGCGCGCAGCAGCTGGGCTGCCCGCTGTCGCGGATCTGCTGGGGCACCGACTACCCCGGCGGCGGCAAACCGGCCGTCCTGCTGCCGAAGCTCACCCTCGTCAACGACGTCGCCGACCCCGGCGCGCCGATCTCGCGCCTGGACGTGGCGAACATGGTGGGCGGGAACTGGGCGCGCTTCGCCGGGCTGACCGACTGGAGCGAGCAGGAGACGCTGGAGCAGCTGGAGGCGTGGGAACCTCGGTGGCGCGACTCGTGACAGCTCGTGATCACCCGTCTGCCTGGCCCAGGGTGGGTTCAGGACCCGGCGCGAGGTCATTACGCTCGGAGGGTGCCGATCGACTGTGCGTGTCGGCAGCGTTGCCGTACGACGGGCCGTGAGGCCGCCCCGGGGAGGACAACCGATGGTCATGCGTGAGCCGGAGCTGACACCCGTCTCCATCCAGACGGTCGCCGCGGACTCCTACCGGCAGGCCAAGGAGCGGATGCGTGAGGCCATCACGCGCTACGCCGCCGAGGGGCGCTACCGCCTGCCGTCGGAGGAAGAGCTCAGCACCGCGCTCGGGGTCAGCCGCGCGACGCTGCGCTCGGTGCTGCAGTCGCTGCAGAAGGAAGGCCGCATCCGTCGCCTGCACGGCAGCGGCACCTTCATCAACCGCCACACGATCGGCATCGCCGCCAACCTCGCCGAGGCCAGCCCCTTCGTCGACCTGCTCACCCAGGCCGGCTACCGCCCCGCCGTCCGCACGCTCGACCAGCGCCTCATCGCCCTCGACGACGAGCTCGCCACCTCCCTGGAACTCCCCGCCGGCGAGCGCGCGCTGCGCATCGAACGCGTCTTCGACGCCGACGGCAAACCCGCGGTCCACAGCGTCGACCACGTCCCCGCCACCTTGCTCGGCGAACATCCCGAAGACAGCGACCCGCGCCGCTCCACCTTCGAGTTCGTCGAAACCGACACCGGCACGCCCGTCTGCTACTCCGTCGCCGAGATCCGCCCCGTCCTCCCGCCCACCGCGATCGCCACGGCCCTCGGCCTCCCCCGCACCCGCCCCGTCCTTCGCCTGCGCCACACCCACATCCGGGCCGACGAGCTCCCAGTGGCGGTCACGGTGGTGCACGTCAATGACGACTACCTGCGGTTTTCGGTGATCCGGACGTATCTCGACCAGTGAGCCCCGGCGCTTACGCAAGGAGGCTTCGGGACCGTCGGTCACACCGCTTGCCGGAAACAACTGCGGTGGAACACCAGCGGTGCGGCGTCCCCGGCGTGAGCCGCCGAGTGCAGGCGCAGCAGGACGAGGGTGTGGTCGCCGGCCTCGAGGGCGCGTTCGATGGTGGTGTCGAACCAGGCGACGCCGTCGTCGAGGGTGATGGCGCCGTGGGCGGTGGTGGTGAGCGGAAGGCCGGTGAAGCGGCTGTCGGCCGGGCCGGCGAGCTGTCGTGCGACGGTGCCGTGGTGGCCGGCGAGGACGGAGACACCCAGGTGGGGCGCGCGGCGCAGGGCGGGCCACGTCCGAGACGCGGTGGCGACCGAGAAGGAGACCAGCGGAGGCTCGAGCGAGACCGAGGTGAACGAGCTCGCCGCGAGTCCCACCGGGCGGCCGTCGATCGACGCGGCGATCGCCACCACGCCGGTCGGGAAGGCGCCGAACGCGGCACGCAGCAGGGCAGGGTCGAGCGCGGGTTCACCAGGCACTGGACTCGACCGAGATCACGGGCACCAGTTCGTTGCCGAGGGTTTCGAGGAAGCTCACGACTTCGGCGGCGACGGAGCGGTGCTGCCGGTCGTTGAGCACGTCGTGGTGGGCGCCGCGGACGACGGACAGGCGGGCGCGCGGGGCGGATTTCACCATGCCGGCCAGGGTTTCGCGGTCGGCGAGCGGGTCTTCGTCGCCGATGAGCACGAGTTGCGGCAGCGGAGGGGCCGACCGGTAGGCGGCGCGCAGCAGCGCCTCGGGCACGGGGGTGGCCAAGGCGCCGCGCTCGTCGATCGACTGGGCCGAGAGCACCCCGCGGTGGGCCGGGCAGCTCGTGCGGACGTCGAGTTCGTCGTCCCAGGCACCGGTCACCCCCGCCGGGCCGGGCAGCCCGGCGAGCACGAGCGCGTCGGGCCACCACGGTTCCGTGCCCGCGCCCGATCCGGCCAGCGCCGCCAGGGCCACGGCGCCGGAGTCGGCGCCGGCCAGCACCAGCGGACGGTCGGTGAGGTCGGCCGTCGCAGCGGTGAGTTGGTCGGCGAAGCGGGCCAGGTCCAGGTCCACAGCGTCGACGACCCGGACGCGGTAGGCGTCGGCGGCCAGCCGAGTGCCGAAGCGCGTGTACGCGGCGCGCGTTTCGCCTCGGCCGGGCACGACGAGCACCGTGCCCCTCGTGCGCAGCTCCGCCGGGGCGGGGAATTCTCGATACAGGCTCACCGGCCGGCTCCTTCCAGTTGGCGCTGCCAGCCGAGTGCGGGCGCGATCTCGGTGGCGATGGTCTCGAGCGCCCGGATCGCGGTGTCGTGGTCCGGGATCGCGGGGTTGAACTGCGTGATCAGATCGGTCGCCACGGGCAGCACCCGCTCCCGCTCGAACGCCGCGACGATCTCGTCGGGATGGCCGTAGAACGCGTGGAACCGTCGCAACGACTCCTCGATTCCCACGCCTGCCGGGAAAACCCCGCGCGAGCCGAACCGCAGGGCCGCGCGGTGCACGTCGTCGCCGATCTGCGCCAGCGCGGTTCGCCGGTCGGACGCGGGGAACCCCAGGCGCGACAACCCCATGCGCGGGGTGCGCGGCTCGCGCCAGGCCGCCAGGTACGCGTCCGCCCACGGCCGCTGCACCTCGTCCGTCGGTTGGTCGTAGCCGTACGCCGCCCGGTTGAGCAGGAGGTTGGAGCGTTCCCGGGCCGCGTGTTCGGCCCCGGGCGCGCTGAACACCCCCTGCCACAAGCGATCCCCGAAACCGGACGCCGGTGGCTGGACCGTGAACCCCGGCGTGCCGACCTCTTCGCCGGCGAGCGCGGCCCTCAGCACGGCCAGGCCCTCGGTGGTCAGCTCGCGTTTGCGGGTGACGTCGCGGCCGAACGCGGCGTACTCCGTCTCACTCGCCCCGCTGCCCACGCCGACCTCGACCCGGCCGCCGGACAGCGTGTCGACGACGGAGATGTCTTCGGCCAACCGCACCGGATCTTCCAGCGGCAGCACGGTGATCGCCGTGCCGAGCCGGATGCGGGTGGTGAGCGCGGCGGCGTGGGCGAGGAACGTCCACGGCGACGACAGCCCACCGCCGGCCGGGGGCACGTGGTGCTGCGCCACCCAGCCGACGTCGAAGCCCAGCTCGTCGGCGACGACGAACAGCTCCTGGGCGTTGCGGTAGACCTCGGCCAGGTCGGTGCCGCGGCCCTGCACATGGGTGAGGAAACCGAGCCTCATCGCACGCCCGCGGCGACCGGCGCCGAACGCTCGGCGGTGTGGCGGTTCTCGGGGATCGGCAGGCCGAGGTTGCCGCGCAAAGTCTCCGCTTCGTACTCGGTGCGGAAGAGCCCGCGCTTCTGCAGCAGTGGCACCACGCCTTCGACGAAGTAGGTCAGGTCCTCGTCGTTGCGGAACGCGAGGTTGATGCCGTCGAACGTACCGGCCGCGAACCACCGCTCGATCGTGTCCGCGACGGTTTCCGGCGCGCCCACGAACGGCGATTCCCGACGCTCGCTGAAGGTTTCCACGACCTCGCGCAGCGAGAGCTGCTGCGTTCGCGCCCGCTCGATGATCTTCGCGGCACCCGTGCGCCCGCCGCGCTCGGCGAGGTGCGCGACGTCGGGGAACGGCGCGTCGAGGTCGTAGCCGCTGAAGTCGTGGGCGCCGAACGCACGCCCGAGCAGTGCAAGGCTGGCGCCGAAGTCGTTGTCCTCCTCGGAAATCCGCGCCGCGCGCTGCCGCGCCAGCTCGTCGGTGCCGCGCACGACCGGGCCGCCGTGGATGAAGATCTTGATGTGGTCGGGGTCGCGGCCCGCGGCGGCGGTGCGCCGCTTGATGTCGGTGTAGTACTCCCGCGCCTGCTCGATCGGGCCGCCCGGCGCGTAGATGCCCTCGGCCACTTGGGCGGCGAGGTCGCGACCCTCCTCCGACACACCGGCCTGGAAGATCACCGGCTGCCCCTGCGGCGACCGCGACAGGTTCAGCGGCCCGGCCACGCGGAAGTGCTCGCCGACGTGCTCGAGCGCGTGCAGCTTGGCCGGGTCGAGGAACACGTCACGCTCGACGTCGGCCGGGAAGGCGTCGTCTTCGTAGGAGTCCCACAGCCCTTGCGCCACGCGCACCGACTCCAGCGCGCGGCCGTAGCGGGTGGTGTAGTCGAGGTGCTCTTCGAGCCCGTAGTTGCGGCTGGTGCCGGTGTCGAAGCTGGTGACGACGTTCCACCCCGCGCGCCCGCCGCTGATGTGGTCGAGCGACCCGAAGCGGCGCGCGAGGTTGAACGGCGAGTTGTAGGTGGAGCTGGCCGTGCCGACGAGCCCGACGTGCCGCGTGTGCGTGGCCACGGCCGAGAGCAGGGTCAGCGGTTCGAGCCGGTTGAGGTAGTGCGCCGGGTAGCCGGCGTTGATGAACTGGCTGTCCACGATGAACAGCGCGTCGAACAGCGCGTGCTCGGCCGCCTGGGCCTGGCGGATGTAGTAGCCGATGTCGATCGACGCGTTCTTCGCGACGCTGGGGTCTTTCCACAGGCCGTGCTGGCCGGGGCCGCCGACGCCGTAGGGGTGCAGGGCGAGGTGGATCTTGCGGGGCATGGGAAACGTCCTTCCGTGGTGATCAGGTGTGCAGCAGTGCGCGCAACGCCTTGCGCTCCGCACGGCCGGCCGACGCGGTGTGCAGCGTCGGCGCCGAGCTCACGAGCAGGCGCGTGTACGGGTGGCGCGGGGCGGCGACGACCTCGCGGGTCGTGCCGAGCTCCACGAGCTCGCCGCGGTAGAGCACCGCGACGCGGTCGGCGACCCCGGCGACCGAGCCGAGGTCGTGGGAGATGAACACGAGCGCGACGCCCGCGGCCCGCAGTTCCTTGAGGATCTCCAGGATCTGCACGCGGTTCGCGGCGTCCAGCGCGCTCACCGGCTCGTCGAGGAACACGAGCTTCGGTTCGGTGATCAGGGCCCGGGCCACCGCGACGCGCTGGCGCTGCCCGCCGGACAGCTCGCCGGGCAGCCGCGTGAGCAGTTCCTCGTCGAGCCGGACCCGCTCGAGGTAGGTGCGGGCCCGCGCCAGCGCCTCGGCCCGGGGCACGCCGCGCACCAGCAGCGGTTCGATCAGCGAGTCCGCTGTGGACAGTTCGGGATCGAGGCTGCGCAACGGGTCCTGGAACACGTACTGCACCACGCCGCGCCGGCGCAGCGCCCGCCACTGCCGGGCGCCGTAGCCGGTGACGTCCGTGCCGTCGAGCACGATCCGTCCCGCCGACGGGCGCACCAGCCCCAGCACCGTGCGGGCCAGCGTCGACTTGCCCGACCCGGTCTCGCCGATGACCCCGACGATCTCGCCGGGAGCGATCGTCAGCGAAGCACCGGCCAGTGCGCGCCGGCGCCGCCGTCGGTGTCCGTAGCGGACTTCCAGGTCCGTGACCTCGAGGACGTCGGTCATCCCCGGACCTCGCTGCCGGCCAGGAACCGGTCGAGCCCGTACTGCTCGTGCTCGCCGATGAGCAGCTTCGTGTACTCGTGCCGCGGGTGGTGCAGTACGCGGCGGGTCGGGCCCTGCTCGACGATCTCGCCGTCGCGCATGACCAGCACCTCGTCGCACAGCTGCGCGACCACCGCGAGGTCGTGGGAGACGACGAGTAGGGCGAGCCCCGAGCTTTCCCGCAGGTCGGCCAGCAGGTCGAGGATCTCCGCCTGCACCGTCACGTCGAGCGCGGTGGTCGCCTCGTCGGCGATGAGCACCTGCGGCTCGGCGGCGATCGCGGCCGCGATCAGCACTCGCTGCAACATCCCGCCGGACAGCTCGTACGGGTACTGCGTGTACACGAGCTCCGGGTCGCGCAAGTGCACCGCCGCCAGCAGCTCGATCGCCCGCCGCCGCGCCGCGCGCCGCCGGTGGCCGAGCTTCACCCGCAGCACCTCGGCGACCTGCGCGCCCACCGGGATCGACGGGTTCAGGTACGACGCGGGGTCCTGGAACACCGCGCTGATCGTCGAGCCCCGCAGCGCGGTGAGCTCGGGCGTCGACAGTTCGGCCAGGTCGTGGCCCGCGACGTGGATGCTGCCGCCGGCCACGGTGAACCCCGGCGGGAGGATGCCCAGCACGGCCCGGCACGTGAGCGTCTTGCCGCTGCCCGACTCGCCGACGAGGCCGACGGTCCTGCCCGGTGTGAGCTCCAGGCTCACCCCCTTCACGACCTCGCGCCCGCCGGTTTCGTGCCCGTCGGTTTCGTGCCCAGTGGCTTCGTGGCGGATGCGCACGTCGCGCACGGCGAGCACGGGCCCGGCGACCCCGCTCGCGGCGGGCGCGGCGCTTTCGGTGAGGGCGGTCATGCCGTACCTCCGGCTGCGACTCGGCGGGTGGTGGCCCGGGTGCGCGCCGCCGCGCCCGACACGTCGCGAATCGCGTCGGCGAGCAGGTTGGCGGCCCACACCGTGGCCGTGATCAGGAGCGCGGGCGCGACCGGCGCCCACGGTTGGTAGCTGAGGTACCCGAGGTCCGACGCCAGCAGGCCGCCCCAGGTCGGCGCGGGCGGCTGCACGCCGATGCCGAGGAACGTCAAGCTGGAGACGATGACGAACCCGACCCCGACCGTCTGGGCCAGCGCCACCGCGATCGGCGGCAGCACCTTGACCCACACGTGCCGGCGCACGATCCAGCCGAGCGAAGCACCGGAGATCAGCGCCGCCTCGACGTACTGCGACCGCGCCACGGCGAGCGTCGCGGCCCGCGACACCCGGTAGAACAAGGGCGACACCAGCGCGCCCGTCACCACCATCGCCTGCGTGATCCCGTTGCCCAGCAACGCGGTCACCGCGACCGCGAACAACAGGAACGGCAGCGCGACGAGCGTGTCGGCCAAACGCAGCGTGGCCCATTCGAAGGCGCGCCCGAGGTAGACCGACAAGATGCCGGGCACGGTGCCCGCCACCAGCGCCACCGAGGCGACCTCCAGCGAGGCGAGCACGCTGACCCGCGAGCCGGCCAGCAGCCGGCTGAACACGTCGCGCCCGAGGTTGTCGGTGCCCAGCCAGTGGCCCGCGGACGGGCCGGCCAGCGTGGTGCCGCTCGCGGCCAGCGGGTCCTGCGGCGCGAGCAGCGGGCCGAGGATCGCGAGCAGCGCGACCACGACGAGGATCGTCACCGCGATGCGCCCCGTGCGGAGCGCGAGGATCCGTCCCAGCACGTCACACCCCCCGCTGCGAGGCCGGCGTCACGCGCCCGAGGACGACGTTGACCAGCAGGTTGAAGGTCACGACCAGTGCGATCGACACCACGAGCACGCCCTGCACCGCGGGCACGTCTCCGCTCTGGGCCGAGTCGTTGGCGAAGCGGCCGAAGCCCTGCAGCCCGAAGATCCACTCGGTGACCACCGACGCGCCGACGAGCGCGGGGAACTTGAGCCCGAGCGTGGCCAGCGCCGGCCCGATCCCGTTGCGCAGCACGTGCCCGAAGAAGACCCGCCGGGGCGAGAGGCCGCGCACGACCGCGCCGATGACGTAGTTCTCCTCGTACGCGCTGACGAGGCCGGTGCGCAGCTGGCGCGCGACGTCGGCCATGACGTCGAAGCTGAGCGCGAGCGCGGGCAGGGTGATGTGCACGAGCCACGGGCCGACACCGTCGGTGACGGGCGCGTACCCGGCCGACGGGAACAGCCCCAGCCCGACCGCGAACACCGCCACCAGCACGATGCCGACCACGAACGCCGGCAGCACGGACACCGTCGTGACGAACCCCGTCACCGCGCGGTCGGCCCAGGTGCCCCGGCGCAACGCGGCCAGCGTGCCGAGCGCGAACCCGGCCACCACGCCGACCACCAGCGCGAACACCGCCACCGACAGGCTCACGCCGAGGCCGAGGCCGATCAGCGTCGAGATGTCGGCGCCGTTGACCCAGCTCGTGCCGAGGTCGCCGTGCAGGACCGCGGTGAACCAATGCCAGTACTGCACCAGGAACGGCCGGTCGAGGCCCCACTGGCTCTCGATGTTGGCGATCGCCTGCGGGGTCGCGTCCTCGCCCAGCTGGATGCGGGCCGGGGACAGTCCGCTCAGCGCCCGCAGCGCGAACGTCACGAAGGTGGCCACGAAGAACACCGGGACGAAGATCGCGACCGAGCGGGCCAGCGTGCCCGGCAGGCGGCGCAGCGCGGCCGGGAGGAGCAGCCGGGTCTCAGCGGCCACTGATGGTCACCCCCGTCCAGTCGAGGTGCGCCGGGTTCTTCGGCAGAGCGGAGATCGTCTTGCTCTTCGCGATCAGGTTCGGCGAGGAGTAGGTGAACACCAGCGCCCGGCTCGCCAGCCCGGCGCGGGTGGCCGCCTGCAGGACCTGGGCGTAGTCCGCTGCGTCCAACGGCGTGCGCCGGACCTTCGCCACGGCGTCCTCGAAGCCCACGGGCTCGTAGGGGCTGGAGAGGTTGAGCGGGCCGTGGGGTCCGAAGTGGGCAGTCAGCGTCTGCACCGCGGAATCGCGCCCGGTGGTGCTGTAGAGCGAAAGCGTGAGGTTCTTGGCGAAGAACGGTGTGGCCCAGTTCTTGTCGATCTTGATGTTCGTGGTGATGCCCACCGCGGCGAGCTGCGACTGCACGATCTCGGCGTCGGGCTGGGAGTCCGGCACGACGAGGTCGAGCTTGATGTCACCCGGTTTGTACCCGGCCGCGGCGAGCAGCTGCCGCGACTTGGCCGGGTCGTAGGGGTACTGGTCCTTCGACTGCGGATCGTAGGCGACGTAGCCCTCGGGGAAGGGCTGGTCGGTCGCCTCGCCGTAGCCGAAGGTGAGCTTGTCGACGAACTCCTTGCGGTTGACCGCGTAGCGCACGGCGTCGACCACTTGCGGGTTGTCGAACGGCGCCTTGTTCACGTTGAGGCTGATGTTGGCGGCGTTGAACCCGGGCTGCACGAACACGTCGAGACCGGCCTTTTTCGCGGCGTCCGCCTGGCTGGGGTCGATGTCGGCGAAGTTGTAGACCCCGGTCTGCAGCCCGGAAACGACCGTCGACGCGTCGGGCGCCGAGGTCAGTTCGACGTTGTCGATGTGGATGTTGGCGGCGTCCCAGTAGTCCGGGTTCTTCTTCAGCACGGCTTTCGTGCCGGGGATGACCTGCGTGACGGTGAACGGCCCGGCGCCGACCGGGTTCTGGTCGAGCTTCTTCGGGTCCTGCGCGGCCTTCGGGCTCGCGACCTGCAGCACGCGTTCGCCGAGCAGCTGCGGGATCTGGTAGTCGACCTGCGAGAGGTGGATGACGACGTCGAGGCCGTCGGCGGTGACGGACTCGATGGACGTGAGATCGCCGAACAAAGCGGAGTTCTTCTGGTTCTTGGCCCGTTTGATCGCGGCCTTCACGGCAGCGGCGTCGAGCGGGGTGCCGTCGGAGAACTTCAGGCCCTGGCGCAGGTGGAAGGTGACCTGGTCGCCGGCCGCGTTGTACTCCCAGCTCTTCGCGAGGTCGGGCACCGCGTTGCCCTTCTCATCGGTGCGGGTGAGCGACGCGTAGACCAGCGCCAGCTCGCGGAACTGGGCGCCGCTGCCGCCGACCACCGGGTCCCAGTGCGTCGGGAAGTACGAGGAGGCCCAGCGCAGCGTGCCTCCGGCGGAGGCCGCGGCGCCGGCGCCGCACGCGGTGAGCCCACCACCGAGGACGGCCGCGAGGGCGAGGGTGAGTGCGGTGCCGCGCAGGCGGCGCGTGGTGCGTGGCGACATGGGGAATCTTCCTGTGCTCGGGGGACAACGCGTATTCCGGCGTCCACAGTGGACTTGCCGGTTCTGGGCAGGGGAAAGGGACGCACCTCAGGGGCGCCGGGGAAAGCGCGAGTGCTCGCCTCAGCGAGGACAGATCGCGGTGCCGCAGCGGGCGTTGTCCAGCCAGCGACAGCAGGTGAGCAGCACGCTCGGCGCGTCGGCGGACCGGTTCATGACAGCGAGCATGACCCGTTGTGCCGCGCGCTGTCCAACGACGTTTCACGATGCGGATTCATCACGATTCGCGATGGTTCGCGAGGTAGGTTCCGACTCATGGAGCAGGTTCTGGACATCGTGCCGCTGCGCAGCTTCGTCGCGGTCGCCGACCGCGGCGGGTTCCAGCGCGCGGCCACGCACCTCCACCTCAGCCAGGCCGCGGTGAGCCAGCACGTGCGCCGGCTCGAAGCCGCCACCGGCCGGCAGCTCGTCGAACGCAGCGGCCGCCGGTCACGCTTCACCGCCGACGGCGACCTGCTGCTCGGCCACGCCCGCCGGATCCTCGCCGTGCACGACGAAGCGCTGCGCGCGTTCGACGTCGCGGACGACGAGACCGTGGTGATCGGGTCGACGGAACACGCCGCCGCCCAGCTCCTGCCCCGCCTGACGGCCGTGCTCGGCACCGCGCTGCCCGGCCACCGCGTGCGCTACCGCCTCGACCGCGGCACCGCCCTGCGCGACGCGCTCGGCACCGGGCGCATCGACCTCGCCCTCCTGCTGGGCGCCACCGACGACCCGCGCGCCGAACCCGTCGGCGAGCTCGACCTGACCTGGTACTGCGCACCCGGCTGGACCCGCCCTGACGGCCCCGTGCCGCTCGTCGCGTTCGACAACCCTTGTGCACTGCGGACTCGCGCGCTGGAAACCCTGTCCGCGTACGGGATCCCCGCTTCTATCGGCGCCGAAGCCAACCAGCTCGCCGGCGTCCACGCGGCCGCCGCGGCCGGCCAGGGCGTCGCCCTCCTCGCGACCCTCGGCACCACCCCCGAGGGCCTCGTCGAATGCGACGACCTCCCCCCGCCCGAACCGCTCCCCCTCGCCTGCTGGCGCCGCCACGGCCTCGACTCCGCTGTGTCCGGCCACGCCGTCGGCTCCCTGCGCCGCCTGCTCACCACCAACCACCCCCTCGCCCGAGGAGCCTGAATGTCCGTCCTGCACGTCCCCGCCGGCTCCGGCGACGGCAAGTTCGTCCGCACCCCCAGCGGCGCCCTCGTGCCCGCCGAGATCGACCCGTTCCACCGCGCGCTGAGGCACGTCGCCCCCAGCGGCCTCCTCGGCCGGACCACACAAACCCCGGGCATGAAACGCCTCGAAGCCATCAGCGGCAAGACGGTGGGCGCGCAGTCGCTGTGGATGGGCCAGACGCACGTTCCCGCGTCCACCGCGTCGGCCAACCATCACCACGGCGCGTCGGAGACCGCCATTTACATCGTGTCGGGAAATCCGACGTTCGTGTTCCTGGATGTCGACGGGGACGAGCCCGTGGAACGGCCCATCGAGACCGGGCCGGGTGACTACGTCTTCGTGCCGCCGTTTGTGCCGCATCGGGAGGAGAACCCGGATCCCGAGAACGAAGCCGTCGTGGTGATCGCCCGGACGACCCAGGAGGCGATCGTGGTGAACCTGGATGAGCTCGACTGGTCACAGGTCCGCGTCGGAGAACCACACTGACAGCGCGAAGAGTTCAGTCTCCATCCGCGCCCGCGAGCCGCGACTCGAGGCGACGGCGCAGCGTGCCGAGGTGCCCCCTCAACCGGTCCGGGGTCCTTCTGCTCGGCTCCAGCATCCTCACGCTCGCCACGGACGACACGCGGGCCCCGTGTTGGAGATCATCGTGGCGGTCGCGAGGGCGGCGCTGATCAGCTTCGCGGTGGCAGGTCTGGTGAATCCGCGGCTCAGGGGCCGCTGACGAAGAAGTACTGACCACCGCCAAGAAGCCGTCGGCACACCACGTTTCACCGGCTTCCCGTCAAGCAGCCAGCTCCCCCCGTGCGCCGAGGAGTGCCAGGCAGTTGGCCCACATCGCGTCCAGGCGCCGGAGGTCGTTGTAGAGCTTGACGAACATGATCTGCCCCTCCAGCTGCGCGACGATCGACCGCGCGGCCTCCCGGGTGTCTGCGACGTGCGCGTCACCGTGTTGTTGCGCCTCGGCGACGACCTTGTGGACCAGATCCACCTGCGCCTCGAAGATCTCCTGCAGCCGCAGGCGAATCGCTTCGGTCTGGTTGCTCAGCTCCAACGTGAGATTGCCGAAGAGACAACCCGAGACTGTGCCGCAGCTGCGCTGGCCGGCCTGCAGGGTGTTCCCCGTCGCTTCGAAGAGGCGGTGCAGCCGGTCGAGCGGACCGTCCTTGGTCACCAGGATCTCCGACCAGACCGCGAGCTGCCCGGTCCACTGCTGCTCGACAACGGCGAGCGCGAGGGCCTCTTTGGACTCGAAGAAGTAGTAGAAACTGCCTTTCACCACACCCGCGGCCTTGCACACGTCGGCGACTCCCATTCCCGCGTAGCCGCGCGATTCGAGCAGCGCCTGAGCGGAAGCCAGGATCTTCTCCCTGGCATCACTGGTCCGTCCCATGAGAAAAGCCTACGCCGCCAAGACTTCCCGAGCCAGGAAACCGTTCCGCGGGCCACGAATTCGCCGTGGGAGCCTGCGCCTAGGTGGTGAGTGGTTTTACCTCCTGGCGATGAAGCCGCCGTCGGGGTATTCCTGAAGGTGGACAACCGGTCTACTACTTGAGCGAATCTGCCGAGGTCAAGATGGACTACCAAGCGGTCATCACCCGGGTTCTCGACGCCTGGAAGGACGGCGTCGACTCGCACCGGCCCGATCGAGTCGCGAGCAGCTTCACCGAAGACGCCCTGTTCCAGGGTGCGCACCCTGGCTATTCCCTCGGCCGGAAAGGTGTCGAGGAGTACTACGCGGAACAGCCCGTCGGATTGACGGTTCGTTATGAGATCAGGGAAATCCGGCCCCTCGCCCAGGACGTGCTTTCCGCCTACGTCGATCCGGTGTTCACCCGCCCAGATGGCACGGAGCTTCGGTTTCACCTGACCGTGATTCTGCTCCAGCAGGCCGAAGGCGACTGGTTGATCAGCCACTACCACGTGTCCAAGATCGTGGAATGACCGTCGCGATCTCCGTCTGACATCCAGCGGCCCCGGCGTCGAAAGACACCGGGGCCGCTGAGGCGTCTCGGAAATACATCTGATTCCGCGGCCCACAGTCCGGTGCCTCGGATCAGTCCCCCGCGGATTCGGTCCGAAGTGGACGGCGCCGCCCCGGGGCCGCGGACGGTGGGTGTCCGCGGCCCGGGGTGGCGGGGTGTGTCAGTGGCCGGCGCTCTGGCCGCCGTTGACGTTGAGGATCTCGCCGGTGACGAACGTGGCGTTTTCCAGGTACAGCACGCCTTCGACGATGTCACTGACCTCGCCCATGCGGCCCAGCGGGTGCAGGCCGGCGCGCTCGGCGTAGGTCTCGGGCGGGTTCAGCGCGGTCTTGTGGATCCCCGGGGCGACCGCGTTGACGCGGATCCCGCGCCCGGCGTATTCCACGGCCAGCGACTTCGTCGCCGCCTGCAGGCCGCCCTTCGTCAGCATCGACACCGACGCCGGCACAATCGACACCGGGTGGTCCACGAAACTGGTCGTGATCTGCACGATGTGCCCGCTACCCTGGTCGAGCATGTGCGGAAGCACCTTGCTGGTGATATTGAACCAGCCGGCCAAGTTCACCGACACGACCCACTGGAAATCCTCAGCGGTGAACTCGGTGAACGGCTTCGCCACGAACACGCCCGCGTTGTTGATCAGGGTGTCGATCCGGCCGAACCGCTCGATCGCCGCGGCCACCACCCGGTCCGACGTCGCCGGGTCGGTGATGTCACCCGCCACCGGCACCACGCCGGCGTCACCGGACTCCTCGACCGAGCGCGCCGTGGCGACCACCGCGTAACCCAGCTTGCGGTACCCCTCCACGATCCCCGCGCCGAACCCCTGCGACGCGCCGGTGACCACGGCCACCTTCTGCCCGCTGTTGCTGCTCATCGTTTCCGTCCTCACGTAGTAGACCGGTTGTCTACAACCAGGACTACGCCGCCTGGGCAGGCGCTGCTAGAAGACAAAACCACCCACCACCAAGACGGAAACTCCCACCGCAGAAGGAGCGCAGCAGCCGGCCGGCGACCCGGACCCAGTCCGGGTGGCCGGCCCGTGTGGACGGTCGTTACTCCTTGCCCTTCGCCGCGGAGGCCGCCGACGTCACCTGCTCGGCGCTTTCGCCGTCGACCGTCTCCTTCGTGACCTTCGCGGCGTGCAGCAGGGCCTTGTCGACCTCGATGACCCAGCGTTCCTCGAACAGCGCGACGATGCCCGAGCTGTCCGGTGGCAGCGTGTCCTCCACCTCGGCCTTGATCGCCTTCTTCTCCGAGTGCGACAGCAGCCCGCCGACGCCACCGCCGAGCCCGGCGCCCACGAGCGCACCGGCGAGCAGGGACGGCGGGAAGATCAGGCCGACGACCGCCCCGCCGACGGCGCCCCACGTGGCGCCCTTGCGGGTGGTGTGGAAGTCGTCGTCGACGTGGATCTTGCCGTCACCGCGGCGGCTGACGAGGATCAGGCCCTTGACCTTGATCACGTCCTCGTGGGCCAGCTGTTTGATCGCGGCCCAGTCACCGCGGGCCGCGTCGGGGTCCGAATAGGCGGCGATGTACAGGTCGACGGGCGCGTCCTTGTTCGAGGCCATGGCCGGTCTCCTCCCGAGCGTCTCGGCGCGAGCATGCCGTCACCCGGCGGCCCGACACCTCACCCGCGCCGGGTGGGGTCAGGAGGGCGCCGGCGAAACCGGTTTCGCCTCCCGTTCTTCGGCGGCGTAGGCCTCGGCTTCGGCGTTCGCGTTGTAGTCGGCGGTCTCGCGTTGCAGCCGCCGGCGCACCGCGGGCTGCTGCGCCAGCGCGATCGCGAAGACGGTCAGCAGCACCCAGATCACGACGCAGCTCAGCACGATCGCGATCGCCGGCAGCACGACCGCGCCCAGCCGCTCCGTCAGCGCCCGCGCGGCGAGCACGCGCCAGAGCAGCATGAAGTTGACGAGGTACCCGACCGCGGACGCCACGCCGAGCGCGATCACGAACTGCTTGAGCGTGCCCGTTTTGCGCCGCTTCAACAGGGGTTCGTCGCGGTTCGGCAGCGCGATCGAGAGTACGTTGCCCACGCCGAGCCACAGCAGGATGAAACACACCACCAGCGTGCACGCGCGTGCGAACGCCCCGAACTCCCCGGCGCGCCAGGCCAGCAGGGCGCTGAGTGCGAAGCCTACCGGCGCGACGATGCACACGAGCGCCAGATTCTTGATCACCAGCAAGTGCCACAGGCGCGACCCGGTGTCCAGCGCCGCCCGCACGCGCATGGCGTCGAAGCTCATCGCGTTGACGCAGACGGCACCGCCCATCACGTACGAGATCGTCCACAACCCCAGGTACGGCAGCCATTTCTGGTCCTGGTCCCACCGGAACAGCCGCAGGTACCCCAGGTACAGCAGGCCCAGGCCGAACGCGACCCCCAGCGCCTTGACGGATTTGCGCGGCTTGCGGGTGAGCACGTACCGGATCTCCCCGGCGAGCCCGTGCGCGAGCGCCGGGCCGTGGCGGCTCACGGCGTTGCTGCCGTGCAGCGGCACGTGCCCGTCGGCGGCCACCGCACCCGGCTCGTCCTCCCCCGCCCGGATGCGCGCCAGCCGCGCCTCCAGCACGGCCCGCGCCGCGTCGGTCAACGCCATCCGCGCGATCGCGACGGCGGCCACCCCGTCGCGCTCAGCCTGCGCCGCGTCTTCGTGTGTCACAGTCTCGTGTGTCACGGTCTGGTGCGCCACGGCCTCCGCGCGGTCTTCCTGCGGCTCGGCGTCGACGTGGGTCTGCCGCAGCCGCGCCCATTCCGGCGACAGCCGGGCGGGATCGACGTCGCGGTGCATCTCCCGCCGCTGCTCTTCCGAGGCCGCGCGCGCCTTGCCGATCATGCGGCGCACGTCGTCCTCGTCCTTCCACTTCGCGGCCATCGCGTTCTTCTCGGCCGCCGCCGCGCGCTGGACCAGCTCCACGAGATCGTCGACCGCCGCCATACCCCAATCGTAGGAGCGGCGAACAGGGCAGTACAGAGGCGCTTTTCCAGCCGTACACTGGACCGATCGCGGAGGTGGGACGATGAGCGCACAGGAACAGCAGGCACTGGATTCCCTCTACGAGATCGACAATGTCCTCACGATCGACATCGTGATGCCCCAAGCCGACTGGGACGCCGTGCGCACCGAAGAGCCGGCCGGCGGCCGCTGCAACTTCGACTGGACCGGCGGCAGCCGATTCACCTGGCGAAAGGCCACCTCGGTCGAAATTTCCGGCACGAAATTCCCCGCCCGGACGTCATTTCCCGACGTCGGCATCAAGAAGAAGTCGTTCTGCGGTTCGTTCAGCAACGACAAACCGTGTCTGCACATCGACATCGGGAAGTTCCGCGACGCCAACAAGCCCTTGATCACCGCCCTCATCGGGTCCCGGTACCTGACGCTCAACAACTCCGTTCAGGATTCCGCTTTCGTGCGGCAGCCGCTCGACTACAAGCTGTTCGAGCTCGCCGGGCTGCCGCATTCCCGCTGCAATTTCGCGCGCGTCCGCGTGAACGGCACCCTCGTCGGCCAGGGCACCGGCGCCCTCGGCCCCGGCGTCTTCGTGAACGCCGAACCGATCATGCCCCGCTACATCGAGCGCAATTTCGGGAACATGAAAGGGAATCTCTACGAGCTGGAACACAAGGACGACTTCACCGACGCGCGGTTCGACTTCATCGGCGTGGAGGACCTTTCGGAGTTCGACAACAAAGCCGACCTGCGCCTGGCCATCGACCACCTCGCCGCCCACGGGCTGAGCGGGGCCGCCGAGGTGTTCGACCTCGACCAGTTCGTCAAGCTCTACGCGATGGAGTTCTTCCTCAAGCACTGGGACGGCTACACGGGCAACACGAACAACACCTACGCCTACAACGACGTCGAGGCCGTCGCCGCACCCGGTCTGGGCAACGTGAAGTTCAAGCTCATCCCGTGGGGCGTCGACCAGACCTTCCAGCCCGCGCGGCACTTCACGGTGCGCACCAGCGGGCTGCTGGCCAAGCTCGTCCACAACGACGCCGGCCGCCGCGCCCAGCTGATGGACCAGATCCGCACCTACCGCGACACGGTCTTCGGCCGCAAAACCCAGCAGGAAGTGCTGACCCCGCTCCTCGAACGCATGGGCGTCGTCCTGACGAGCCTGGGCGTGCCCGACATGCCGGCCCAGCTCATCACCGTCCGCAAGCAACTGCGCCTCGCCACCTCCGCCGGCTACCTCTGCGCGGGCCTGCCCGGCCCCGACGGCGCCTACGTCCGCGAAGACTCGACCAACGAGTGCCTCCACGCGAGCACCGAACCCATCCCCGCCGCGCCCGGCGCGCCACCGAACTTCGAGGTCGTCCACCGCCCCCGCCCGGCCGACGTCGAAGACGCCGACCTGTGGTCCTTCGGCCCCCTCGGCGCCGGCACCTCGCCGGCCGCCAAAGCCACCGGCCGCCTCCTCCACGCGAGCGCCACGACCACACCTCTGGGCCACCAGCTGCTCTACACGTGCGCCGCCGACAACTCCAACCACGCCGACGAGTTCACCCTCACCCCGATCGACCCGGTCGCCAACCCGACCAGCTTCAGCGGCTTCTTCACGCTCACCAGCGTCCGCACCGGCCAGGGCGTGACCTTCGGCGCCGATCCGACGCCGGGCGGGAGTCCGAGGGTGTACCAGGATCCGGCGCCGTCGAGGTTGTACTTCACCTGAGCGGGGCTTCACGACTGACCAGCCCTCAGACATTTGGTGCGCGCGTGGCTCATCACCCGCTGGCGGCATCCACCACAACACGTAAGCCGGCTGTTGACCGGCCGCGCGGGTTGCCCGCAGTTTGCCCGAATGGCGTTGTCGTAGCCGACCAAACTGTTGGCCGCACCGTCCATGTGATGGTGAGCCATTTTCTGGCGAGATCGTTCCATGCCAGGGGGGTGCCCAGCTACCGGAGGTGCCTGCGCCGTTCGTCAGCATCATCATGGAAGCGGACTGGGCGCGTCGATCGCCATGACGCCGCATGGCACGAGCATCCCGATGGGGCTGGTCCTGGCGCCCGCGGGCAAGGCCGTCGCCCAGAACAACGGGCTCGCCGGCGGTCACCCGGGCAACAGCGGGCTGGAACTCGTTTCGCGGCAGAGCCCCGTCGCCTCGCTCCTCGCTTCCGGCCCGATATCATCCACAATGGACGAACTCGGGTCTTCCTTGGAGCCCGGGCAGAACTGGTTGTGGCCCGCGACCTGCGCGAAGCCAAGATCACGCCGGACGCGGCAGAATCCGTTTACGGGATCGTCCTGGCCGGCGGCACGGTGGACGAAGCCGCGACGACCGCCGAACGCGCTCGGCGGCGCGACACCCGGCGCGACCGCTCCCAGGCGCCGGCCTCGCTCGGCAAGACCGACCTGACCAGCGCGCGCCGCCTCGACGACAACCTCGTCGAGCCCGCCGACGGCGGCCTGGCCTGCGGCCACTGCGGCGAACGCCTCAGCACCGCCGCCGGCGACCCGGCGGTCGCGGTCCACGAAGGACCACCGTCGGACGCCGGGCCGCAGATCATCGCGGACGCCGCCGACTACATCGACGCCCGCGTGGTGTTCCGCCAGTACTGCTGCCTGTCGTGCTGAACGGCCCTGTACTCGGGCGTCGTCCCGGCGGACCACCCGCACACGCTGACGGCACTCGGTCACCGGACCGCGACACCGGCCGGCTGAGTTCCGCGGTCAGCGTCAGAGAAGAAGCCCAGGCCCCTCGGCCTGGGCTTCTTGCTTGCCGCCGGACTCGAACCAGGAGCCCTCCTGCTGTTCATGCCGGGTTCACGACCACGGCCGGACGGGGTCACCACCGGCCGCAAGAGTGGGCGGGCTCTGTTCCGGTAAGAAAGGACCCGCCCATGAGACTGCGCAGATCGCTGGTGGCGCTGACGCTGACCGCCGCTGCCACGACGGCGCTGCCGACGTCGGCGTTCGCGGACACGGCCCTCGACGTGACCGGCAGCGAACAGGTCGCTCCCGGCGTTCGCCTCGAGACCTTCACGACCGCTTCGGCGAGTGCCGCGACCATCCAGGGTGAGCTGCTGACCGTCGACCTGCGCAACCCGCGCGTCTCGGTGGACCTGCTGCACCCGCAGTCGGTGGCGCAGGCCGCGACGGTGTCGCAGATGGCGAACGCCCAGGGAGCGGTGGCCGGCGTCAACGGCGACTTCTTCAACAACACCGAGGCCCAGCACCCCGGCGTCGCCTTCACCGACTCCTCCGACGGCCCCGAGATCGCCGATCGGCGCGTCCTCAAGGCCGCCGTCCCGAACGGGCAGCGGTTCGGGCCCGGGATGCCGCCCGGAGTCACGACGGAGGCTGTGCTCGGCGTCGGCGTCGACCGGGTGGCGCGCCTGGGCTCGGCGCACCTGGAGGGCAGCGTCCGTATCAAGTCGGCCACGTACTCGCTCGGCGGGCTGAACCAGTACGCGATCCCCGTCGGCGGCATCGGCGCCTACACCAGCGCGTGGGGCGCGACCTCCCGCGCCCGCTCGGTCTGCGGCACCGACACCAACCGGGGCGCCGCGTGCAGCACGGACACCACCGAGGTGACGCTCGATCACGACCGGGTCGTCTCGGTCGGCGACACCGCCGGCGCCGGCGCCATCGCGCGGGACGAGACGGTGCTGGTCGGGCGCGAAGCCGGCGCGAACGCGCTGCGGACACTCAAGGTCGGCCAGCACGTCAACGTGCATTACACCCTGTCGACCGGGCGCGGCATCCCGTTCAGCTTCGCGATCGGCGGCTTCCCGATCCTCCGCGACGGCACCGTGGTCCCCGGCCAGGACGCCAAGACCGCCGCGGTCCGCACCGGCGCGGGCTTCAGCGCCGACGGCCACACGCTGTTCTTCGTCGCGGTGCAGGCGAAACCCGGCACCCCCGGCGGCATGACCACCCTCGAGGTCGCCCAGCTCCTGCAGCAAACCGGCGACGCCAACGCCGTGAACCTCGACGGCGGCGGCTCGACCTCACTCGTGGCTCGAGACCTGGGCGCTCACACCGTCACGGTGCGCAACCACCCGACCGACGCCGCGGGCGAGCGCTCGGTCGCCAACGGGATCGGGGTCTTCGTCCGCTGAGGACCGTCAGGACGTGGCCGGTCCCGTCCTGACGTCGTCGCCGTGGAAGCCGGCTCCTCCGCCTTCCACGGCGACGAGCTGCACACGCTTCGCCGATCTGTGGGTTCTCGAGCTGCGCTCGTCACACGGGGCGAGGATTGTGACGATGGGCACAGCCACCGATGTCGGAACCACGGCACCGGCTCCGTCCCAGGGACACGAGCGGCCACGAGGGCCGCGCGACACGGGAGGCAACCATGACGATCCGCCGATTCGACCACACCGGCTTCGTGGTCGAGGACCTCGCGGCCGCGGTCGCGTTCTTCGTCGAACTGGGGATGGAGCTGGAGGGCGAGACCAAGGTCGAGGGCGAATGGGTGAACCAGCTCGTCGGGCTGGACGACGTCCGGGCGGACCTCGCCTTCCTGCGGACCCCGGACGGCCACGGCCGGATCGAGCTGTCGGCGTTCCGCTCGCCGGTGTCCACCGCCCCCGCGCCGAGCGCGCCGGTGAACGTCCCGGGTATTCCTCGCCTCACCTTCATCATCGACTCCGTCGACGACACCCTCGAACGCCTGCGCGCCCACGGGGCCGAGCTCGTGGGCGAGGTCGCGCGGTACGAGGACTACTGCCGGTACTGCTACGTCCGCGGCCCTGCGGGCGTGATCATCGGGCTGGTCGAGGAGCTCGGCTGAGGCACCACGATTCCGCGAGCGCAAGCCGGTGTCGCCGCTGACGCTGCCGGGGGTGTTGCCGGATACGTTGCACAGCCCGAAACCATGGGGCGAGAACGCATCCCTCTCCCTCGCGCGGCTCAGCGCGCACCGAGCAGCGCCGCGATCCTCGGCGCCTCAGCGGTCTTGAACCGCACCTCGACGTGACCGGAGCGATCGGCGTGAAAGGTGGCGGGTTCGTAGCCAAGCACCAGCCGCCGTTCCTCCGCCCGGACCGTGACGCCGAAGGGCCGGCCCTCGCGCAGCGGCACGTCGATGTGCTTGCCCTTCTGGTCACCGCTGGTGAGCCACACCAACAACCGCCGGTGCGTCACCGCGAGGGCGCCCGCCGTGGCGTCGACGGCGCCGAACCGCCACACCCCCGGCGCGCGATAGCCGCGACAACGCACGGATCCGGTGAGCCCCTCCGCCAGGTACACGACGCCCTCACCCCGCAGCTCCGCACGCATCGGCTCGGGCAGCCGGCCCGATCCCAGCACGGCGCGCAGGAAGAAGTTCACGCTCTCACCCTAAGCGCGCCCCCCGCGTCCGCGAGGGCACTTTCACCGCCCCGCGCGCGCCCTCATTGCGCATTCCGGCCGGTGGGTACGCACAGCGGCTGGGCCGGCCCGTCCGGGGTCCTCGAACTGTGTTACGTGCCGGCCGACAAATAAGGCCGGTCACGGCGGGGGTCTCGGCGAACCTACACTTCTTTGCCCTTTTCCCGCGAAGCCTGCACGCGCGCGATCCGCTGGGAAGTCCGGCGAAGGTGCTTGGCCATGATCTCGCGCGCCTTTTCCGCGTCCCGCGCGGCGATGGCCTCCACGAACTCGCGGTGTTCGCTGGTGCCCCGGTGGCCCATCAGCGGCGCGGCCACCTGGGCCTCGCGCAGGGACATCAGCAGCGGACCGTGGAACGAGTGCACCAGCATTTCGATGGCGGCGTTGTGGGTGCACTGCGCCACGCGGACGTGAAACGCGGCCGACATCTCCATGCTGTACTCGCCGCGTTTCAGAGCGGCTTGGTGCTCGCGGGTCAACTCGCGTAGGTCCTCGACGTCCTTTTCGGTCGCCCGCTCGATCACCGCGTCGATGATGCCGAGCTCCACTACCTGCCGGGCCTCGATGACTTCCGGCGCTGTCATCGGCGAGAGGTTCACGAGGTCGGCGAGGTTCGCACTGAGCTTCGTCGACGAGGGCGTCGTGACGAACGCGCCGCCGCGCGCGCCGACCCGGATCGCGACCAGGCCGGCGGCTTCCAGTACGCGTAGCGCCTCGCGGACGGTGACCCGGCTGACGCCCATCTGCTCGCACAGGGCGCGCTCGCTCGGCAGGCGATCGCCGGGACGCAGTTTGTCGGCGCGGATGAGCGAGCGGATCTGCTCGACGATGACTTCCGACATCCGGCTCGACGACACGACGTCGAACAGTCCGCTGTCCGCCCGCGGAGCAGCCGCGGATCCACCCCGCCCTGCTGGTTCCATGCGCCGATCCTCTCACAGGAACACCGAAACCCCCGCTGTCGCGGCGCCCGACCAAGGGTTGACCCGCCGCTGGAGGGCGCCTTATGGTCATATCGTCGTTCGGACTAACCAATAGACCAGACCTTCGGAACAAACAGGAGGCGCCGTGAGGGAGTCCGTCGCGCTCGCCTGCCGGGTGCTCGCCGCGACCGGCCTCGTCGAGCACGTGCTCGGCCACATCAGCGTCCGCACGTCGCCGGACGAGCTGCTGGTGCGCTGCCGTGGCCCGGAGGAAGCCGGCCTCCGCTACACGACGGCGGAGGACATCCGGCCGGTGCCGCTGCACGGCACGCCCGAAACCGGCGAGTGGAGCGTGCCCAACGAGCTCCCGATCCACACCGAGGTGCTGCGGCGCCACCCCGAGGCGACGGCCGTGGTCCACGCGCACCCACCCGCCGTGGTCACCATGGCGCTCGCCGGGCTGCCGTGGCTGCCGCTGTTCGGCGCCTACGACATCCCCGCCGCGCGGCTGGCCGCAGACGGCATCCCCGTGTGGCCGCGCTCGGTGCTGGTGAACGACCACGACCTCGCCGGGCAGATGGCCGACGCGCTCGGCGACCGGCCGGTCCTGGTCCTCAGTGGACACGGGCTGGTCAGCGTCGCCGGCGGTGACCCCGAGACCGCGGTGGCCCAGGCCGTGTTGCAGGCCATCGCCGTCGACACGCTCGCCCGGCACACCCTCGCCGTCGCCCACGCCGGCGGGAAACCGGTGGCGATCCCCGACGAGGACCTCGCGCTCCTGCCCGATCTGGGCGGGGCGTTCAACGTCACGACCCTGTGGCGGCACGTGGTGCGGCGCACCGAGAACCCCTGAAGTCCCCCGCGAGTACGACAAGGAGAGCAGCAGTGCGTGACGAGTACCTGAAGGGCGTCCTGGCCAGCGAGAAGAAGAACCTCGATTCCTCGGAGATCGCGGCCCGCGACGAGTTCAACCGGCAGCACCCGCCGAACAAGGGCCTGGTCGTGGAGGACGACCTGAGGAAGATGGAGCTGCCGGCCCGGCCGTGGCGCAACAACCGAGGCCACTACTTCGACCTCGCCGACTACGAGGTGCTGAGCGCGCACATCTCGGAGCTCAAGCCGGGCAACAACTCCGTGCGCCACCGCCACACCACCGAGGCCTACCTCTACGTGGTCAAGGGACACGGTTTCTCTCTCGTCAACTACGACGACGAGCCGATCGAGGTCGTCGAATGGCAGGAGGGCACGCTGTTCGCGCCGCCTCGGTGGGCGTGGCACCAGCACTTCAACCTCGACGGCAATGACACCGCGCGCTACCTCGCGATCCAGGACACGGGACTGCTGCGCACGATGCGCCTGCACAACATCGAGCGCCACGGCGTGCAGCTCTCCCCCGACGAGGGCAAGCAGCTCCTCGACGCGGCCGTCGAGGCCGGCACCACGCACGGCGCCCGCAAGTAAGCGATTCCCTCGGCCGTGCTCCCGCACCCGAGGCGGGAGCACGGCCGAGCCACGAACCCATCCGACCTGTGAGGAGTGCCCGTGCCCGAAGGAACACCCGTGTCCGAATGGCTGGACCCGACCGTCGCGACGTCGTGGCTGGAACAGGACAGCCTCGTCGGATTCCTCGTGCTGCCCCGGCGAATCGCCGCCACGCTGGTGGCGGGCGACCGGCCGCGGACGAAACTGGTGGCCGACATCGGCAGCGGCCCCGGTGACTTCCTGGAGGTCCTGCTCGATCTCTTCCCCGGCGCGCACGGCATCTGGACCGACGTCTCCACCGTGATGGAAGACGCCGCCCGCGCGCGACTCGCCCGCTTCTCCGACCGCGTTTCCTACCAGCTCACCGACATGACGGACCTCGCGGAACTGCCCGGTGACCTCGACGTGGTGATGACCTCGCGGGCCAGCCACCACCTGAACCCGGCGCAGCTGGCGCGGTTCTACACCGAAGCGGCCGAGCACCTGGCGCCCGGCGGCTGGCTGCTGAACCTCGACCACATCGGGCCCGGGCCGGTGTGGGACGCGCGGCTGCGCGCAGCCCGCAAGCAGCTCATCCCGCCTTCCGACAAGGCCGGTGCCCACAAGCACAACGACGCGCTGCCCTCGGTGAACGACCACCTCGAAGGGCTCGCGAAGGCCGGGTTCGGCGACGTCGAGATGCCGTGGCGCGGCCTGTACACCTGCCTGCTGGCGGCTCGTCGTGACGGTTGACGGATCCCACCGGCTCGCCCGCGTCCGCGTCGCGCTCAGCGGCCGCGAATGGGCGTCTCTGGGCGGCATGGCCACGGTCGTCCTACTGCTGAACCTCGTCGGTTGGGGGGTGCTCGGCCTCGTGGTGGCCCCGGAGCACCACGCGCTGGCCGGCGGCGGGTTCTTCGGCGTCGGGCTCGGCGTCACGGCGTTCACGCTGGGGCTGCGCCACGCGTTCGACGCCGACCACATCGCCGCCATCGACAACACCACCCGCAAGCTGATGGCCGAGGGGGGCCGGCCGCTGTCGGTCGGGTTCTGGTTCTCGCTCGGTCATTCGACCGTCGTGTTCGGACTGTGCCTGCTGCTCTCGATCGGTGTGCGCGCGCTCGCCGGATCGGTCACGGACGACTCGTCGGCGCTGCACCGGGTGACGGGCCTGATCGGCACGTCGGTATCGGGGGTGTTCCTCTATATCATCGGGATCGTTAACCTGGTCGTGCTGTTCGGCATTCTGCGAGTGTTCCGCGAGATGCGCCACGGCCGGTTCAGCGAAGCCGAGCTCGAGGAGCACCTCGCGCGGCGCGGCGTGCTGAACCGGCTGCTGTCCGGCCTGACGAAGGCGGTCCGCAAGCCCTGGCACATCTACCCGGTGGGTGTCCTCTTCGGACTCGGGTTCGACACCGCCACCGAGGTGGGCCTGCTCGTGCTGGCGGCGGGCGCGGCCACTTTCGCCCTGCCCTGGTACGCCATCCTCGTGCTGCCGGTGCTGTTCGCGGCGGGGATGACGCTGTTCGACACCGCCGACGGCTGCTTCATGAACTTCGCCTACGGGTGGGCGTTCGCGAAGCCGGTGCGCAAGGTCTTCTACAACCTCACCGTGACCGCGCTTTCGGTGGCTGTCGCGCTCGTCATCGGGACGATCGAGCTGCTGTCGATCCTCGCCGACCGGCTCGGGATCGTCTCGGGCCCGCTGGCCGCGATCGCCGACCTCGACCTGAACAACGTCGGCTTCGCGATCGCCGGGTTGTTCGTCGCGACCTGGCTCGTCGCCGTGCTCGTCTGGCGGGTCGGCCGGATCGAGGAGAAGTGGTCGGCCCACCTCTCCGTCGACCCCGACCGTTAGGCGGGCGGCCCGCCGAACAGCTCCGCCACGCCCGCGATGGTGATGCCCTCCATCACCTCGCGGGCGGTGTGCGCCACCGGCAGATCCTGGCCCACGCCGTCGGCCATGCGGAACGCGTTGGCCAGATCCTTGCGGTACCAGGTGAAGCGCATCAGTTCGAGCTGCGCGAGCGTGGCGCTCGCGGCCACTCCGTCGAGCAAGGCCCGGCGCAGCTTCGCCGGCTCGACGCCGAGGCTGCGACCGAGGCGCATCGCCTCGACGATCGCCGTGATCTGGCCCCAGTGACACAGGTTGTTCACCGTCTTGCCGACCTGGCCGGAGCCGAGCGGACCGAGGTGGTGCACCGCTTTCGTCCACGGCTGCAGCGCCGGGCGCACCCGGTCCAGCACGGCTTCTTCGCCACCGACCAGCAGGACGATCTCGCCGTTCTCCGCTCCGCGGACACCACCGGTGAGGGCCGCGTCCAGGACGGCCACTCCGGCGCCTTCGGCCTCGGCCTCGACGCGGTGCGAGGTCTCGGGCGTCACCGAACTGCAGATCAGCAACGCGGAGCCACGCTTCGCCGTGGTCAGCACGGCCGCCGACACCTCGAGCACGTCCTCATCGGACGGAACGATCACGAGCACCACGTCGCACCCGCCGAGCTCTGCCGCGGACCCGGCCGCCCTCGCGCCCGCGCCGACCAGTTCGTCCACTGTGGAGCGATCGCGGTCGAATACAACCGTGTCCCAGCCGGCGCCGGCGAGGTGCCGCGCGATCGGCGCGCCCATCGCACCCAGCCCGGCCACGCCAACGCTTCCGTGATCCGACATCAGTACCTTCCTCCCCGCCGACGGGGCCGCACCCCGCGGCAGTCGAAGCGAAAGGGGCCTGCCTCGCGATGAATCCACGAGACAGGCCCCTTCTTCACGGACGCCTCAGACGGCGCTGGCGGCTTCGGCCAGTTCGCCGGTGTACTCCGGAGCGTTTTCGAAGTAGTGCACCTTGTCGTAGCCGATGTGCTTGAACATGCGGTTCTGCGCGGACAGCAAGCGCAGCGGAGTGCCGTCTGCGGCGTAGTGCACGGCGATCGTGTTCTGCGGAACGTAGAGCGTGTCGCCCTTCGTGATCTCGTGCCGGGTCGGCGTCTTCGCGACTCGCGCGTAGTACTTCTCCGCGATCTCCTCCTGGACCTCCCAGTGCAGCGAATAGCCGGAGCCATCGAGCACATAGAGGACCTCGTCGGCCATCTTCCAGTGCTTGCCCGAGCGGCTGCCGGCCGGGATGTCGAGCTCGAAGACATCGACGGAGAACTGGCGCAGGTCCGTCCGCTCGGGACTGTTGAGCACGCGGACGCGGCCCATCGGGGTCGTTTCCCAGACCGTGTCCTCCTGCCGCACGACCTTCTTGCGCTCCAGCACACCGTCGGTCCAGATCCGCGACCAGTCCTCGCGCTCACCGAACTCGTCCGGCCGCTCGATCGGACCGCCGCGGCCCTGCTGCAGCAGACCCAGGAACATCCACGTGCACTTGGCCTTCATCACCAGCGCGACGGCTTTTTCGTCGTAGGGGTTGTAGTGCCGGTGCACCGAGTCGGTGTGCACGAAGACCAGTTCCCCGGCCTTCCAGTCGTAACGCTGGTCGTCGTGGATCTCGTAGCCGGCACCTTCGAGGATGTAGAAGGACGCCTCGTTCTGGTGTCCGTGTCCCCGGTTGGAGCTGTGCGGCGGCAGTTCGACGAAATGCACCTGCAACGTCTGGGTCAGGAAGTCCTCGTCCCCCGGCCCGATTCGCCACCACGTGCGGGACTTCTCCGAGTCGCCGGAGTGGCCGACCTTCGCGTCGTCGACCACCACCGAGTCGTCGCGGACTCGTTCGGCGGCCAGCTGGGCCTGACGGAACTGACCGAGCCCGTAGGTCTCAGAAGTCAAGCCACGTACGAACACGCGTCCCTTCTTGCCCATGCGTTCCTCGCTTTCCCGCGCCTTGGCGCTTTTCGACGGAGGCAGAAGATGTTCCTCCCGGGCGCCCCGCCCGGGTACGCTCCGAAGTATAGGCCTAACTGTCCTACCAATCCAGAGCCCGACCTTCCGGGAGGCTTCGTTGAGCGACGTCCACCTCAGCATCGCGACCACCGACTACGACCACTTCCGCGACTTCCGCACCGGCGCCGTGCGAGCCCAGGGCATCGACCACACCTGGTCGATGCTGAGCCACCACGAGATCTTCGCGCGGTTCACCGCCAACCGTGAGTGGGACGTGGCCGAGTTGTCCTTCGCCAAGTTCAGCGCCCAGATCACCCGCGACGAGCCGGACATCGTGGGACTGCCGGTCGTTTGCTCGCGGCTGTTCCGGTTCGGCTCGTTCTACGTCAACCGCCGCAGCGGCATCCGCTCCGTCGAAGACCTGCGCGGCAAGAAGGTCGGCTCGCCCGAGTGGGCTCACTCGGCCGCGGTGTACATGCGAGGCTGGCTGCACAACGACATGGGCGTCAAACTCGATGAGATCGAATGGTACCAGGCCGGCGCGAACGCCCCGGGCCGCGTCGAGAAGGTGGAGCTGAACCTGCCGCCCGGCGTACGGCTCACCCGCGTGGCCGACCGGTCGCTGTCGGACCTGCTCGCCGCGGGCGATATCGACTGCGCGATCATCGCGCGGCCGCCGACGTGCTTCCTCGAAGGCCACCCCGACGTCGTGCGCCTTTTCCCGGACTACCGGGAAAAGGAACAGGAGTACTTCGGGGACACCGGCATCTGGCCGATCATGCACTTGATCGCGATGCGCCGCCAGGTCCTCGACGAGCACCCGTGGGCCGCTCGCAACCTCTACAACGCCTTCCTGGAGTCGAAACAACGCAGCGTCGAACGGCTTCTCGACCCCGCCGTCTCGCGCTACCCGCTCCCCTGGCTCGCCACCTACGGCCGCGAGATGCGCGACCTGTTCGCCGGTGACCCGTTCCCGTTCGGCATCGAACCCAACCGTGCCACGTGGGAACAGCTGCTCACCTACGCAGCCCAGCAGGGCATCGCGCACCGGCTCGCCACCGCCGACGAGATCTTCCCAGCCGGGATCATGACCGAGGTGGTGGTGTGAACCCGGTGCGGTAATCCGCCATTCGGCCCTACGGTTTCCGCCGGGCTTTGGCAGAATGGCTGCCACTTCGACGCAGGGACGCGCCCGCCCGCACTCACCGCGCACGGGCCGTCCCGCGCTGCGCTCACCGTCCGAAGTGGATCCGCGGGCCGAGGATTTCGATCGGGACCAGCATCGGCATCAACGGTTGACAAATGGTCATACCATAGGTCCATACTGCTCGAACCGAACGGCCCATGGCCTCAGGCACCGGACCCTCGGCACCCGAAGCTCCGCGACAGTTCCGCACTCACATCGTGGTGAGCCCGCCTTGTTCCCGGCGGCGGTCCGCTCACCGAAGGGAACCGCAATGCACAAGAGGCGAAGCACCCGACGGACCGTCTCGGCCGTCCTCGCCGGCGGCCTGGCGTTGACGATGGCCGCCGCGTGCGGCTCCGGCGCGGCCAGCTCTACCGACGAGGCCCAGATGACGGCCGACCAGCGCAACCCCCAGCAGCTCGCCGAGGTGGCGGCGAGGGAAGGCCAGGTGGTCTGGTACACCACGTTCGCCGACACCGACGTCGCTCCGATCATCGCGTCGTTCAACAAGGTCTACCCGAAGATCAAGGTCAACGCCCTGCGGCTGAGCGCCGACAAGATCCCGCCCCGCGTGATCACCGAGCAGCGCGGCGGCAAGTACAACGCCGACGTGGTCTCCGGCGACTCGCCGCAGATCGCCCAGCTGCTGCAGGCGGGCGCGCTGCAGCCCTACAAACCGGTCGACGCCGCACCGCTGCCCGCCGGGCTCAGCCTGCCCGACGGCTACCAAGGTGTCGTGTACGCCGTCACCACCGTGCTCTCCTGGAACCCCCAGGTGCTCACGCAGAAGGGCCTGACCGCACCGAAATCCTGGGAGGACCTCACGAAGCCCCAGTGGCGCGGGCAGTTCTCGATCGACCCCGGCGCGGTCAACTGGTACGACAGCCTGATCGCGGCGATGGGCCACGACAAGGCACTGGCGTTGCTGAAGGGGCTCGGCGACAACGCGCCGGTGTTCGTCGAGAGCCACACCCAGTCGCTGACCAACGTGCAAGCCGGCGAGCCGCTCGCCGCCGCGACCGCGTACGGCTACAAAGCCTCCAGCCTCAAGAAGAAGACGCCGAACACCCTGGACTTCGTCAACGGCACACCGCTGCCGGCGTCGCTGAACCTCATCGACGTCGTGAAGAACTCGCCGCACCCCAACGCCGCCCGCCTCTTCGACGACTGGATGGTCTCCAAGGCCGGGCAGCAGGAGATCGTCGACGTCACCAACCACACGTCGGTCCGCCCGGACGTCACCAACGACGCGAAGGTGTGGGACGAGACGAAGTGGCCGGCCGCGTGGGGGCACCCGAACCTCTCGCAGGCGGACTACAACAACGAGCTCGCGGAAATGAAGTCGGCACTCAAAGCGCCGTGACCCCCTGACGGCCGTGGCGGACCCCGCCGGCGAAAGGACCCACGATGACCCTGCTGGACACCCGACCCGGCGACCCGGCACCCACCAAGACCGGCCGGTCCGCGAAGACCTCGCGCCACCGGTCCTGGCGATCCCTGCTGCAGCCGCGCTACCTCACGCTCGCCATCGCGGCGATCGCGGTGGCCTACCTCGCGCTGGTCCCGGTCGGCACGATGATCTACGCCAGCTTGCAGACGTCGTTCCTCGGCACCGGCGTTTCGTCATGGACACTGCACAACTACGCCACGACCTTCGCGTCCGACGGGTTCGGCACGCTGGTGCTCAACTCGTTCCTCTACGCCGGGCTCACGGCGATCGTCTGCACGGTGATCGGGTTCGGGCTCGCGTGGCTGGTCAGCCGGACCAACACCCCGTGCAAGACGTTCGCGCAGCTGGCGGCGCTCGTCCCACTGATCGTGCCGGGGATCCTCAACACGGTGGCGTGGGCCCTGCTGCTCTCCCCCGAACGCGGGCCGCTCAACGGCGTCCTGCGGTCGGTGGGACTCCCGACATTCAACATCTACTCGATCGCCGGCATGGTGTTCGTGCAGTCCATCCACGTCGCGCCGGTCGCGTTCCTCATGGGCACGGCGGCGTTCAGCTCGATGGACTCGTCGCTGGAGGAGGCCTCGCTCGCCTCGGGCGCCTCCCCCGTGCGCACCTTCCGCGTGATCACGCTGCGGATGGCCCGGCCGGCGATCCTGTCGGCCGCGCTGCTGATGTTCATCCAGACCATCTCGACGTTCGAGGTGCCGCAGCTGATCGGCGTGCCGGGCCACACGTACGTGTTCGTCAGCCGGATCTACAGCGCGCTGCAGGCGTTCCCTGCGGATTACGGCACGGTCGGGGTGATCGGGGTGTTCGTGCTGGTGATCGCGTCGATCGGGCTGATTCTGTCGCAACGGCTGAGCCGGCGTTCGGCCACGCAGACGATCACCGGCAAGGGGTTCCGCTCGACGGTGCAGGACCTGGGCAAGTGGCGCTGGGCCGGACTGGCCGTGTTCATCCTGTTCTTCGTCATCGCGGTCGTGCTGCCGCTGGCGATGCTGATCTGGTCGTCGCTGTTGCCCGGCTACGAACCGCCTTCGCTGAAAGCGCTGGGAGACCTGGGATTCGGCAACTACGCCCAGATCTTCCGGCAGCCGGCCCTGATCGAGTCGGTGCGCAACAGCGTCGTCACGGCGGTGAGCTCGGCGGTGATCGTCACCGCGCTCAGCGCCGTGGTCGCCTACCTCACGGTGAAGACGAAGGTGTTCGGCCGCGGGCTGCTCGACGGGCTCGCGACGGTGCCGATCGCCGTGCCCAGCATCGTGATGGGCGTCGGCATCCTCTACTGGTACCTCGCCGCGCCGCTGCCCGTGCACCTCTACGGCACGCTGACCATCCTGGTCGTCGCGTTCGTGACGATCAGCCTGCCGTACGCGATGCGCTACCTCGTGCCCGGCATGTCGCAGATCAAGGACGAGCTCGAAGAGGCGGCGACCGCGAGCGGCGCTTCCTGGGCCCAGACGTTCCGGCGGGTGTTCATCCCGCTTCTCATGCCCTCACTGCTGGCCGCGTTCCTGTACACGATGATCGTCGCGTTCCGCGAGATCTCCGCGGCGATCTTCCTGTACTCCTCCGGGTCGGAGGTCGTGTCCGTGAGCATCTACGACCTCTATTCCAACGGCTCGTACCCGGTGGTCGCCGCGCTCGGCGTGGTGATGGTGCTGTTCCTGACGATCCTCGTCGCCGGTGTCCGGCTGCTCGGGCGCCGCTTCGGGATCCAGGGCGCGAATCAGAGCTGAGCACACCCGACAACAACCCCCGCGGGAGAGTGGGATCCGAAGATGATCAGGCTGACCGGACTGACGAAACGATTCCCGGGCCGGACCGTGGCCGCCAACGCGGTCGACGGGATCGACCTGGAGATCGCCGAGGGCAAGCTGGTGACCCTGCTGGGCCCCAGCGGCTGCGGGAAAACCACCACGCTGCGGCTCATCGCCGGGCTGGAACGCGCCGACGCCGGCTCGATCGAGCTCGACGGCAAGGTCGTTTCCGATCCCCGCAACGGGGTGTTCGCCGGCGCGCACCGCCGGCCGATCGGGATCGTATTCCAGTCGTACGCGATCTGGCCGCACATGTCGGTGGTGCAGAACGTGATGTTTCCCTTGCGGGTCAACAAACCCCGGATCCGCGCCGCGGCGGCGCGCAAGAAGGCGCTGGACGCGCTCGACCTCGTGGGCCTGGCCGACTTCGCCGAACGCCCGGCCCCGGCGTTGTCCGGTGGCCAGCAGCAGCGGGTCGCGCTGGCCCGCGCCCTGGTGCGCGAGCCGAAGGTGCTGCTGCTCGACGAGCCGCTGAGCAACCTCGACGCCGGGCTGCGGGACCGGATGCGCGACGAGATCCGCGCCGTGCAGCAGCGGCTCGGCATCACCACGGTGTTCGTCACCCACGACCAGGACGAGGCCCTCGCGGTCTCCGACGACGTGGTCGTGATGAACAGCGGCTCGATCGTCGAACGCGGCCGGCCGCAGGAGATCTACGCCCGGCCACAGCAGGAGTTCACCGCGCGCTTCCTCGGGGTCTCCAACACGCTCACCGGCGTCGTCACCGAGGTGCTGGAGACCGGCGTGTGCGTGCAGGTCGGGCCCGGCCGGCTGGTCTGCAGCAGCAGCTCCGAGCTGAGCGCGGGCGACGCGGTCAGCGTGTTCATGCGGCCCGAGAGCTTCGGGTTCTCCCGCAAGCAGCACGACGCCGAAGCCTGGAAAGGCACCGTGGAGTTCAGCATCTACCACGGCGACTGCTGGGACTACTACGTCCGGCTCGGCGACGACGTGCTGAAGGTCCGCGTTTACAAGGAGAAGGTCGGCCTCGCCCACGGCGACCCGATCTTCTTGCAGCCCGAGCCCGAGGACGCGATCGTCCTGCCCGCACACTGACCCGAGAGGAGCACGGCCGCCGATGACCGCCCCGTACCCCCTGTCCGCGCAGGCTCCCGGTGTCCCCGCTCCGCTGCCGGGGTTCGACTACCCGGCGCCGCGGTTCCCGGGATACCTCCTGCAGGAGCGCACCGACGACCTCGAGGAGCTGATGCCGCTGGCGCGGGCGCACGTGCGGCGCCGCTACGGCCGGTCCGCACTCGGCGACGTCCGGCCCGGCGACGAGCTGCTGATCGTCACGTTCCCGCACCAGCACGAGCTCGTGTTCCAGGCCATCCGCGAGGCGCTGCTGGAGATCGGCGTCGCGAAGGTCGACCGGATCGACGTCACCGACCTCGGCATGGAGGTGAAGTCCTACAGCGCGGCCGAGGGGTGGCGGGAGATCACCGACCGGCTGCCGCCGATGATCGAAGAGGGCATCGAGTTCAACGTCGCGGCGGCGGCGCTGAAGCGCTACCTCGACGATCGCCCCGGTTACACCGGCGTCTACGCGGGTGAAGCCGGTCGCTCGCACTGGAAACGCGCCGCCGGCAAGCGGATCCGGAACAACTGGGTGTACTCGACCTACGAGGACTTCATCTCCCGCGCCAACGGGATCCCCGACGAGATCTGGCGGACCGTGGACCTCATGGTGGTGGACGCGTTCCGCGACGCCGCCGAGGTCCGCATCACGAGTCCGGAAGGGACGGACCTCGGCTGGCAGGTGACGCCGCAGCAGGCGGAGCTGTGGCCCAAGGGCGCCTACATCTCGGGGCACATCCTCGGCTCGACGATCCAGGGCATCCGGTTCGGCCACCCGGCGGAGACCTTCCTGCGCGAAGCGAAGACTTTGATGCCCACGCTCAACGGCGTGATCGGCGGGACGAGCAACCACACCGGATACTTCCCGCACGCGTCGGTGACCATCGAATCGGGGATGATCACGAAGATCGAGGGCGGCGGCCGCTACGGCGAGCTGTGGCGCGAGGTCGTGGAACGCTACCGGGACACGCGCTATCCCGGCTTCCCCTATCCGGGCTGGGCGTACTTCAACGACGCGTCGATCGGCACCAACCCGAAGAGCTACCGCCAGATCGAAACCCTGTGGAACTACAACGACTCCTGGACGAACCTGCCCGAGCGCGCGCAGGCCGGCGTGATCCATTTCGGCTTCGGCGCCGAGCACTGGGACCAGACCTTCCTCTCCTACGCCAAGGAGAACAAGTTGCCGACGATGCACTTCCCCCACGTGCACAACCTGTTCGCCACCTACGAGATCCGGCGGCGCAGCACCGGCGAGTGGGTCAAGCTGATCGACAAGGGCCGGATCACGGCGCTCGACTCCGAGCGCGTGGTGCGGCTCGCCAGCAGCCTCGGCGGCACGCACCACCTGGAGTACGACTGGATTCCCGCGGTGCCGGGCATCAACTACCCCGGGGACTACCACCGGGACTACGCACCCGATCCGGTCTCGTGGATCCGCCGCGAGCAGAACGGGGAGTTCGCCCGGTGACCGCGCCGTTCTATCTGCCCGCCGGCGACGAGGTCGACCTCTTCCGCGCGGCCTACGACCAGCGCATCCCGGTGCTGCTCAAGGGACCCACCGGGTGCGGCAAGACCCGGTTCGTCGAGTACATGGCGTGGGAGATCGCGAAACAGCGCATCGGGGCGCCGCCGGACGAGCCGCTGGTGACGATCACCTGTCACGACGACCTCACCGCGGCCGACCTCGTCGGCCGGTACCTGCTCTCGGCCGAGGGCACGACGTGGCTCGACGGGCCGTTGACGCGGGCCGCGCGCACGGGTGCGATCTGCTACCTCGACGAGGTGGTCGAAGCCCGCAAGGACACGACCGTGGTGCTGCACTCGCTGACCGACCACCGGCGAATGCTGCCGCTGGAACGGCTCGGCACCACCGTGGCGGCGCACCCGGATTTCCTGCTCGTGGTGTCGTACAACCCGGGCTACCAGGTCACGAGCAAGGACCTCAAGCCGAGCACCCGACAGCGGTTCCTCGCCATCGAGTTCGGCTACCCGGACGCCGATCTGGAGGCCGAGATCATCGCGCACGAAGCGGGCGTGCCCGCGGACGTGGCCGAGGCACTGGCCGCGCTCGGCGCCCGGATCCGCAACCTCGACGCCGCCGATCTCGTCGACGGCCCGAGCACCCGCCTGCTCGTCCACGCCGGCGCGCTCATTGGTCGCGGGGTCGCACCGCGGCGCGCGTGCGATCTCGCGCTGGTGCTGGCCACCAGCGACGACCGGGACGTGCAGGACGCCGTCCGGCAGGTGACGCACGCCGTGTTCGCGGCATGACGGCGCTGGCGCCGCTGACCGGCTCACTCTCGCTGTACTACCGGGCGTTGTGCGGGCGCGGCTGCGAACTGGTGCCCTACGACGACGATGCCGAACTTCGCCAGCGGCCCGACACCGCGACGACCGTGCGGCTCCCGTCGCACGTGCACTCGGGACCGTCGTGGTACCAGGTGGCGCTGACGCACCGCGCGCTACACCACGAACTCGGGACTTTCGAGCTCGCCCTCGACCGGCCGGAGCCGTTCTTCCGGCGGCTGCGCCCGGCCGGCCTGAGTGGCGGGCTCGACCGCTTCGCCGGCCTGTTCGGCCGGACGGCGCTCGCGGTCGAGGTGTTCACCGTGCTCGAAGACCTGCGCGTGGACACCGCGGCCCTGCGGCTGTTCCCCGGTCTGGCACCGGCCTACGAGCGGGTACGCGACGACGAGCTGGCGACGAGGCCGGACCTCGCCGAGCTGCCGCCCCGCTCCGCCGCGGCCGAGGCGCTCGTCCGGCTGAGTCTCGGCGCCACCTCGATCCGGCTGCCGCAGCCACTGCATCCGGCAGTCACCCGAATGGCCGCCGTGGCCAAGGTACTGGCCGACCGAGAGTCCACTGTGGAATCGACGGCCGAGGCGGCGATCCGCTGCTACGGCGTGCTGGCGCGGCTGCCCAACCTCACGCCCGCGGCGGGGCCGGACGAAGAGGTCGCGTTCACCGAGTCCGCTGTGGACGACGGGTTCACGCTGCCGGGCCAGGAGTTCCGACTCGAAGGCGACGAGGTGTTCGACGTCCGGTTCGCGCCCGTGCACTACCGCGACGTGCCCGGTCCCCGGTATCTCGGTTTGTCGGCTTCCGGCATGCCGCTCACCGAGGCGATCCTGCGGATGACCGGCGAGGAAAGCCAGGCGGCCGACGAGTTCACCGAACGCTCGCTGGCGGCCGAGAGCGGACAGGTCGACGTCACGACGGTCCAGCGCCCGCCGGAGCCGCTGCCGCACGACCACGGCCCCGACCTGGAAGACCACCACCACGGGGAAACCGGGCCCGTCCACGCGAACGGACGGCACGAGTTCGCCTACCCGGAGTGGGACCACCGCGCCGGGGAGTACCTGGCCGACTGGTGCCTGGTGCGCGAGAAGCGGCCCCGTTCGGGGCGCAGCGGCCGCACGCACCGCGACGCGCTCAAGCGCAACCGCGCGCTGCTGCCCGCGCTGACCGCGCAGCTGGAACGCATGGCTCCGCTCGGGCGCCGCCGGCGCACGCGGCTGCGCCACGGCGACGACCTCGACCTCGACGCCTGCGTCGAAGCCATGGCCGACGTGCGGACCGGACGGACGCCGGGCGAGGCCGTGTACAGCGCGCTCGAACCGGTGGCCCGCGAGGTGGCCGTCGCGTTCGCGCTGGACCTCAGCTCGTCGACGGCCGAACGCCTGCCCGAGCGCGACGACGGGATCCGCCGGATCCTCGACCTGGAGCGGGAATCGGTCGCGTTGCTCCTCGAGGCGGTGGAGCGGGTCGGCGACAGCTACGGCATCTACGGGTTCTCCGGCACCGGCCGCGAGGACGTCGTGGTTTCGGTCGTGAAGTCCCTCGACGAGCGGCGCACGCCGGCAACCCTGCGGCGGCTCGACGGGCTCGTGCCGCAGCACACCACCCGGATGGGCCCGGCCATCCGCCACCTCACCCGCCGGCTCGCCACGCACGGCGCCCCCTCGAAGCTGCTCGTGCTGGTTTCCGACGGTCGTCCGTTCGACCTCGACTACGGGCAGCGGTACGGCGAGGACGCCGTGCTCGACTACGCGCTCGCCGACACCACGCGCGCGCTCGCCGAAGCCCGGCTCGCCGGCGTCCGCCCGTACCTCATCACCGTCGACCCGGCCGGCGGCGACTACCTGCGGACGATGTGCGACCCCGACGAGTACCACGTGATCGCCGATCCGCGTGACCTGCCGGTCGCCCTCGCGCGGCTGTACGTCACCGCCCGGCGCGCCTGGCCCGTGACGTAGAGCCGGGAGTCAGTGCGGCCGGGAGAGGTCGCCGGGCCGGAAACCTTCCAGCGTCGAACTGACGAGCCCGTCGAACTGGTCCTTGTATTCACGCGGGTAGACCCAGCGCAACGCGGCCATCGAGGCGGATCCCGTGAACCCGCGTTCGTAGAAGATCTTGCCGTCGCCCTGGTAGCCGGAAACCGAGTACCGGTCGCCCTCGACCTTCTGGTAGGTCACTCGCCCGCCGCCCGCTTCCACCTCGGCGACCGCGCCGGCCAGCGCCTGGGCCGCGGACTGGTTCGAGTTGGCGCCCCACACCGTCAGCGTCGCGTCGACATCGGAGTTGGTGAACGTCATCCCGTCCCCGTTCGGCGGGGCGTACGGGGTCGCGAGGTAGCTCTCGGAGATCAGCGCGGTGAAACCGAACCGGGGGTTCGTGTACGTGGGGCCCTCGGCGGACTGTCCCGTCGAGGGCACAGAGGGCGTAGAGGGCACAGAAGACATCGACGGCGTCGGGGAGAGCGAGGTCGAAGCCGGTGGCGGCGAGGCCGACGCCGGCTTGCCAAGCATCGTCAGGAACTTCGGCTGCATCAGGTCGCCGATTTCGGCGTACGGCAAGGTCACGGTCTCCTGCCCGTCGGCCGTGCTGGCGCCGAGTTCGTACCACAGGATCTCGAACTGGACCCCGGTCTCGGTGAACCCGAAGTCGGCGCCCGGCACGTGGTCGCCGCCCGCGGTGCTGTTCGCGGCGTCGATGTCCACCTTCCGGCCCTCCTCGCCGACCCCCGGCTCGCGGCGGAACCCGTCCTTGGTGTGCGGTTCGAGCCGCTGGGTGAGCGTCTTCATCCCGGCCGCGGTCAGCACTTCGGGCCGGAACACCTCCCGGGGGCCGAGGATCTGCCCCGTGCCGAGGTCGACGGTCGTCGTTTCGGGGAACCGCCAGGTCGGGTGCGACAGCACGGCCGAGTCGAGATCATGCTGGTACCGCACGGAAAGCAGGCTCGGCGTCTGCAACAGGATCCGCGCCGTCGTGTGCGCCGCGGCCGTGTCGCCGGCCTCCTGGAACCGGTCGCGATTGCCGGCCACCCCGTCACGAATCGCCTTCAGCCGCTTGTCGACCGGGGCGCGCAACGCCTCGTTGATCCGTTGCCGGACCGCGGGATCGGGGCCGCCGGACACCTGCGGGAACTGGAGGTCGTAGGTGACCGGCATGGCCTGGTCCCGCCCCGACGTGGTCTGCAGGCTGACGGTGAGCGCCGCCGCTTGCGCGGGCGGATCGTCGTGGTTGCCGAAAATCGCCACTCCCCCGGCGACCAGCGCGCCGACGATCAGCACCGCGGCGGCGATCTTGCCGGCGATCACCGCGGTCGCGCCCACCCCGGTCCCCGTGGCCGGCACCCCGCCCCCGACCCCACCCCCGACCCCGGCCGCCACGGCGCCGGCGCCGACCGGTGCGGCGGCGGTGCCGGCGGTGGCCAGCAACGCCAAGGGCGTCAACGCCGTCAACGCGGCGGCCGACGCGGCCAGACGCTTCCAGCCGCGTTTCTCCCAGTTCTTCCCGTAGGCCTTGCGGGCGACGATCTCCAGCTCCGCCACGAAAGCATCAGCCCGGGCCGGCCGCCACGCCGGATCCTTCGCCATCCCTCGCGCGATCAAGGGGCGCAACGCCTCGGGCACCGCCTCCACGGGCACCGGCGCCGCTTGGTGCAGCGAGCGCAGCCCTTCGGTCGTGTCCGCCCGGAACGGCACCTGTCCGGTGACGCACTGGTAGAACACGCAGGTCGCCGCGTACACGTCGGTGGCGGGCACCCCGGGCTGCCCGGACCACTGCTCCGGCGCCATGTACGACGGTGAACCGGCCGTCAGCCCGTTGTGGCCGTCCAAAGTGGCGAGTCCGAAGTCGACCAGCTTCGACTCGCCTTCGCGGGACACCAGCACGTTTCCTGGTTTGTAGTCCCGGTGGACCACCCCGGCCGCGTGGGCGTCGGCGAGGCCGAGCAGCGAGCCCTTCAGAATGGCCAGCGCGGACTCGGGGGCCAGCACGTTCTCCGTCGCCAGCAGCGCGCGCAGCGACACACCGGGCACGGCCTCCATGACCAGGGCGGCGCCGTCCGGCGTCTCCACGAAGTCGAAGAGCCGGACCACGTGCGGGCTCCGCACGCCCGACAACAGCCATGCCTCGCGCCGGAACCCGTCCGCGATCCCCGCGTCGGCGAGGTACTCCGCGCGCAGGTACTTGATCGCCGCCATCCGCCCCGAGGCCTCGTGCTTGGCCAGCACGACCCGCCCGAAGCCGCCGATGCCGAGCACGTCCACCTCGGTGAACCCGGGCACGCGCCAGGTGTCGCTCATCCCCGCCGATTTCCCCTCACGGTCACGACCTTCCCTCGCGAATCGCGGAGGTCATCAGACCACGGCCAGGGGATCCGCACTACCGGAATGTGGCATTTTGTGCGAAGTCGTCACACTCGCGTGGCCGCGGGCCCCGCGCTCCACGTCGGCCGCAGATCAGGCCTGCGTCGGCTCCTCGGCCCGTGCCGCGGCGTAGGTGCGCACCGGGTTGGCCCGGCCGAAGTGAGCGATGGCGAAGGCCGCGGTCGCGAGCCCTCCGATCATCAGCGCGAGCACGGGACCGGCCGCCGCCGCGACGCCACCGATCACGGTGTCGCCCAGAGCAGGGCCGCCGCGTGAGGCCATCTGGTAGATCGCGGAAACCCGCCCGCGCAACGAATCCGGCGTCTCGAGCTGCACCGCCGCCTGCCGGATCGTCGTGGCCATCGCGTCGAACGCGCCGAGCAGCAGGCAGGCGACCAGCGCGACGACGAGCCCGGCGGCCCAGGCGAGCAGGACGGCACTAAGGCCGTACGCGATCGTCGAAGCGAGGAGGACCTTGCCGAGCCGCTTGCTGCGGGCGACCACCCGGAAGACCGTGTACGTCGCGATGAGAGCTCCCGCCGACGGTGCTGCCGAGAGCAGCCCGTACGCCGTGGCGCCCAGGTGGAATCGGTCGATCGCCAGCGTGGGCAGGAGGACCCGGTAGGCCGCGAAGACCGTCGCCACCAGGTCGAGCAGCACCATTTGCCACACGATCCGTCTCCCCAGGACGAACCGGACGCCCTCCACGAACTGCTCGCGCAGCGTGATGTGCTCGCCCGACCCCGGCAGGTGCGGGATCCGCAGCAGCGCCAGGGTGACCATCAGCAGGAGGTAGGTCACCGCGTCGACGGCGTACATCAGGCCTGGCCCGCTGACGGCGATGAGCACACCGGAGAGCGCGGGGCCGAGGAGCACGGCGAGCTCTCGGGAAGGGTTGAGCAACGCGAAGGCCTGCGGCAGCTGCGCCCGTGGGACCAGGGCCGGGATCAGGGCTTGGCGGGCGGGCTGGTCGAAACTGGCCGCCGCGGTGGTGAGCACGACCGAGCCGACCACCTGCACGACGTCGACGTGGCCGGCGAAGCTCGTCGCCGCGAGCGCGAGCGCCACGACCATGGCCACGGCCTGCGACCACTGGAGGAGCTTGCGCCGGTCCACCCGGTCCGCGTAGACGCCGGCCAGGGGACTGAGCACCACCAGCGCCACGACCTGCGCGGCTCCCACCAGCCCGGTTTGCGCCACCGAACCGGAGAGCTCGTAGACCTGGTAAAGGTTGGCCGCGATCGTTCCCCGGCTGCCGATCTGCGAGAGGACGACGCCGCCCCAGTAGAAATCGAAGTCGCGGTTGCGCAGGACCTCGGCGACCTTCATGCCCGCCATAATGCCTGATGGTATGACCAAAAGTCCACGCTTGCCGCAGGGCGGCCGGCGGACCACAATGCGAAAGGTAAAATGGTCCGGCCAATCTGGAGGCTCGGTGTCGACGAAGACCACGACGAAGACCACCCACTATCACCAGCAGAAAGCGCGGCGGGCGAAGTTCCTCGAAGACTGGCGCGACAACCACCGCACGGTCATCCGCGGCGAGGACGTCAAACTCGAGCAGACTGCGCGGGGCATGCGCACCGGCGTCTACATGGGTGAGGACGGCGACAATCCGACCCGCTCCATCGACGCCCTCGTGCACGAGGTCGACCACGGCGTCGTCACCACGATCCACCGGCACTCCTGGGACGCCATGGTGCTCGGCGTCGGCGGCCGGGGCTGGCTCGAGGTCGACGGCGAGCGGGTGACCGTCGCCCCCGGCGACTCGGCCCACATCCCGGCGTGGGCGTGGCACCGCTCGGGCAACGACGGCGACGAGACGTTCCGCTACCTCACGTTCTCCAGCGAGCCGCTGCTCGCCACGATGGGCATGTCGGTCCTCGACGACCGCGGTCACGAGCCGTTCGAGAACCTCCCGGGCCGGCCCGAGTTCAGCGCTCCCGACGTGCAGGGAGACGACGCGTACGCCCGTCGTCTGCGCCGTCTCGGCAAGGAGCAGCAGAAGCGCCGCAGCGGTCGGCTCCACACCGACTGGGACGAGCTCGAGATGCTCAACACCCCGCGCGGCACCCGCACGACCTTCCTCCTCGACCGCGCCATCGGGTACCAGGCTTCCGGTATCACGATGGCGATGTTCGAGATCGGCCAGGGCCGCCGGCAGTCGATGCACCGGCACGCCGGCGAGGCCTGGCTGTACGTGCTCGAAGGCGAGGGCCACTCCTACCTCGGCACCGAACCCGAGGGCGGGGAGAACCACCCGTGGAAGAAGGGCGACCTGATCGTGGTCGACCACTTCCTGTGGCACCAGCACTTCAACGACTCCGCGGAGAACACCGCGCGGGTCGTGCGCATCCACATGTTCGACAGCCTGCTCGAGACGATGCGGGCGCTGATGGATCCCGCGGTGCTCTTCGAAGAGCCGCCGGACCACATCCGCGATGCCCAGGCCGGCGACGTCAACACGGTCGTGTGGCCCGCCCTCGACCGGCCGTCCTGGCCGTGAGCGAGCGGACGCTCCCGCCCGGAGTCGTCGGACTGCACGCGCTCCCCTCGGACCACCACGACGGGCCGTGGGACTCGATGATCGTGCCGGCGGGCACCAAGGAGAGGCTGCTCGGCACCGCGCTGCTCGTCCTGCGGCAGGGCCGGTTGCTGAGCGGGCTCTCCGGCGCGCCGCACGGCCTGATCGTGCTGGCCGGCCCTCCGGGTACGGGAAAGACGACGCTCGCGCAGGGGCTCGCGCAGGCCGCCGCACGGAAAATGGCCCCGCGTGGCGCCACGACGCTGGTCGAGGTCGACCCGCACGCGTTCCCGAGCGACATGCTCGGCGAAAGCCAGCGGGCCGTCTCGCGGCTGTTCCTCGACACCCTGCCCGAGATCGCCGCGCGGAGACCCCACACCGTGGTGCTGATCGACGAGGTCGAAGCTCTGGCCGTACGCCGGAGTTCGGCGTCGTTCGAGACCAACCCGGTCGACGTGCACCGCGCGACGGACGCTGCGCTGTCCGGTCTCGACCAGCTTCGCGCGCAGTGCCCGCACCTGGTTCTCGTGGCCACGACCAACTTCGTCGACGCGGTCGACGAGGCGGTGCTCTCGCGGGCCGATCTGGTCATGAACACCACGCTGCCCGACGACGAGGTCATCGAGCAGATCGTGGCGTCGTCGCTGGCCGAGCTGGCCGAGCAGTGGCCCGGCCTGACGCCGCTCGCCCGGGACGCCGATCTCCGCGCGGAGCTGGCCAAAGGCCTGCGGGGTCTCGACGGCCGGCGGGTCCGCAAGTCGATCCTCGCCGCGCTCACGGTGCGCACCGAGGTCGCGCTCGACCCGAACCTGCTCACCGCCGACGACCTGCGCCACGCGACGCAGCTCGACGGCTGACGCCCTGCGACGGACGAACGCGCGGTGCCGGGTCGACGACCGACCCGGCACCGCGCGTTTCCCGTGCGCTGTCTACTTGCTCCCGAACGCCTTGTCCACAAAGGACGAGTCGATCAGCGACGCGAGGTCGACCTTGTCGACCCCGTTCACCGAGCCCTCCAGCGACTGCTGGGACGACTTGAGCTGGTCCACCGTTGCCACCGGGGGGTCGGTGAGGACCTCGCCGGCGTAGTACTTCCAGGTCGCGTCGAGCGCGCGCTGGTCGGTGACCCCGAGGTGGGCGCCCAGGATCTTCGTCGAATACGCCTCGTCGGAGCGCTCGCGGTCGAACCCCTTCTTGAGGCCGGCCATGAACTTCCCGACGACGTCCGGGTGGTCCTTGAGGTACTCGGACGTGCTGGAGATGCCCACGTTGATGTTGGGGATCTTCTCCTTGGCCATGTCGATCACCATGTGCAGCCCGGCGTCCTCGAACTTGAGGCTGGCCGGCGGGTGCGTGGCGGAGGCGTCGATGGTCTTGGCCAGCAGCGCGTTGTTGACGTTCGTCACCGAACCCAGCGGCACCAGGTTCACGTCGGTCGGGTTGATGCCCAGCTTCTTCAGCGCTTGCAGAGTGCCGATGTACTGGGAGCCGCTCTTCGTGGTGTAGCCGATCTTCTTGCCCTTCAGCTGTGCGGCGGTCGGCACGTTCGCGTAGATCTGGTACGGAAGCACCGGGGTGAGCGCGGCCAGCACCTTCACGTCACCGCCCGCCGCGGTGCCGGCCACGATCTGGGAACCACCCATCGAGGCGAGCTGCGTCTGGCCGGCGATGAGCGCCGGGTACCCCTGGTTGCTGTCGAGCTTGATGAGCTTGACGTCGAGCCCTTGCTCCTTGAAGTAGCCGGCTTCCGAAGCGATCCACAGGGGCAGCTCGTCAGCGACCTCTTCGCTGTAGCTGACGGTGATGACACCGCCGGCTCCGGCGTCCGACGAACCGCCGCAGGCCGTGAGAGACGACGTCGCGAGCGCCACGGAAATGGCGACGCCGAAGGCGCCAGACTTGAACTTCATTGTTCTGTCCTTCTGGGGATGGGCGGGGACGGGAAACGTCAGTCGTTGCTCAGGCGCCAGGCCGCGTAGTGGTTCTCCACCCGGCGCAGCAGCGCCGTGAGAATCACTCCGGCCGCGGCGAAGATGAACAGGCCGGCGAAGACCGTGGCAGTCTGGAACTGCTGGCCGGCGGTGTTCATCGTCATGCCGACACCGTGCTGCGCGCCGCTGAGCTCGGCCACGAAGACACCGATCAGCGCCTGGCCCACCGCGAGCCGCATCCCGCTGGCGATGAAGGGGACGGTGCCGGGCAGGGCCACGGTGCGGAACAGCTGGAGGTCGCTCGCCCCGAAACACCGCGCTACGCGCACGGTTCCTTGTTCGAGCGACTGGACGCCCTGCGCGGTGTTGATGAGCACCGGGAAAAGCGCCATCAGGAAGACGATCGCGATCTTCGAAGAACTGCCGATGCCGAGCCAGATGATCAGCAGGGGCGTCAGCGCGATGCGCGGCGTGGCGTAGAGGAAGTTGACGAAGGGGTTGAGCGCCCAGGCGATGCGCTTGTACCAGCCGATCAGCAGCCCCACCGGCAGCCCGATCACCACCGCCAGCGCGAGGCCGGCGAGCAGTTCCTGGGCGCTGGTCCACAGGTCGATCCAGATCTGCCCACCTTGGATCATCGCCCCGAAGGCGTTGATGACGTCGACCGGCCCTGGCAAGATCAGCTGCGGCTGGATCCGCAGCAGCGCGATGATCTCCCAGACGACGAGCACGACGACGACGGCGCCGACGCCGAACAGGCGTTGCTCGCTGAGCCACGACGGCAGCCGGCGGCGGGCCGCCTGGCCCGCGCGAGGGCTCCGGCGCGCCGGCCGGGACTCGATTCGCGAGGCCGGCCTTGGCGAAGAGGTGACGCTCATCGGGCTCCCTCCCCGGCACCGGCTTTGGCGCCGTAGAGCACATCGGCGATCTCGTCCCGCAGCTGCGCGAACTCGCGCGTCCGCCGGATCTCGTGCGACCGCGGGCGAGCCCACGGCACCGTGATCTCCTTGACGATGCGACCGGGCCGCGGGCTGAACACGCACACCCGGTCCGCGAGGAACGCGGCCTCGGTGATGTCGTGGGTGACGAACAGCGCCGTCACGTCGCGTGCGGCGCAAACCCTGAGCAGTTCGACCTGGAGCACCTCACGAGTCTGGGCGTCGATCGCGGCGAACGGCTCGTCGAGCAAGAGGATCTCCGGCTCGACCGCGAGCGCGCGGGCGAGGTTGACCCTGGCCTGCATGCCACCGGAGAGCTGCGCCGGGTACTGCTGCCCCACGCCGGCGAGTCCGACCAGCTCCAGCAGCTCGTCGGCGCGCTGCTTGGCCGCCGGCTTCTTGACCTTTTTCGTGAGCTCGAGGCCGTAGCTGACGTTCGCCTGAACGGTCCGCCACGGCAGCAAGTTGGCGTGCTGGAACACCATCGCCCGGTCGGGCCCCGGACCGGGGATCGGCCGCCCGTCGAGCTCCAGATCGCCCTCGGCGAGCTGGACGAACCCGGCGACCGCGTTGAGCAACGTGGTCTTGCCGCAGCCGGAAGGCCCGACGAGGCAGACGAAATCCCCCCGCGCCAAGGTCAGGTCGCACTGCTCGACGGCCGTCGTCACCTCTTTCGACCCAGGCTTGGCGTAGTCGATGGCGACACCTCGGGCCTCGAGGTGTGCGATCCCGCCCGTGGCCCCCACATCGATGTGCGCAGCATCACGGCCTGCCGTTCTGGACAGTGCCGGCTTGTCTCGGCTCAGCATGGAGGGGAGCGTAGGACTAATTGTCAGTCCAAAGCAATGGTCCAACTGAGTTTTCTGGCCAGGTCGTGACCGGCCGGAGCAGCGCGGCCGTCCCTGACCAGGACTAGTGCCGTAAGGTCAGACCATTGACTGTTAAACTACGGTGCATTTCCGGCATCGACCATGACGAGGTGGAGACATGGCTGCAACAGGGCGCGGCGCGAAGGACGACCTCTTCAGCCGCGTGAGCACCTCGCGGGTGTCGCAGGTCATCGTGGACCAGATCAAGGTCCTGATCCGCGACGGTTCTCTCATCCCCGGCGACCGGCTGCCGAGCGAGCGCGATCTGTGCCAGCGCTTCGGCGTGAGCCGGGTGACCGTGCGTGAGGCACTTCGCGTACTGGAAGCCACCGGACTCGTCACCATCCGGGTCGGCGCCCACGGCGGGGCCTTCCTGACCGCGCCGAGCACGGACCGCGTCGGCGAGGGTCTGGCCGATCTCCTTTCGATGTCCGTGCTCACCGCCGGCGAGGTGACCGAGGCGCGCAAGATCGTCGAGATCGGCGCCCTCCCCCTGATCGTCGAGCGGGCGACCGACGAGGACATCGACGCGCTGTTCAAGCTCGTCGAGGAGGGGCAGACCGCCGTCGACGAGGGCGTGCACGCGGTGGACATCTCGGCGCGGTTCCACATCCGGCTCGCCGAATGCGCCCACAACACCGCGCTGACGATGCTGATCCAGAGCTTCCACGGCCCGCTCCTCATGTCCCTGCGGGAGGCCCGCGAGCAGGCCCCCATCATGGGCGCGCGCGGGACCGGCGAACACCGGGAGCTCGCCGAGGCCATCCGCAACCGCGATCTCGCGGCCGCTCAGCGGGTCATGAGCGAACACATCGCCCGGACCGCGCAACGCGTGTCGCACGAGGCCGAGTAGCACCGGGAAAACCCGCGCCACCCTCGGAAACACCCCTCGCACCGGACGCCGTCTTCCGCTAAGGTCCAATGGACTAGCCAATGGAGGAGTAATGGCGGTGAAGGGAAGCAGCACCCTCGTGGTGGGCGCGAGCCAAGCGGGAGTGGAGCTGGCCGCCTCGCTGCGCAAACTCGGTGCTTCGGGACCGATTACGTTGCTCGGCGGGGAAAACCGGCTGCCCTACCAGCGGCCCCCGCTCTCCAAGGCGTTCCTCAAGGGGGAACTGCCCGAGGAGCGGCTGGCACTGCGCGGCCGGGACTTCTACGAGGCTCAGCGGATCGAGCTCGTCCGAGGTGAATGGATCGACGAGATCACCCTCACCGATCCCGAGCTCGGTGAGGGCTTCGCGGTCACGCGGTCCGGTCGGACGGTGGAGTTCGACCGGCTCGCCCTGGCCACCGGAGGCACGCCACGCCGCCTCCGGATCCCCGGGAGTGAGCTCGCCGGCGTCCACTACCTGCGCGATGTCGACGACGCGATGGCGCTGCGACACGACCTCGCGGCCGCCCGCGACGTCGTGGTCATCGGCGGGGGCTTCGTGGGGCTCGAGGCCGCCGCGGCCGCCACCACCGCCGGCCGGAACGTCACCGTGGTCGAAGCGGCCGACCGGTTGCTCGCCCGCGCCGTCGCGCCGCAGATGTCGGGCTTCTACCTCGCCGCGCACCGGCGGCGCGGCACCGAAATCGTGCTGTCGACCGGCGTGACCGAACTCCTCGGCCGCGACCGGGTGACGGGTGTCGGGCTCTCGGACGGCCGCACCATTCCCGCCGACGTCGTGGTCGTCGGGATCGGCCTGGTGCCCCACACCGAACTCGCGGAGCAGATCGGGCTCGCCTGCGCCGGCGGGATCATGGTCGACGAGTCCGCCCGGACCAGCACCCCCAGTGTGGTCGCCGCGGGCGACTGCACGATCGTCGCGCACCCCGACCACGGCGCCCTCCGCCTCGAGTCCGTACCCAACGCCATCGCGCAGGCGAAGACGGCGGCCGCGAGCCTGCTCGGCCTGGCCGCTCCCGCGCCCGGGATCCCGTGGTTCTGGTCCGACCAGGCCGATCTGAAACTGCAGATCGCCGGGATCAGCAGCGGCTACGACGAGACCGTGCTACGGGGCGACCCCGGCAGTGAACGGTTCTCGCTCTTCTACTATCGCGGCGGGCGCCTCATCGCGATCGACGCCGTCAACGCACCACGCGACTACATGGCCGTGCGCAAGCTGCTCGAGGCCGGCCGCACCGTCCCGCAGCACGTCGCGGCCGACACCGAGGTGGCGCTGAAGGAATTCCTGCGCGCGGCTTGACGAGTCAGATGACGAAGGACTCCGTCGACTCCAGCGCGAACAGTTCTTCCGCGGTGCGCAGGCGAGCCGAGAGCCCCTGCTCGTGGTGGTAGCGGAGGAACACGTCGAGCACGTGCCGGTTGGCGTCCAGCCCGTAGGACCAGTAGTCGGGGCCGAGCAGGCTCCGCGCGTCCTCCAGGTGCTGGTTGAGCCACGGCTCCATGAACCGCAGTGCCGAGGCATCGTAGATCCGCGCGTACGCCTCGTTCTTGGCCGCTGTGAACGCTTTCGTCAGGGACTGCGCGACCCACGGGTGCCGCTCGTAGACCTCGCGGCGCAGGGCGACCACGTGCATGATCGGGAAAATCCCGGTCTCCGCGTAGTACTCCTTCTCCGCCGCGACAGTGTCGGGGAAGAGCCGGGCGACGCGACCGTCGCCGGCGACGTACGAGCTCGGGATCCGCGGACTCTGCAGCGCGTCGATCTCGCCGGTGGCCAGCATGTCCGAAAGAGTCCGGCCCGCCGGGATCGACTGGACGTCGAAGCGGGTCGAGACGGCACCCTTTTCGATCCGCCCTGGCGTTTCCTGGCCACCGGTGAGGTAGGTGACCGAGTCGAGTGGCACGTCGTACGCGTCGGCGAGGATGCCGCGGATCCAGACGCCCGCGGTGAGCTGGAACTCGGGCGTGCCGATGCGTTTGCCGACGAGATCGGCCGGTTTCTCGATGCCCGCCGCGGTGTTGATGAAGACGCCGCCGTGGCGGAACATCCTCGACGTGAACACCGGCAGCGCGACGAACGGCGCCGGGTCGCGGTCGAGCGAGGCGACGTAGGTCGACAGCGACATCTCCGAAGCGTCGAACTCGCCGTGGCGCAGCATGCGGAAGAACGTCTCCTCGACCGGGAGCCGCAGGTACGTCAGGTCGATGCCGTCGGGCCGGATCGACCCGTCTTCGAGGGCGCGCGTGCGGTCGTAGTCGCCGCACGCGAATGTCAGGTCCAGTCGGCTCATCGGGTCACCTTCCTGCGGCGGCGAGCCGCCGGTCGAGCCGGGGGTAGACCCGGCGAGCGTTGTTCTCGTACACCGCCGCCAGGTCCTCGCCGGCGAGCCCGGCGCGGTCGACGTACTGCAACGTGTCGTCCCAGGCGATGCCGGTTTCCGGGTCCGCCCCGCGCACCGCGCCGAGCATCTCGGACGCGAAGAGCACGTTCTTCGCGGGCAGGACATCGAGCAGCAGGTCGATGCCGGGCTGGTGGTAGACGCACGTGTCGAAGAAGACGTTCGGCAGGAGCTCGGCCGGGTCGCGCCAGCCGTTGCGCATCGCCAGGCCCCGGTAGCGTCCCCAGTGGTAGGGCACCGCTCCCCCGCCGTGCGGGATCACCAGTCGCAGACCGGGAAACCGGTCGAAGAGCTTCGACTCGAGCAGCTGGGTGAAGACGCTGGTGTCGGCGTTGAGGTAGTGCGCTCCGAGCGTGTGGTGGTTCGCGTTGCACGCCGTCGAGACGTGCACCATCGCGGGCACGTCCAGCTCGGTCAGGACCTCGTAGACACCGAACCACGACTCGTCGGTGATCGGCTTGCCCGCCCAGGTGCCGGACGGGTCCGGGTTCAGGTTGACGCCCACGAAACCGAGTTCGCCGACGGTCCGGCGGATCTCGGCCGTGACGCCGCCGAGATTGCCTTCAGGCGTCTGCGGAAGCTGCGCGACCGGGGCGAAGTGCTCGGGGTAGAGCTCGGCGACGCGGTGGACGAGGTCGTTGGACGCGCGCGCCCAGGCGTTCGCCACGCCGGCGTCGGGCACGTGGTGTTCCATACCGGATGCTTTGGGAGAGAACAACATCAGGTCGCCGCCACGCTCCCGCAGCACACGCAGCTGGTTACCCTCGACGCTCTCGCGCAGCTCGTCGTCGGTCACCGGCGCCAGTGCCGCCCGCTCACCGTCGAGCTGGGCGTCGCGGAACTGTTTCAACGCCGGCGGGGCTGTCGTGTAGTGACCGTGGATGTCGATGATCACCGGTCGCGCACCTCCTTGAGGTACGCGTCGTGCTCCACGTACCGCAGGCCCTTGCGGGCGAGGCGCTCGCGCATCGAGTTGACGTCAAGGCCCAGCTCTCCCGCCGCGTAGCGGGCCCGCAGGCGCGCTTCCTTGTCCTCCCGCGCAGCCGACGCCGCGAGGATCTCGTCCGCGTCGGCGCGGCGCACGACCACCACACCGTCGTCGTCGGCGACGATCACGTCACCCGGCTCGACGAGCCGGCCACCGCAGACGACGGGGATGTTCACCGAGCCGAGGGTTTCCTTGACCGTGCCCTCGGCGGACACGGCCCGGGACCAGACGGGGAACGGCAGCTCGCGCAGCTCGGCGATGTCGCGGCAGCCGGCGTCGATGACCAGGCCCCGCACCCCACGCGCCTTGAGCGAGGTCGCCAGCAGCTCGCCGAAGTAGCCCGCGTCCGACGGCGACGTCGGAGCGACGACGAGCACGTCACCGGGCTGACTCTGCTCCACGGCCACGTGGATCATCCAGTTGTCGCACGGCGCCACGCTCACCGTCACCGCCGTGCCCGCCACGTGCGCACCCGGGTAGATCGGGTTCAGCGTGGACGCCATCAGCCCGGTGCGGCCCTGAGCTTCGTGAATGGTCGCGACCCCGAACCGGCCCAGGCCGTCACGCGTCTCCGGGCCGGTTCGCGGCGGGTTCGTGACGACGATCCCGCTCATCGGACGACCGCCCCACCGGCCTGGCCGACCAGCGAGGGCATCAGGGAGATGTGGATCGCGTCCTCGTCGGTCTCGCCGGCGAGCACGCGGATGGCGTGGTCGACCTGGTCGATGCCGTAGCGGTGGGTCGCCAGCTTCTCCAGCGGGAAGCGGCGCGAGGCGAGCTGGTCCACGGCGAGCTCGCAGGCGCGGAACGAGTGCCCGCGCGCGGACTTGATCGTGATCGCCTTCTCGGTGACCTTCTTGACCGGAAAGTCCGGGAACGCGGCCAGCTCACCCTGGATGAGGAGCGTGCCTTCGCGACGCTTGAGGACGTCGACGCCGAGCAGGACCGGCGCGGTGCCGGCGCGCGAAGTGCAGTCGAGCACGATGTCGACGCCGCGGCCGCTGGTGAGGTCCATGATCTTCTCGCGGGGGTCCTCGGTGACCACGTCGATGACCTCGTCCGCGCCGAGTTCCTTCGCGAGGTCGAAGCGGTGCTTGTCGCGCGTGGTGCCCGACACCAGGATCTGGGCGGCACCGGCGGTCTTGGCCGCGACCAGCTGCGCGAGGCCCTGCTGGCCCGGGCCCTGGATCAGCACGGTGTCGGCGTATCCGACGCCGGCGGTGAGCAGCGCCCACTCGATGCCGTTGGACAGCGGCATGACCATGCCGGCGAGCTCGGGCGTGACCGTGTCGGGGACCTTGTGCAGCACGGAGTTCCACGGCAGGTACATGTATTCGCTGAACCCGCCCCACAGCGTGCCGGGGTTTTCCGCGGAGGTGTAGCCGAACCGCCGGCCGTCGGGGTTGGTGCGCCAGTCCGTCGCCTCGCAGTGCCGGTACTCGCCGAGGCGGCACCAGTCGCAGTTGAAGCAGCCGACGTAGTGCTCGACGAACACCCGATCGCCTTCGGAAAGGCCGTGGCGTCGCTTGAACCGCGCCCCGGCCTGTGCGATGACGCCGACGTTCTCGTGGCCCATGATCACCCGGCCCTGGATCACCGCGGGCGGATTGGCGTACATCTTCACGTCCGTCCCGCAGATCCCCGCGACCTCCACCTGCAGCAGGGCGGAGTCCTCGTCGATCGACGGGAGCCGGAATTCCTGCATCTCCGTCGTGCTCGCCGCGACGCGGACGGCCGCCTGCACAGTCTGGACCATCGAATCTCCCTCGTTGGCAGAATGGACAGCCCAATATACCATCAGCGAGGTAGTCCACCAGACGAAGCGAGGAGCCGCATGGCCGAGCACCTGCTGACCGTGACGCGTACCCAGGGCAACAACCGCGCGCTGACCGACGGCGAGGTCGTCCCTGCCGGGTTTCCCTTGGCGTTCAGGGAAGAACCAGTGCTCGTCAACGGGTTCCGGCGGATGGTCCGAGAGCTCGCCTACGACGTCTGCGAGATGGCGCTGACGACCTATCTCACCGCGCGTGAGCACGGCGTGGGCTTCACCGCGCTCCCCGTCTTCCTGGTCCGCGGGTTCCACCACGGCGCGGTCCTCGTACGGAAGGACTCCGGCATCACCGAGCCTGGGCAGCTGGCCGGGAAACGCGTCGGCGTCGGCCGCGGCTACACGGTGACCACCGGCGTCTGGGCGCGCGCGATCATGGCGCTCGAACACGGCCTCGATCTCGACTCGGTGACCTGGGTCCTCAGCGGTGACGAGCACGTGGAGTCCTACCGTCCGCCCGCGAACGTCGAGCCGGCCGGATCCGGGAAGAAGCTCGAGGACATGTTGCTGGCCGGAAAACTGGACGCGGTCGTCAACGCCAAAGTGGACTCTCCCGAGGTCGTGCCCCTGATCGCCGAACCGGTCGAGGCAGGGTTCGCCGCGCTGCGCGAACGCGGCTTCTACCCCATCAACCACCTCGTCGTCGTCAAGGACGAGGTCCTCGACGCGCACCCGGACGTCGCGAAGGCCGTGTTCGACGCGTTCGCCGAGTCCAAGCGCAACTACGTCGAGCAGCTGCGGGCCGGCGTCGTCGAAACCGCCGACGACCGGATGTACGCGCGGGTGATGGCCGAGACCGGCACCACCGACCCGCTCCCCTACGGCATCGAACCCAACCGCGCGATCCTCGAACTCCTGGCCGAACAGGCGGCGGCGCAACACATCCTGACGAAACCGGTGGACGTCGAGTCGATGTTCGCGCCCGCGACGCGCGAACTGGTGGGCTGAGCCATGCGCATCGCGATCGCCGCCGACCACCACGGCGTGAACCTCAAGCAGCGCCTCACCACCTGGCTCACCGACCACGGTCACGAGGTGGACGACCGCGGCTCGCACAGCGCGACGGACACCGTCGACTACCCACCGCTGTGCGCCGACGTGAGCCGGCGGGTCGCCGACGGCCGCGCCGACGCCGGCCTCGTGCTCGGCGGCAGCGGACAGGGCGAAGTCATCGCCTGCAACAAGATCCGCGGCGTGCGCGCGGGACTCGGGCACACCACGTTCATGGTGGAGATCTCGCGCGGCAACAACAACGCCAACGTGCTCGTGATCGGCACGAAGGTCATCTCGGACGACGAAGCGGAACGACTGCTCGCACTGTGGCTGTCGACTCCGTTCAAGGGCGGCCGGCACCAGGACCGGATCGACCAGATCACCGCGCTGGAAGCCTGATTTCCGGCCGGAACGCGACGGCGGTCGGCACCTCTGCGCCGATCGCGTCGGCCACGTCCAGCCCGCTCACGTGGGCGAGCAGCATGCGCAGCGAGTTGCCGTGCGCGACCACGAGCACTGACCGGCCCGATTCCAGCAGCGGCAGCAACTCTTCGAGCCAATACGGCCGCAACCGCTCGTGGAGCATCTGGAGGCTCTCGCCGCCGGGAGGCAGACCGGCCGGCGAACGCCGCCAGCAGGCGACCGCTTCGGCACCGAACCGCGCCCGCGCGTCGGCCCGCCGAAGTCCTTGCAGCGCACCGTAATGCCGCTCGACGAGAGCCGGGTGGTACTCGGCCGCGACGGTCGGCGAGAGCCGGCTCCTGACGATCGCGGCGGTGTCTGCGGCGCGGGCCAGCGGCGAGCAGTGCACGATGTCCGGGACCCAGCCGGCCAGTCCTTCCGCGGCGGCTCGCGCTTCGAGGGCGCCGGCCGGCGTCAGCGGCACGTCGAGGTGCCCGGCGAACAGGTCCCCGGCGTTGGCGGTGCTCTCACCGTGGCGCAGCAGGACGAGCGGAGTCACCGGTCGTGCCCGCGGAGGAACTCCAGAACTCGCGCGGGCGCGGTCTCGGCCGTCTGCTCGGAAACCGGAACGTCCCAGTATTCGTGCACCGGCAGGCACTCCTGGAGGTAGCGCGCGGCCGAAGGGGCGTGCGAGCTGTCCTGCCCCGGCACGATCAACGCGGGCACGTCGCAGGTCATCAGGTCCTCCGGCTCCACGCCCGGAACGGTGTCGCGGTCGAAGAGGCCGCGCACGGAGCCGGTCACGAGCAGGTCGTAGCGCGCCGGGTCGAAGGCCGCGTACGCCTTCGCGAAGGCTTCGTCGCTGCGCAGCGGCGCGGCCCACGGACCCACCCGCGGGTCGGTGCTGAAGCCGGCGGTCGTCGACCGGGCCAGGTCGACGACGGCCGGCAGCCCGTGCTCGGCGACGTAGGCGAGGTGCCGCACGAACCGGCGGTGCTGCGCCATCCGGTAGCGGGGCCCGCCGGCCGGCGAGAACAGGACCATGCTGCGCACGCGTTCCGGTGCCGCGACGGCGAGCGCCGCGGCGGTCGAGCAGCCGACGCAGCCGCCCATGGTGTGCGCCGCGTCGATGCCGAGGTGGTCGAGCAGCCCGAGCGCCTGGCGGACGTAGACCGGCCACTCCAGCCGCTCGATGCGGCCACCCGAGCGCCCCGATTCACGTCGGTCGAAGACGACGCAGGTGTATTCGGGAGCGAAGGCGTCGACGAAGCCGAGTTCACGGTAGCGCCCGAAGCCGGTCCAATTGTCCAAACTGGAATCGAAGCCGCCCGGACTGAACATCAGCAGCGGCGGGCCGTCACCGACGGTCTGGTAACGCGTAGCGATCCCGTCCAGCACGGCCACGGGCATGCTCGTACTCCTCAGCTCTGCGGCACCTTGATGCCACCGCGGATCTGCCGGCCGCCCCGGATGTCCGCGGCGCATTCGGTCAGCGCGTCGAACGTGATCCGCGCGACGTTGGCGTAGGTGTCGATCTCTTTGTCGACGTTGGCGGCGTTGTAGCCGATGGCCGCGGTGGCCATGCGGATGCGCCCGTCGAGCCACGGACCGCCCCCGAACCCACCGAGTACGGGGATCGACACCGCGTCCACCACCGCCGGCCCCACCACCGGGCCGGAGTTGGTGAAGTTGAGCGCGACGGCTCCCGCCGACTCGAGCCGCTTGGCCTCCGCGACCAGCTCGTCGAGCATCCCGTCGGGCACCTGCGCGACGCTGGCCGCCGAGTATTCGATGCCGTACTTCAGGGCCGTCTGCGGCGTGATCCCGAACTGCGCGAAGACCGGAATGCCCGCCCTGGTCACCGCCTCGACCGCTTCCGGGAAGTCGGCGGCCCCGTCGAGCTTCACCAGGTCGACGCCCGCCTCCTTGACCAGCCTGATCGACGCGTCGACCGCACTGGCCGCGCCCTGCTGCAGCGGGCCGAACGGGAAGTCGCAGCTGAGCAGCGCTCGCCGGACTCCCCGCCGAGCCGCCTTCGCGACGACGAGCACCTCGTCGAAGGTGATCTCGAGCGGATGCGGCTGCCCCCAGAGGTTGACCCCGACGGTGTCGCCAACCGAGACGATGTCCACGCCGACCCGGTCGGCGATGCGCGCCATCTGGTAATCCCAGGCGACGATGCAGACGCTCTTCTCGCCACGCGCCTTCATCGCCTGCAGAGCCGGGATGGTGACCTTGCCGGCCGGATCGCTCTGGGGGCTCATGCGCGCGTCGCTTTCAGCAGGTCCAACAGATCGTCCTCTTCGGCGGGCACCAAGAGGATCCGGGCGTGCGGACGCAGCGAGAACAGTGCCTCGTTCGCGACTCCGTCGGAGGTCACGACCAGGCCGGCCGTCATGATCCCGCGCACCGTGCAGGCCGCACCGATGGTGGCCGCCGCCTCCGCGTTCTCACCGGTGGTCGAAACCAGCACGACGGTGTTGCTGTCGCGCAGCTCATCGGTGAGCGCCACCCGGTCGCCGGTCATGGTGACCAGCTCGTCACCGGCGCCGGAAGCCGAGTAGAACCGCGCCTGAGCCCACTCCTCGGCGGCCGCTCGCCCGACGATGTCCTTCGCCGCTTCGTCCAGCGCCACCACCCGCGTGTTGCGGGCGGCGGACAACGGGTAGTCGATCCGGAAAGCCGCTTCCTCGGCGGTCGCCGCGCGGGCACAACTGCTGACCAAGCCACGTTGCAACACTGCGTTCCTCGCCGTCTCAGACCGTGGTCTGCCGCACGCCCGGCTTGGCGACCATCGCCTCGCCGATGCCGTCCACAAAGGACTGGTCGGCGGGCAGCACGACCGCGACCGAGCGCACCTTCTGGTCCTGGGCCCGGTTGCCTGCCGGCTCGACCCCGTCCTCGGCCAGCGCGAGCGCGGCCTTGCGCAGCTTCTGGCGCGCCTTGATGATGCCCGCGTCGGTGGCGACGAGCCGCTCCTTGGTCCGGTCGACGATCGGCCCCATCGACTCCTGAAGCGACGAGTCCTGCAGCGCGATGCCCTTGATGCCGGAGTAGGTCTCGCCGCGCCGCTGCGCGTCGCGGTCCATGAGGTAGTCGTTGTCCTTGTTCGCGAGCGGCCGGTAGTTCTCGTCGTTCGCGCTGTGCACGCCCAGACCTGCCCGCATGGCCGACACCTCTTCGCTGTCGAGCTGGCGGGTCGGGTGGTAGTCGAAGCTCCAGGCCCAGCAGTTCTCGTCGTCGATCGGCACCCAGAAGTGGCCGTGCATCGGGTGGTCGGCGCGCGGCGGGACCATGGTGAAGTTCGGCAGCACCCACGGCGTCACGCGCCAGTAGTAGTGCCCTTCCTCCGCGCTGCGGCGAGCGGCGATGAGCAGGCCGCCCTCGTAGTCGACGACCTCGAAGAACGGCTTCAGGTCCGCGCGGTTGTAGGCGTTTCCCTTGGAGCCCTTGAAGAGCGGGTCGCTGTCGAGGCTGCCCGAGTGCAGGAAGGTGACGTGGCTGGAGTCGATGCCGCCTTCGAGCGCCTGCAGCCAGTTGCACTCCTGAAAGCGCTTCGACGTGAAGGCCTGCCCCTCCGGAACGGTCACGAACTCCCACTCCGGCAGCGGCGGCTGCGTCTCCGGGTCACCGAAGTAGGCCCACAGCACGTCGCCGCGCTTGACCATCGGGTAGGACTTGAGCTTGACGTTGGCGCAGAAGTTGCTGGTCTCGGGCTCGCTCGGAACCTCGATCGCCTGACCGGTGTAGTCGTACTTCCAGCCGTGGTACGGGCAGCGCAGGCCGCCGGCCTCGTTGCGGCCGAACCAGAGCGAGACGCCGCGGTGCGCGCAGAACTCGTCCATCAGGCCGTAGCGGCCCTCCGAGTCGCGGAAGGCGATCAGCCGCTCCGAAAGGATCTTGACCCGCGCCGGCGGGCAGTCGTCGGCGGGCAGCTCCTCGGCCAGCAGAACGGGCTGCCAGAAGCGCCGGAACAGGGCGCCCATCTTGGTGCCCGGCCCGGTCTGCGTCAGCAGTTCGTTGATCTCTGTTCGGAGCACGCTGAAGTCCTTTCGCACCGGCGATCGCGAAGCCGTTATAGGATTGAATATCAGACCATTGAACCACTGGCAATGGCGAGTTCTCCGCGCCGAGGTCAGACGACCTGCTCTCCGGGCACGTCGACGGTGAGCCCGTCGAGCCGCGGCGTCACCTCGATCTGACACGAGAGGCGGCTCCCGGCCCGCCGGTCGCCGATCGCGAGGTCGAGGAGGTCGTCCTCCATGTCACCGACTTCGCCGACCTGATCCAGATACTCCTCGCGCACCCACACGTGGCAGGTGCCGCACGAAAGGCAGCCCCCGCACTCGCCGATGATCCCCGGCACCCCCGCGCGCACGGCCGCGCTCATGACGCTCTCCCCCACGGAGGCGTCGACCGCCCGCTCCTCGCCGGCGTCGTCGACGTACACGACCTTCGGCATGTCCACTCCTAGCCGCTGACTAATGGACTTACCAATATACCGGTTGATCCCGGGGGCGCAAGACGCCAGGAGAGCCACAGACAACCAAAAAAGCCCAAGTCGGTGACTTGGGCTTTTTTGCTCTCCGCCAGGACGCGAACCGGGAACCCCGGTCAAGCGCCGACTTCACTTGGGTCGGCAGCCAGGTCGCCTGCCGGTTCGGCGAGCCGGTGAAACACCTCGGCGAGCTTCTCCGGCTGAGACAGGAACGGCGAATGGTCGGAGTCAAGGGCAACGACCTCTTCGCACCCCCCGGCACGATGCATCGCACGCTGCGCCGCGAGCGGGATCGCTTCGTCGCGTATCGCTTCGACATAGGTCTTCCGGACTGTCCCGTACGCGGCGGGCGTCACCGACACCGGCTGGGCTCCGATTCCCAGGCTTTCCGCAACCAGCTGGTCAACCGCTTCGCGGACGACCTCGGGCGCGCACGCACCGAACAGGACCTCGGGAGCATGCTCCGCCGGCAACGTGTACACGCCCTTGCCGAAGTCCCGGCGCTGGTACCGCGCGGCCAGCGACGACCGGAACTCCGGCCGCGCGGTGAGGTCGGCCAGGATTTGGCCGTCTCCCGGCACGAACGCGCACAGGAACACCAGCCGCGCGATCCGGTCGGGCACCTGCTCCGCGACCTGGGCGACGGTCAGCCCGCCCATGCTGTGCCCGACCAGCACCACCGGCCGAGCGGCCGCCTCGACGCGTTCCCGCACCTTCGCGACGCAATCGTCGAGCGTCACGGTCTCGATCGCCTGGCCGCCGTCACGGCCGGGCAGGTTCACCGCGTCCACGGTGTGCCCCGCCGCCTCGAGCAGCGGGACGATCTTCTCCCAGCACGAGGCCTGGTACCAAGCTCCGTGCACGAGCACGAAATGCGCTCCGGCGTTCTTCACGTTCCTCCTCGTCTCGCCGCGTTCGCCGTCGAAACCGGCGACCCGGTCCGGCTCCTCAGGTGAAGCCGGACCGGTTCTCCTCAGTCCACCACCGCGGGTTCGGGCACTCCGGGCCGGAGCTCTCCGGCGGCCAGCCGGGCGGCGACGCGCGCCGCGTCGCGGCCAGGGCGGATGAAGACGATGGCGAGGACGCCCGAGATCACCAGGAGCACCGCCAGGATCAGCCACGAGGTCTGCAGGCCCGACACCTCGCCCTGGGCCGAGGCGATCCGGCCGGTGAGCGCCGGGGCGATCACGCCGGCCAGCGAGTACACCGCGCCATATGCGCCGAGGACACCGGCGCGCTGGGTGATCGGCGTGATCTCGGCACACACCGTTTGCGACACCGCGAAGATCACCACCGCCAGCACACTGAGGCAGCTGAACACCAGCTTCCCCACCACGCCCGGAACGAGCACGAACGCCGCTGCCGAGGCGCCCGAGACGAGGAGGCACACGCCGGAAACCGTGCCCCGCACGTGCCGGGTCGACACGCCGCGGCGGATCATCGCCTTCATGAGCGCGCCGAGTCCGATGTAGACCACGACGATCGCGAAGCCCTGCTTCACCGCGATGAACGCGCTCGCCTGCCCCAGCGAGAGGCCCAGCGAGTCTTGCAGGTACAGCGGCGCGAACGCCGCGTCCTGCACGGCGCCGGCCGCTCGGCGACCGAACACGTCGAGATCAGCGCCGCCGCGGCGGCGCTGATCTCGGACGAGCTGTGAACCACTGGCTTGCCGAAGCCGTCAAGGGGGCTGCGAGCCGCTTTTACGTCCCCACGGGTGACCGGTCTAGTACTGCAGCGAGGGGTAGGCGGCCAGGTCGCCACGGCCTTCCGGAGTCAGGTCGAGCGCGCCGAAGATCGGCGAGATCGCGTCCACGGCGCTGGAATCGCCGCGGGCGAAGACCTGCTCGCTCGTCCACCGGTGGTGAATGCCGTCCTCGTCCTTGGTGAACACGTGCAGAAGCGGGATCTGCACGCCGTCCGGGGTTTCCGCGTGGTAGTCGCGGTTGAAGGTGTTGTTCTTCGACGACACCGCGCGGATGGTGCGCCAGTGGCGTTCCCGGGCGTAGGCGCCGAGCCGATCGGCGTCGGCCTTGGCCACGACCACGAGGTTGACGCGCTCGGCGAGGTGGAAGGCCGCACCCTCGAGCCCGTCCACGACCGAGGTGCACGACGGGCACGGCTGTTCGACCAGCGGCAGTTCGGCGGTCTTGCCCTCCGCCGCTCCCGCTCGCGGGTCGTCCGCCCAGCGCGGGAACATCATGTTGTAGACGACCAGTGTGTTCCGGTCCGGCTCGAACAGCTCCGAGAACCTCACCGGAGCACCGTCCACTCCGGACTCGAAGACGTAGTTCTCGGCGATGGTTCCGCCCACCGGCAGCGAACGGCGCTGTGCCGAGACCTGCTCGGCCAGCAGCTTGAGCTGCGCCTCGGATTCCAGCAGCCGATCCCGCGCCTCGCGGTATTCGCTCGACTCACCAGGGAATCGGACGCCCGCGTCGCGAAGGATCTCCGACCACTTCGTCATGTCACGCGGACCGCCCACGAGGGCCATGACTGCCGTCCTTTCCGTGGCTCCACGCCCGCTCCACAGGCGCGTCGCCGAGATAGTTCGTTGACCAGACTCTCTGGGGCCATTAGAGCACGACGAGATGGTTCGGTCAACGAACTCTCCCTGCTAGCATGAACGTATGGCTCTCCCCAAGTACTACGCGGCTCAGCAGTGCTCCCTGGCGCGCAGCCTCGAGATCGTCGGCGAACGCTGGACGCTGCTGATCGTGCGCGACGCCTTTTTCGGGGTGCGCCGCTTCGGAGATTTCCTGGCCCACCTGGGCATGTCTCGCGCCGTGCTGACCGAGCGCCTCGAAGGCCTGCTCGAGACCGGCGTACTGGCGGAGACGCCCGGCAGCCACGGTTACCGCGAATACGTCCTGACCGGCAAAGGGGTGGACCTGTGGCCGGTCGTCCGCGACTTGCTCGCCTGGGGCAACGAGCACTGCTCGGAGAACGGCCCGCGCCGGGTGTTCCGGCACGTGCCGGATTCCGGACTCCTCGCGCCGGACGGGTCGTGCACGGCGTGCGGCCGGACGGTCGCCCCAGCCGACCTCGTCGTCGTTCCCGGCCCCGGCTACGACGATCACGCCGACGACTTCGTCAGCGAAGCGCTCTCCGAAGCGCACCGCTTGCTGGAGCCCCTCCGCACTCGGTGATTCCGGCCGCACATTCGCACGGCCCGCCGGAGGTGACCCGGCCCGGCAACCGGGTCTCCAGGTCGAAGACGGCGTCGTCGTGGTCGGACGTCGCCGGGTCGAGGATCCAGATGTTGTTGTCGTAGGGGTGGAAGCCGAGGGAGGCCCAGATTCTGCGGGCGCGGCAGGGCACCCGGCCGCGGGTGTTCACGGACGGCGCCACGGCGATCAGGCGGGGCTCGGCACACAGCCATTGCAGCAGCCGGCTCGTGAGGAGCCTGCCGACGCCGCCGGAACCGCGCCACGCCGGCGCGAGCACCACGTGTCCGATGAGGACGACGTGGCTGCCCGACGCCGTGATCGACCCGTCGAGCGCTTCGGAGAGCCGGCCGTACCCTGAACCGTCCGGCTCGCCGAAGAGCACGCCGAACGCGGTGAAGCCGCGGTGGGAGCCCAGTTCGCCGACGACGTCGCCCGCGTTCTGGAGGTCGACGAGGAGCCCGCCTGCTTCGAAGAACGTGCCTGTCACGCTGCCGTCGGCCGCGCGGCACTCCGACAGGAACGCCCCCTCGGCATCAGCCCGGTCCGCCAACGCGATCGTCACGCTCGCCTCGCCCGACCACACCGCCACACCGGAGCTGCTCAACGTGTCACCGGTCAGGGACGTGGTCGTGCCGACGGTCATCCGCGCGCGGCCGAGCAGATCGGCGAGGCCGGGCGGTGAGCTCGGGGTCACGAGAGGTTGCGGGCGAGGTCGATGGCCCGGCCGAGATTGTCCAGCTTCTCCGCAACGGTCGCGCCCGCCGGATAGAACCGCACAGTCGTGATACCGCGGTCCCGCCAGGCGGTGAGCCGCTCCCGCACCATGTGCTCGGTGCCGATCAGCGTGGTCGAGAAGATCATGTCGTCGGTGATCAGGGCGGTGGCATCCGCGTGCCGCCCCGCCTGCCAGAGCTCCCGGACCTCGGCTGCGATTTCCGACCAGCCTTGACGGCTGTACGCGCTGTTGTAGAAGTTCGTGGTGGCCGAGCCCATGCCGCCGAGGCTGAAGGCGAGATCCTTCTTGCGCGTCGCGGCGACTGCGGCGAGCTGTCCTTCGTCCTCGACGAAGTGCACCTCGGCTCCCTGGCAGAGATCGATTTCGGCGAGCGTCCGCCCTCCGCGCGCAGCCCCGGCGCTCAGCGCGTCGAGGTAGGCGGAAGCACCTTCGGGCACGAAGCTGCTGCCCAGCCAGCCGTCCGCGATCTCACCGGCCAGCTCCAGCATCTTCGGCATCAACGCTGCGACGTAGATCGGAATGTCCGGGTTCGCCGGCAGCGAGGTGCGCATCGGAACCCCCTCGCCGCCTGCACGCGGCACGGAAAAGACTTCTCCGCTGTGCTTGATCTTGACGCCGGCGAACACCTGCCGGACGATGTCGATCGTTTCCCGCATCCGGCGCAGCGGCCGGTCGAACGGCACCCCGTGCATGCCCTCCACGACCTGCGGGCCCGAGCTTCCCAGGCCGAGCACGAACCGGCCGCCGGACAGGTCCGCGAGCGTCATCGCCGTCATCGCGATGAGCGTCGGGGTGCGCGTCGCCAGCTGGATCGTGCCGCTGCCGAGGGTCATGCGGTTGGTCCGCGCCGCCAGGTACCCGAGCGGCGAGGGCGCGTCCGAACCCCAGGCCTCCGAGATCCAGCAGACGTCGAGGCCGAGCTTTTCCGCCTCCACGGCCAGCGTGACGTTGTCCTGCCACGAACCGACCAGCGCTTCGATCGTCGTCGCCGTGCGCATCAGCGCGCTCCCTCCGCCAGCTCCTTGATGAGGCGCAGGTTCGACTCCAGCCCGGCCTGGAATTCCCCGATCCGGTTGGCGACGATCTTCTCCTCCTTGTGCGGCAGACGGTCGATCGCGTGGTTGAGGCCGGATCGGCCCGGGCCCATCTGCCCCCACTGGCTCAGCTCGGTGCCCACCGCGCACGGTTCGACGGAGAAACCCCAGACCGACGACGGTCGCACGTCCTGGCCGGCGTTGACCTCCCACGTGAACGCGGAGTTCGGCTTGAACTCGATCACCGTCGAAGTCGATTCCCACTCGCCCAGCGCTTCGTGGAAGCTGCGCCCGCGGAACCTCGTGCCGACGCCGGGTTCGCCCGCACCGTCGAGCCAGGTCACTTCCAGCAGCTCTTCACTGAGTTTCACCATCAGGTGGATGTCGCTGACAAGAGCCCAGACCGCTTCGGTGGTGGCGTTGATTTGGACAGTGGCCCGGGCAGTCGGAAGATCGGCATACATCATCGGAGCCGCTCCTTGATCGAATTGTCAATGAGTTCTATTATAGAACTTACAAGCTGCGTCCACAATGCAGCGAAACCCGCCGAGTTTCTGCGACTTCTCTTCGCTCGTACCAATCCGCTCCGCAAAAAGGGCCCGCCATCGCGTGTCGCGATGGCGGGCCCCGGGCCGGGGTTCGTGGTGAGCCCGGATCAGGAGGCGAATCGCCTCCCCTTCTGCCGGACGTACGGGGCATCGCGCCCTTCGACGGTCCGCCCGGTGAACGGCTCGCCGCAGTGCGAGCACGTCTCGACCGCGTGGGCGTCGTGGCCGCACGTGGTGTGGTGCAGCAGCACCGGGGGCCCGTCGGGGCCGGTCGCCCACGCATCGCCCCAGTTCAGCAGCGCCATGATGATCGGGAACAGGTCCTTGCCCTTGCGGGTGAGGTGGTACTCGTACCGAGGCGGGTTCTCCTGGTACGCCCGCTTCTCGACCACGCCGTTGCGGATCAGTCCTTCGAGGCGCTCGGTGAGGATGTTCCGGGAGATGCCCAGATCTTCCTGCAGCTCCTCGAACCGGTTGTGCCCTTTGAACCCGAACAGGTCGCGGACGATGAGCAACGTCCACCACTCGCCGACGACCTCGAGCGTCTGGGCGATCGAACAGTCGAAATCAGCAAAGCTCTTCCTGCGCATGATGCAACTATACCTCGGACGAGACCAGTACTGAAGGGTGTAAAAATCGCTGTGCTCGGGGCGTGAATGCGTGCACTGTCAGCGCTTCCGCCGCCCGTGGCCCACAGGTGCTCACGGATGAGCATTCGATCAAAGAACTGTCGCTCCCGAGCTTTCGCGGGAATTCATGATCAGCCCGAGCCGTAGCCCGCCGACGGTGCCGGGACCTCCCGGCCCGGGTCACCGGCTTTTGTGGTCCGAGCATCACCCTGACCCGACCACGAAGGCCGCAGGGCGAGCAACGCCCCGATCGTGATGAAGCCCATCACGATCACGTAGCCGGCCACCGAAGCCGAGGTCCCGGTGGACGCCAGCAGCGAGGTCATGACGAGTGGTGCGAATCCGCCGCCGACGACGTTCGACAACTGGTACCCGAGCGAAGCGCCGCTGTAGCGCACCGCCACCGGGAACAGTTCCGAGAACAGCGCCGCGGTCGGTCCGTACATCACGCCGTTGATGAACATCGCGACAGCGATCGCGACACCCACGACCGGCGGCGAGGCGGAGTCGAGCAGCGCGAAATAGGGGAAAGCCCAGAGGATCGTCCCGACCGCGCCGACGAGGAACACCGGGCGCCGGCCAACCCGGTCGCTCAGCCTCGACGCGATCACGATCGACACGGCCATCGCGGCGGCGCCGATCATGATCGACACCAGCATCGTGTTCCGGGAGATCTTCAGAGCCTGTGTGGCGTAGGCCAGCGTGCCGGTCGTGTAGACGTAGAACGACCCGCCCACGACCAGGAAAACGCCGATGGTGACGACGATGCGCCGGGGATGTTCCCTGATCACCTGCAGCACCGGTGACCGGTGCGCTTCACCGCGTCGCTTCGCCGCACGGCGGAAGGCGGGCGTGTCGTCGATCCTCATCTGCACCAGCAGCGCCACGACGACGAGCGCGCCGCCGAGGAGGAAGGGAACCCGCCAGCCCCAGGCGAAGAAGGCGTCCGCGCTGGTGGCACCCGCGGCCACGAAGAACGCGGCGCTGGACACGATCAGCCCGAGCGGCAGCCCGAGCTGGGCCCATGCTCCGTAGGCGCCGCGCTTTCCGCGTGGTGCGTACTCGGTGGCGAGCAGGACCGCGCCACCCCATTGGCCGCCGAGCGCCAGCCCCTGGCAGATCCGCAGGACGAGCAGGGCCGCCGGCGCGGCGATGCCGATCGCGGCGAACCCGGGAAGCAAGCCGATGGCGAAGGTCGCCGCCGCCATCAGCGCCAGCGCGATGACCAGCGCCTTCTTGCGGCCGTGCCGGTCGCCGAGGTGGCCGAACAGTGCGCCGCCCACCGGGCGCGCCACGAACCCCACCGCGATCGTCGCGAACGAGGACAGCGTCGCCGCCAGCGGGCTGAACGACGCGCTGAAGAAGACCCGCGGGAAGACGAGCGCCGCCGCGGTGGTGTACAGGAAGAAGTCGTACCACTCGGTCGATTGGCCGAGCAGGGTCGCGATCCGCACTCGTCTCAGCTCGGCGGGACTGATCGCCGGTTCGTCCGGCGGGGAGCCCGAGGGAAAGCGGGCGTTGTTCGAGTTCAAGACAGGCCTCCGGTTGTTTGTTGACGCGCGGTCGCGATCGGTTCGGTGCCCCGGAACGGCGCCGGGGCGGGGCCCGGCACGTGCTCGATCCGCAACTCCCCCGATGCCGCGACTGCGCGAAGTCGCTTCTTGTCGATCTTGCCGACGCTGGTGCGGGGCAGCGTTTCCGCCAGTACCCACCGTTCGGGCAACCACCAACGGGGCACCGACGCCGCCAGGTGGCCCCGCAGATCGGCCATCGACGCGGTGGCGGTCTCGCACAGGACGACGACCGCGAGCGGACGTTCCTCCCAGCGCGGGTCGGGCACGCCGATCACCGCGGACTCGACCACGTCCGGGTGCGCGTCGAGCTGGTTCTCCAGCGCCACCGAGGAAATCCACTCGCCTCCGGACTTGACGACATCCTTCGACCGGTCGGTGATCCGGAAATACCCGCGGCGATCAAGCGCACCGAGGTCGCCGGTGCGCAGCCAGCCGTCGGCGCTGAAGCGGTCCTCACTCGTGCCGCCGACGTACGACCCGGTGACCCACGGCCCGCGCATCTCCAGTTCGCCGACAGACTCGCCGTCGCGAGGGAGGACGTTGCCGAACTCGTCCACGGCGCGCATCTCGACGCCGGGCAGCAACCGGCCTGACCAGTCGCGCCAAGGCTTCGCGGGATCGGCCAGGTCACGCGCCGCCGGGAGCGAAATCCCGCCCCACGGGCTGACCTCGGTCATCCCCCAGCCCTGGAAGAGATGCGTGCCGTGCACCCGCTCGTAGTAGTCGATGAGAGCGGGAGCCACCGACGAGCCGGCGCACACGATGGAGTCCAAAGAGGACAGGTCCACCGGGTGCGCTTCCGCGTAGACCTTGACCTGTGCCCAGATGAGCGGAATCGAAACCGCCAGTGTCGGCTTCGCCGCGGCGGTCAGCGCCGTGATCGCCGCGGCACTCACGTCCCGGCCCGGGAGCACGATCCCCGCGCCGGTGAGCAGGGCCGCGTGAGGCAAGCCCCAGCCGTTGACGTGGAACATCGGGGTGATCTGCAGGATCCGGTCCCGGTCGGAAAGTGCGAACGCGGCGCCGGAGCTGATGGCGAGCGCGTGCAGCCAGATCGAGCGGTGGCTGTAGACGACGCCCTTCGGCAGTCCCGTCGTCCCGGTCGTGTAGCAGACCGCGGCCGGCGCGCGCTCGTCCAGCTCGGGCCAGCTGTCGGGGGCCGTGACGCTCGCGAGAAGGTCGCGGTAACCCACTTGTTCTCCCCGATCCTCGCCGACCACGACCAGCGTGTGCACCGAGGGAAGCTGCGGGAGCAACGCGGTGAGACGGGGCAACAGATCGTCGTCCACGATGATCACGCCGTCCTCGGCGTCACCGATCACGTAGACGAGCTGCTCGTCCGAAAGGCGCGAGTTGATCAGGTGTAGGACGGCACCCATCGCCGGCACGCCGTAGAAGGCTTCGAGATGGGGCTGGTGGTTGCAACAGAAGGTGCCGACCCGGTCGCCGGGCCGAACGCCGAGGCCGCGCAGAGCGGTTGCCAGCCGGGCCGCGTTCCCGGCGACGGTACTGAAGTCCGTTTCCCGGACCACCCGCCCCGCGGAGCCGCTGACGACCGGGCTGTCGGGGTGTACGTCATTGCCGTGACGCAGCATGGCCGCCATGGTCAGCGGGAAATCCTGCATCGTGCTCATGAGCTCGCTCATGGCCCGAGTACCTCCACTTCGTTGTGCGAGGTTGGGGTTCGGCTGTGCCACCTGTGCCGCAGCCGAGTTGTCCTGGTGTGCCGGCGCGGCCGGCTCAGGCGATGTCCACGTCCTGGTCCATCTCGGGGAGGTTGACCCCGACCAGCCGTACCCCGGCCTGGGTGCGGTACCGCTTGTTGACGCTGATCAACGTGGCGGTGAGGGGCTCGAGCTGACGGGCCAGCCGCAGCGGGCCGGCGACGACTCCGGGCTTGCCCGTGACGGCGGCGCACAGTTCGCCCGCGACGTCGAGCGCGTGCTCGTCGTCGCCGACCATCAGCACGTCCTCGTCCGTGAGGTCCTCCTTGGCGCTCCACAGCGTCACCGCGGACAGGTGGTGGAACGCGCCCACCACCCGGGCCGCCGGCACGAGCAGCTGCAGCTCCTCCGCGGCACTGCCGTCCGGTACGTCCAGCCCGAACGGGCCGCGCCGATCGAAGCCGAGCGGGTTGCAGCAGCTGACGATGACTTTGCCGGCCAGGGAACCGGCGAGCGACCGCACCAGGTCGGCGTGACCGCGGTACGGGACGGCGAGGATGACGACCTGCGAACCCGCCGCCGCTTCCCGGTTTTCCGCCCACGTAACGGGTTCCGTGCCCGAGAGCCGCTCGTTGACCGCCCGGGCGCCCTGCTCGGCGCGCGCCACGTCACGCGAACCGATCACCACCCGGCGACCCGACCGCGCCAGCCGGTAGGCGAGTCCTCTGCCCTGCGGTCCGGTGCCACCGATGATGGCGATGCGCTCTTCTTCCACCCGTTCCTCCTGTTGGCTCTGAACCGGCGATCACAGATCTGCGATCGCGGGGATGACGCTGTCGCCGATCCGGCGCATGGAATCGAGAATCAGCCCGTGATCGCCGACGATGTGGCGAACCAGTACCGTTTCGAATCCGATCTTGCGGTAGAACCCCAGTCGTTTCACGACGGTTTCCGCCGACCCGACGAGTGAGGTGTCCCGTTCGCGGCCGAATCCGCGATATCCGGCCGCCACGACCGGTTCGACCGCCTCCCACGCCTTCTCGTCCGTTTCCGCGACGAAGATGTCGCGGCGCAGGACCGCCTTGGGCACGCGGCCGTGTTCCGAACAGAGCCGGCTGTAGAGCTCGAGCTGTTTCTCCAGTTCCTCCGGCGGCGTTCCGGGGGCCGTTTCCCAGGCGTCGCCGAGCCGTCCCGCCCGTTCGACGGCCTTGCCCGCCATGGCCGCCACCCAGATTTCCGCCGGGGTGCTCGGGATCGGGTTGATCTGCAGGTCGTCGAACTGGAAGAACTCGCCGTCGTGGCTGAACCGCTCCCCGGCCAGGAGCCGGCGGACGACAGTGATGAACTCTTCGCTGCGCCGGCCGCGGGAACCCTTGGCGATCTTGAACCCGTCGAACTGCTCGCTCACGTCACCGTTGCCGACGATCAGCGTCAGCGGTTCCGGCGCGAACGCCGCGAGCGTGCCCACCTGCTCCGCGGCCAGCACGGGGTGGTGGAAGGGCGCGAGGTAGAGCAGGCCGACGGGCATGTCACCGGTGACGGCGAGCATGCGCGCCAGCGTGGGGGTGGGCGCGAAAGCGTTCGCGTACGACGAGGCGTGGCTGTCGCCGACCATCAGGAAGCCGAAGTTCCACTCGGCGGCGGTCTTCGCGATCTCGAGCAGTTGCCGGGCCTGGAGCCTGACGTCGGTGACGCCCAGCGGGATGTCGCTGAACTCTCCGCGGTCGACGACGATTTCGTGGTACTTGCGCAGGGATTCATCGGACGCGGCGAAGATGAAGCGAAGTGAAGTTCCGAGCTTCATTCACGTTCCTTCCGGTGGGGGCGGCGGTGCCCTCCGGCGCGAGGGGAGTGGGCTCACGCATGAGGATGGAGTGCGTTTCGTCATAGAACTCTAACCTCGGCCAGCGCGCGGAAGCAAGCGTCGCCGAGCGAGGATTTTTCAATCGATCTTGCAGGTCACAGGGTTCCGTCATCGAACGCTCTGTGGTTTCATCAAGCAACGCTTTGGGGACTTTGCTGGTGAAGGTTCGCCGCAATTGGCCGAAAAAGATCAATTACCGTCGAGGAGGATGGCGTGCGCCTGGGTTGGGACATGGGCTATTGGAGTTCGGCACCGCATCCGTTCCTCGAGGAAAGCTCACGGGAAGCCGAACGGCTGGGCCTGCATTCGATCTGGGCCGCCGAGTCCTACGGCTCGGACAGCATGACGCCACTGGCGTGGGTGGGTTCGCGAACGACCAGACCGGCGTTGGGTACCGCGTGCACGCAAATGGCGGCGCGTACGCCCACCGCGACCGCGATGGCCGCGATGACCATGGATCACCTGTCCGATGGCCGCTTCATTCTCGGGCTCGGGTCAAGCGGGCCGCAGGTGGTCGAGGGCTGGTACGGGCAGCAGTACCGCAGGCCGTTGCAGATGACGAGAGAGTACGTCGAGATCGTGCGGAAGGTGATCGCGCGGGAAGGCCCGGTCGAGTTCCACGGGGAGCACTTCACGATTCCCGCGGCGGGCGGCACCGGTTTCGGGAAGCCGCTGCGGGCCAACATCCGGCCGCGGCGGCCCGAGATCCCGATCTTCCTCGGTGCCCAGGGCCCGAAGAACGTCGCGCTCGCCGCCGAGATCGCGGACGGCTGGCTCTCGATGTTCTTCGGCCCCAAGCTCGACGCGTACTACCGCGCGGCACTCGGCGAGGGCTTCAGCCGTCCGGGCGCGCGCCACACCGCCGAATCGTTCACCGTAGTCGCCAACGTCAACGTGCGCGTCGACGACGACGTGGAGCACGCGGCGGACAGCCTGCGCCCGCTGCTGGCGCTCTACATCGGCGGCATGGGCGCGGCCGAGGTGAACTTCCACCGCAACATGTTCACGCGGCTGGGCTATGAGGCCGAATGCGAGAAGATCACCCAGCTGTACCTGGACGGCCACCGGGCTGAGGCGATCGCCGCGGTCAGCACCCGGATGGTGGAGGAAGTCGCCTTGATCGGCCCCCCGCACAAGATCCGCCACGACCTCCAGGCCTGGGAGACGACCGTCGTCGACGTCATCAGCGCGAACATGGCGGACCCTGCGACGCTGCGGACTCTCGCCGAGCTGATGGCCTGATCCCGGAGCCGGACAACTGTCGCGTTAGGACGGTTCAGTTCGCCGCGAGCGAGACGGCGAACTCCGGCGGTGTCCGCAGCGACTGGAACACGACGCAGTAGCGTTCGGTCAGCTTCTTCAGCGTCGCGAGCTGGTCGGGGTCGGCGTCGGTGTCGAGGTCGAACGACAGCCGGATCGCGCGGAAGCCGACTGGGGCGTCCTTCGCGACGGCCAGCGTGCCGCGGAAGTCGAGGTCGCCCTCGGCCCGGACGCGGCCGCCGCGCACTTCGAGGCCCAGCGACGTCGCCACTGCCCGCAGCGTCACCCCGGCGCACGCGACGAGCGCTTCGAGCAGCATGTCACCGGAGCAGGCGAGGGTGCCGTCGCCGCCGGTCGCCGGGTGCAGCCCGGCCTCGACGATCGCGCGGCCGGTCTCGACCTTGCAGGAGATGCCGAGGCCGTCCAGTTCGGCGTCGGCGTGCAGAGTGACGAGCGCGCTCTCCGGTTCGTCGCGGTACTTGTCCTTCAACGGGGCCTGGGTCGCGCGCAGCGCTTCGGAGTCCATGCGCTCGATTGTGCCTGCGTTTGCCGGAAAGCGAAAAGGCGGGGAGCCGGACTCCGGTCTCCCCGCCTTCTCAGTGCGGATTCAGGTGCGTCAGCTCAGCGTCACCGCGGCGTCGTCGATCACGAACGACGTCTGCAGCGAGCTGTCCTCGGTGCCGGTGAACTTCAGCGCCAGGGTGCCGCCGGCGGCCGACGAGACGTCGATCGTCCGGAGGGTGTATCCCGAGGCCTTGTTCAGGTTGGAGAAGCTGCCCAGCGTCGCGCTGCCGTTGGTGACGGTCAGCTTGTCGTAGGCGGTCGTGGTGGTCGTTTCCGCGGAGTCGATGTGCAGGTAGAACGTCAGCGTGGCGTGGCACCCGGCCGGGATGGCCACCGACTGCGCGATCGACTCGGTGTGCGTGCTGCCGTACCCGTCCAGCCAGGTGCTGTAGCTTCCGCCGTGCGCGGCCTGGCCCTGCGAGGCCCACTGGCCGATGGCGCCGGTGGTGCCGGTCCAGCTGCCGATGCCCGACTCGAAGCCGCCGTTGACGAGCTTCTGGCCGGAGCAGCCGCCGGTGGTTCCGACGGTCCAGGTGAACGACGCCGTGCCGGTCTTGCCGGCCGAGTCCCTCGCCGTCACCGTGACGTTCGAGGTGCCCGCGGTGGTCGCGGTGCCCGAGATCGTGCCGGTGGAGGTGCTGATCGACAGGCCGGCCGGCAGGCCGGTGGCCGACCAGGTGTACGGAGTGGCGCCGCCCGAAGCCGACAGCGGCAGGTTCACTGCGGAGCCCGTCGTGGTCGACTGGTTGCCGGGGCTGGACACGGTGACGGTGCCGGTCGCCGAACACGTCGGGTCGGCCGACTGCGCCGGCACGGAGATCGCGTCCCACGCCGCCTTGACGGTGTTGAACTCGGCGCAGCTGCCCGGGAACAGGTTCTTCGCCGCGGTCAGAGTCCAGGTGCGGTACTTCAGGTACGAGCTACCCGAGGTCTTGAGCAGCATCGCGTTGTAGAAGATCTTCACCGCGGTCTGGACACCGAGACCGGTGACCGTGGAGTTGTTGCACGTCGTGCTGGTCGGTTGCCCGTTGGTCGGGTTGGTTCCTTCGGCCAGCAGGTAGAACCAGTGGTTGCCCGGGCCGGCGGCCGCGTGCACCTCGCCGCCCGGGACCGAGCTGTCGTAACAGTTCTTGTCGCCCAGCGCCGACGGGTTGTACATGTTGCGGATCGGGCCGGAGCCGACCAGGTTGACCTGCTCGCCGACGAGGAAGTCCGGTTTGTCATACGGCGCCGGCTCGTTCGCGAACCACTCGGTCGAAGCACCGAAGACGTCCGCGACGAACTCCTGGGTGCCCGCGCCCGAGATGCCGCCCGGTGTGTGGTCGTCGATGCCGTGGCCGTGCTCGTGCGCGACGACGTCGATCGAGCCGATCCACTGGTTCTGCGTGTTGTGGCCGACCTGGACCTGGGTGCCGTCGTAGTAGGCTTGCTCGTCGTTCAGGCCGACGCGGATCGGCCAGCCGCCGCCGTTGCCGTCGAAGCCGTTGCGGCCCAGCCACTGCGAGAGCATCTTGTTCTCGGTCTGGGCGGCGAACAGCGCGTCGACGCAGCCGGTCTCGCGGCTGGTGGCGGTGCCGGTGCCCCAGGTGTCGTCCGGACCGCTGAAGGTGGTGTTGGAGGCCGCGTCCTGGCAGGACGTGTTGGTGATGGCCGGGTCCTTCATCGTGTAAGTGCTGCCCGAGTGCGTGGTGTCGAGGTGCACCGGGTTCGGGCCGTTCCACGCGCTGGTGCCGTCACCGTTCATGACGTGCTCCTGCGTGTGGAGCACCTTCCCGGTGGCCGCGTCGACGATGACGTCGAGCCGGCTCGGGCCCTCGGCGTCGCGTCCGACGGCCGTGCTCTTCCACGCCAGCTTCGGCGAGCCGAGCGCGTAAACGACTTGCTGGGCCGCGCTCACACTGTCCACGGAGGACAGCTGCTGCCGGGCAGTCGCCTCGGCCGCGGTCTTGGTGACGGCCGGAACGGACGTCGCGACGTTGATGGTCTGGTCCTGCGCGGCCGAGGTGGCCAGCACCTGGCCCGTCGAATCGGTCGCGACGACGAAGTCACCACCCACCACAGGCAGGCCCTTGTAGGTGCGCTCGTACGGGATGTACTGCAGTCCGTTGGTCGAGGAGATTGCCTTCTGCTGCACGAAAACATCGTCCGCGCTGGCGTGCAACGCGGCCGGACGGCTCGCGACGAGACCGGCGGCGGCGTTCACCGCCATGGCTTGGGCGTTGGGTACCGCGTTCGGGGTGGTTTGCGCCTGCGCTGTACCGGGGATACACAACGCGCCGACAAGTACGCCGGTCGTGGCCAAGACGGCATAACGTCTCAGTTCCATAATTCCTCCGGGCAGGGTGAACCAGGCCCGGTTCGAGGCCGGGCCGTGGTCAGGGGAACGGGAAGTGGCGCTGCGCAACGGAAAACAGAATCCGGCGCCCGAGCCTCGCGAACAAGCTACTAACGTACGGTCTTACTGATACTTCACCCTGTTGCCCATAGCGGACACAAATAATTAAGATTACATTTCGGGCTCGCTCAGTCCACCGAGGACACTCGATCCGAGTGGCACCCGTTCGCCGGTTGACCCCAGCCCCGGCGCGTTCCGGAAGCCGGCGATCAGGTCGCCGAGCGTGTGCCGGTTCTCCGGGAAACCCGTGCGTAGATCGGGATCGCGATGCCGACGACAAGGGAGATGGCGGCGCAGATGGTGACGGGGGTCGCCCATGAGTGCAGCAGTGCTTGTGGTGACGACGGGTCGACTGTCGAGGTCACGACCGCGACGCCGAGGCCGGAGCCGAGGTAGCGGGCGGTGTTGTTGACGCCGCTGCCCATGCTCGCGTGGTGAGCGGGGACGGTGGCGACCGCTTGGGCGCCGAGCGAGGCGTTGAGCAGACCGGTTCCGATCCCGGCGATCGCGAAGCCGGGAGCCAGGCGCAGCAGCGTGGCGTGGTCGTGCAGAGGTGCGAGGGTCGCCAGGCCGGCGCCGATGATGATCAGCCCCGCGGCGAGTTGGGTTTCCGGCGTGACGCGCCCGCGAAGGTGCCGCGCGACCAGCGAGACGAGCACGCTCAGACCGGACCAGATCACCAGCGGAACGGAGCCGGCCAGCGAGGAGCCGTGCAGTCCTTGCTCGACCAGGGTCGGAGTGTAGGAGGTCAGTGAGATCACGCCGAACCCCGCGGTGAACGCGGCGACGGTGACCGTGACGAACTGCCAGTTGGTGAACAGCCGGATGTTCACCAAGGGGAATTCCGTGCGGCGTTCGTGAAAGACGAAGGCGGCCACGATGAGCACCCCCGCGGCCAGGAACGCGAGGACCGTCGGTTGCAGCCAGCCTGTTCGGCCGAGGACCAGCCCGGCCAGCACAGCGCTCGGGCCGGCGATCAGGGCCGCCGCACCGACATAGTCGATTCGCCCGCCGGCCGCGGCGGGGCCGGCGGGGTTGGCCGGCAGCGCCCGGAAGAAGGCGATCAAGCCGGCACTGAGGAGGCCGACGAGGAGGTAAGGGCTGCGCCAGCCGGCCGCCGGTTCCAGGAGCGCTGCGAGCAGGGGCCCGATGAGGATGCCGACACCGAGGCTTGCTCCCCAGAGGCCGGTGGCTCGCGTGCGCCGGTGTCCGGGCGAAGTGACTTGGGCGATCAGTCCCAGGCTCGTCGCCACCAGGGCCGCGGCGCCGAGTCCCTGACCGATGCGAGCGATGGTGAACAGGGTCGGGCTGGGCACACCGGCCCCGGCGAACAGGAAAAGTGCTTGGACCGCGGCTCCGATGACGAAGACGGTCCGGCGTCCCAGCCGGTCGGCCAGCGCACCGCCGACGAGCAGGCCCGCGCCGAGTCCGATGCTGGCGGCGCTGAGCATCCACGTGCGCCCCATCACGCTCGCGCCCATGGTGTTCGCCAGCGTCACCAACGTGCTCATCGGCAACGTGAACATGACCATCGCCAACACGGTGGCAACGCACGCCAACGCGACGGTCGGCCCCTCCGCCCGAGGCCGTTCCCGGGGCGCCGCAGCCGCTGCCCGCGGCGCCGCGTGCTTCTCGACCTCCACTGTTCTCCCGCCCTCTGTCCGAAATATGTCGCTCGTCAGATTTTGCTCAGCGCCCGTGTCGCGCCCCGAGAACGCCTGCCGTCACAACGGCCGCGAACGCTAGGGCGCGCCTGCGGCGAGGGCCCGCTCGACGAGCACACTCCGCACGGCGTCGAACGGCTCCGGACTGCGCAGCGCCCGCGAGGTGATCTCCGCACCCTGGACCGCCGCGATCACGGCATGGGCGAGCCCCACCGCAGCCGTGTCACCCAGGCCGAACACCACGAACTGGACCGCGATCGCCTCGACGATCTCGGTGAACCCGAGACGGCACGCCTCACCGAGCTCCTCGGAAGCCTCGCCGACCTCGGTCACCAGCGGCGCGATGGCGCAACCACGCCCGTAACCGCTGGCGATCATGCCGTCGCGCGCCCGATCCATGTACCCGCCGACCAAGTCGGCGGCCGAGGTCGCGGCGCCGGCCAGCCGACGGATCTCCGCAAGCTGCTCGCCCGCGTGCACCCCGGCCGTCTCGGCAGCGATCTGCTGCTTGCCCTGGGGAAAGTGGTAATACAACGAACCCCGCGGCGCGGCACTGCGCTGCACCACCTCGGCGAGCGACATGGCGCGGTAACCCCGCTCCCGGATGATCTCCCGAGCGGCGCCGATCATCCGCTGCCTGGTGCCGGGCCCCTGACTCACGACGCCATTCCCCCACTCAGGCATGTATGACGACCGACATAATATCTCTCCGCAGAGTGCCCGTCGGCAACCACGGTGTCAAGGCGGCCCCTCCCTCGGGCGAGCCGAGGCCGCGAGCTGATCAAGGCTCAACCGAGGAACTTGCGCAGGTGTGCCACCACCTCTTCGGGCTGTTCCTCCGGCAGGAAGTGGCCGCAGTTCTCGAGGCCGGCGCCGGTGACGTTGTCCGCGTAGTCGCGCCAAATGTCGAGCGTCGGGAATTTGCCGAGGAGGCCGGCCAAGCCCCACAGGGCGAGCACGGGCTGCGTGAGGCGCTTGCCCGCCGCGTAATCGGCGTCGTCGAGGTCAGCGTCGTCCGGGAAGGCCGCGCGGCAGTCGTCGAAACCGGCGCGCAGGGCGCCCGGGGCGGAGAACGCGCGCACGTACTCGTCGACGTCTTCTGCTGCCAGGCCCTGGCGTTGGAACGTCCAGCGTTCGAAGAAGTAGCCGAGGTACGCGGCGATGTTGCTGCCCGCCAGCAGCTCCGGCAGGTCGGGCTGCAAATGGAAGAACCAGTGCCAGTAACCCTCCTTTGCAATGACGGAATCCATCCGCCGCCACATTTCCCGCGTCGGCGCGATGTCGAGCACGGCCAGGCGCTCGACCTGGTCCGGGCGATCCAAAGCCCAGCGGTGCCCGACCCGGCCGCCGCGGTCGTGCCCGACGACGGCCACCCGGTCGAAGCCGAGCTGCTCGGCCAGCTGCGCGAGGTCGGCGGCCATCGTGCGCTTGTCGTAGCCGCCGCGGGGTTTGTCGGTTCGCCCGTATCCGCGCAGGTCGGGCGCGATCAGGGTGTGGGTTTCGGCGAGCGGGCCCGCCACGCGGTGCCAGCAGTGCGACGTCTGTGGCCAGCCGTGCAGGAGGAAAATGGGCGGGCCGTCGCCGCCACACTGGTAGTGCATTCGCAGGTCGCCGACCTGGGCCATCGAAGATTCTAACCGGCTCATGGGGTTAGACCTTACGGGATACGGTTGACCGATGACAAGGGTCGGAATTGTCACCGTGGAATGGTTTTTCGAGGGCGGGCGAAGAAACCGTCAGGGCGTGTCCGAAAAATGTCTTCACTGGTTTCAGCATGCCTCCGAATGGTGTCGTGAACGCGTGGCGACGCCAGTGTCCACTGTGGTCGGAAAACCCGCCGTGAGCACCGCGGTCACCGGCGTGGCCGCGCAACGCCGGCCCGGGCGGCGGCGCGCGCCCGGGAGGCGCGCAGGTTGATGGCGTTGCCGCAGGCGCGGACGTCGTGCCAGACCGCGCTGTTGTTGCGCGACCGGTCGTAGAACACGGCCAGGCAGATCGGGCTGCGACAGGTCTTCACCCGCCGCCACTCGTCCAGCAGCTGCGCCCGGTGGACCTCCAGCAGCACCGCACCCGCGACGACCTGCCACCCGGTGCCCGCAGGCTCGAGCACCAGCCGGCCGCCGGCTTCCCACCCGGCGACGACACGCAGCTCGGCCGGCAACGGTTCGCCCCCGGCCCCGGCCACAGCCACGAGCTGGTCGCGGAACGCTCGGAGCTCCTCGACGTCGGCGGCCCTGAGCCGAACACCACGGCCGCGGCCACCGCCGGCGACCGCCCACTCCGCGATCGCCGCGCTCGCCCACTCCTGAGCCGAGCGGACCGACGACAAGAGGTCACCCGAGGTCCCCTGCGGGCTGCGACGGGTGTTGAGCAGATCCTGGACGAGGGCGAGCCCGCCCGGCGCCGGCGCAAGACCGTAGCGCTCGTTCCCGCGCCACCTCATGGCAGCCGCGCAGAAGCCGGCAGCGCCAAGGCCGACGCTCGCCGCAGTGCGTCGACCAGATCGGCCGTCATTCGGCGGGACACCGCGGCGCCGGCGACGAACGTCGATCCGTGGAACGTGCCCGGGTACAAGTGCAGTTCCACCGGCACGTTCGCCTGCGCGAGCCGGCGCGCGTAGTCCAGCGCCTCGTCCCGAAACGGGTCGAACTGGCTCGCCGTGACGTACGCCGGCGGCAGCCGGGTCAGGTCGGTGGCACGCGCGGGTGCGGCGTACGACGACACGCGCGGACCGCCGGCCTCGTCGCCCAGGTAGGCGGCCCAGCTCTGCTTGGCGTTGCCGCGGTGCCAGACCGGAGTGTCCACGCAGGTCCACATCGACTCGGTGGCGAGCCGGTCGTCGAGCTCCGGGGTGCCGAGCGCCTGGAACGCGAGTGCCGGGCCGCCGCAGTCGCGGGCCAGCAGCGCGACGGCTGCCGCGAGCCCGCCGCCGGCGTTCTGCCCGGACACGGCGATCCACGCCGGGTCCACCCCGAGGTCTTCCGTTTCCGCCAGCCACAGCAGCGCCGCGTAGCAGTCGAGGAGCGCGGCGGGATGCGGGTGCTCGGGCGCGAGCCGGTAGTCGACGGAGACGACCACCGCGCCCACCGACTCGGCGATCGCCGCCGCACCGGCGTGTTCGGTGTGCAGGCCACCGGTGACGAAGCCACCGGAGTGCATGTGCAGAACCGCCGGCAGGCACCCGCTCCCCTGCCGCGGCCGGTACACGCGGACCGGCACCGACGGCGCGCCGTGGCGGCCGGGCACTTCGCGATCTTCGACGGTCAGCCCGGCCAGATCCGGTTCCGGGCACTGCGCCGACAGGGAACGCTCGGTCTCACGAGCCTTCCGGGGATCGCCGAGGTCGATCTCCGGGATCCCCGGCAGCCAGGGCGCCAGCTCCGGATCCACCGCGTAGGACAAGGAAAACTCCTCGGTTGGGCCCGCGCGTCAGGCGGCGGGGACGAAGCGTGGTCCGCTGGTCTGGAAGTCGGCGCGCTTCGCACGGACGAACTCTTCGACAGAAAGCGGGGGCCGGCCGCCGATCTTCTCGATGACGTCGTTCGTCCCGGAGAACACGCCGTTGAGGTAGTCGAGCGCGACGCTGCGCAGGTGCTGGACGAGGTGCGGGTCGTGACCGCGCTCGAGCATCGACGCGGAGAACTCCTCGACGCCGATGGGCTCGTAGTGCACCGGGTGGCCGAGCTCGCGGGCCATGGCCCCGGCGATGTCGTGGTGGTTCATCTCGACCGGGCCGTGCAACGGGTAGATCGCGCGGTCGTGCTGCTCGGGTTCGACCAGGAGAGCCGCGATCACCCGGGACTGGTCGGCCGAGGCGATCGGCGCGTGCCGGCCCTCGCCGAACGGGAGCCGCAGGTAACCCTCGCCGTCGCGCATCTCCCACGACACCGTGAGCCACTCGGCGAAGAACGTCGGCCGGATGTGCGTGGTGAGCAGATCGGTCCGATCCAGCAGGCGCTCGCACAGCCAGTGCTGCCGGGCGGCGTTGCTGCCGGCCTCGCGACGGGCCGAGATCTGCGACATGTTGACCACCGAGCGCACCCCGGCCTCGGTCGCCGCCTGCGCGAAGATCACCGTCGACTCCACCAGGCCCGGCAGGATCGGGTGACAGAAGTACGCGCCGGTCACCCCTTGCAACGCGGTCGTCATGCCGTCGAGGTCGTGCAGGTCGGCCACGACCACCTCGGCACCGGCCTCCGCCAGCGCACGAGAGCGCTCGTCCTCCCGGTGCACCATCGCGCGGGCGCGATGGCCGCGCTCGAGGAGCAGCTTGATCGCCCCTCCCCCCGTCCTGCCGGTCGCCCCGGTCACCAGGAACAGCCTGTCGTCGGACATGTGAACACCTTTCGTAGAGCCGAAAATCGTGATCTGGGAGAAGTGCGGTACTCAGCCTGCAGCGGCACGGCGAACCCGGCGCCTCAGTCGCGAGGGCATGCTCAGCCACGACGACAGGAGCTCCGAAACAATCGAGTACGTGCTCACCGACAGGGACAAGCGCCGGGCGGGTGCGCCGCTCAGGCGGACGGTCACCAGTCGATCTCGCGCATCAGGAAGGGCTTGTCCTCCGGCGCCGACTTGCGCGCTTCAAGGACCTGCTTGGCCGGCACGCCGGCCGGCACGCGAAGCGCGGGTTCGGCTTGCTCGATCGTGTCGGCGACCGTGACCGCCACCGCCTCCTGGGTGACGGCCTCACCGCGGAGAACGGCCAGCGCCCCCAGCAGCGGCGTGTACGGATCACCGTCCGGCAGGGACACCTTGGCCGGCTCGCCGCTGCCCGAGGAAACTACGCCGGGCTGCACGATGCTCACCTTGATCCCGAAGTGACCGGTCTCGATCGCCAGGGTTTCGGCAAGCGCCTCCAGTGCCCACTTCGTCGCACCGTACGGACCGACCAACGGCAGCACCATGCGCCCTTGGATGCTCGAGACGAACACGAGCCGCCCCGCTCCCCGCGCTCGCATGGCCGGCAGAACTCCCTGCGCCACGCGCAGCGCCCCGAGGGTGTTGAGCTGGAAGAGCCGCTCCACGTCGTCGAGCGGAACGCTCTCCAGCGGCACGCGAACGGTCGCGCCGGCATTGCTCATCAGGACGTCGACTTCACCGGCGTCGCGGATCGCCGCGTCGACGCTGTCCTGATCGGTGACGTCGAGGCGCAGCCGCTGGTCCACCGGCAGGTCTGCGAGCGCCTCCGGACGACGCGCGGTGGCGATCACGCGGTGGCCGCGACCGGCCAGCTCGATCGCGATGGCATGGCCGATGCCCCTGGACGCACCGGTGATGAGGACGGACGACATCGTGATTCTCCTTGTTCCTTAATGAGGTTCGCCGCGCGATTGTGACCACAGTGGACGCGAAGGTGAGGCGACAGGAACGGCATCGGCCCTCAGACGGTCGTCCAGGAGTCGATCCGGAACGCGCCGCCGGCGGCACTGATCCGCGCGCCCCGGCCACCGGGGAAATGACCGCCGAACACGGGTGCGGAGTGCTCCACCGCCCAGCCGAGCATCCGGATCCGCGATTGCGCGGCAGCCTCGGCATCGGCGTCGAGCGCGTTGCGCTGCTTCGGGTCGAGGATCTGCATGGGATGGTGCACGAGATCGCCGGCGAGCAGCGCGTGGTCACCACCCGAAGAGATCGTGACGGCGGCCGCGCCCGCCGAATGCCCCGGAACGGCGACGAGCCGGAGGGCATCGTCGATCACGTGTTCTTCGCCGTCCCACAACTGCGTTTCGGCGTGCTCCACGACGGGCGCGACGCTGTCGAGGAACGCGGACACATATCCGAGCGGGTCCGGCGCATCCCCGCTCTTCGCCATGCCCGACAACAGGTCGAAGTCGGCTTTCGGCAGCAGGTGCGTCGCGTTGGGGAAGGTCGGGCGCCACTCCTCGCTCTCCAGGGTGGTGTTCCACCCGATGTGGTCGGGGTGCAGGTGTGTGCACACCACCACGTCCACGTCCTCCGGCCGCACGCCGAGCGCGGCGAGGTTGGCGAGGTAGCCGGTGTCGAGATGGTCGAACGGCGGTACGCCCGGGCGCGGCTTCCCGTTGCCGATCCCGGTGTCGACCAGAATGGTCCGGCCGCCGCTGCGCACGAGGAAGCTCTGCGAGCACAGCCAGGCGTCCTCGGACTCTGCCGACCAGAAGACCGGCTCGAGCCAGCCCTTCTCCGCCTCCCACTCCGCGCGCCCGGAGTCCGGCAGGAGCTCCGGCCGGGAGAACAAGTGATCGCTCCACTCGGAGACGCGGGTGACTTCGACGTCGCCGAAGGCGGCCGAGGTGGTCTTGTCGGTCATGGGATTTCCTTCCCACTGTGATGGCGGACGGACGCGGGCCGGACCAGCCGACGCTTCACCAGTTGATGTCGTAGGGGAAGAAGACCTCGTCCTCGGGCGCGGTCTTGCGGGCGGCCAGGACCTTGGTCGCGGTCGCACCGGCCGGCACGCGCAGCGGCGGGTTCTCCTGCTCGATCGCGTCGGCCACGACCGTGGCCACTTCCTCAGGCGTCACAACGTCGCCGCGGGTCTTGACCAGCTCGTCGAACAGCGGACCGTACGGGTCGTCGTCGGCCCGGTAGACCTTGGCCTTCGCGCCGCCGTTCGTCGCCACCACACCCGGCTGGACCAAGCTGACCTTCACCCCGAAATGGCCGGCCTCGATGGCCAGCACCTCGGCCATGGCCTCCACCGCCCACTTGCTCATCCCGTACGGGCCGATGATCGGCAGCACCATCCGGCCCTGGATGCTGGACAGGAACACCAGGTGGCCGGAGCCACGTTCGCGCATGCCGGGCAGCGCGGCCTGGACGACGCGCAGCGCTCCCAGCGTGTTCAGGTCGAACAGCCGGGCGACCTCGGCCACCGGGACGCTCTCCAGCGGGGCCCGCATGGTCTCGCCGGCGTTGTTGATCACGACGTCGATCTCGCCCGCAGCGGCGATCGCAGCGTCCACACTGGACTGATCGGTCACGTCCAGCCGGAGGCGCTGGGCGGTCGGCAGGTCGGCCAGGCTGTCCGGATTGCGGGCCGTGCCGATGACACGGTGACCACGCTTTGCGAGCTCCAGCGTCATGGCGCGACCGATTCCCTGCGAAGCGCCGGTGATGAGGATCGAAGACATGTCTGGAATCTCCAGTTCGCTGATGGGCTGGTGAGGTTTGCGGTGGTGGACGACACGTCGCAGCGAGTACGCCGTTCGACCAGGACCCATCCACGTCAGGCAGCCATTTATGTCTGACCGATCCGACGTGGACTCGGCCGGACCGGCGAGACACCCTTCCGGTCCTCCGATGGCGGCGTGCGCCAACACCAGTGAGGCTAGCACGTATATATACCGACCGACATAATTGAAGCGCCTTGTTCGGGTGATTCACCTAACTCGCGGTGTCAGTCGCGGACTGCGGTGAGAGCGCGGGCTCGGGCGACCACGGTGTCGCGGATCGCGTTGAACGGCTCGGGGCTGCGCAGTGCGCGCGAGGTCACCATCGCTCCCTCGACACCCGCCACAGTCGCGTGCGACAGCTCCCGGGCGTCGGCAGCCTCAGCGCCGAGCACCACAAGCTGGAGCGCGAGGGTCTCGGTCATGAGGACGAAGGCCCGCCGGCTGGCGGCGCCGAGTTCTTCCGAGGTCTCCCCGACCTCGAGCACCAGTGGCGCGATGGTGCAACCGCGCCCATAACCGCTGGTCAGCATGCCTTCACGGGCCAGCTCGACGTACGCCCGGACCAAGTCCTCGGCCGACGAAGCCTCGCCGGCGAGCTGGTTGATCAGGTCGACCTGCTCGCGGGTGTGCGCTTCGGCCGCTTCGGCGGCCATCTGAACCTTGCCTTGGGGAAAGTGGTAGTAGACCGATCCGCGGGGGGACGCACTGCGCTCGACCACGTCGGACAGCGCCATGGAGTGGTAGCCGTGTTCGCGGATGAGCTGGCGAGCGGCCCCGATCATGCGCCGCTTGGTGTCTGACCGTCTGACCATGCCGCGAGTGTACCGCGGTTGCCTGTATGACGCCCGACATATATAGTCGCTCTCAGTGTTATGCCGGTCGACATAACCCGGCCGCCCACAGGCGATCCCGTCCGGAGCCGTTGCTCGCCATCCCCCGGACTGCACTCGCGTCGGCCAGTCAAATCCGAATGAGCCCAGTTTCACGAGGAGTCACACCATGAGCCGTGCCGTCCGCTTCCACCAGATCGGCGGTCCTGAAGTACTGCAGATCGAAGACGTGCCCGAGGCGAAGCCGGGAGCCGGCGAGGTCCTGATCGACGCCCGCGCTTGGGGGCTCAACCGAGCGGATTCGCTGTTCCGCCAGGGACTTTACAGTGTCGCCCCGGTCGTCCCGGCCGGCCTCGGATTCGAGGTCGCAGGGCTGATCGCGGCCGTCGGCGACGGAGTCGGCGAGTTTCACCTCGGCCAAGCCGTCAGCGTATTGCCCGGCTTCAACCTGCTCGACTACCCGATGCACGGTGAAGCGGTTCTCGCACCCGTCCACGCCGTCGTGGCCCACCCCGAAGAGCTCTCCTTCGAGCAGGCGGCCTCGACGTGGATGCAGTACATCACCGCCTACGGCGGCCTGGTGGAGATCGCGAACACGCGACCCGGGGACACCGTGGTGATCTCAGCCGCGTCCAGCAGCGTCGGTCTCGCGGCCATTCAGATCGCCCGACGGGCGGGCGCGAAAGCCGTCGCACTGACCCGTACCGGCGCAAAGCGGCAACAACTGCTGGACGCCGGAGCCGACGTGGTGATCGCCACCGCCGAGGAGGACGTCGTCGCGCGCATTCGAGAGCTGACCGAAGAGCGGGGCGCGAGGGTCATCTTCGACCCGGTCGGCGGCGCCACCCTCGCGACCTTGATCGAGGCCGCCGCCCAGGACGCGGTCCTCGTCATCTACGGCGTGCTCGACTTCACCCCGGCAACCGTGAACGTGATGGACGTGCTGCTCAAGCGGCTCACCATTCGTGGTTTCGGAGTCGCGGAGCTCGCGTCGGACAGCCTGCGCCTGGCCCCCGCGGTGGACTACGTCCGGAAGGGCATCGTCGACGGCGACCTCGTCCCCGTCATCGACAAGGTGTTCCCGCTGGAGGACTACGCCGACGCGCACCGTCACCTGGAGCGCAATGACCAGGTCGGCAAGATCGTTGTCTCCGTCGACGCCCACACAGCCGGCTGACCGGACAATCGCCCCGTGGCGTCAGTGTGGTTCTGTCCGAAGTGGACCTGGCCTGCGTCCGCCAGGTCCACTTCGGCACCGTGCAAAACGAACACCGCGCACAAACGAAAGGTTCTTCCTCGAATGAACGAAAGTCGACAACCGGGTTCTTCTCCGAGGAGAGCATTGGTACTGGGTGGCGGAGGACTCGTTGGCGCATCGTGGGAGGCAGCCCTGCTTCTTGCCCTCGGCGCGGCAGGATTCTCGGCAGCCGATGCTGATGTCGTCCTGGGGACGTCGGCCGGCTCGATCGTCGGCGCTTGGCTGACGATGCGCCCGGAAGGCCTCGCCGGGCTGCCCGACCGGATGCGCGCACGAGCGGCCTGGCACGCCGACCGCGCGGCGAACGGTCGCAGCGACCGCGAGAAGCTGACGCGCCTCATGACCAAGAGGTCCGATGCCGGCGCACCTTCGATGTTGGCCATGGCCCGGGCCGCGGTCGAAGCGGAGCCGCCGCTTTCCGCCGGCGAGGCCGAAGAACTGTGGAAATTGGGCGCGCCCGAGGGCTCGTGGCCGCGAAACCTGGTGATGGCGGCGGTGAACGTCAGCACCGGCGCGGCACACGGGTGGTCGGCCGACGACCACCTCCCGGTAGCAGTCGGCATCGCGTGCTCCACCGCGGCGCCGGGCGTCGCACCGGCCGTCGACGTGGCCGGTTCCGTCTGGGTCGACGGCGGTGTGCGCTCCGCCACCAACGCCGACCTGATCGTCGATGCGGACGACCCGCTCCGCAGCGGGGGCAAGGTGCTGATCGTGGCGTGCAGGCCGGCGGACGACATCGCGCGCGAGAAGTCCATTCTCACCGAGCACGGCTACGACGTGCGAGTTCTCGTCTCCGATCCCTACTACCGGAAGTCCACTGATCTGCTCGACTCACACTTCATCGACGCAGCCACGCAGGCCGGCACACAGCAGGGTCGCGAGGCCGCCGAAGATCTCGAGAAATGGTGGAACGAAGACTAAGTCTCCTCCTCGACAAGCCGCGCGGAGTCCACTTCGGACGCCCCCGACAAACGGCGAAATCGCGTACGTCGCAACGATCGCGGCGTCCGCGAATGCCGGGCGAGCACTCCAGCCCACGGTGTCCGAAGTGGACTTCGGGGCCGATTCAGGGGGCGGGAGTCACGCCTGGGGCCGCAGCAGCGGGCGCAGGTCGTCCAGCCGGTCGAACAGGTGCCAGACGTAGGAGGACGAACCGTTCTCCCGGTGCGGGTGCAGATCGGCCAGCGCCGGGTCGGCGCGGTAACTTTCGAACGCCGCGCGCGACTCCCACTCCACGACGATCATGACCTTGCGCGGCTCGATGTCCCCGGTGACCGACTCCCGGAACTGTCCCAATGCGACAACGCGGCCGCCGTGTGCGGCGACCTCTTTCGGCGATCGCCGAGAGTAGGCCAGGTACTCCTCGCGATCGGCGATGTCGAACAGATTCAGCGCGTAGACCGGTCCTCCGTCGTGCGGCTGCGCCATGTGTGCTCCTCGGGTCGAGTCGGTGGTGTCCGGATGGGGAAGCCGGCGGCTGTCGTGGTGTCTTTCTACCCGGCCTGGCTTTCGCCGCCACCGTAAGCCTGCGCGCGCTCGGGTTCACGGGCGCTTGTGCGCCGGATCACGGAGCGAGCCGCACTTCCCGAGTGACGAACCGGCTCTCGGCGACGTCAGTCTCCCCCACTTGACCAGGGCAGACGCCGAGTTGACTTGCGTAGAGAAAGCCAGCACTCTACGGTGCCCCCATGTCGGAGACTCGATTGAACGCGGCCCCCGTGTCCGCCGGGCACAGGGCGTTCGCGGCCGGGGCGGCGACGCTCGCCGCGTTGTACGTCGGGAACAACTTGCCGAGCGCGTTGTATGCGTTGCTGCGGACGACGTTCGGTTTCTCGGCGTTGGTGCAGACGTTGCTGTACGCCGTGGCCGTGGCGGTGATCGTGCCGGGCCTGCTGGTGGCGGGGCCGCTGTCGGACGCGGTGGGGCGGCGGCCGTTGATGCTGGTGGCGCTGACGGCGTTCTTCGCGGGCGACGTAGCGTTCACCTTCGCGACCGGGACGGGTTGGCTGTTCGTCGCGCGGATCCTGCAGGGGCTCGGCATGGGCGCGGGCGCCGCGGCGGCCCAGGCGATGCTGAGTGACAGCGCGGGGCAGGATGCCGGCGGCCAGCGGCGCGCGGCGATGACCGCCACGGCGTGCGTCACGTTCGGGCTGGCGCTCGGCCCGGTGGTCGGTGGCCTGCTCGCTCAGTACGGCCCGCTGCCGCGGCACTTGTCGTTCGTGGTTCACGCGGCGGCCGTGGCGGCCGTGGCGCTGCTGGTGCTGAGGACGCCCCAGCCGGTCCGCGCCGAGGGCGTGCGCTGGCGCCGGCCGAGGCTCGGGGTGCCGGCGGAGATCCGGCGGACGTTCGTGGTGGCCGGGGCGTCGTCGTTCCTGGCGTGGGCGGTGCTGGGCGTGTTCTCCGCGGTGGTGCCCTCGCTCGTGCAGAGCATGCTGGGCTCGACGAACCTCGCGATCGCCGCGGCGGCACTCGCGCTGATGATCGCCACGTCGGGGTTCGTCCAGTTCGGAGCCCGCAAGCTGCCGCCGATCGCGGCGCAGGCGAGCGGGCTCGTGGTACTCGCCGCCGGCCTGGCGTTGCTGGTGCTCGCGAACGGGACCGGCGCCACGTGGCTGGTGGTGCCGGCGATGCTCGGCACGGGAACCGGGCACGGGCTCGTGTTCACGGGCGCGCTGGCAGAGCTCACCGTCGTCACGCCGCCGGCCGAGCGCGGCGCCGTGATCGGGACGTACTACGTGGTCAGCTACGTCGGCCTCGGCGGACCGGTGGTCGTGGTCGGGCTGCTGTCGCTCGCGCAGGGCCTGCCCGCCGCGACCGTGCTCGTCGCGGCGGTCATCGGCGTGTTGTGCCTGGTGCTGGCGCCGCTGGTGTTCCTGGAGACCCGCCGCCGGGCGGGTGTCCGGTGACCCGTCCGGCAAGGATCGTCGTGGCCGGCCAGCCGTGCCCGATCGGCCGCGCGGCCGATGTCCTCGGTGACCGGTGGACCCTCCTGATCCTGCGCTCCATCACCGCCGGCGCCACGCGGTTCGATCAGCTCCACAACGATCTGGGCGCCTCGACCAACGTGCTCTCGAGCCGGCTGGCGGGCCTCGTCGGCGCGGGGGTGCTGACCAAGGTGCCCTACCGCGACGACCACCGCACCCGCCACGAGTACCGCCTCACCGACGCGGGCGCCGACCTGCTGCCGGTGCTGCACGCGCTCGCCCGGTGGGGCGAGGACCACACCCGCTCCGACCGGCACACCCGGCCGATGAAGGCCGTCCACGCCGTCTGCGGCGCGGAAATGCCGTTCGGCGACCACTGCCCGCACTGCGATCGGACAGTGGCGCGGACCGAGCTCTCCTGGCTGCGGCCCTGGCGCTCGGCCGCCCCGGTGCCGCTTGCCGAACCCGTTCACGATTGAGGAGAGCACACCGATGGCCACTGGACTTCCGGTCACCACGACCACCCACGAGGTGCGCCGGCTCGCCGTGCCGCTCGGGCGGCCTTACGCCGAAGCGATCCGCCTGTTCGAGGAAACCGTGCCGGTGCTGGACCGCACCCGCTTCGACGGCTTGCCGGACTGGGCCGCGGTCGTCGCCAAGGCCGACGAGGTCGCGCCACTCGGCTTCCTGCGGTTCGCGAGCATCGAGGTGCCGCCGTTCATGGCCGGTTCCGGATTTTCCTGGGACTGCACGGAATACCTGATGGGCAACCACGTGATCGCCGAGCAGATGTACCGCCACAACCCGACAGTGATGCTGCACGCGCCCCTGCGGCTGCTGATCCAGGCCGACGAGCACGGCGACGGCGTGTTCGTGACCGACCAGCCCGGCACGCTGTTCGCGAGCTTCGGAGATCCGCGGGTGACTGCGGTCGGCCACCTGCTCGACACGAAGCTGGCCGGACTGTTCACCGCGCTCGGGGCCGAACCGCCGGCGGAGCTGACGCACTGAGGGTGATCTTCGAAGGAAACTCGCACGCCAGAGGCTATAGACGACTGGTCTAATCGGCTGCTACGGTGGTGCCATGCCAGCCAAGGTGGACACACGCAAAAGCCTTCTGGACACCGCTCGGCGGATCGTCCTGGCCAAGGGTTACGCCGCGGTCGGCATCAACGAGGTGCTCGCCGACGCCGGCGTTCCGAAGGGGTCGTTCTACCACTGGTTCGATTCCAAGGACGCCTTCGGCGAAGCGATGATGAAGAGCTACTTCGACGATTACTTCGCCACCATGGACCGCATCGTCGCCGACAAGGCGAAGAACTCGGGCGAGCACCTCATGCAGTACTGGCAGTACTTCCACGACACGCAAGCCGCGGACGACTGCCAGGGCGGCTGCCTGGTCGTCAAACTGGGCGCCGAGATCGCCGACCTGTCGGAGGCGATGCGCGTCACGACGAAGACCGGGACCGCGGCGATCGTCGACCGGATCGAGCAGATGATCACCGACGGTGTGGCGGACGGGTCCGTGTCCATTCAGGACACCCCGCGCGCGACGGCCGAGACCCTGTACGACCTGTGGCTCGGGGCGAGCATGATCGCGAAGATCCACGGCAACCCCGGCCAGCTCGACCGCGCCATGGCGGTCACGCGCCAGGTCCTGCACGTCTGACGAACCACCACTGACCGCGGGTGTACCGGGCCCGAGTCAGTGCTGACCATTACTAGTAGACCGGTCTAAGAGAGGAAATCCGATGTCCACCGAGCTCACCCGGTCCGACGCGACCGAACTCGCGGAGCTGATCCGCACCAAGAAGGTGTCCTCCGTCGAGGTGGTGCGGGCGCACCTCGACCGCATCGAGGCCACCAACCCGAAGGTCAACGCCATCGTCACGGTCGCCGAAGGTGCGTCGGAAGCAGCGAAAGCAGCGGATGAGAAGCTCGCCTCGGGTGTCGAGGTGGGACCGCTGCACGGCGTGCCCTTCACCGTCAAGGACTCATTCGACACCGCTGGGGTGCTGACCCAGCGCGGTTCACCGATCTTCGCGGGCCGCGTCCCGGACACGGACGCCACCGCGGTGGCGCGGTTGAAGAACGCCGGCGGGATCCTCCTGGCGAAGACCAACCTTCCGGAGTTCTCCTACGCCGTCGATTCCGACAACCTGCTGACGGGCGACACGAACAACCCCTGGGACCTCGGCCGTACCGCCGGCGGTTCGAGCGGCGGCGAGTCCGGGGCGATCGCCGCCGGCATGTCGCCGCTGGGTCTCGGCAGCGACCTGGCCATCTCGGTGCGCGGGCCGGCCGCCCTCACCGGCATCGCGGCTCTCAAGCCGACGCACGGGCGCATTCCGATGACGGGGGCCTGGCCGCGCGAGCCGCGCCGCGACTGGCACGCCGGTCCCATGGCCCGCACCATCCGCGACCTCGCGCTGGCGTACTCGTTCCTGGCCGGCCCCGACGGCGCCGACGGCTTCTCCTCCACCGTCCCCGCCGGCCTCGACGCCGGCCTGGGCAACTCGCCGCAGCGGACCGTCCGCGTCGGCTGGCTGGTCGACTCCGGGCTCGGCCCCGTCCACCCCGAGGTCGCGGCGACGGTGCAGGCGGCCGCGGAAGCCTTGCGGGGCACGGGAGTTCACGTCGACGCCGTGAGTATCCCCGCTCTCGAGCGCGACACCCCGCTCGAACTGTTCAACCTTCAGCACGTGATGGAGGTGAAGCCCGCCTACGCCGAGGCCACCGCGGGCCACGCGGACCAGATGTACACGGCCACCAAGTTCATGCGCGACGCCCCCGAAACGTCCATTCAGGACTACGTGCACGCCGAACAGGGCGTCGAGCGGCTCCGCGACGGTTTCGCGGCGTACTTCCAGCAGTACGACGCGCTGCTGCTCCCGGTGACGACCGTTCCCGCACACAAGCACGGGACCACGGAACTCACCCTGGACGGGAAGACGCTCAGCATCTTCCACGTGATGTCCACGACCGCCCCGTTCAACCTGACCGGGCTCCCCGCCCTGTCCATGCGCTTCGGGACGACCACCGAGGGCCTGCCGATCGGTGTGCAGCTGGCGGCCTCCTGGCACGCGGAGTCGACGATCCTGCACATCGCCTCGCTGCTGGAGACGCTGAGCCCGGTCCGAGGACTGCACCCCGTCCTCTGACGCCCCACACCACGCCGGGCGCTTCGAGGGAGCGGACTACCGACCCCTCGAGGCGCCCGGCCACGTCTCAGCTCCAGTCTTCGCGATGTGGTTCGGTCGATGCGCCGTTGTGCCGATCAGGCGGGTGAGACGCGATTCTGGTGCACCCGCAGGTTGATGGTCGCGAGCTTCAGCAAGGGGGTGTCAACCCCAAGCTTCTCGCCGCGCAGCACGAGGTCGGCGAAAACGTGTTCAACCTCGGTGGGCAGGCCGCGGGAGAGGTCCCGGTAGAAGGAGGGCGCGAAGGCCGAGTCAGGCGCCGTGAGCAGCTCCCTGGTGGTCGCGAACTCCCGGCCGGTCATCGGATGGCCGGCCGCGGCGGACACGGCCGCCGCTTCGGACAGGACCGCCGTCGCGAAGTCCGCACCACCGGGAACGGCGGCGATTTCGCCGATGTTGCCGTGCATCAGAGTGGTCACCGCACCGGCCGAGGCGATGAAGACCCATTTGTGCCACATCTCCGTGACGATCCGGCCGGATGTCGCGAAAGGGAAGCCGGCGGAGCCGAAGTCGTCCGCGAGCGCGGCCAGCCGCGGCGTCTGCTCGCCGGTTTGCTCACCGATGACCATGTCCGCGAGCGCTGCCAGCTGGCGGATGTCGCCGTTCTCGTCGACGAAGGTGACGACCTTGACCACCCCGCCCAGCACCGAACCGGTTCCGAACCGGTCGTTGAGGACATCGAGGTGGGACATGCCATTCAGGAAGGGGATGATCCCCACTCCCGGTCCTACTGCCGGTGCGAAATCCTCGATCGCAGCCGGTAGCGCGTCGGCCTTGACCGACAGCAAGATCGCGTCGTACGCCTCGGAGAGCTCCCCCGCGACAAGCAGCTCGGGGTGCAGCACCTCCGTGCCCTCCGCGCTCACGATGCGCAGGCCGCGCTCACGCAGCACCTCACGACGCCGGGGCCGAACCAGGAAAGCCACCTTGTTGCCCGCCTGCAAGAGCCGCGCACCAAAGAAGGCGCCCGTTGCTCCTGCGCCGACAACCAATACTCGAGCCATGCCGAAACCTCCGAGAATTCAACGCGCGGCATCACAGCGCAGCACCGAGGCAGCGTAACACTGCTGGCTTTTAATAAACAAGCCAGAAGTCGCCAGCGCGATCGCTGGTCAGAGGTGCGCTTCGCGGGCCCAGACGTCCAGTGCGCGCCCGTCTCCCCGCACGTCCAGCCCTGTGGCCTTGCGACGGTTCCAGAGCAGCAGAAGCAGCTCCCCCGGCTGGGCGGTCACCTCTGTGTCCAGTGTGGCAGGTCCGCGGCCGAACTCCGGCGCGTGTCGACGCCGCCCGCGGCGAGTGTCTGATCGAGACCACTGCCGCTTTCACCGCTCTCCCGGCCGGCGTTGCGCGCGTCCACGGCATGGACGACGGTCTCGTGCACCATGCGACGGGCCCAGTGCAGCCGAGACTCGGCGGCAGGCCACATCGTCCAGCAGTCCAGGTCGGCCGGCGCGGCCCTGAGGGCCTCGAGCACGTCGTGGTGAGCCGCGCTCAGCGCCTTCACGAGGTCGGCGAGAGGATCGGATTCCGGCTCCGGCAGGGCGGGTGGCCTGTTTCGCGCACCCCGGACGATCAGCTCGACCCAGCGGTACACGCTCGTGGTGTGCGTGACGAGGTCGTCGCGTGTCCAATCAGGACAGCACGGGATGCGGTCGCCGGCGTCGGCCCGGTGGGCCGCGGCCACCAAGACCGGACCCTGTTGTGCCAGAACGTCCAGGTAGTACCCGACGTTCGACTGCGGACGATGGACGGCAGTCCGGGCACCGGGACTGGGCTGAGAGGGCATCGATGTGCTCCAATTTCCGCCTGAGGCTTCCTATGTATGTCAGACGACATAGTATCGGAGGCGTGAGTCGGCGACTTCGCCCGAACCTCCTGAGGAGCAAGAGATGCGCACACGTACTCGCCTGACCCGGATCGCCGCCGTCACGACCGCGCTGGCCGCAGCCGCCGTGCCGTCGTCGGCGGAGCCACAGCAGGCCGACCACCACGCCCCGGCGAAGCCGAAGCCGAAGCCGACAATCGTGTTGGTGCACGGCGCGTTCGCCGACGCGTCCAGCTGGAACGCTGAGATCACGCGGCTCGAGCAGCGCGGCTACAACGTGATCGCCGCCGCCACCCCGCTGCGTGGCGTCGCGTCCGACGGCGCCTACAGCAAGGCCCTGGTCGACAGTGTCGACGGACCGGTCGTGCTGGCCGCACACTCCTACGGCGGCTCCGTGATCACCGACGCCGCGCTGAACGACCCCAAGGTGCAGGCGCTCGTCTACATCGCCGCCTTCCTCCCCGACCGAGGGGAGAACGCGCTCGACATCACGAAGAAGGTCCCGGGCAGTACGCTCAGCGCGTCGCTGCGACAGGTCACCCTCCCCGACGGCGAGACCGACCTCTATGTGAAGCAGGACCTCTTCCCGGAACTCTTCGCCGCCGACATCCCGCTGCCCCAGGCCCGTCAGATGGCCGCCGGCCAGCGCCCGGTCACCGCGGCCGCCGTGAACGAGGTATCGGGCGCGCCCGCGTGGAAGAACATCCCGACCTGGGACCTGATCCCGACCGCTGACAACAGCATCCCGTTGGCCGCGCAGGAATGGATGGCCGAGCGCGCCCACGCGCACACCGTCGTCGTGCCGGGCGCCGCGCACGACGTGTACGTTTCGCATCCTGACAAGGTCACGGACATCATCGCGGACGCCGCGGACGCGACCACCGAGTGACCCGCAGGCCAAGCAGTCCCAGCTACCTCGGCCGGCTTGTGCACCGGGAAAACAATTCTCTGACAAGTCGCTGACATCCGCGCCCTACGGTCGCGACCATGAAGTACTCCAGGTGGTTTGCCGTCCTCGCTGCGGTTCCGCTTCTCGGGGCGGGAGCGGTCCCGGCGTCGGCGGCACCACCGCAGATCTCCGCACGAGCTTATCTTTCGGGACAGAATCCGCAGGGCATGGCCGCCCTGGCCAAGGCGGTGTCCGATCCGGCCGGCCCTGCGTACCGGCATTTCCTGTCGGCCCAGCAGTTCTGGCATGATTTCGGCCCGACCCCCGCTCAGACCACCGAAGTGCAGGACGAGTTGCGAGCGGCGGGTGCCACCGTGACCGGGGCGACCTCTCACTACGTCGCGTTCACCGCATCGCCCGCCCAGGTCGAAGCATGGGCGAAAGCCGCGCCGGACCACGTGATCGCCGTGGTGCCCGTAGCGGGGAACGGCTCGCCCGCCCAGCAGGCGAATGACGCCGAAACGGACGCGCCGGCCACCGCCTGTTCCCACTACTACGGCGAGGTCGTCGTGAAGTCCCTGCCGGAGGCGTACGGACGAACCGAGTTCCCCGCAACCTCGTGCGGTTACCTGCCTTCACAGCTTCGCAAAGCATACGGTGTCACGCACTCCGGTCTGACCGGCAAGGGTGTCAAGATCGGTGTCGTGGGCATCGGCACGGACCCGCAGTTCGAGAATTCCCTCAACGCCGACGCGACCGCGTTCGGCGACAAAGCCTTTGCGCCCGGCCAGTTCGCCCAGCGCTACCCCACCGGCCAGTCCTCCGTCTGCGACGAGCCGACCTGGGGAATCGAGCGCGAGATGGACGCCACCATCGCGCACGGCATGGCTCCCGACGCCGACGTGGTCTATTCGGCCGCGAACTGCGCTGCCGACAAAACCGATCCCCAAGCCACCATGATCTCTCTGCTCGACGGTCTCGACCGGCTGGTCGACGATCGGGCCGTCGACGTGGTGTCGACGTCCTGGACCACCCTCGACTCGAACGTCTCGCCGGCGATGATCGCGGCGTGGGACCAGACGTTCCAGCAGTCCGCGATCGAGGGCATCGGCCTCTACTACAGCTCGGGAGACAAGGGCGACAACTCTGCCGGAGGAACCCGCGCCCCGCAGACCGAGTACCCCGCGTCGGATCCGTGGGTGACCGCCGTGGGCGGGACGACACTGGAAGTCGACAAGAACAGCGACTACGTGTTCGAAACCGGCTGGGGCACCACCGAAACCGACTCTTCGGGCGACGGGAAGACGTGGAGCACCTCCCCTCCCGGCTCGTTCAACACCGGCACAGGAGGGGGCCGCAGCGCCCTGTTCCACCAGCCGCCGTATCAAAACGGGGTAGTTCCGGCGGCACTGTCCAAGGGGGACCGAGTCGTCCCGGACGTGGCCGTGGACGCCGACTTCTACGCCGGCCTCGCGGTACCCGATCCGTTGCCCGGCGGCCTCACCAACGGCGGAACAAGTCTTGCCAGTCCCTTGTTCGCCGCGATCCAAGCGGACGCGCAACAGGCGGCCGGCACCCCGATCGGATTCGCCAACCCGCTCCTCTACGCCCACCACGGCTCAGCGTTGTTCCATGACGTCACCGACCACCCGTTCGGCGGCACACCGGTCGCCCGCGTCGTCTCCGAGACCGACGAGCACGGCAACGCACTCCCCGGCACGGCAACCTTGATCACCGACGGCCACGACGGCGCCCTCACCGCGACGCCTGGCTACGACGACGTCACCGGGTTGGGCTCGCCTGCGCTCGGCTATCTCGCCGCCTTCTCGACCAGATGACCTCTTCGCAATGGACTGCGGAATACGAAAGTGATCTCGTATCCGAGCGCTCCAGCCGCGAACCGGTAGCTCGCCGCGGGAAGCCGTTCGGAGGTAGCGGTACGCCAGCACCACTGAGCCAGAGCCGAGCCGGCCAGGGTGACGCGAAGCTGGGTCACCTCCCGGAGGTGATGCCGTACGAGATGGGGCCCAGAAGCATTCCTGCCTCAGGGCAGCTCCCAGCGAGGCGACGATGAGCACGAGCAAGAACCGCGGCGGCGGCGCAGGTGAATCAACGACCGAGCAAGCGTCGTGGCTGGGCGGCAGCGACCACCCCGAGGTCGTCGACCGGGTCGCCATCCTCAACGCGGCGCGCCCGCGCAAGCTGTCGCAGGGACTGCACCACCCCGGCCAGCTCCGGAAATCCTGGTACTTCTTCCTCTTCGACGTCCCAGACCTGACTGAGTCGATCGTGCACGCCAACGACTGGCACTTCTTCCGGCACTTCCTGCAAGACGCCAACCCGGCTTACACACCCGAGGAGATCGACCACTACGTGCAGGCATGGTCACAGCCAGGCGCGACGACCGGGATGATCAACTACTACCGGTCTTCAGTGCGGACTCCGCCGAAGAAGGCCGAAGCGGCGATCCGCCCGATCACCGCGCCCACCCTGGTCATCTGGGGCGACAAGGATCGCTACCTGGGCAAGGAACTCGCCGAGCCCGAGCACGACGACGTGCCCAACCTCGACCGCGTGGAACACCTGCCCGACGCGTCGCATTGGGTCCATCACGACGAAGCTCAGCAGGTCACCCAACTGCTCACCGACTTCTTCACCCCCACCCCGCCCGCCTAGAACCGCTGAAAAGTCAGTCCGATTGTGCGCGGCGAAAGACGACGTGTGGCGACAGCCACACGCGCCAGGCCGCCCGGTGGCTACTTGGCGACGATCACGTAGATGCCGTAGCCGATGATCAGCGCGCTGGCGGCGAAGCACAGCGCGGCGACGGTGTAGCGGAGGCCGCGGGAGATTTCGGCGGAACGCCCGGGACCGGTTCGAGTGGTGGGCGCGAGTGCCGCGATACCGAGGGTCACCAGGACGATGACGGCGACCGCGGCGGCGAAGGAGGCCAGGAACACGAGTCCCAGCAGGTTCCATTGGATGTGCACGAGTGCCTCCGGTCAGGGGTTGCTCGTGGCCGGCCGGGGTGCGCCGACGGGGTCGTTGACGTTGTCGGCACTGATCGGCCGGCGGCGAGACAGCGCGTAGATGCCCGCGGCGATGGCCACGCCCCCCACCGCCACGAGGACCGTGCCGAGAGTCCCGGTGGAGGCGACCCAGCCCGCGACCGCGCCCAGGATGGCTGCGGCGGGCATGGTGAACAGCCACGCCAGCGCCATCTGGCCGGCCAGGGTCCAGCGCACCGCGGCCAGCTTCTTGCCGACCCCCGCACCGAAGATCGCGCCGGAGCACACTTGCGTCGTCGACAGGGGAATGCCCAGCTTGGACGATACGAGGATCACGGCGGCACTGGTGGTTTCGGCGGCAAAGCCTTGTGGCGTCTCGATATCGGTGATCCGTTTGCCGAGGGTCCGGATGATCCGCCAGCCACCGAGGTACGTGCCGACTGCGATCGCAAGCCCGGCCGAGACGATGACCCACGGCGGTGGCCCCGAGCCGGCCGGCAGCGTGCCGGCGGTGATCAGGGTCAGGGTGATGATGCCCATGGTCTTCTGCGCGTCGTTGGTGCCATGTGCCAGGGAAACCAGGGACGCGGAGACGATCTGGCCGACCTTGAAGCCACGGCCGACCGCGTGATCATCGCGGCGCCGGCTGAGCAGGTAGGCGAGGTAGGTGCCGGTCATCGCGACCACACCGGCGATGACCGGCGCCAGGAACGCGGGAATCAGCACCTTGCCCAGCACGGTGGAGAAGTTCACCGCGCTCGTGCCGGCGGCCACCCAGGTCGCACCGATCAGCCCGCCGAACAGGGCGTGCGAGGAACTGGAGGGCAGCGCCAGCAGCCAGGTGAGCAGGTTCCACAAGATCGCCCCGACCAACCCCGCGAAGATCACGGTCGGGCCGATGGCCGTGTCGTCGACCAGGCCGCCGGAGATCGTCTTGGCGACTTCGACCGACAGAAACGCGCCCAGCAGGTTGAGGGCCGCCGACACCGCGACCGCGACCCGGGGGCCCAGCGCCCCAGTCGCGATCGAAGTGGCCATTGCATTGGCCGTGTCGTGAAAACCGTTCGTGAAGTCGAACAGCAACGCGGTGATGATGACGATCAACACGATCGTGGTCATCGCAAAACACTGCGACCATCAGGCAAACACGAGTTAAACAGAGTATTTCTTCGATCTGAATAGCGACGTCGTTTTCTTGATTCTTTTTGATCGGAGGCGATGCCGTGGCGCTTCAGCGGGGTTGGTGGAGGAGGTGGGCAGGCGCACCCCGGCGCCCAGCCCGAGACACAGATCGGGCGACTCGCGCGCCACGCCATCGACCGCGGTGGTTGCGTTCGGTCGCGGCCGTAGCGGCAGGTCCGGCCAGGGTCCGCAGTTCCGGGATATGCCGTCGTGGTGGCGTAGCCGAGGCGCCTCGAGATGCTCGACTGCCGCCCGAGCAGCGGCCGGTCCGCGGGGACCGGCCGCCCGCCTTCGCCGCGGGGCGTCGGCACCCGGCTCACGCGCGGGGAATGATCCCGAGCTGCTGGAGAACCTTCACGCCGTCGTCGAGCCCGAGTTCCTCGACGATGAGACCGTTCTGGACTTTGAGGACGGTCGTGCCGGTGAAGCGAAGCGTCTTGCCGGACGCCGCCGACGCGGACCCGATGGGAAGGTCATCGAAGACGACCGGTCCGGTGTGCGTGCCGCCGCCTTCCCACTGGCCGACGACGTAGTCGCCCTCGGCGATGAGGTCCGCGGTGCCCCAGAAGTTGAGGTCCGGAAACGCGGTGCGGAACTTGGTTGCGAATTCACGCACCTCGTCGCGCCCTCGTATGGGTTTGTGCAGCGAGTACTCGAACCGGACGTCCGGAGCGGCGAGTTCGTCGATGACACCGGGGTTGAAGGGGTTTCCCCAGAATTCCGTGAACCATCGGCCGACGATGTCTTTGTTTTCCTGCAGTGCCATTGTTTTCCTTTCTGTGGACGGGTGACCGCCAACAGTTTCCGAAGCCTGGCGATATAAGGAAGACGTCGGCCGGGCCTCAAAGGTGAGATCGGGCGCCGAAATTCATGCGCGGACGCCGATTTTTTCGTAGAACGCCCGGATTCCGCTGTCGGACGACCGGTCATCGCTCGAAGGTCCGAGCAGCGGCGAGTGGGACTTGCCCGGAACCAAGCGCAGCGGCGTCACGCGGGCCAGATTCCCGAGCTGCCCCGCCGGTGCGAGCCGAGCAGATGGGTGTCGACGATGCCGATCGCCTCCATGAGCGCGTACATCGTGGTCGGTCCGACGAACGCGAACCCGCGCCGACGCAGCTCTTTCGACAAGGCGACCGATTCAGCGGACTTCGTGGGGATCTCCTCGAACCGTACGGGGCGGGGAGTGTCCGCCGGCCGGAACGACCACACCAGGTCGGCGAGGCCCGTTTCCTCGCGCAGCACGAGGGTGGCACGGGCATTGGCGATGGTCGCCTCGACCTTCCGCCGGTTGCGCACGATCCCGGCGTCGGCCATCAACCGTTCGACGTCGGTCTCGGTGTAACCGACGACCGTGTCCGGGACGAAGCCGTCGAACGCCGCGCGGAAGGCTGGGCGTTTGCGGAGGATCGTCGCCCAGGACAGACCCGCCTGGAAACCTTCGAGGCTGATGCGCTCATAGACGCCGTGCTCGTCGGTGACGGGCATGCCCCACTCGGTGTCGTAGTAGTCGCGAAGCAGCGGGTCCGCGACCGCCCACGCGGGCCGGGCGAGTCCGTCGTCCCCGACGACGACGCCGCGGTCTACGTCGGCGCAGCTCGTCTCCTGCGTCATGCGTTCACCTGTCGGAACCGGTCGTGCACCACGCGCCACAAAGCGCCGTCCGCGGTCGCGCCGGCCAGGCCGTCCAGATGGGCGAGGCCGACGAGCGCGAGGGTGCGCGGATCGCCGATTCCGGCAGTCGCCAACGTGCGGTCCGGGCTCCAGCGGGTCGACCACAAGAGGCGCCGAGTCATCTGTGCCCAGCCGGTCGCCGGTCCGGTCATGATCCACAGATCGGGGTCCGCAGCGGCGAATCGTGAGGCAGGGCGCAGCCAGGACGCCGCGGTCTCGGGCCAGGTGACCGTGCCGAGAGTCCGGCCGCCGGCGCGGTCCCAGGCGGATTCGACCGAGCGTGCGGTCGCGAGGGCGCGGGCAGTGCGGCCGGAGCCGATCGCGATGTCCCGGGCGCCGCGGCCGCGGGCGAGCCGGACGATGGCCTCGATCTCGACATCGGTGGCCATCAGGTCCGCGTCGTGAGTGGCGGGCCTCGTCAGCAAGGGGCTGGTCAGGACTTCCATGTTTCGCCGTTCTCCCGGGCGGTCTTCCGTTTCCGGTGGCGGTCCTCGCAGCACGTCCCGCAGGGGGCGGAAACCGGCCGCGGTGGCCTCGTCGGCGAAGAAGACACGATGCGTGACGTAGCCGTCGCGGGCGATCGCGCAGCGCACGGGCAGTCGAGCCGCCCGTGGATCCTCGCTTTGCGGTGGCCGCCCCACGCCGCCTTGACCGGCGACTGGCACGGGAGGCCGTCTGGTCCGAGCAGGTAGGTCTTCGCCTCGTCGATCATGCTGCGTCGTGGAAGACGAGCGCGAGGGTGTGCCGTTCGCCCGATCTGATGGCGGACACGCCGTGCCGGACCGGTGCGGCCGACCAGCCGCGAGCGGATTCGACCGGCCGGTCGCGGGTGGTGAACAGATAGCCGTGACCGTGCGGCAGCAGGGTGGCCGTGCCCCGCGACTGGGCACGAGGACGCTGTTCCAGCAGCAGGAATTCCCCGCCGGTGTGGTCCACGCCCGGCTCGTTGAGGTTGATCACGACCTGCAGCGGGAACACCAGGTCGCCGTACAGGTCGCGGTGGAGGGCGTTCCAGTCCTTCTCGGCGTAGCGGAGCAGGATCGCGGTGGACTTCGCCTGGCCGGCGTCGTGGCACATCCGGAGCCACTCGTCGAGCGTGTCCGGCCAGGGCGCGGGCCGGCCCAGCTTGGTCCACCAGTCGCGGGCGATAGGCAGCAGGCGCGGGTACAACGCCTGCTTGAGCCGCTCGATCGGCTCCGGGTACGGCGCGTGGAAGTACCGGTACTCGCCCCGGCCGAAGCGATGCCGGCCCATGTCGACAGTGCTGCGGAACAGGTCGTCCTGCTCGTACAGCTTTCTGATCTCCTCGGTCTCCTCCGGGGCCAGCAGCCGGGGCAGCAGTGCCCCGCCGTACTCGTTGACCTCGGCGGTGATCGCCGTCCAGTCTCCCGACTCGACCCGGTCACGCCAGCGGTCGCCCGTCTTCCGCCGTGCAGCGCTCATGCCGCCTCCAGCTTCAACAGTGCCGTCTTGGCTTCGAGCCCGCCGATGTACCCGCCGAGCGTGCCGTCGGAACGCAGCACGCGGTGACACGGGACGACGATCGGCAACGGGTTGGTCGCGCAGGCGGTGCCGACCGCGCGGACGGCCTTCGGGTTGCCGACGAGCTCGGCCATGTCCCGGTAACTGCGGGTCTGGCCGTAACCGATTTCGGGCAGATGCGTCTGCACGAGCCGCCGGAATCCGCGCGACAGCGACAGATCGAGGGGCACGTCGAAGGCCCGGCGGACTTTCGCGAAATACTCGTCGATCTCGCGTGCGACCGGGTCCAGCCGTTTCGGAGCGCGCAGGATGCGCGAGCTCACCTTCTGGCCGAGGACTTCCAGCACCCGGTCGTGGTCCTCGCTGGCGAATGCCACGCGGACCACACCCGCCGGCGTCGCGGCGAGCAGCAGCTTGCCCACCGGCGAGTCGACGGTGGAGTACGCGACATCGAGCAGGCCGGCCAGCTCGGCCTCATTCGCCAACCGACGGTGCAGCCGATCGAGAAGATCGGCGTCCACGGGCGTCGACAGCAGCGCGACCATGTCGTCTTCGTTGCGAATGTCGTTCATGACGATGCTCCTCTCGTGATCGCGCCCGGACGGTTCTTTCTGAGGTTCTTCAGCCCGTCGGCAGCGGCTCTGCGCGCCGCGTCGACGGAACCGCCGAGAATCTCCGCGATCTCGGCGTACGCCAGACCCCCGACGTAGCGGTACGCCACGGCTTGACGCTGTTTCACCGGCAGACCACCCACCGCGGCCCACAGGTCGCGATCCTCCAGATCAGGAATGCCCAGCGTTGTCGGCACCTCCGGGACCTCCCCGACCGGCAGCGGATTCCGCTTCGCCGCACGCAGCAGATCGATGGCCTTGCGGTGCGCGATCGTCACGAGCCACGCCTCGACGTTCGCCGTCTCCGGCAGGTCGGGATAGGCACGCATGGCGGAAAGGAAGGTCTCCGACCACGCGTCCTCCGCATCGTGCGGCCCGAGGACGACCCGGCACACCCGCACCACGGTTGCACCGTGCCGCGCGACTATTTGCTCGAAAGGCAGCTGCATGTCCATCCCACTGAAGACGAATTCGACGTAGCCGCTGTGAGATCGCCGGTCACGACGAGCGTCCCACACGAACCCGGGACTGCTCGTGTTCCAGCAACGCCCGCTTCCGCCGCAATCCGCCGGCGTACCCGGTGAGCGAGCCGGTGGAGCCGACCACGCGGTGGCACGGCACGAACACACACAACGGGTTCGCGCCGACGGCCTTCCCGACGTCTCGCGCGAGGTCGCGGCCGCCCAGCTGCTCGGCGATCCGGCCGTAGGTGGTCGTCTCGCCGCAGTGAATGGCCTTCACGATGTCCCACACAGCGTGCTGGAACGCATCGCCCTCGGCAGCGAACGGAAGATCGAATTCCCACCGTTCGCCGGCCAGATACTCCCGCAACTGCCGGGCCGCCTCGCCCAGCAGCGGATCCGCCGAAACAACCGCCTCCGGGCCGAACGCCTCCGGCGAAGGCCGGCCGACATGACGGCTGAAATACAGGCCGGTGACAGCCTCACCCCGGGCCACCAGCGTGACCGGTCCGAGCCCTGTCTCGACGACGACGTGTCGGATGCTCATTCCTGCCTCCTCTCCTCCGCCCCGTAGACGACCGCCGCGTACAAAACGTGAGATGGCCTCTTACCGCGATCGACGCTGAAGCCCGCTCGCGTACGTCCTGGGCGAGCACGACGAGGCTGCACCTTCAGCCGGACCAGCGTGCAGGCGCGCTGCGCCTCCGCCAGCGGACGGCCGGTTTGCTCGCTGCGGGCCAGCAGGCGATGTTGGTACGCAGGCTGGTCAACGGCGTGCACAGCGATTTCCTTCGGCATACACGCCGTCGTCCGGTCGGAACGGCCGATCGACGTCGACGGATTCGCCGTCCTCCGAGTAGCCGACGGAAAAACCGTGACCGCGAAGATTGACCTTCGCGACACTCCACCGTCTGGCGACCGGCCATTATCACCCAAATTACCGCCAATCTTGACTCGCAGGCGGTAGTGTGCGGCAGTGGGCAGCCGCGAAACACCTCATCAACGCTTCTTCAGGGAAGACCAACTGGGTGGTTCTTACACGCCGCTGGGCTCCGGTACGGCGGACGCAGGCACATCACCTGACGGCCCTGCCTTCCGCGCTCGTACCGCTGGCTTCATAACGATCTTGCCGCCTATCGGACGTCGGCCATGGACTGCGAACTGGTCCGAGGAGCGCAATGGCGAAATTCTGGACATGTTCGAAGCTGACACCTTCGATGAAGCGTCAGCTTGGTCGTTCGAGCAAACGACCGAAGTGTTCATTCGACAGGAAACTGGCGAACTCGTCCGCGCCGAACGACCCAAACCGACCCGATAATAAAAGACAAGCCACGCTGAGCGCTTCTGGACGCACCCCCTGCCCGCCACCCCGAGCAGAATCCACACCGTCGCGGCGACGACGGGCTGGGAAGCACCATCCGCTCTATCCGGCAGAATCCGTGCTCGGACTAGTCCTCACTCCATCGCTGATCGATCCGTTGGAGTGGAGGTGTTCGACGAGGCTGAGCGGGACGTCACCGCGATCCGGCGCTGGGCCGGCCCGACGCGTCCACCGGTTCCAGGATGACGACGGGGATCCGGCGAGCGGTGCGCTGTTGGTACCGTTCGTACCCGGGGTACACCGAGACGATCCTCTCCCAGAGCGTCGTCCTCTCGTCTCCCGCGGCGGTGCGCGCGACCATCGGCCGCGTCGTGCCGCGCAGTGTGACCTGGACGTCGGGGTTGGCGCGAAGGTTGTGGTACCAGGCCGGGTGCCGGTCGTCGCCGCCGAATGAGGCCACCAGGACGACGCGGTCGTCGTCGACGATCGGTGCGGCGAGTGTCGTGATCCGCCGCTGCCCTGACTTCCTGCCGATCGTCACCAATCCGACCACCGGCATGCCCATGGCGTGGCCGAACACCCGTCCTCTGGACCTCATGAACACGGCCGCATGCATCTTCGTCGCCGCTTTGTAGAACACATCCTTCAGCCGCGACGACGCGGACGTCGGGTGGGTAGACGCAGTACTCATCGGAACTCCTCGAGGGTGGGCTGATTCCGGGGTGGTGGCTCGGCGCCGGCCCGGCGTGATGAGTGGGTGGCGACGTAGTCGGTGCAGCTGGTGCGAGGGATGTGGGCGATCGCGTCGAAGGCATCGAAGACGGGGACGTCCATGAAGTAGTCCTCCATTCGTGTCTGTTGGAAGGATTCGGCGTCGTTGATGTCGCGGCGGGCGGCGCTGAGGATGGCGATGGTGAGTGCGGTTTGGCTCTCGAACGCGTTCTCGATGGCGTGCTCGGTGAGCGACGGCAGCGGAACATCGGAGACCTCGAACCCGGGGAAGCGTTCGGGGGCGGGGCGGACGCGGGCGGTTCGGCCGTGACCGCCGGTGACGGCGATGGCCCGGTAGTCGTCGCCGAGAGCTTGGGCGAGGTGATAGCCGGCGGGGAACAGCCCGGCGGGACCTGCATGAGGCACCTTGCGGATGTGCACGTTGTGCAGGGCAAGCACGACTCGGGTCTCCGGCTCGTCGTCGAGGAGCTGCAGGACCTCCTCGGCCATGCATTCGTCGAGGGCAGCCGAGCCCACGGGGAGGCCACGTCCAGCGACGTCGCGGTGGAAGTGGTCCAGACGCCACGCGAAGCCGAGATGCCGCAGCGCCGCGGCGTGCTCCTGCTCGCGATGCGTGCCGCGCTGGCTGGCGGCCATCGTCTCAAGCCGGAACCGCAGGCGGCTCAGCGTGGCGGTCAGGGCGTCCTGGTCGGCCGGTTCCAGGGCCGCGTAGCGGCTCAGCGTCGTGAAGATCTCGCTGTCGTGATACTTTCGCGCGCGCTCGGCTGCCTGCTCCAGTAGCGGCAGCGCATCGGGGTCGGCTGTCCGCAGATGACCCGCGGCCGCCTCGAGCTCGGGCAGCGGCGATCCTCCGCCAGGCACGGTACCGATCCACCGCAGTGGACGGGACGCGGTGCGGTTGTGTGCGCGGATCCAGGCCAGCAGGTCGTGCACCTCGCGGGACTCCAGCAGACCCACCATGCTGGCGCGGGAGGCGATCTCGGCCACGGTTCCGGCTCCGCCGTGCAGCCAGGCGTCGATTGCGTCTGCCCCGACGGTAGGGGCCTCGACCGCGAGCACGGTGAAACCACAGCGTTCCGCCAGGAAGCGCAGCAACCGGTGCCGCACCAGGGAGAACTCCCGAACATGGTGCGCGGCCTCACCGATGGCGACGACGCGGGCGTTGCCGATGAACTCGCGCACAGGTTCGAGGTCGTCCAGGCCGGCGTGGGGATCGAGGGTGTCCAGTGACAGGGCGTGCCAACGCACCCAGTCGGCGAACCCCATGCTGTCGGGCTTCATCTCGACATGTTACAGAGCTGTCAAAGTTACTGCCACCCCCGAATTCTCCATCCTCGCTCTTCGGCGCGTTCCAGTCCGGACGATTACGTGGTTTGTGGGATCCTCCGCCTGATTCTGTCGTGCGCCACCGACCCCTCAGAAACACGCGGCGGGCTGCTAACATTGACAGTGATGTCCACAAACGCAGTTCATCATTCACCGCGGCAGCATCGCCGGGCAGACGCCGAGCGCAGCATCGCGACGATCCTCGACGCGGCGGTGATCATCCTGCGCGACCGCCCCCGCGCCAGCATGACCGAGATCGCGACCGCCGCCGGCGTCGCCCGCCAGACCGTCTACACGCACTACCCGTCCCGAGCGGCCCTCATCCACGCTGTCGAGCAGCGCGCCCTGACCGATGTCGTCGCAGCCATCGACGCCGCCGACATCGACCACGGTTCCCCCGCGGCGGCGCTCGACCGCCTGCTCACCGTCGCGTGGCAGACCGGGAATCGCCATCACCTGCCCGAGATCCCGTCCACGCAAGCCACTGGCGAGGCCACCCGCGAGCAGCACCAACCGATCCTCGACCGCCTGCAGCAGTTGATCACCCGGGGCCAAGACGAGGGCGCGTTCGACCCCCGGCTACCAGCCACCTGGCTGGTAGCGACCTTCCTCGCCCTCGCCCACGCTGCAGGCGACGAAGTCAGAGCCAACCGGATGAACGCCGACGACGCTCTCCGCGCACTCCGCCGCTCCCTAAGCCGCGTCCTCGGCGTCGACCATCTCGCCGCCGCGCCAGATCCGGACTGATCACTCCGAGATCTCAACCAAACGCGACGATCGAATCTCGACCGGCACGCGGCTACGTACTTCGCGACATCCCGTAGTCCGGTAAAGCACGTCGCCGCGCCAGGCTCGGACTTCGCGCATTTGAAGCACTTCTTCGCCTGCCACCGTCAGGCGAACACTGCGATACAGCGGGCGAACCGAAGCAGGATCTGCGCAACAGGATGGACCGACGCCCCTGCGGTCCCCAGCGACGGCTGTGACTCCGCTGGCGCGGAGCGGACGGGCCTTGAGGTGTGCGGTGTCCACTGTGCTGACCCATTCGTGGGTGGTGTTGCGCCAGTTGATCACAGCTCAAGCGTATGTCGTCAGTTCCGGTCATGCGGGCGCATCGCCCTCGGATCCGACATCCCTGAGACTCAGCATCCGGTCGCCGGACAGGAAGAGTGTCGGTTTGTTGTCGTTCAGCCAATCTGCGCGTGGTGCGCCTGTATCGCGGGCCGAGCGCGGGCAGACGTGCGCATCCTCGCTTTCGGCCCGGTACCACGCACCTCCAGGCCCGAAGTCTGCCGAGTAAGAGACTTCCCAGTCCGCCGTCACCAGCGAGAATCGGAACGGGCCGTCCATGCCGTGGTCGTCGACGCGGAAGTCCAGGTCGATCAGCAGGTGCTTGATGCCACCGAACTGTCCGGCGCGGCGGAGAACGCCGTAACGCCCGGGAGAGATCCCCAGAGCGGAGTCTCTCCCGGGCGTCGAGGTGTGCCGGTTACGGTCGGCGTGTGACGGAAATGCCGTTCGGTGTCAGGACGAGGCGCCGGAGTTCGGGCGGATGCCGGCGTTTTCCATCACCGCTTGCGCCGCCGGGGGCCAGGTCCCGTCGGTGAGGTGGACGTTGCCGTCGAGCACCTTGTTGTGCGGGGAGCCGGTCGCGACCTGGGTGGCGCCGGTGTTGTACCAGTTGCCGGTGAAGGTGTTGTCGTTGGTGTTGTTGGTGGAGCTCGCGTTGGTGAACGCCCAGACGCCGGCGTCCTGGATCACGTTGTGCGACAGGCTCACGTAGCGCGAGCCCTCATCGAGGTACAGCCCGACCGTGCTGTGGTTGTCGTAGATGTAGTTGTCGTCGATCATGGCGCCCGGGTCGGCGGAGAGGTTGTAGATGCTCCCGCCGTCGTGGAAGACCTTCTTGGTGCCGTGGACGAGGTTGCCGCGCACCACGGTGTCCTTCAGCGTGGTGGGTGTGGTGTACACCGGCTGGTAGTCGTACAGACCGCGGTTGCGATAGTCCTGGCTGCCACCGGGATCGTTGGCGCCCCAGCCCCAGCCGACGTCGATGCCGTCGTAGGCGAGGTCGGACACCTCGTTGTGCTCGATCACGGCGTGGGTGACGTAGGTGCTCAGGATGCCGGCCATGTCCTTGTAGTCCCGCGCGACGTCGGTCACGAGGTTGTCGGTGATGGTGATGTCCTTGTTCGTCATCGCCGGGTTACGCGGGTGATGCGCGTCGGGTTGCACCCCGCCGACGACGATGCCGGAGCCGGAGTCGTCGGTGAAGGTGTTGTGCTGCACGGTGATCCCCGACGCGCCGAGGCCGATACCGGAGGCGTGGGCGTTCGCGTCGTTGCCGATGCCGAGCGCCACCTGGCCGAGGTGGGCGAACGTGTTGCCCACGAACGAGATGTTGCGAGCGGCCGAGACCTGGACGGCGGCGGGCACCTGGTTCCAGCCGTTGCGCGTGGCCTCGAACTGGGGACACCCGAGCTGACAGGACGTGAGGACGTCCGCCGGCTGCGGGTAGGTGCCGGTGATGAACGTGCCGCTCTGCTGGTCGGCGTAACCCACCGCGGTGCCGGGCTGCAGCCAGGTGGTGTGCTCGAAGCTCAGGCCGCGGAAGGTGAGGTCGTGGATGGGCTGGGCCTGCGTACCGCTCAGCCGGACCAACGAGCTGCGAATCAAACCTGGCGACGTGCTGATCGTGCGCTACGAAGGCCCCGCCGGCGGCCCCGGGATGCAGGAGATGCTCCACCCCACGGCCTTCCTCAAAGGCACCGGCCTTGGCGCCAAGTGCGCCCTCGTCACCGACGGGCGGTTCTCCGGCGCATCGAGCGGCATCTCCGTCGGGCACGTCGCGCCTGAAGCCTCGGCGGGCGGAGCAATCGGACTCGTCGAGAACGGCGACCGGATCATCATCGACGTCCGCGAGCGGGTACTCCAGCTCGACGTCCCCGCCGAAGTCCTGGCCGAACGCCGCGCGAAGATGGACGCATCAGAGCGACCGTGGACTCCGACGGATCGCGATCGTCCGGTCTCGAAGGCTCTGCGCGCCTACGCCGCCATGGCGACCTCGGCCGACACCGGCGCTGCGCGGCGAGTCCTCTAGCCGGCCGGCAGAAGCGGTACACCCGTGGCGGTCGCCCTGATTCCTGCGATACCGGGCTCAGGGCGACCGCGGGTAGCTCCCGCACAGGGTCGTTCCGGATGGCTGGCCGATCGTCAGTTGTTGTCGGCGTCAGCGATCAATTCGGCCGGCACCGGGAGGCCGAGGTGCTCGAGGAGGGCGGCCAGCTCGGCGTCGAGTTCTCGCCCGACCTGGGCGATGCGCGGATCGTGAAAGCTGTCGAATCGGGTGCTGGGCTGATCGATCGTGAACCAGGTGCGGTCGTCGTGGTCCACGAAGATCGCGGTGCGCAATGGCGCATAGAGCATCACCGAGGGGTCGTGCCGGAACATGCGCTGGGCGTAGACGTGGTTGCCCATCAGGTATTCCGCGCACGGACGCGATTCGGCGGCCAGTTCCATCAGAGAGCCGACGTCGGTGCCCCAGTACCGAATGAAGCTGTGCGGGGCGTTTTCCTCAGTGGCCTCCCGGACGACGTCCCAGCTGGCCTGTTCCCTCTTGAACTGCTCGATTCGAGCGGCGTCGAGCACCGGCACCGCGCGTTCGTAATCTTCTCGGAATTCCGAAAAGGTTGTCGTGACGGGGATGGTCAGGCGGAGCACCTCGTGTGCGAAAGTCTGGATGGAAGGGGAATCACTGGCGGGCATGGCGTTGCCGTCCTTCGATGGTCATGGCTGTTGCTCGACGGGGGTCGGGGGAACCGGTGAGACAAGCGAGGATGGCGGCCACGGTGCCGATCGCCGACGGCACCGTGGCGGCCTGTCAGTCGCGGAGGAAGTCCAGCACCTGCTGTACGAACAGCTCGTGGTACTGGAAGATCCCGCCATGGCCCGCGTCCGGGTAGATGCTCAATGTGGCGTTGGGAAGCAGCCGCGCGAGGTTGAACGAGCTGATCGTCGGCACCAGGATGTCGTTGTCGCCGTTGACGACCAGGACGGGCTTGTCCACGTCGGCCAGACCGGCGGGTGAGGTGCCCTGCTCCCATTTCGTGGCCGCGGTCAGCTGGGCACCGATCGTCTCGTCCGTCACGGGCGTGTCGCGGTCCTCGGTACGCTCGTCCAGGCGAGCGATGAAGGCATCCGCAGCTGCCTGGCTGCGGGGCGTCGGCGAGAAGAAGAGAAAGTGCTTGGGGTGCTTGCCTTCAGTGGCCGACTTCCCGAAAGCGCTTTGCAGCACGGCGCCCCAGCCGGCAGGCCCTTCGTCACCGGCGGGCGAGGTGCCGGCCAGGACGATCCGCCGGACCAGATCGGGTCGCTGCTGGGCGACCGCCTGGGCCACCATGCCGCCCAGGGAAAAGCCCAGCAGATCGGCCGTGTCCAGCCCGAGAGCCTCCAGGAAGGCCACCGTGTCGGCGGCCATCGCCTCGATGCTGTCGGGGGTGGTGCCGCCGGAGGCTCCGACGCCCCGGAGATCCACCACGATGACGCGTCGCTCGGCCGCGAAGCCGTCGACCACGGCGGGGTCCCAGTCGTCCAGCACTGCGGTGATGTGGTTCAGCAACACCAGCGGCACGCCGGCGGCCGGGCCCAACTCGCGGTACGCGAACGGCGTTCCGCCGACGTCCACCGTCTCGGCCGGTGCTTGCACAAAACTCGCTGCCATGTCTTGCCTTTCTTGCGCGGTGGTCCGCGCTCTTCGATGGGAATCCGCCTCCTGGCGCTGTCCGACAGCCTCGCCGGGATCGGCGGGGAGCCGCTTCGGTCGGAAGACCACCGCCGGGCAGCGCGTCACTTCGCACCAGGCAGTCATTCCTCCGTGCCGCCGCTTTATGTGAAGGTCGGTGCAGCCAGGACGAGGTGACGAAATCAGGTTTCACGATGATCTTCACGCGCGCTGAACCGATTGAGATCCCACAGGGCCGGCGATCGACGGAAATCCCCGTGCCCGTTACCGTGCAATCGGCACTGGCTGCGCATTTCACGTGCTCAGGGCCGGATCAATGAGCCACAGTCTCGCTGACAGTCATTCGACCTATGCGAATGGATTCCGTCATGCCGACACTGATGGGACAGCCGGGTGTGGGCTGGTGATGGCGAGCCGGCCTCCACCGTTCTAGGTCGCCGCTCCGCTTCCATGATCTGCCGAAGAGTAACGAGGAGCACCATGTCACAGATCGTCCTTGTTACCGGGGCTTCCAGTGACCTCGGAGCTGCCACCGCCAATGCGCTGGTCGGTTCAGGCCACACCGCGTACGCGGGGATCAGCCCGGCTGTCGTCCACCCAGCCGGCCGCCTTGCCGAGCCGAGCGGGCGCGGGACCCGCCTGCGCCCCATTTCGTTGGAGGTAGCCGACCAGCGCTCGGTCTCAACAGCGGTCGATCACATCTTGACGGAAGCCGGAAGAATCGACGCAGTGGTCCACGCCGTCGGCCCGGTGCCCCGGGGGCCGCTCGAATCCTTCACCCCTTACCAGCTGGCGCAGATCTACGACGCGCATGTGCTGTCCACCCAGCGCGTCAACCGTTGCGTGCTGCCGCAGATGCGCGAGCGGCAGGATGGCCTGCTGGTATGGGTGGTGCCTGCGAACCACGATGCCGAGGGCGCTCCCTACCTTGCGCTGCACTCCGAAGCGGTCACGATGATCGACCATCTCGCATCGAGTTACGCCCAGGAGCTGACCGAATTCGGGGTCGAGACCACGATCGTCGTCCCGGGTTTCCTGGTCCCCGAGAGCGGCCCGCACGTACGCACCGTCCGCCCGGACGACGCCGAGACGGTTCAGGCGTACGAAGGCCGATACCCCGGCCTGGTCCACCGGGTGGACTCGAGGCTGGCCGCGCAGGCGCTCACCGGCGCGGAGGTCGCCCTCGCGGCCCAGGCCATCGCGGCCGCCGTCGGCAGCCCCAAGGGCACCCGTCCACTGAGGATCGTTCCTGGCCGGCCCGGCACCGCATCCGACCAGGGCGCCGTGTGGTAAGGCGGCGTCCACCTGGTCCGGCCGACGAGAGGTCCGGCGATGCGTCGCGCATCACTGTGGCGGTGTCATTTCTCCAGGGCCTCGAGCGCGTCGCGAAGTGCGGCTCTGGAGGTGATCCCGAGCTTGGGAAAGATCTGGTACAGGTGTGCGCCGATGGTCCGGTGCGAGAGGTACAGGCGCTCGGCGATCTGCTTGTTGCTCAAGCCGGACGCCGCGAGATCCGCGATCTCCCGCTCCTGGGGTGTGAGTACTTCTCCGCTCGCCGTGGTTCTCGGTGCGCCCCATCCGGTCGCACGCAGCTCCTTGGCCGCACGGTCCGCCCAGGGACTGGCGCCGAGCAGCGTGAAGGCGTCGTAGGCCAGACGCAGTGGCTCTCGGGAGTCGGCGTTCGCGCGGGCACGTCGCAGTCGTTCCCCATACGCCAGGTGAACGCGGGCCAGGTCGAAAGGCCACCTTTCGACGCCCGGCAATTCCAGCGCCTCCTCGAACAGGCGCACCGCCTCGTCGTCGTCGGTGGCGCACAACGCCGCCGAACCCGCGGCGAGCAGGCTGAGCCGCGGGGACAGCGCGGCGATGTCGGCCTCCCGCATGGCGCGCACGTGAGCGACGGCGGCGGTCTGCCGGTCGGTCCGCACCGCGGCTTCGACGACGTCCAACGCCACCCACAATGCATGCGGCACGTGGGACGCGAACGTACCCGCTGGGCTGATCGCCGTCGCGTTCCGGTAAGCGCTTTCGAAGTCACCGCGGCCGGATTCGGCGACTGTGCGGACGTGCCGGGCGTAGTGCAGTGCCACCCCCACTCCCCTGGGCGTGGCCCAGCGGATGATCTGGTCAGTCAGGCGGTCGACGGCTTCGTCGTCACCGCGGGCCGCGGCGACGACGGCTCGGCAGTACCAGAAGTACCAAGTGAAGAAGTGGTACCCGGAGTCCTCGCACACCTGGGCTCCTTCGTCGGCCAGTTCCAGGCATTCGTCCCACCTGCCGGTGAGGTAATCGTCCAGGCACAGGTGCATCAGCGCGCCGACGTGCCGGCGCGGCGGACCACCGTCCCGCCCTTGGAAGACAACTCGCCACGACGGCTCGCGGACATCTGCCAGGCGATCGAGGTAGAGCGAGCCGGTGCCGGCGCGAACGATCCGGCCGGGGTCGGATTCCTTCTGCAGGTCGCTGAGAACGGATTCCAGCTGATCCAGAGCCCCGGCACCGGAACGGACTGGGTCGGAGAAGGTCTTGGCAGCCACCGACAGCAGGGCGGGCGGCTCCGGTCGCAGACGCCGGAGCGTCGCATACAAAGGTTCCCACAGTTCCGCGCGGCCACTGAAGAAACAGAGGAGCAGCAGCAGGTGGAGCGCCTCGATGAGGGCGCCGTCCGTTGCTTCGTAGCGGTGCGTGCCGGACTCGATGGCGCCGGTCAGCAGTCGGTGGGCGGTGTCGATGTCCCCGTCGCCGTTGATGATCAGGAAGACGGCGGCGGCCGCGAAGTGGAGAGAGCCGATCAGCTCCGGGTCGGCCAAGCGGGCACCTTCGAGCAGTTCCGAGGCGTTGCGGAGTTGCCCGGTCGCGTCGGCGCCGATGTAGGCGGCCTCGGCGAGCCGGCGAGCGCGATTCGAGCTGTGCGGGCTCAGATCGGCCGCCCGTACCAGCGCCGCGACCGCTCCGACGGCGTCTCCGCGGGCCGCGATGCTGCGTGCCGCCTGGTCCAACAGACCGGCCACCTGCTCATCCGGCTCGACGGAAGCCTCGCCGAGGTGCCAGGCCCGCCGCTCGGGCTGGCTCACCAGCACGTGGGCCAACGCTCGATGGGCCGCCCGGCGCTCGGCACTCGTGCAGGCATCCACCACCGCCGACCGGATCAAGGGGTGCCGGAAAACGAGCCGGCGCGTGCCTTCGTCGAAAGCCACCAGCCCATCCTGCTCGGCCGAAGCGAGGTCCTCGAGGTCGGATTCGTAGCCGGCCTCGCGCGCCGTCGCCTGCAGGACCGCGAGATTGCCGGTTCCTTCCAGCGTCGCGAGCAGCAACAGCCGCCGTGCGGCGAGGGAGAGGACGGACACCCGAGAGACGAACAACGCCTGAAGCCGTAGGCTGAGCGGAAGTATTACGGGAAGGCTCTCCAGGGCCACACGCTGCTCCCCGCTCAGCACCGTGGGCAACTCGAGCAAAGCCAGCGGGTTCCCTTCGGCCACCGACAGCAGTCGCTGACGCACTCGAGCGGCCAGCGTCGGGAATCGAGTGTTGAGCAGGAGGTGTGAGGACTCTTCGTCCAACGGCGGCACCTCGTACTCGGGCAGGCCACCGCGGTTGAAGAAGGTCTCACTACCCGAGCGCATGGCGCCGAGGAAGGTGACGCGGGTGCCGTTGAGCCTGCGGGCGACGAAGCCCAGCACGGCGGCGCTGGCCCGATCAAGCCACGGCAGGTCGTCGACGATCAGGAGCAGCGGGCCGGCTTTGGCCACGTGACGCAGGAGCATGAGAGTCGCGTTCGACACGACGAGCCGTTCCGGCGGTACTCCGCTCCCGAAGCCAAGGGCGACTTGCAACGCATCGGCGTGTGCCGTGTCGAGTTCGCCGAACGCCTCGTAGAGGGGGAAGAGGACCTGGTTCAGCCCGGAATAGCTGACGTCGGCCTCGAACTCGACGCCGGCGGCACGCAGGACCCGTGAGCCACTCGCGACCGCGGTTTCGGCAACGGCATCGAGCAGGACGGTCTTGCCCACCCCCGCCGCGCCCGACAACAGGAGCGCCCCGCCGCGATCTGTGGCGGCCAGGAAGCCGCGGATCCTCTCGAGTGCCACGCCGCGCCCCACCAGGGAATCGACACCACCGTGGTCGAAAAGGCCGTTGTCGCCCACCGGATCACGCTCCCCCGCCTGCGCGGCCCGTCGAGACTTCCCGGCCCGGGGCCCGACCTCGCGGGCCGGACTGTCCACAAGCGATTCGCCGGTGTGCACTTCTGGCTGTCAACGTCGGGATCCTTCACTCCTACCGCGCGGAGTGCTGACGTCAGCCGTTGTGCAGACGTGGCGCTAAAGCAGTGGTTCCGCGTTCGGGTGGTCAATAATTTTGGACGATGCTCCACAGCATCGCGTGAAACTTCGCGTGGTCACGGGCGGGAATCGAGGACAGGCGACGCATGATCGCCGTATCGCGGGCGATGGCGACCTGGTCTTTCACCTCGACGCCTTTCGCGGTTGCCCTCGGAATGCGCACACGCCGGTCACGGGCGGAGAGTTCGCGGACGACGAGCCCGTCGCGCTCCATCCGGTCGAGAATCGACACCAATGTGGTCTTGTCGACACCGAGTTCCGTGGCGATCTCCAACTGCGTCCGCTCCGGACCGTTGCTGATCAGCTCGAGAACGAGCCAGTCGCGCAGATCGGCCAGCCCCGCATCCCGCGAGACCTCGTTGAACGCGTCGCCGAGCGCTGCCGCCGCGCGGTGAGCCAGCCAGGTCAGGTCGCCGATCGCCGAGGCGGCGTCGGGTGGCGGCAACTCGTCGCGACGCCCGCTCTTCGGAGACACTGCGCGACCGTATCATCCGCAGCTGGATCATCCGACCTCGGATCGATTTTCCTCAGATGATCCGATGACATACGGTCCACTTGGCAGACATGATGGGGTGCCTCCTCCGTCGGGAGCGCCGGGTCCGTTCGGGCGGAACCACTCGCGCACTCAGCGTCGCAGCCTAAAAGGAGGACGGAGCGAAAACATGGCTCAAGATCCGGAAGACTTTGCCGATTCACCACAGCCGCCGGCTTACGGCGAGCACGATGCGCTCTCGGACGTGTTGCAGGCGATTCACCTGCAGGGTGGCGAGGTGCGCCGCCGATCGAGCCCGCGTGAGCGGCATCCGGCCGGGGCCAGGGTGCTGCACCTCGTCGAGGAGGGCGGGATCAGCGTCGAGGTGGCGGGCGAAGACACGGTGGAGCTGGGTACAGGAGACCTGGTGCTGCTCGCGCGAGGTGATGCCCACATCGTCCGAGCGACGCCGCACACGACCTGGGTGACCGGGGAGTTCGTGGTCGAGACGGTTGTCGCCGCGCCACTGCTCGGCGTTCTGCCTGCGGCGATCGTGATCCGCGGCGACGCGCGATCCGCGGCGTGGCTCCTGCCCATCAGGGAGCTCCTCGTGTTCGAGGTGACGAACTCGGCACCCGGCACCCGCGTGATGGTTTCGAGAGCGCTCGATCTGCTCTTCATCTGGTCGCTGCGGTCGTGGGCCTCAGCCGGCGATGTGCGCAACGCCGGCTGGCTGACGGCAGCGCTGGACCCGGTGCTCGCACCGGTCCTCACCGCGATCCACCGGGACCCCGGCCGTGACTGGCCCGTCGACGAGCTGGCGCGGCTCACGTCGCTGTCGCGTTCGGCGTTCGCGACGCGGTTCGCCGAGTCGGTCGGGGAAACGCCCGGTTCGTACGTATTGCGGTGCCGGCTGGGCCACGCGGCGCACCTGCTGCGCGGCACGGCCGACCCGGTCGGCCGGATCGCGGCCCGCGTGGGCTACATCTCGGAAGCCGCCTTCAGCCGGGCGTTTTCTCGTGCCTACGGCAGTTCGCCGCGGGCGTGGCGGGGCGGGACTGGTTCTGCTTCCTTCGAAGGAACGACGGAATAAATCGGCCGATACCGGACGACACCGCCGGGTTGGCCGGCGGTGTCGTCCGGTTCACGTCACCGGGTGCCCGCGACGGCCCGCTCGATGAGGTTGACAACGATCCCCGGGTTGGTCACCTGTGCGGCGTGGGGAGTGTTGGCCTCGACGATGTGGGAGTGGGCGCGGGTGGCCATGAAGCGCTCGGCGGCCGGGGGGATCAGGTGGTCGGCGTTGGAGACGAGGGTCCACGAGGGGATCGTCTTCCAGCCCGGCTCGCCGGCGAGGTTCTCGCCCAGGGCCGTCGAGGCGACGGGGTTCTGCGTAGCGGCGAGTTCCGCGGCGGTGGCCGCGGAGACTTGGTTGCTGAAGAACAGGTCCCGGTACTGGGCCGCCTTGGCGTACAGCTCGATCTCGGGATCGCCGGCGGGGTTGGTGTAGGGGACGGGGACGGCGCTGAGGGCGGTGGGAGGCACCGCGGTGGGATCGGTGCTGAGGTGGCTGCCCGGGAATTGCCCAGCGAGGGCCGTGACGTTTTCATGCGTGTCCGGCTCGAAGGCCGAGATGTAGACCAGAGCCTTGACGTTGGCGTTGCCCGTGGCGGCACTGGTGATGACGGCTCCGCCGTAGGACTGCCCGACCAGGACGATCGGGCCCTGGATGGTGTTGAGGTAGGAAGCCAGCAAGGCGGAATCGCCGGAGAGGCTGCGCAGGGCCGTCGGCGGGGCGACGACCGGGTAGCCGGCCGCCTGCAGGGACCTGGTCACATCGCCCCAGCTCTGGGAGTTCGACCAGGCTCCGTCGACGAGGACGATCGTCGGCTTGGGAGCCGCGGCCGGGTGCGAGAGCGCGACAGGCGCGGTCTGGGGGGCCGGTGCGGCCGATGCCAGCGTGGTCACGCCGGCGACGAGGGCGATCCCGGTCGCGCCGAGGACGGCGGAGCGGAAAACACGACGTTTACGCACGGTTTCTCCTTGTTCGAAACAATTGTCATTGCTGTCCGCAGACGTGTCCGCCTGCGGGGGTTCGTGGTGGTGGGTCCGGAGGCGTCGACGCTCAGACACGGGCGGCGGCGTGTTCCTCGGCCCAGTTCAGGGCGTAGTCGGCGACTTCCTGCCAGCCGTCCTGGCCGATGATGAAGTGCGAGCGCCCGGGGAATTCCTTGTACTCGGTGACGGCCGCGGACTTGCTGGAGAGTCGCCAGTTGGCCTTGTTGACCTTGGGCGGCACGAGGTGGTCGGCCTCCCCCGCGATGAACAGGAGCGGGGCCTGGCGCTTGCGGAAATCGACGCGGGTCACGGCGCGGGGGTTGAAGTTGCCGAACGCCCCCTGGAAGAGCACGCGTGCCGAGCCAGGGACGGCGTACCGCTCGTAGCGCGCAGCGGACTCGCTCTCGGTGAGAGTGTTGGTGACGGCGTAGTGGAACTGCTCCGGCGTCAGCGCGACCGCTTTGTTCTTGTTCGCCGGGTTCCCGAGGACCGGGAAGGTCGACTTGAGGGTCGACAGCGGTAGGGGAAGGACGCCCTTGACGGCTGCCGAGTCGATGGCGATGCCGACCCTGCCCAGCCCGCGGTCGAGCAGGAGCTGTACGACGGTGCCGCCGAACGAGTGGCCCATGATGATCGGCGGTCGATCCAGCGAGCGGATGACGCTCTGGTAGTGGTCGACCACCTCGCGAAGGCCGACGCCCGCGATACCCGCGGGATCGCGCCGGAGCTCCTCCACCTCGCGGTCGAGCCCCGGCCAGGCCGGGGTGAACACCCGGTATCCCCGGGCCTCGTAATGGTGTTTCCACCCCTCCCAGCTGCGCGGGTTCACCCAGAGGCCGTGAACGAGCACAATGGTGTCGGCCTCGTCGGCGGAGAAATCATTCATGCGAATCTTCCCTTTGAATAGGACGCTGTCTTCACTGGAGCAGGCCTGACCGGCGCTCCTCGAAAGCCGCCTCGATGCGGGCCGAGCGCGCATCCCCGGCGGTTCTCAGGATCCAGTCCCGCTCTGCCCGCCCGCTTCCGTCGGATGGCCACAGGGAATCGGCGCCGTCGCGCCGCCTCGGACAGTCGTTCGACAGGTGTCGGTGTCACGCAGGTCGGCCGCGCGTGGCGGCGCGCGTTACCCGGCTCCCGCGCCGGGGCCCCGGTCCGCATCCGCCGGGCTTCGCGGCCGGCGTGGTCACCACGAGCCGCGGTCCGAATCACCCGCGACATACCCGGACAGCAGGAACCCCAGCATCGGTCGCAGGTGGACAGTGCGCCGGGACCGAAGCCCACGGACGAAGGCAAAACCAGTCAAATGACAGTGACCGCGACAGTCGCGAATCCGCTACCTTCCGGCGGAATGCCCGCGTGACCCCTGCGTCGAGAATGAGGATTCATGTCGAACGAGCCGGTCGTTCTACTGCACGGCTTCTACCACGGAGCGTGGGCTTGGACGGAGGTGATCGCCGAGCTGGCAGGGCGGGGCCGCACCGCCGTCGCGGTCGACATGGCGGCGCACGGTCTCCACGCGACGTCTCCGGCATCCGCCGCCCGGCGTCCGTTCGACCCGGTCGCCTACGCCACGGAGCCGTCGCCGGTCTCGGGGGTCGGGCTGGACGCTGCCGCCGACCTTCTGGTGGCGCAACTGGACAGCGTCGGCGGGGGAAAGCCGGTCTGCGTGGTGGCGCACAGCATGGGTGGTGCGGTGCTGAGCAGAGCAGCGGAACGGCGGCCCGAGCTCGTCGCGCACATGGTGTATCTGGCTGCGTACATGCCGGCCTCGAACACGCCGTGCCTCGACTACCCGTCGCTGCCCGAGGGCCGTGACAACCGGTTCATGCAGTTGCTGGTCGGCGACCCGGCCACCATCGGCGCGCTGCGGATCGACCACCGCAGTCCGGATCCCGAGGCTCAGGCGGCCATCCGCGCAGCCTTCTACGGAGACGTCGAACCTTCCCAGGCGGCGGCCGCGACCGCGCTGCTCAGCTGCGACGCGCCGCTGGCCATGGTGGCCGAGAGCACCACGTTGACCGAACAAGGCTGGGGATCGATTCCCCGTACGTACGTGGTGTGCACGGAGGACCGCACCATTCCGGCCGGGCTGCAGCGGCTCTTCGTCGCTCAAGCGGACACGGCGTTCCCCACGAACCCCACGACGGTCGTCGAGCTGCCCACGGCACATTCAGCATTCCTGTCGGCGCCGGCGCGCGTCGCGGACATCATCGCGGACCGCGCGGCTGCGACCCGTCAGCGGTGACCGGGTAACCACGGCCACGACAGTCCGCTCCCGCATCGACAGCCGGCCGGCCGGATCCGGCCACGTCCTCGGCAAAGCCGGCGGCCGGGCTATTTCCGGCGGCTCCCGCGGCCGACGAGAGCGAGGAAATCGATCGTGATGACGCCCGCGGCCGCGCAGATCGTCCAGGCGAGAACGTAGGCCCCTTCGCCGGCGATTCTCGTGCCGGGCAGCGTCATGCTGGACAGGACGAAGGCGAAGACCGCGCCGCCCAGGCTGCCGCCGATCGCCCGCGTTGTGTTGTACATCCCGGTGGCCATCGCGATCTCGTCGGAAGGGCTGTGCTCGGCGATCATCGCCGGGAGCGCGGCGAATGCCAGCGACGTGCCCAGGGTCGACAGCGGAGTCATGACCACGAAAAGCACAACGGAATCGTGCTGCACGTTGGTGCGCAAATAGGGGAAACACGCGCGCATGAACAGGAAGCTGCCGAAGGGACCGACGCGGAAGGGCAGCTCGAAATCCGCGGGATCCAGCTCGTGGAGGGGGATGGGCTTTTGTGCCATGGCGTTGTTGACGAGCACGTCGACGGAACCGAATCGCCGCACCACCGCGGCGACGGCCGAGTCCACCTGATCGACGTCGCTCACGTCACAGGTGATCGCCAGGCCGCCGACCTCCTTCGCGGTCGCCGCCGCTCGGGCTCCGTCGAGATCGACCACCGCCACGGAGGCGGCTTCGTGGGCCAAGGCGCGGGCAATGCCTGCACCGATGCCCTGGCCCGCTCCGGTGACGATGGCCGTCTTTCCGGCGAGGAGGGACCGGGTCATCCGATCATCTGGTAGGTGAAGGTGGACGGGCCATAGTGGACGGTCACGGTTCCGGCGGGCGAGTCCGAGTCGATCACGCCTTCGTCACGGCTGGCGACGCGGATCCGCAGCCGGTGCCCCGCCTTGAACCGGTGGTGCGTCGCCCACAGGGGTACGCGCAGGTCGTAGGAAGCTCCCGGTTCCACCGGTACTCGCTGTTCGTTGCCATCGCGGTGGCTGGCGCGCAGGAAGCCGTGGGTGACTCTGGAGGCCGCGTCGTCGGGGCCGAGGTCTTCCAGCACCACCGCGATGTATCCCTCGTCCGCGGTGAAGGAGACTCGCAGATCGACGAACGGGGTGCCGGCCAGCACCAGATCCGCCGGAAGGAATTCCGTCTCGGCGAGCAGCGCACCGGTCTCCACGTCGAACGCGTCGGTGGTCTTCTCGACCGAGCCGGCCACCAGCTTGCCGCCGGACGCGAAGGTCAAGTGGTCTTCCCGCGACTCGGACGGCGGCCAGGTCGAGTACTGCTTCCATCCCGCGTCGGGCATCTCGTAGGAGGTCACCTTGGTTTCGGGCAGGAGGCCGGGGACGTCGTCGGAGAGCCAGCGGTCCCACCACGCCAGGTACGCCGCGGTGGCGATGTCCTCGAACTGGCCCGGGAGCATGCCATGACTCCACGGGCCCGCGACCATCCACACGTTCTCGGGGCGGGCTCGGAAGTTCTTCACCATGGCGTTGCGGTATTGGTCCAGCCAGCCACCGACGTCGAGAACCGGAACGTCCAGCCTGTCCCAGCGCGCCCGCACGCTGCGCTCGCGCCAGAAGTCGTCGTAGAGCGGGTGCTGGGGGTAAGTTTCGAGGGTCGCCGGGGCGGTGTCCTTCTGCCAGCCGCGGATCCGGTTGTTGTAGATCCCGCCGCCGAGGTAGATCGTGTCCTCGTACCAGTCGCTCAGCGCCTGGGTCGCGATCACCGCGGTGAGGTGTTCCGGCTGGTGCACGGCGGCCAGGATGGTGGTGTGCCCGCCGTAGCTCACGCCCATCTGGCCGACCTTGCCCGTCGAGAACGGCTGCGTCCCGAGCCACGCGATCAGGTCGACGTTGTCACGCTGCTCTTGCGGGCCGAACGGGTCGATCTCACCCGGTGAGTCGCCACTGCCTCGCACGCTGCACACCAGGGCCACGTACCCACGGGTCACAAACGAGCGGGCACCGGCCCCCATGAACGACACCGCGTTGTACCCGTTGAACTCGTACACAATGCCCGGAAACCGCCCGGACGCAGGGGTGCCGTCCGGGTTCGCGGGGCGATGGAGCTCGCCGGCCAGGAGCACGCCGTCTCGCATCTCCACCTGGACCTTGCTCACGTGAACGCCGTGTGTCTCCGGTCTCGCATACGTGAAGAACGGGTCCGTCGACGAGGTCGAGGGAGCCACGGGCTTCGAGAGGTCGAGTCCTGCGAAGTGCACGGACAGATCGGCAGGTGACAACGGTTCCGACATGTCCGGAGCGTAACCACGGCATCCCGACCGATGGCTCCGAGTCGACGAAGTCCTCATCAGTTCCGCCTTGTGCCGTAGAAACACCCATTTCGATCGTCAATCGAGCGGCTCGCGATCGGATCGAGCAGTCCGAGGACGACCTCGCACTCATCCATGCGCTGCAGCTGTGGCCACGAGCCAGCTGGAGTTCCCTCGCGACCGTCCTGGGCGCGTCGGCCCCGGCACTCGCGAACCGATGGATCCGGCTGCGCGAGAACGAGATCGCGTGGGTTTACGCCTATCCTCTCGGCGGCGTGGCCGCGCGCAACCGGCAGCTGGCCATCGTCGACTTCGACTGCGCGCCGGGCAGGCTCGACGACGTGGTCAGAACACTCGAGGGGCTGGGCCACGTGCGCGCCATCGAGTACGCGGCCCGCGGCCGCGACCTGATGACGATCGTCGCGGCGCCGACCTTCGAGAAACTGTCCTCGTTGATCCTGGACGAGCTCTCACGGATCCCGGGCGTGATGTCGACGAGGACGCACCTCGGCACCGAGATGCACATCGAAGGCAGGCAGTGGCGGCTCGACGCGCTCGACGCCGGCGAACAGGCCGCCGTCGAGAAGGCCGCGAAGGCCTCCGCTCCCAGCGGGCGAGGAGCGCCGGTCGACATCGCCGCGCCCACCTACGCGCCGCTGATGTCGGTCCTGAGCAAAGACGGCAGGGCGACGGCGATCGACATCGCCGACCAGGTCGGCCGACCGGCGTCGACGGTGCGGCGGCAGCTGGGGCGGCTGCTCAACGCAGGTGCGCTGGCGATGCGGTGCGAACTGTCGCAACTGCATACCCGATGGCCGGTGAGCGTCATCTGGTGGTGCCGCGTGCCGAAGCCGCTCCTGCTGTCCGTGGTCGCCAGGATGCGAGCCGAGCCGCGTGTGCGGATGTGCATGTCGATGACCGGACCCGCGAACTTCGTCGTCTTCGCCTGGACGGCGGGGCTCACCGACCTGATGCAGCTGCAGGGCGTGCTCGAGGACCTGTTGCCGCCCGGGGCTCTCATCGACAGCTCGGTGACCCTGCGCACGCGCAAGCGTGCGGGCTGGCTGCTGCGCCCGGACGGCCGGCTCGACACGGACACGCCCCAGCCGGTCCGATAAGCGGTCGTCACAAGTGTCCCGCCCGCGTTACCTGGACCTAGTGCAGAGCGCGGCACCCGAGAAGATCCTGGTCGACGCGGTGCACTCCGAGGACGGTGAGTCCACTGAGCGGTCACCGTAGTGTTCTTCGACCGTGAACCCACAGGTGAACCGATCCGGGACGGCGGAGCCGAAACGACCCCGTGCACCACAGTGGACTGTCGCATGTGGTCAGTTACGACAGGCCTGGAGCTCCTTCGGATCGACCCTGCCGACCCGTCGAACTCATCGTCAGCCACCCTGCCGGCGCGAGTCATCCCGGACCATCGGGATAGGCGAGGTCGTAGGCGTGGGAGACCTTCTGCGGACCACCATCCGCCACTCGCGCCGGCCAGCGGGGCGAGGGCTTCGGCAAGGATCGCCCAGGCGCTCTCTAACAAGCATCTCCGTTGTTCTTAGACTGGCTGCGTGGAGGACATCGAAGCGATCGCCATGCTGCAGGACCCCATCCGGCGGCGGTTGTATGACTACGTGGCAGCCCAGGACCACGAGGTGAGCCGGAACGAGGCTGCGGAGAGCGCCGGGATCCAGCGCACGCTTGCCGCGTTCCATCTGGACAAGCTCGTGGATGCGGGGCTGCTGGAGACCGAAAGCAGGCGACTGAGCGGGCGCGCGGGCCCCGGCGCCGGGCGGCCGGCCAAGCTCTACCGCAGGTCCGGTGCCGAGCGCCAGTTCTCGGTTCCCCCACGCGATTACCGCACCCCCGCCGATCTGCTGGCCGAGGTCGCCGAGGCCGCCCGCCTGGACACCGAGTTGCAGGCCGCCGCTCGTCGGGAGGGGCGGGCCGCTCGTGCCGCCGCGCCGGTCGACGGTCTCGACGCAGCGAAGGCTCTGCTGACCGCTCGCGGCTATGAGCCTCGCTTGGACGACGACGGGGACGCCCTGCGCCTCGCCAACTGCCCCTTCCACGTCCTCTCCGCGCGGCATCCGGTGTTGGTGTGCGGCATGAACCTGGCGCTATTGGAAGGGTTGTTGGAGGGCGCCAAAGGGCTGCGGGCCCGCATGGACCCGCGACCTGGGATGTGCTGCGTCGTCGTCGAGCTTTCTAAAAATAATGTGAGTTGACATAGAAAGCCCGCGGTGATGAGGTGAGGGCATGACGGGACACCACCTCGCCCAGCTCAACGTGGGCACGTTGAAATTCCCCCTCGACGACGGCCGCGCGGACAGCTTCACGTCCATGCTCGACACACTGAACGAGGTCGCCGACAACGCGCCCGGCTTCATCTGGCGACTGGTTGCGGACGGCGGCGCCGACGCCACCGCGATCCGGACGTCGCTGGGCGACGACGTTTTGGTGAACATGTCCGCCTGGGAGAGCCGGGACGCCCTGTGGGACTACGTCTACCGCAGCGGCCACCTGGACGTGCTGCGCCGTCGTGCGGAGTGGTTCGAACCTCCGAAGGCGCCGTTCCAGGTGATGTGGTGGATCCCCGCCGGGCACATTCCCACCGTCGAGGAGGCCGTCGAGCGCCTGGAACTGTTACACGAGCGGGGCTCCACGCCTTGCGCCTTCGGTTTCAGGGACAGCTACCAGCCCGCGGACGCCGAGTCGGCGCCGTGGCGACCGGTGGCCGCCACAGTCAGGACGTAGGCACACCACCGTCCGGGCACCACCCCACGGAGGAAATCCGCGCACCCCGTCCTTCTCGTTCACGTTGCCGATACGCCTGCGGACGGCGTCTTCGGGTCCGCACTGGGTTCGGTCCTCTCGACCTTCAGCACGTACGGGAGCGTTCGTTTTCCTTCAGCTTCGAAGATTTCGGCTGCTTGCTCGCGTAGCTCAGCCGATGCCTCACCTCACGTGGGAGTGACGCCTCAGCTGATGCTTCGATGCAGTGCGACTTGTCGAGCACAACACCAACCGAAGCCCCCAGCGTTCGCCCACCTCTCCGAGTTCACCGTTGCTGCGAAGAACAAGGAGCGCCGCGTAACCGGCCTCAGCGCGAGAATCCATCGCGCCGGCATCAACCCGTTCCCGGACGGTTCCGCCGACTCAGTGCCATCGTGCGCCATTCGGCGTAATTCCGGAACATCTGCCGCACGCCGGTCCGATTTCGATGGTTTCCTCGTACCCGGCTCGGCGATGGGGGTGAACAACCGGATGAGCGACCCAATATCGGACAAAGCGGAGAATGCGGAAGCCCGCGTCGACCAATTAGTCGCGCATGCGAAGCAGAAAGCGCAGCGCTACCGCGCGATGCAGCAGGCCGTTGAGCAGGTCGTGGTGTCGGCAGCCAGCAAAGACGGCACCGCCACGGTCACCGTCGACTCCGCCGGCAACGTCACCGACCTGCGGATCACCGACCGCGTCCGGGAGATGTCCGGCGATCAGGTCGCGAAAGCGGTGCTGTCCGCGCTGCGCACCGCGCAGTCGAAGCTGCCGGACCGGCTCAGCGAGGTCATGGCGGACACCATCGGCGACGATCCGCAGACCCGCGACACCATCGTCGGCAGCTACCGGGCGAAGTTCCCGGAGCCGGAACCCGAGCGGGACGAAACTCCGCCGGCGCCGACCAGCCGGATCGGGCGGCTCGCCGACGAACCCGAGGCCGCGCCGCCGCCACCGCCGCTGCGCCCGCCGGCCCCGCCGCTGCACCCGCCGGCCCCGCCCGACGATGACGACGACGGCTGGGGCGGCCCGGTCATGATCCGCGAATAGCCGGGACGAGAGGCGACCATGCCGGACGGTGCGACCAATGGCGGCGGCTACCAAGTCCGCCCGGACGAACTGCTCGCCCACGCGAAAGCGGTCGAGCAGGTCGGGCAGACGTTGGGCCAGGCGCTCGCCGCGGCCGAGCAGGTCACCATGGGCGTGCAGGCGTACGGCCTGATCTGCGGCCCGCTCTTCGTGCCGATGGTGCTCGCGGTCAGCACTCCCGGCCTGATCACCCTCGGCGCCGCGCAGCAGGCCATGGGCACGCTGTCGCAGTCGATCCAGCAGGCGGCGAAGACCTACCAGGACACCGAACAGGCGCACTCGCAGCGGATCACCAGCCTCGGCAAGGACCTGCCGTGAGCAATCCGCTGGTCGCCGCCAAACAGGACTCGACGACCTGGCACACCGGCATCAACGTCCTCGACGACGCGATCGGCGCCTACGACGGCATCAAGTCCGGTTCGTGGATCGAGGGCGGCATCGCCGCGCTCGGCACCGCGATGGACCTGCTGACCATCGCGATGAACCCCGTCGGCACGCTCATCTCCTACGGCCTCAACTGGCTGATCGAGCACGTCCAGCCGTTGCAGGACGCACTGAACCAGCTGGCCGGCGACGCCGACCAGATCACCGCCTACTCGCAAACCTGGGGCAACATCGCGAAGGCCGTGGAAAAAGCGGCCAAAGACCTCGGCGACAGCGTGCAGAAGGACACCGCGCACTGGATCGGCCAGGCCGCGGACGCCTACCGCGCGAACGTCAAGAACAAGATCGACCACCTCAACGCGGCCGCGACCTGCGCGAGCGGGATCAGCATCGTGGTTCAGATCGTCGGGGTGATCACCGCCGCGGTGCGCGCCATGGTCCGCGACATGATCACCCAGGCGGTCGGCGATTTCATCCAGGACGCGCTGGAGGAGGTCTGCTCGCTCGGGCTCGGCACGCCGGTCGTGGTGGCGCAGGTGGTCGAGCAGGTTTCGGCGTGGATCGAGAAGATCGGCGCGCTGATCAAGAAGCTGATCAACTCGGTCGAGAAGCTGCGGCCGCTGATGTCGAAGCTCGAAGAGATCTTCGCCGCGGTCAAGAAGGTGATGTCCGAGCTGCACGGACGTCCCGGCGAAGACGGCACGCACGTCTCGTCGGCCGAACCCGGCCATTCCGGCCCGCACGAACCCGGCGCCCCGCACGACGGCACCCCGCACGATGACACCTCGCCTTCGTCCACGCCGGAGCCGGACGGCAGCGTCCCCGACGGCACGCCGCCCGGAAACCACGGCGCCGACCCGAACGCGCCCGGCAGCCACGATCCGGAGGCGGCCGGCGGGCAGAAGTCCGAGGGCACCGGCGGCTGCGACGGCAAGGGCGGCGACCCGGTCGACGCGGTGTCCGGCCAGATGATCACCGCGGGTACCGACGTCGAGCTACCCGGGCTGCTGCCGCTGGTGCTGAACCGCGCGTACGCCTCCGGCTACGCCGACGGCCGTTCCTTCGGCCCCGGCTGGGCGTCCACACTGGACGAACGCCTGGTGCTGACCGACGACTTCGTCCGGTACTACGGCACGGACGCGGAAGTGCTCAGCTACATCCACCCCGCCCGCGACGGCTCTCCGGTGCTGCCGAGCTTCGGCGCCCGCTGGCCGTTGAGCTGGGATGCCGCGGCGGAAACCTACCTGCTCGTCGACCAGGAATCCGGCTGGACCCGCCGGTTCGCCGCGCACCCCACGGCGCCGAGGGAGTGGCAGATCAGCTCGCTGTCGGACCGCAGCGGGCACCGCGTCGACTACCTGCGCGACGAAACCGGCCGTCCGCTCACGGTCACGCATTCCGGCGGCTACCGGGTCGGCGTCGACACCGTCGACGGCGCGGACGGCCTCCGCATCGCCGGATACCGCCTGCTCGGCGGCGCCGAACACGGCGAAGACGTGCCGATCGTGTCGTTCCGCTACGACCGGCGCGGCCGGCTGTCCGGCATCGTGAACTCGACCGGCGCGCCTTACCAGTACGACTACGACGACGCGGACCGGATCGTCGCCTGGACCGACCGAACCGGCTACCGCTACGAGTACGAATACGGCCCGGACGGACGCGTCGTCCGCGGCGCCGGCCTCGACGGCTACCTCGACGCGACCTTCGACTACGACCTGGCCGGCCGGGTCACCGTCGTCACCGACAGCCTCGGCCGGCGCACCGAGTACCACTACGACGAGCACAACCACATCACCGCGGTGGTCGACCCGAACGGCGGGGTCGAACGCCCTGAGTTCGACCGGTTCCACCGTCTGCTGTCGCTCACGGACAAAAACGGTGCGGTCACCCGCTACGAACGTGACGAGAACGGCGACCCGACGCGGATCGGCTACCCCGACGGCACCGCGCTCGCCATCGAGTACGACCCGCGCTGGCGGCTGCCGGTCACCGTGACTCAGCCGAACGGCGCGGTCTGGCGGCACACCTACGACGACGCCGGCCGCATCGTGTCCACAGTGGATCCGCTAGGCGCGGTTGCGACCAGCGAACTGGACGAGCGAGGCCACCTGGCCGCCACCGTCGAACCGGACGGCGCCCGCTGGACGTACACCAGCAACGACGTCGGCCGCCCGCTGTCGATCACCTCGCCGGACGGCGAAACCACCACGTTCCGGCTCGACGGCTTCGGCCGGGCGATCGAAGCGACCGACCCGCGAGGTCGCAGCACCCGGTACGGCTGGACCCGCGAAGGCGCGCTGGCCTGGCGCGTCGCCGCCAACGGCGACCGCGAGGAACGGTTCTACGACCTCGAAGGCAGCTTGGTCCGAGCTCGCTCGGCCACCGGCGCGACCACGGTTTTCGAACGCGGCCCGTTCGGCCTGCTCGCCGCGCGCACCGGCCAGGACGGCATCAGGCACACCTTCACCCACGACACCGAACTGCGGCTCACCGGCGTCCGCAACCCGGCCGGGCAAACCTGGTCCTACCGCTACGATCCGGCCGGAAACCTGATCGGTGAACAGGATTTCACCGGCCGCGCGCTCGAATACCGGGTCGACGCGATGGGCGCGATGATCTCGCGCGCCGAAGCGGGCGGCGCGGTGACCGAACTGACCCGCGACGTCCGCGGCCGGGTGTCCCGGGAGACCTTCGGCGAAACGACCATCGCCTACGAGTACGACGAAGGCGGCCGGCTGCGCCGGGTCGCCGACGGCGCTGTCGAAGTGACCTACGAACGCGACCTGCTCGGCCGCCCGGTCGCCGAATCCGTCAACGGCCGCGTGCTGCGCAACGAATACGACTCGACCGGCCGCCGCGTCCGCCGGATCACCCCGTCCGGGGTCGAAGCACGGTGGCAGTACGACGAAATGCGCCGGGAAACCGCGATGGCCGGGACCGCCGGAACGGTCGCGTTGGAGTACCGGGACGGCCGGGAAGTACTCCGCCGCCTCGGCGAAAACGCGAGCCTGGCCCAGACGCACGACGAACTGGGCCGCCTCACCGGTCAAACGCTCGTGTCCGCCGGGGGACCGAATCGCGCGCTCCAGGAACGCAGTTTCCGCTACCGCGCCGACGGTCAGGTGCTCGCGATCGACGACCGGGTGCACGGCGCCCGCGTCTTCCAGCTCACCCCGGGCGGGCGCGTCACCGGCGTGCAGGCCGCCACCTGGACCGAGCAGTACGCCTACGACACACTGGGAAACCTGGTCTCCGCGCAACCAGGTCCGTCCACGGAGGATGCTTCCGACGTGGCCGGCCCCCGCGCGGTCGAAGGAATGCTGCTGCGCAGCGCGGGCCGGACTTCCTACTCCTACGACGCTTCCGGCCGGCTCGTCCGCGAAATCCGCCGCGGCCTCTCCGGTCAACGCCGAATCCGCGAGTACGCGTGGAACGACCGCGACCAGCTGATCGGCGTCACCACCCCGGACGGCACCCGCTGGCGCTACCGCTACGACCCGTTCGGCCGCCGGATCGCCAAACAGCGCCTCGCGCCCGACGGCAGCATCGCCGAAGAAACCACGTTCTCCTGGGACGGCACCGTCCTGGCCGAAGCCGCCCACACCGTCGACCGCCGCACCACCGTCACGTCCTGGGACTACCGCGGAGGCTCGGCCGAACCCATCGCGCAAACCACCCGCTCCTGGCTGGCCGACGCACCCACCGCGGTCATCGACACCCGCTTCCACGCCATCGTCGCCGACCTGATCGGCGCGCCGACCGAACTGGTCGACGCGACCGGCCGGGTCGCCTGGTACCGGACAAGCGGCCTGTGGGGCAACACCATCGCGATGTCCACTTCGGACGGAACCGGCTGCCCGCTCCGCTTCCCAGGCCAGTACTACGACGACGAAACCGGACTGCACTACAACGTCCACCGCTACTACGACCCGCACACCGCGCGGTACCTGTCGCCGGACCCGATCGGACTGGCCCCGTCCGCGAACCACTACACCTACGTCCCGAACCCGCTGGCGGTAGCCGACCCGCTGGGCCTGGCCGGCTACAAGGACCCGGCGAACGGCCAGTGGGCACACGACCCCGCGCTGCCGCCCGCCGACCACATTCACAACCGTGGCACCGAATACCCCGGCGACTACTTGCAGTCCACCCACGACGCGATGGCGACGAAGTGGACCGTGGAGGGCCGTGCCCTCGGCGACGTCCCGCGGGATGCGAGCAACGCCCGCATTCCACACGACCAGCTCAATTGGGTGGACCGCGCCGGTCAACCGATCCCCTACTACGACGCCAACGGCAAGCGAAATCTGACCTACGAGCACGTTCCGCCGGTAGTGGAGCACTGGCGCGACGAGGGCCACAACATGACCGCCGCGGAACGCAAGGCCTGGTACAACAACACCGACGACATGGAAGCCATGGGCAAATCGCAGAACTCGTCCGAAGGCGGGAAGCTCACCGAGCGCTACGCGGCCACGGAGCCGGGACCTCGGCATCCGTGTACCTTGCACTGAGCAGAGCGATGCCGGGAGGCGAGCAGTGGACCCACGCGAAACCTACGCAGCGATGCCCAACGTCGCCGATCTCGGCGATCTGCCCGACGCCTGGCACTGGGCGAGCGCCCCCGGCTTCGACTACAGCGCCGCCCTGTACGCCGACGGCAAGCGCGCCTTCCAAGCATTCGCACTGGATTCGTACGACGAAGAGCTGGCTGTCGCGCTGCTGTCCTTCGCCCGCTCGCACGGTGCCGAACTGGCGACCGACGCCCCGCTGTCCCTGGCCGAAGGCTTCGCCCCCGCGGGCTACGGCTTCGACGCGGTCGCCGCGGCCGGCCCGCTCGTGCACCGCCTCTACCCGGACGACGCCGAGATGCACGACGCCGTCCGGGCCGTCATCCCGATCTTCCGCTGCGAAGCCGCCGGCGACGAGCCTCTCCCGGAAGCCGAATACCGCTACAGTCGCGGCAACGGTATCCGCGGCACCAGCTGGGACCGCCCGCCGTCCCCGTACCTGAAATACCGCTACCGCGGCGCCACTGGTTCCGTACAAGCAAAGCGCGGTTTCGCCGGGCTCAAATCCCTGGTCAGCACGATGACCCGGGGCGAGGGCCGGGACGACCTGTTCGTGGAGTTCGAGAACTATCGACACGAGGTGTACACGGTCACCTGGACCGACACCTGGACCCTCACCGGGCCGGACGGGGTTGCCACTCCGGTCGGCCTCGAGGAACTGCTGGAAGCGGTCAAGGTCGCGCTGTACGGACCGAACATCGAGTACGCGGACTTCCCCGGCTGAAGTGGACAGCAGTAGCCACACTGCTAGCGCGGTCGCCACCGCTGCGGAGCATCGCGCAGTCGGGCCAGCGCTGCCGACCTCGAGCGCCACATTGCTACCCGAGGTCTCGTTTTTCGCTCGACTCGGCTAGTTTCCGCCTTGGCTTCTTGTCATGCCGCTGACCGCGCCGCGCGACGCACGCTCGGTAGCTCGTTCAGTCATGGGAGACCAGGGAACCACGTACGCGGCGTTCATACAGAGCGAGCTCAAGCTGGAGGGCGATCCTGGTGCTGCGGCTGGGAGGACCTTGGTCATGAACGGCCGTGCTGCGTTTCAGGTTTTGGTGCTGCCCTACCGGCAGACGGGCCAGGGCACGGAGTTCGCGTTGTTCCGGCGGGCTGATGCCGACTATTGGCAGGGTGTGGCCGGCGGTGGCGAAGCGGGCGAGTCCCCGCTGCAGGCGGCGCGGCGGGAAACCGCCGAGGAAGCCGGCTTGGTCGGTGACTGCGAGTTCGTCGGGCTGGATGCGCGCGCCACGATCCCAGTTGTCTCCGTGACCGGGGAGTTCACCTGGGGACCGGACGTGCTGGTGATCCCGGAGTACGCGTTCGGTGTCCGAGTGGAGGACACCGAGGTGATCTTGTCGCACGAGCACACCGAGTACGGCTGGTTCAGCCTCGACAACGCAGCGAAGGCCGTGCAGTGGGATTCCAACCGCACCGCGCTGTGGGAACTGAACCACCGGCTGCGCCACGGCCTCGTTCACCGCGTCGCCTGAGCCACGGGCCACGGAGGACTGCCAACGGCTGGCCTCGGCGTGTACGTGTTGTCCGGCCTGCATGGCAGTTGTTGCTCTCCGTACTGCATAACTCTCCATGATCGTCACGTTCGGAATATGTGGCGACGGAGGAACCTTGGGACGCAGGCGGATCATGGGCACGCCGCGAATGCCGGGAGGTCCGGCTTGGCAGCGGTCGCCAAGTGGCCGCTTTGTCGCTGCCCATACTTGAATGGGCCAATCAGGTTACTTTAGCCGGATCCTCCCCGAATTAGCCCTTACTAAGCAAAAATGCAGGTATGTCCCCACGTGCCAGGGGACATTTCAGCGAACAGGGGAGGATTCTGTTGAGGAACATCGGAAAGGTCCTTGCTCGGACCTCGGTCGCCGTCGGGGCCAGCGTCGTTCTCGCGGCCACGACAGTCAGCACGGCTCATGCAGCGGCTCGTGACGGACACTGTGACGCGGGGGAATTCTGCCTCTACTGGGGGAATGAGCGGACGGAGTCGTTGTCGGACTTCACCGGCTCGATCTCAAACTACGGCGACTCCCAGCCGACCTGCTACGAGTTCAAGGGAGCCGGCCGGGGGATCAACACCTGCGTCAAGAACAACGCCATCTCCGCGTGGAACCGCACCAAATACAAGGTCACGGTGTACTACAACAGCGGTTACGGCGGCGCCGAAATGACCTACTACCCCGGCACTTGGGGCAACTTCGTTCCCGAGCTGCTGAACAACAACGCCAGCCACCTGTTCCGGTCGCTGTAAACCGCAGAGACAGCTCAGCCTTGCCAGGAAGAGAAGGAACCGGCAGGGCTGAGCGGTCACGACCGATGCGCACACGCCTCGGTGACGAAATCGATGTCGATCGTCACCACGTCGACCCCACGCCCGACGGCGACCTTCTCTGGCAGGCCGTCGAGATCCGGGACCGCGCAACACGACCGAGGCAGAGACACCGACGGCCTCATAGCGATCCTGAACACGACAGAACCCCGGCAACACACCGTTGCCGGGGTTCTGCCCGATACAAGAAGGTTTCGTACCCGGCAAACTCGGCCGGACTTCGGCGACCGTCCGGACGAGGCTGCCCCGGAGCGCCAGGGCCCGAGGGAGTTGTCGCGACACCGGCCCCCGTGACGCTCCGACGATCCGGGCCAAAGGCCAAACACGAAGACCTCGTCGCCGACATGCAGAGCATGCGCGATCCTCAGCCGGGTCGGATCACCCAGCGCCCACCGGCACACGGCGCGTCCGGCGGTCTGCTCTGCCTGCGGCTGCGCAGCACACAACGACTCAACATGGTCGAACTCGATGCACCGCAGGTCACAGCGGAGGTCGCCGCACCCCGAACGGTTGTATTCGTGAGGACACACATATAAGTTTGGGAGTCCGAAATAGTCCGGTTGGGGTCGCCTGGAAGAGCGAACGGTGACCGATCGGACACGCAGCGTCGATCTGGAGGCCGCATCCGAGCCGTATGCGGCACGGTGGCGGCCCCCGAAGGAGGTGCGTGATGGCCGCGACGCGACGCCGGTTCCTGCTGGGAGGTGCCCTGGCCGGCACCGCCGGCCTCGCGCTTGGTGCGCGCGCCCTGCCCGCATCGTCCGAGGAGCCGGTCACTCCGGCCGGCCCGCATGCGGGCGGGCATGCGGGCGGGCACGGCGGCGGCGTGAACGGTCCGATGTTCCGCCAGGGCAGCACCGTCGACCATCGGGCGAACGGCTTCTACCCCAGCGAGGTCCTGCGCGACTTCGACTACGGCCGCGTCTCGCGGACCGACCGGGGCCGCCCGCTGCGGGAGTGGGAGATCTTCGCCAGTGACGAGGACGTGGAGGTCGCGCCCGGTGTCCGGTTCCCGGCCTGGACGTTCAACGCACGGGTGCCCGGTCCGACGTTGCGCTGCCAGCAGGGCGATCTGCTGCGGGTGCGGTTCACCAACGGCTCGGCCCACCCCCACACGATGCACTTCCACGGTATCCACCCGGCCGAGATGGACGGGGTCCCCAACATCGGGCCCGGGGTCATCGAGCCCGGGCACAGCGTGGTGTACGAGTTCGACGCTCAGCCGTTCGGGCTGCACCTCTACCACTGTCACGTGGGTCCGCTGGCCGAGCACATCGCCCGCGGCATGTACGGCACCTTCATCGTCGACCCGCCCCAGCCGCGTCCGCCGGCCGATGAGCTGGTCATGGTGATGCACGGCTACAACACGACCTTCGACGGGCAGGGCAATCAGCTCTACGCGGTAAACGGCATCCCGTTCCACTACATGCACGAGCCGATCCGGGTCCGGCGCGGCGAGCTGGTCCGGATCTACCTGGTCAACATCCTCGAATACGACCCGATCAACAGCTTCCACCTGCACGGCAACTTCTTCGACTACTACCCGACCGGCACCCGCCTCGAACCCTCCGAGTACACCGACACCGTCGTTCAGGCCCAGGGCCAGCGCGGAATCTGTGAGCTGCGATTCCCCCACACCGGGAAGTTCATGTTCCACGCGCACAAAACGGAGTTCGCCGAACTCGGCTGGATGGGTTTCTTCGAGGTGACCGAATGACCGACGGCCGCACGGCGGGACTGCGGGCATGGCTGCCCGCGATCGCCGGTGTCGTCCTCGTCGGGATCGCCTTGGCAGCACTCGCCGTACTCGGCGGCCGGTCGCTGCCCGAACGCACCGGACCACCGATCGAGCAGCTCATCGTCGAACACACGCAGCTGACCCCGGGCGCGATCGAACTGACCCTGCGCAACACCGGCCCGGATCCGGTGCAGGTCGCGCAGGTGTTCGTCAACGACACCTACGTCGACTTCACCGGCGGGACGGGGCCTATCCAACGGCTCGGCACCGACACACTACGGCTGACCTACCCGTGGCAGAACGGACAGCCGTACACGGTCGCGATGCTGACCTCCACCGGTCTGGCGATCGAACACGAGATCCCGGCCGCGGTGAGCACCCCGCCCGCAAACGGCGGCTTCTTCGCCGTGATGGCCCTGCTGGGTACCTACGTCGGAATCATTCCCGTCGTGCTCGGCATGCTGTTCCTGCCCGTGCTGCGCCGGATCGGCGCCCGGGGAATGCGCTTGCTGCTGGCCCTGACCGTCGGGCTGCTTGCGTTTCTCGCCGTGGACGCGACGCTCGAAGGTGTCGAGCTCGCCGGGCGCGGCGGAGGCGCGTTCGGCGGTCCGGCCCTCGTCGTGCTCGGCGCCGTGCTGGCGTTCCTCGCCCTCACCGCAGTCGACCACCGACTGAAAGCCGGCCGCCGCGAAGAGGAGCCGGCACGGGCGACCGGAACCCGCCTGGCCGTCATGATCGCGATCGGAGTCGGCCTGCACAATCTCGGCGAAGGCCTCGCGATCGGCGCCGCCTACACCGTCGGCGAACTCGCCCTCGGCACCGCTCTGGTCGTCGGGTTCACCATCCAGAACACCACCGAAGGTCTCGCGATCGTCGCACCCCTGACCGAGCAACGTCCCCCGCTGCTCCGCCTGCTGGGCCTCGGCATCCTCGCCGGCGCACCAGCGATCGCCGGAACACTTGTCGGCGCCACCGTGAGAAACGCGGAACTCTCCGCGTTCCTGCTCGGCATCGGCGTCGGCGCGATCGCACAGGTCATCATCCAGATCGCCCCATCCCTGAGAGACCGACACGCCCGGATGCTCGACCCCACCACCATCGGCGGTGCCGCCGCCGGCCTGCTCGCGATGTACCTCACCGGGCTCCTCGTCACCGTCTGACCCAAACCGCCCACGGACACCGTTGCCGAGCTCGGCGCCGTACCCATCCCGCGCTCGCGGCGTCGAGGGCATCGGCGACTACTTCGTGCGCCGAGGGCTCAAGCGGAGACCCGCGAGTCTTGGGCTCGGATCTCGCTGGCCGGGTTGCCGCCCCACCAGGCGTGGGGTGGTACTTCCTCGCCCTTCATGAGGAAGGAGTCGGCGGTGAGCGACGCGCCGTCGCCCATCGACGCTCCATAGTGGACCAGGGCCCCGACCCCGATCGTGCAGCCGGACCCGACGGCGATGCGGTCGGCCTTGAAGGTGCCGTCCTCCTGGGAATGGCACTGCAGTTTGCTGGCGGGGTTGAACGTGACGTCGTCGCCGATCGTCACGAGGGTCTTTTCCGGTAACCCGCAGCCGTCGTCGAAAAGCCGGCGGCCGATGCGGGCCCCGAGCATCCGCCAGATCACGCCTTTGAACGGTGTGCCGTTGAAGGCTTGCACGTAGGCCATCGCGGCCGCCTTCCAGAACCGTTCGTGCCGCCAGAAGCGGATGTCGTAGATCGAGCAGTACAGCGGCTGCAGGGGGTGGATCACTTGGGAGGCGCGTTCGACCAGGGTGAAGTAACAGACGCTGAACAGCATCCCGACGAGCGACGCCAGCGCGATCGCCGACAGCCCGAGCACGGGGTAGACGTCCGTGGTGGCCCAGCCGAGCAGAACGAGGCCCAGGAAATAGATCCAGCGCACCAGCAGGAACATCACGATAGTGACGGAGTTGTGCCGGTTCTTCGCGGCGAGGCCCCGGCGCAGCGCGTCGCCGCTCCTGAGATGGTCGAACTGCCGGTCCCGCGCCACCGTGCGCGGGATCTCGAAGCTCGGCGAACCGAGCAACCCCACGTTCTCGCGAACCGGGCCGTCGACCGGCACCAGCACCTTGGTGCCCAGCAGGCAGTTCTCGCCCGCCCGGCTCTGCGCGGGATACGCGACGTTGTTGCCGAGGAAGTTGTGCCCGCCGATCTTCGTTCGGGCCACCCGGAACGACGTGCTGGAGAAGTCTGCGTTGATGATCGACAGGCCGTCCGCGATCATCGTGCCGCTGCCGACGGTGCTCAGCTGCGGGGTTTCGTGCTTGACCACGGACCCGAAGTTCGACCCCGTCTGCTGGAGGTCGGGCATCCGGTACCCGAGGTACCGCAGGTAGTGCACGATGGCCGAGCTGTCGCCGAAGAGCGTGATGAAGAACTTCAGGTTGGAGACCACGCGGATCGCCCGGTGCAGCGAGTAGCGGAAACCGTACAGGCGATAGACCCTGTCCGGTTTCAGGACGACGCCGAGCACACGCGGGACGGCCGCGACGAGCAGCAGGGTGATGAGCGATCCGCCGAAGAAGATCACGAACGACACGGCGAGCGCGTCGAGGTAGAAGGCCCAGCTGGTGAACTGCAGCGGCTCCGAGCTCAGGAACGTCGCGAGCTGCGGGGCGGTGGCGAGCAGTAGGTCCACGCCGCCGATGGCCAACGGCAGGTACACCAGCAGCAGGGCCAGCAGCTGCGAGACGCCGTAGCAGAACCGGCGCACCATGCCGCATCCCGCGGGACCGACACCGCGGTAGTCGGTCTCGGTCCGCCACGCCGGTGACCCGTGCCAATGCTCACCCGCCGGCACCGCCTGGCGGGGATGCAGTGACGACGCGTGTCCCAGCTGCGCCCCGTCGCCGATCGAGGTGTCGATGTCGATCACCGACAACTCCCCCACGAACACGTCCTTCCCGAGGGTCACCGAACCGGTCTGGATCTCGCCGGCCTCGGCCCGGTAACCGAGGAGGAAGGAGTCCTTGCGGATCACCGAACCCTCGCCGATCGTGAGCAGGTCGGTGCACACGGGCACGTTGCGGGAGAAGATCGCGACTCCCCGGCCGATCTTCGCCCCGAGTGCTTTCAGGTACAGCACGTACAGCGGTGAGCCCAGGGCCAGCAGCGCCACCAGGTTGCGCTGCACCAGCGTCTTGACCAGCCAGAACCGGAAGTAGTCGAGGGTCCACACTCGGATCCGCCGCGGCTTCCACCGGCCGATCAGCACCCACTTCGCCACGATCGGCAGCACACACAGCCCGACGAACGCAGCGGAGGTGAACAGCACCAGCCGCAGGTAGATGTCCAGCAGGTTCGTTCCGGCGGCAGATACCCAGGTCACGCCGCGTACGACGAGCAACGCCGCCAAGTACGCGTAACCCACGAACGCCAGGAACTGAAGTAGTCCACAAAGGACATACTGTGCCGTGCCGCCACGAGGAGGTGCATTGGCCTGCTTCGCAGCCGCAGGCTCAGCCAACGCGGGTGCAGCGCCTCCGACTGATGCCGCCAGGCTTCTGATCGTCGGGTTGGCGTAAACGTCCTTCATCGACACCGACGGTACCTCCGCGCGCTTACGCACCCGCGCACAGAAATGCGCCATGACCAGCGAATTGGCGCCGAGATCTTCGAAGAAATCACTGTCAACCGACACCCGATCGACACGCACGACGTCCGCCAGCACCGTGGCGAACACGCGCTCGGCGCTGCCTGCCACCTCTACGTTGCCACCCTGGCCGCAGACAGATTCACGTTGCTTTTCTGGCGGGACGTTGAATGACTCACTCACCGCATGAACCCCATTGATCGGAAATCTGTGCCGAACTGATGACCACACTCAAGGCGGGTTGAGCACGCACCGAATCCGGCAGTGAAAGGCGTGGTGAACGTTCTCGCGCATTGCGACGAGGATCTGCTCGCGAACACCCTTGAACGCACAGCAACCCAGTTCCGTCACCGTGACACACCAGACGCCGCACCCGCAAGGACGTGCGTGCAAGATTCCAACACCTTCACGACTGATCAGGTGAAACTGATCCTTTTGGCTGCACGAATACCAGCGCTGAGCACGGCGGAACAATGCCACCTCACACAGATTTGACCCGCGTCACCGTGAAGTCACGATTTGATCTGGTGGATCACATTCGACATTCGTCGCGCGGGCGCAAAGACAGTGATCGGGCGTCGTTTTCGTCGACGGCGTGGAGACATATCTGGCGGGTGCCGCTGATGGACCGCGTCCTCCCGGCGGACCTGCTCCAGGAACACCTCGGCCGGTCGACCGCCAGATGCCTGCTGAACGACCTCAGACGGCCCAGGCTCCTTGGGACCGACGTCGAACCGAGCCGCAGTTCCTATCGGCCCAGCCGATCAAGAGGAACGGCCCGACGGCGTCGAAAGCGGGTTTGCCGTATTCGCCGGCGATCAGCGGTCCCGCGACGTTCAACGCCAAGGTCACCACGCTCGCGAAGAGCAGAAGGCGGCGGGCATGCCGCAGCGTTTCTACAGAAGCGCCGCCGAGCCATACCCGACAGCCGTGGCGGTTCGCTCCAGGCTGAGCTCGCCGGCGCGCAGGTGAACCCGGGCTTGGGTCGTCCGGCAGTCGGTCAGATATTGCATCGGTGATTGCCCCAACGCGTCACGGCCCGAGCGAACACCGGCCGCGACAGACCGCTTACGGCGGCCAGGTCGGCAACGATCCACGCCTTCTCCGCCTCACCTTGCATGACCTGCAACGCGGCGTTCAGCCGCGGATCGGCCGAGGCAGTGAACCAGCGTGGCCACGGTCGGGCTGGTGCGGAAGTCACTGCGGATCGCCGGCACGAGCAGCTCCGGATCGAGGCATTCGGCGCTTGGCTCGTGGCCGATGTAGTGATCAGGCCCACCCCGGACCAGCGTGACATCGCCGGGCACCAGCTCGACTGCGCTTCCCGCCGCGTCCGGCGAAAGCCAGCCACGACTTCGAACGACCGTGTGCACCGCGAGCCGGATCGAACCACCCAGCCGGTCGAGATCGTCTTCGCCGCCGAGCGAAGCGTCACTGGTCAGTTACCTGAACCGTTCGCCGACGGCCCTGACTGCGTGAAGCGCAGCCCGGGCCCGCCGCGAACTCAGGGGTTTGTAGCCCCCAAAACGCCCCTACCCGCAGGCAACAAAAAAGCCCAGGTCAGCGACCTAGGCTTGGATGCTCCCCCGCTTGGACTCGAACCAAGAACCCTCCGGTTAACAGCCGAATGCTCTGCCAGTTGAGCTACAGGGGATCGTATTCAGTTGTGCGCCGGATGTCCGGCGCGATGGAAAGAACTTTAGCGCACCGCCTGCGCCACCCGAACAGGGGGCCCCTCTTCGCGGATCACACCCAGGGGGCGCCGGATTGCTGGACAATGGAGAGTCGGGAGTCCGACGAACGAGAGGCGTGGCCGCTGATGAAGAAGTTCCTGCTGGGCGTGGGTCTGGGATACGTGCTGGGGACCAAGGCCGGCCGGGGACGGTACGAGCAGATCGTGCGCACCTACCGCAAGGTGATCGACCACCCGATGGTCCAGGGCGCCGCGGGAGTGGCGCGCGCCAAGGTCGGCGAGAAGTTCGGCCGGGGGCACTGAGCCGCACGCGTACCGCTGAGGGGGTCTGTGAGCGCGCCCGGAAACGGCGGGGTCAGGGGATCCGCGCGATGAAGAAGATGCGACGGAACTCGAACCACGTCGTGCCGTCCGCGCGGGGCGGGTAGGCCTCGTCGAGGAGCGGGGCCAGCTCGGCGCGGAAGGACGCCCAGTCGTCGTCCGGGAGGGCGGCGCGGATGGGGCGCAGGGCGGTGCCGGTGATCCACTCCAGCACGGCGTTCTCGCCGGCCAGGCGCTGCATGTACGTCGTCTCCCAGGCGTCGACGAGGCAGCCCGCGTCGGCCAGCAGGGAGGCGTACTCCAGGGGCGACGACACCGCCTCGTTCTCCCGCAGAACGAGGGAAGCCAGGCGCGAGGACCACGCCGGGGAGGCCGCCAGCTCGCGCGTGATGCGGTGCGACGGGGCACCGAAGTTGCCCGGCACCTGCACGGCCAGCACGGCACCCGAGGGCAGCTGCGAGACCCAGCGGCGCAGCAGGTCGTCGTGGCCCGGCACCCACTGGAGCACCGCGTTGGAGACCACCACGTCCGTGTCCGAGCGCGGCGCCCACTCGCGTACATCGGCGACGTGCGCGTCCACTCCGCGAGAGCGGGCGGCGTCCACCATCTCCGGTGAGCTGTCCAGGGCCTCCAGCGCAGCGCCGGGCCAGCGGCGGCCCAGGTCGAGCGTGAGGTTGCCCGGGCCGCAGCCCAGGTCGACGACGCGGCGGGGCGCGTCGGACGAGATTCGCTCGATCAGGTCGTAGAAGGGGCGGGCCCGGAGGTCCGCGTAGTCGAGGTACTTGGCCGGATCCCACATGGCGAACCTCCCGAAAGATAAACCGTACGCCCGTACTGAGTACGAGCGTACTGCTTACTCCCCCGAGTTGGCCAGCTTCTCGGCGACTTCCCCGGCGATCGCCTCCACCAACGCCGGATCGGTGCTCGGGTCGGGTCGCACCTGGAGCACCGTGCCGTCGCGGCCGGGGACCTTGCGCTGCACGAACCACGCGCCGCCGCCGGTGCCGAAGTCGTGGCGGTGGCGTGAGCGCACGGAGCCGTCGACGCGCAGGCGCACCTGCGGCGGCACCTTGCCCGGCGCCGGCAGCCGGAACCGCACGGGCGGGCGGTCGACGACCACCATCACGGCGCCGGCCTCCCCGGTCTCCTCGGACTCCGTGAGTTCGAAGACGCCCTCGGCCCACGCGGCCTTGGCCACGAGGTGCCAGTAGACCCGCCGGGGGCCGCCCTCGGTCGGAATCCACAGGCCCAGGCTGGTCACCACGAGCTCGCCGCCGCCTTCGACGCCCGCGACCGCGATCACGTTCTCGCCCGCAGCGAGCTCGCCCGGGAAGTCCGCGGGGAGTCCCCCGCCCATCAGACGGTTCAGCCAGCCCATGTCAGTCCCATCCGGACGCGGCCTGCTCGCGCAGCGACTTGCGGTACTGCTCCAGCGCGACGAGGTCGCCGAACAGCGCGCGGTAGTCGTCGGGCGCCTCGACCGGCGAAAGCCGTTGCAGCTTCGACTTGATCTCGCCGATCTGGCGGCCGACGAGGCTCTCCTGCACTCCCGCGAGCACACCGGAGATGTAGCGCGAGTCCACTTCTCCCAAGGCGCGCAACGGTTCCACCGCCAGCTCGCTCAGCACGCGCCGCACCGTCCCTTCCGGACAGTGCTGCGTCGCGGCGTCGAGCAGGGCCGAGCCGGTGAGCCCCGACGCCGCGCCGCCGGCCTTCAGCAACGCCAGGTGCACGGCCACGTACGCGGGGTGCGTGAACGCCTCTTCGGGCAGCGAGTCGTACTCCGGCCCGGCGATCGCGGGCTGCTGCAGCGCGGCCTTGAGCGCCTCGCGCTGGCCCATGAACCGCGGGTCGCCGGGTGCGGGCCGCGGCAGGTCCTGCTTCTCCGGAGCCGGCTCCGGCGCGGCAGCCTGCCGGGAGGCGGGCTGACGCAGCTGCGGCGTCTGGCCGCCACGCTTGGCCGTGGTCCCGGCGGCGCCGCGCACGCGGTTCACGACCTGCGCCACGTCCTGCCAGCCGACCCACCACGCGAGCTTGGAGGCGTAACCGTCGCGGCTCGCGCGGTCCTTGATGGCCGCGACCATCGGCACGGTCTTCTGCAGCGCCGAGACCTGGCCGTCGACCGCGTCGAGGTCGAACTGCTTGAGCGTGCTCTTGATCACGAACTCGAACAGCGGCGTCCGGCGCGCGACGAGGTCCTTCACGGCCGCGTCGCCCTTCGCGATGCGCAGCTCGCACGGGTCCATGCCGTCGGGCGCCACCGCGATGTAGGTCTGCCCGGCGAAGGTCTGGTCGCCCTCGAACGCCTTCAGCGCGGCCTTCTGGCCCGCCGCGTCGCCGTCGAAGGTGAAGACGATCTCGCCGCGGAAGGCGTCGTCGTCCATCATCAGCCGGCGCAGCACCTTCATGTGGTCCTCGCCGAACGCGGTGCCCGACGACGCGACGGCCGTCGGCACGCCGGCCGCGTGCATCGCCATCACGTCGGTGTAGCCCTCGACCACCACCACCTGGTGGCGCTTCGCGATCTCGCGCTTGGCCTGGTCGAGGCCGAACATGACCTGCGACTTCTTGTAGATCTGCGTCTCGGAGGTGTTGAGGTACTTCGCCTCGATGCGGTCGTCGTCGAACAGCCGCCGCGCGCCGAAGCCCACCACGTCGTTGCCGACGTCGCGGATCGGCCACACCAGCCGCCGGTGGAAGCGGTCCATCGGGCCGCGCTGGCCCTCCTTGGACAGCCCTGCCGCAAGCAGCTCCTTGACTTCGAACCCGCGGTTGAGCAGGTTCTTCGTCAGCTTGTCCCAGCCGCCCGGGGCGTAGCCGCAGCCGAACTGCTTGGCCGCGGCGGCGTCGAACCCGCGCTCGGAGAGGAAGTCGCGCGCGGCGCGGGCCTCGTCGGTCACCAGCTGCTCGATGTAGAACTCGCTCGCCGCGCGGTGCGCCTCGATGAGTCGCGAACGCGTGCCGCGGTCGCGCTGCACGCTCCCGCCGCCGCCCTCGTAGTTCAACCGGATGCCGACGCGGTCCGCCAGCCGCTCGACCGCCTCGACGAACGAGACGAGATCGATCTTCTGGATGAACTTGATGACGTCGCCGCCCTCGCCACAGCCGAAGCAGTGGAACGTGCCGTGAGTGGGGCGCACGTTGAACGACGGGGTCTTCTCGTTGTGGAACGGGCACAGCCCCTTCAGGCTGCCACCCCCGGCGCGCCGAAGCGCGACATACTCCCCGACGACCTCGTCAATCCGGTTGCGCTCACGCACCTCCGCGATGTCGCTCTCCCGAATCCGTCCTGCCACGGTATCCACAATAGTTCTCCCTCCCCGGTGGCTTTGCGGCACACTCGGCCTCATGCGCACACCGACGGCACTCGACGACCTCGCTGCGGAGTTCGCCGGCCACCGCGGCCACCTGATCGGGGTGGCCTACCGGCTCACGAGCACCCGCTCGGACGCGGAGGACGCCGTGCAGGAAGCGTGGCTGCGCCTGGCCGCGCTCGACGACGCCGGGCGCGCCGGCATCCGCGACCTGCGGGCCTGGCTGACCACCGTCGTGGGCCGCATCTGCCTCGACCGGCTGCGTTCGGCGCCCGCGCGGCGCGAGCAGTACGTGGGCCAGTGGCTGCCCGAGCCGATCGTGACGCCGTTCGGCGCGCCGGTGAGCGAGGATCCGCTCGAAGCCGCCGTGCGCGACGACGGCATCCGCATGGCCGCGCTCGTGGTGCTCGACAAGCTCACGCCCGAACAGCGCGTGGCGTTCGTGCTGCACGACGCGTTCTCCGTGCCGTTCGCGGAGGTCGCCGGGATCCTCGGCTGTTCGCCCGACGCCGCCCGCCAGCACGGCTCCCGGGCCCGGCGCGCGCTCGAGAGCGCCGACCCGCCGCCGCGCGCCGAGCTCACGGAGCAGCAGCAGGTGCTGGAGAAGTTCGTGACCGCGCTGCTGGCCGGCGACATCCGGGCGATGGCGAAGGTGCTGCACCCGGACGTCGTGCTCATCGGCGACTCCGATGGCAAGGGCCGCACCACGCGCCAGATCATGGTGGGCGCCGACAAGCTGTCGCGCTTCTTCCTGGGCCTGATCCAGAAGTACGAGCCCGGCGTGATCAGCCGCGGCGCCCCGATCCTCGTCAACGGCGACCTCGGCCTCTGGCTCCCGCCGATGCCCGGGCACGACGGGTTCCTCTCCGTCGACGAGCACGTGCAGTCCATGAGCCTGCGCGACGGCCGCATCGTGGCCATCTACGACATCGTGAACCCCGACAAGCTCACGCACATCACGCGTCCCGAGTCGGCGGACTCGAGCGACTGAGCGTCATCAGGCTTCAGGCGTCTCGCGTCCGGTCCAGCCGCTCGGGAAGGCGCCGGAAACCGGCCGACTCGTAGGTGGCGACGGCGGCGCCACGGGAGCTCGGGGTGCAGACCAGCGCGCTCGACGAACCCAGCTTCTTGAGCTCGGCCGCCGCGGCGACGCAGATCATCCGGCCGTAGCCGCGCCCGCGATGGTCGGCGTGGACGCCCATCGGTTCGAGCAACCCCGGCTTCCCCGGACCGGCCGACCAGACCGTCACCCCCGCCACCCGAACGCCTTCGCCGTCGCGAGCGAGCAGGCACCGCGCGTCGGTGTACGGCAACCCGGCCGTCATCGCGCGCCACAGCTCGTCGGTGAACCGCGGGCGGCCCCACGCCGACCGGTGGACGGCGGTGAACTCGGACCCCTGCCCCGGGCCGACGACCTCGACGCGCAAACCCGGTTGGTCCACCGGCCCCGTGAGGTCGCGGCGCAACGGCGTCCACGGCTCGCCGGCGCTCCAGCCGGCCTCGGACAGCAACTCTTGCACCCGGGTGCCGTCCGGTGCCTCGACGGAGGCCTTTCCCGCCGGCAGGACGCCACGTCGTGGTTCGGACACGTCCGCGACGACCTGGTGAGCCAGCTCCTCCTCGCGCCAGGCCGAGGGCGCGACAGTCATCCGCACCACGTCGGGACTGTCCAGGAACCCGATGGCCAGAAGCTGTCCGTCCCGGCTCCAGGTCCGCAGGGCTGCCGCCATCGCGTCGGCGCCGAACTGCCAGTACCAGCCCAGGTCGCCAGGGTGCAGCTGGATCGGCGCGGCGTCGCTCTGCCAGTCGCGAAGGGCGCGGACGACGTCGCCGAGCCGGCCGGCGTCCGGTGTGCTCAGTTCGATGGCCACGGTGGTGATGAAACACCTTCAGCCCGGAGCGGGCACTCGAATTGTCGGGCCGGGCACCTCGCTGTCACGGCATCGGCACCCGGCACGCGTCGCCTGAGGTGAAGCCCTGGTCGACGATGCCGAGCGCGCTGTTCATCCGCGCGCGGGAGTTCTCGAGCGCGATCTGATAGGTCAGCTCCAGCACGCCGGCGCGGCCGAACTCGGCTTCGAGCTCGGCCACCTGCTCGTCGGTCACGCTCACCTGCGCGCCCGACATCGCGTCGGCGTAGGCCACGGCCAGCCGCTCGGCGCGCGAGAACGCGGGCGAGGTCGCGTAGTCGTCGATGTGGCGCAGCCGCTCGATGTCGAGGCCTTCGTGGCGCTGCAGCATCCTGCCGAAGTCCACGCACCACGAGCACCCGATCCGCGTGGCGACGCGGTACACCGCCAGCTCGCGCACGTTGGCGGGCAGCCGCTTCGACGCCTTCTCGGCCATCAGCTCGTGGACCACGGTCGCGCGCAGCAGCCCCGGGTTGTGGGCCATCACGGCCATCGGCTCGGGCACGGCGCCGAAGCGCTTTCCGGCGAACCGGTAGAGCAGCTTCAGCAGCGGGCCGGCCTCGGTGGTGCGCTTCGCCGGGATGCGGGGCATGGTCGTCTCCTCTTCGTCGGTGCTGACGGAGGAACGAGACGGGCCGCGCGGATGTGACAGTGGACCGTCAGCGTCGACGCCAGTAGTCCGGCCGCCACCAGTACAGCGAGGTGCGATCGGCCGGCCACGGCTCATCGCTGACATCCCGAGGCCCCCACAGCACGGGCACGGGTACTGGGCCATCAGCTAGCGGCGGGCCGTGACCGCACGCACGTCCCAGATCCACACCCCGTCGACGAACTGCGCGGGTTTGCGCAGCAGCAGCTCGACGGTGGCGCGGTACGCATCGGCGTGCTCGCGCGGGATGAGGACAAGGACGCTGGCGTTCCAGTAGCGCAGGTCCTTGATCGTCTGGTCGCGGTCGGCGTCGGTGACGGGCTGGACCTCGCCGGAGTCGCGGACGCGGTCGAGGAGGGTGGACGTGGGGACCTGGTAGGAGCCGTAGCGGCCGCGTTTGTCGTCGGGGCCGCTCGGCCCGACGAAGTAGCCCTCGGGCATCGCGTAGCCCAGGCCGGCGTCCATCTGCCAGTGCAGCGGCTCCGACTCGCCCGAGCCGGGGAGCGGGACGGGCACCACGGTGCCGCCGGGGGCGACGTAGGTGCGCCAGGTGCCGTCGGCGAAGAAGGCCGGCGTGGGCGGGCGGTCCTTGACCAGCAGCTGCGTCGGCGCGATCGGGAGGAGTACGGCGATCACCGCGCCCACCCAGAGCAGGCGCAGGGGCACCCGGTGCTTGCCCTCTTCGGGATCCGGCAGGGTCTCGGCCGTCGCGAAGACGCGCTCGGTGGCGATCGCCAGCAGCGCGCCGATCGCGGGCACGCACGCCATCGCCAGGCGCGACTCCAGCAGCGACTCGAACAGCGGCAGGTCCGCCAGCAGCTTCCACGGCCCGGCCACGCCGGTGTCCACGTGCACCGCCATGAGCTCGACGCCCATCGACAGCCACGCCATGAGGAACATCGCGATCGCGAGCGAGCGCGCAACGGCCTCGCGCCACAGCCAGATCGTGACCACGACCATGAGCGCGATGAGCGGCCAGCCGAAGAACGCGTTCTCCTCGGTGCGGTTGATCGACACGTCGGCCGCGGCGTCGGGCTGGCCGGCGATCGACTGCGTGGCGAACCGCGTGAACGCGGCGAGGTCGTTGCCGACCGGGCCGTGCTCCAGGCCGAAGTAGCTCTGCGGGCCGAAGAACTGCCACCACAGCGGGAAAACCACCAGCACACCGGTGATCACCACGGCCAGCCCGCCGCCGAGCAGCAGCGGCCGCACCATCGCCTTGATCTCCCGCGGGCGCGACGCGAGGTACGCGACGGCGAAGATCACGAAGCCCAGCGCGAAGATCAGCAGCGGCTCTTCGCCGAGGAAGATCTGGTACGCGGTGAGCACGCCGAGCCAGATCCCGTTGCGCACGAGCTTGCGGCCCTGCGCCAGGTGGATCACCTTGAGCGCCAGGAACGGCAGCACGAACCACGCGACGAAGTTCGGGTGCGCGTTGCCGTGCGAGATCATCGACGGCGCGAACCCGGCCACCGCGCCGCCGATCGCCGCCGCCGCGCGGTGGCGCACGAGGTGGCGCGAGAACACCCAGTACCAGGCAGCCGCGGTGCCGGCGAGGCTGCCGGTGAGCGCGATGGCCCACGTGACCGTGGGGCCGAAGGCTAGCGTGATCGGCGTGAGCGGGATCCCGACGCCGAGCATGGCCGTGTTGGCCATCATGTTCACGCCGAGCGGGTAGTTCTGCAGGTCCGAGTTGAGCGGGTTCTGCAGGTGCAGCACGGACTTCGCGGTGACGTCGAAGAACCACTCCCACAGATTCTGGTCCGACGCGCTGTTCCACAGGTAGCCCGTGCCCAGGTCGTCCCAGAGGCCGCCGTACAGGATGAACGCGAACGCGACGAAGGCCGCCATGATGCCGGCGTCGGCCCACGACGGGCGCAGCTTCGGCGTGGCGGCGGGCGCGGACGGCCCGGGAACGGCGGGGATCAGTTCGGTCCTCGCTTCCGGTTGGAAAAGACTCACTACGGGCGCACCACCCGCGCGAAGAAGTACACCGCGCCGGTGCCGGCGTGCCGGACGAGCAGGAGGAACGGCCGGTCCACCGCGACTTCGAGCGGCTCGGCCGTGGACAGGGACAACGTGCGCATCTGGATCGCCGTGGCGGCCGCGCCTTCGAGGCCCTGCTCGTCGAGGCGCAGCACGGCCTGGTGCACCACGCTGTCGACCCACAGCGGGCGCGCGGCGGTGAGCCCGGTGAGATCGGCGTCGGTGGTGAACACCTCGTGCACGCCGAGCGCGTGCAGGGCGCCGTCGAGGTCGGTGCGGACGTCGAGCTTGATCTTGGGCAGCGAGAGACGCACCTTGCGGCGTTTCGGGCCGTCGAGGAGCTGCTTGAGGTTCCGCGTGTCGAGCGCGGCTTCGGCGGGTGCGAGGTCGCCGTCCGGGAGCAGGACGACGGCTTCGACGCCGCCTTGCGCGGGGAGGCTGACGACCTGCCAGCCGCCGGCGTGGTGGTAGCCGACGGTCTCTTCGAGGTGCATGGTCGGCACTCGGCGGGTCGCCCCGGGGCTGTGGAAGTCGGCGCGGGCGGTGGCGCCGTCGGGGAACGGGTGGCGCCAGGCGGTCTTGAGGTAGAGCGCGTTGACGAGGCTGGCGCGGGTGTCGGCGCTGATCGTGCCCGAGGGCAGCAGCTCCGGGATCAGGCCGTGGGTGATCCGGTCGACGTCGGTGTTGATCAGCCCGCGCGCGGCTTCGGGGTCGGTCGTGAAGGGCGCGGTTTCGGCCTTGCCGCCGGGCCAGGTGACGAGCTGGTCGAGGAAGGCGCTCTCGACGGTGATGGTGTCGGACGCCCACAGCGTGTTGGCCACGGCCAGCTGGGCTTCGTCGCCGAGCGCCGCGGCGTCGCGCAGCACCGTGGCGTGCGCGTCCAGGTCGGCGTCGCTGGTGGCCAGGAGCTTGCGCAGCTCCTCGGCGGTCCGCCCCCGCGCCGCCCGGGCCGCCAGGCCCAGCGCGCTGGCCGCTGAGTACGGCGAAAAACACGCGTCACCCCCACCCGCCGCGGCGGTGCGTCCCAGGGCGAGCGTGAAGTCCAAGTGGCTGTCCACGGCCATGCGGCGACCGTACCCGACCGGGTGGTTCCGGCGGCACGGAACCGATCAGCCGAAGCCTCGCCTCCCCCACTCGGGCTCCGCTTCTCCCCTCCGACCGGCCGCAGCACCCCAATGTGGCGTTCGGTGCGTTGAGCGCAACCAACGCCACATTGGGGGTGGGGTTGGCAGGACTGCGAAGGCCGTCGGCAAGCGGAGCGCAGAGGGCAGGGCGGTGGTCAAGAAGGCGGATGGTCGAGACAGCGGCAGGTCAGACGTGCCGGCCCACGTGCCAGCGGTGCCATTCGTGGGCTTGCGCGTCGGTGAGCGAGGCGACCTGGTCGACGACCACCCGCAGGCGCGCGGCGTCGTCGGCGGCCGCGTGCCACGGGGGTACGAAAAGCGGGTCCAGGGACTCCGGTGCGCGGCGCAGGAGAGCGGCGACCAGCTGCGCGATCAGCTCGCGCTGGCCGTCCTGCATGGCGAGGCGGCGGCGGTCGCTCATGACGTAGCGCAGAGCCAGCGCCTTGAGCAGCGCGACCTCCGCCGCGACCTGGTCCGGGACGGCGAGACGGGCGGCGTAGCGCAGCAGGGGGCCCTCGCCGTAGACGCTGCGGGTGCCGGTGACCGCGGCGGAGGCGAAGCGACCCACGAGCTCGCTCGTCAGCTGCTTCAGCGCCACCTGGGCGCGCAGCGAGCCGTCCGGAGCCGTGCGGACGAGGGCGGCCACCACGGGCAGGTCGAGCAGCTCCTTGGCCGCGCCCTCCAAAGTGGACGCCGACAGCGTGGAGAAGTGCCGTGCCGCGGCCTCCGCGACGGCCGCGCGTTCGTCCGGATCCGCCAGCACGCTCAGCGAGATTCGCCCCGCCAGCACGCCGTCCTCGACGTCGTGGACGGAGTAGGCCACGTCGTCGGACCAGTCCATGATCTGGGCCTCGAGGCACCGCCGCTCGCCCGGCGCGCGGGAGCGCACCCACTCGAACACGGGCACGTCGTCGGCATACACGCCGTACTTCTGCTGCCCCGGCCGGCGCCGCCAGGGGTACTTCGTGGTCGCGTCGAGGCACGCGCGCGTGAGGTTGAGGCCCGCCGCCGCGCCGGCGTCGTCGAGGGACTTCGGTTCCAGGCGCGTGAGGATGCGCAACGTCTGCGCGTTGCCCTCGAACCCGCCGCACGCCTGGGCGACGTCGTCGAGCGCCTGCTCGCCGTTGTGCCCGAACGGCGGGTGCCCGATGTCGTGCGCGAGCCCGGCCGTGTCGACGAGGTCCGGGTCGGCGCCCAGCTCCTCGGCGATGCCGCGCCCGATCTGCGCGACCTCCAGCGAATGCGTGAGCCGCGTGCGCGGCACCCCGCTGACCTCGGCCCCTTCGCCGGGACCGACCACCTGCGTCTTGCCCGCCAGCCGCCGCAGCGCGGCCGAATGCAGCACGCGGGCACGGTCGCGCGCGAAGCCGCTGCGCCCGTCGGGCCGCGCGCCGGCCAGCGCCGCGCCCTTGGGTGCCTCGGCCAGCACCCGGGCGCGGTCGTACTCGGAGTACCCGTCGCTCACCCGGTCAGCTTAAGCGCGGCCACCGACAATTCCCCGGGGAAGTTCAGCCCATGAAGGTGTCGAACAGCTCGTCGGCCGGCGATTTCGTGAGCTCGTAGAACAGCAGCGCGCCCGTCTCGCGGAAGATGTAGCGGACCTGCGTCACGCGCTCCTGCACGATCGGGCCGCTGTGCGTCGGCGCGGTCCACGCGTCGAGACCGAGGTCCGACGCCATCGTCCGCGCGCGGTAGGAGTGCCACGGGTCGCTCACGAGCACTGCCGTGTGCCAGCCGCGCGCCTGCACCTGGTCGGCCACGGCCCGCAGGCTCCGCAGCGTGTCGCTGCCCTCGCCGACCGCCAGCGTCGCCGACGCGGGCACGCCGTGCTGGTTCAGCCACCGCGCGCCGGCCGCGGCCTCGGTGAAGTTGTCGGCCGCCTTCTTTCCGCCGGCGGTCACCACGGTCTTCGCGACACCCGCGTCGTAGAGCTGGCGCGCCTTTTCCAGCCGCGCCATGAAGATGTCCGACGGCTTGCCGTTGTACTGCGCTGCCCCCAGCACCACGATCACGTCGGCCGGTGTGCGGTCGTTCTCGCGCGCGACCTGCCACACGCGAAACGCCGTGCCGCCGACGACGGCGAGCACCACGAGCACCCCGCCGAACGCGATGCGGCGCAGCCAGCTCACAGGCGTGGGTGGTGTTCTCATGCCCGCCATCTTTTCAGAGCCGCACGCGATTCCGGCGCAGGCACCCCGGGCGTCAGAGCCAGCCGCGTTCCTCCGCCAGCCGCACGGCCTCGGCGCGCGTGCGGGCGCCCGTCTTGCCGATCGCGGCCGAAAGGTGGTTGCGCACAGTGCCTTCCGAGAGGAACAGCGCCTTCGCGATGTCCGCGACCGTGCTGCCGTCGCGCGCGGTCGAGAGCACGTCGCACTCCCGCCCGGTGAGCGGGCTCGCCCCGGTCGCCAGCGATTCGGCCGCCAGCGCGGGATCCACCACGCGCAGTCCACTGTGGACCCGCCGGACGGCCTCCACGAGCTGCTCCGGCGGCGCGTCCTTCACCACGAACCCCGCGGCGCCCGCGGCCATCGCGCGCGCCAGGTACCCGGGCCGGCCGAAGGTGGTGCAGATGATCACGCGGCACGAGGGCAGCGCGGTGTGCAGCTCCGCGGCCGCCGCGAGGCCGTCCTTCCCGGGCATCTGCACGTCGAGCAGCGCGACGTCCGGCGCCGACTCCTTCGCCGCGGCCAGCACCTCGTCCCCCGACCCGACCTGCGCAACGACCTCGATGTCGGCCTCCAACCCGAGCACCGTGGCCAGGGCTCCCCGCACCATCGCCTGGTCGTCGGCCAGCAGAACGCGGATCACGCAAGTCCTCCCGCGGGTTCGGCGCGCACGACCTGGACGGCCGGCGGCTCCGGTTCCGGAACCTCCGCCCGGACCACCCATCCTCCCCCGGGCCGCGGCCCGCTGCGCAGCGTCCCCCCGACGCCGCCGACGCGCTCGGTCAGCCCGCGCAGCCCGTTGCCCTGCGCCGCGTCCGCCGCGGCCCCGTCGTCCTCCACCTCGAGCCAGTCGCGCCCGAAGCGCACGCTGACGCGGTTGGCCCCGGAGTGGCGCAGCACGTTGGTGATCGCTTCGCGCAGCACGTAGCCGAAGGTGCTCTGCAGCTGCGGCAGCACGTTGTCCACGGCGTAGGGCAGGTCCGCCTCGATCTCCGCCGCCCGCAGCGCCGCGCGCGCCCCGGCGAGTTCCGCGGCCAGCGACACCTCGCGGTACTCCGACACGGTCAGCCGCACGTCCGACAGCGCGCTGCGGGTGAGGCCCTCGACCTCGCGGATCTCCTCGACCGCGCGCCCGATGTCGCCGGAGCTCTCCAGCACCCGCCGCGCCAGGCCGGCCTTCACGGTGATCGTGGTGAGGCTGTGGCCCAGCAGATCGTGCAGGTCGCGGGCCACGCGCTGGCGTTCGTTGGCCACGGCGAGGGTCGCGATCTCCTCATTGGCCCGCTCCAGGCGGCGGATGGCGCGGATGAGGTTGGCCATGAAGAACATCGCCAGCGTGATCGAGGCGACAGAGATCAGGTCGCCGCCGTCGGCGTCGATCTTGCCCCCGGCCAGCAGCACGATCGCCACGGAACCCAGCGCCAGCGTGTCGAGGATCGCCGCCCAGCCGGCAGGGAAGAGGAACGCGAGTGTGGCGGTGGCGTAGAGCAGGATGTACGGGCTGACGTCGGTGAGCAGCGTCGAGAACAGGCCCAGCGCCAGCATCACACAACCGAAGACGAGCTTGACCCTGGTCGGCTTGCCGAACACCACCGGGAAAACCGCGTAGCAGGCGCCGTAGACGTAGAACAGCACACCCATCAGCACCCGTGCCCACATCGGGTCGGAGTTCTCGATCAGCCCGTGCGTGGCCGGAATCAGGAACGGAAGCAGGAAGACCACCGCGAAGATCGGCCAGCCGATCTTGTTGGGCCCGCCCCGGTGGCCGACCATCGGATCGTCCCACCAGGAGGCCCGGTCGTTCAGCGCGAACCGGAACCGGGTGACCGCGATCGACGCGGGCTCTTCCTTCGTGCGCTGCACCGTCGTTCCCTCCTGTCCCGGTCAGACCCGGGCGCTGTCCTTACGGTATCGCCTGATCACGAGCGCTCCGAGGACCACAGCCCAGCCCGCCAGCACCGCGAGCGCGGTCGGGAAGCTCACGAGCAGCTCGTTGGTCACGGCCGGGCGCACCAGCCCGATCAGCCAGTAGGTGGGCAGCAGCTGCGACACGTCCTGCATCCACGCCGGCATGCCTTCCAGCGGGATCCACAGGCCGCCGAGGAAGCCCATGCCGAGCATCACGATCATGGAGATGGGCTGCATCGACTCCGGCGTCGCGATCTGGCCGATCAGCAGGCCGAGCAGCACGAGCGGGATGGTGCCGAGCCACAGGCCCATGATCACGCGCAGCCAGCCGGCCCCGTCGAGGTGCACGCCCTCGACGAAGATCGCCACGAGCGGCACCAGCAGCAGCGCGGGCAGGCCCACGAGCATGCCCGCCACGGCCTTGCCGCCGAGGTAGGACGTACCCGACAGCGGGGTCAGCCGCAGCTGCCGCTGCCAGCCGCTGGCGCGTTCGAGGGCCAGGCGCGTGCCGTTGGTGGTCGCCGCGGCGAAGAGGCCGAACGCCATCATGTTGACCATCACCACGGCCACCACCGCGGCGTGGTCCGGGTCGGTCGCCTTCGTGAAGACGTTGGCCTGCAACAGGAACATCACCACGGGGAAGGCGACGACGAAGATGAGGAACCGCATGGAGCGGAACAGCCGCCGGATCTCGACGGCGAGGTAGGACGGGTTCATCGGGCTGCTTCTTCCTGGTTTTCGTCGCTGGTCAGGGAAAGGAACGCGCCTTCGAGGCCGACGGCGCCGATCTCGATGTCGTGCACGGCCGGCACGGCGGCCATCAGCGCGCGCAGCGTGGCGTCCGACTCGCTGCTGGAGATCGCGACGCGCTCGCCGCGCAGCTCGAAGTCGGTCACCGCGGGCAGCGTCGCCACGAGCCGCTCGGTCTCCTCGCCGGCGCCGGGCAGCACGGCCCGGATCGTGCGCCCGCCGGCCAGCGCGCGCACCTGCGCGACGGACCCGTCGGCGACCACGCGCCCGGCCCGCATGAGCACCACGCGGTCGGCGAACTCCTCGGCCTCTTCCAGGTAGTGCGTCGCGAACAGGACCGTGCGGCCGCTGTCGGTGAAGGAGTACATGGACTTCCAGAACTCGCGCCGCGTGCCCACGTCCATGGCGGCCGTCGGCTCGTCGAGCACCAGCAGGTCGGGGTCCGAAACCAGCGCGACGGCGAAGCGCACGCGCTGCTTCTGCCCACCGGAGAGCTTGTTGGCCCGCCGGTCGGCGATGTCCTCGATACCGGCGCGCTGCAGCGCTTGGTCGAGCGGCATCGGCGTGCGGTGCAGCTTCGCGACCATGCGCACGGTCTCGCGCACGGTCAGGTCCTCCAGCAGCGCCCCGCCCTGCAGCATCGCCCCGATCATCCCGGCGCGCACCGCGTCGGCCGGCGTCTTGCCGAACACCGTGACGTCGCCCGCGTCGGGCTTGCTGAGCCCCAGGATCATGTCGACGGTCGTGGACTTGCCGGCCCCGTTGGGCCCGAGCAGCGCCACCACCTCACCCGGCGCGATCGTCAACTCGACCCCGTCGACGGCCCGCACCTCGCCGTAGTGCTTCTTCAACCCGCTCAACCGGACGGCGGCCCCCGCCGCGACGTCCCGCGCCCCGCGCGTGGCCTGTGTGGTTTCCATGCCCTGAAGACTGCCGGCGTTTCGGCGTCGGCCAGCAGGCCGAGCGTCACGTCGTTGCCGTGACAGGTGTCAGGGGTCAGGGGTGGCGCTCCGTCGATGCTGACGAAGCACCTGCGACATCCAAGCCGCCCGTAGGCTCCCCTCCGTGCCCTTCGTCGACGAGCTGACCGCACGACTGCGCGACGGCTTGGCGTTGATCGCGTCGGCCCGCGCAGCACTGGCGACGAGCCACGGCCTGGCCGTCGAGGCGGCCGCATCGTGGGGGCAAGCACTGGCGAGCACGAACGACGCCGAGGCCGCCCAGTTGCCCGCGCTGGCCGAAACAATGGCGACCGGTATCGGAGCGTGTCTCGCCGGCACGGGAGAGGCGGAAACACTGCTGACCAGGTATCTGGACAGCCTCGGAGTGGATCCGCCGGCCCCGACGCCGGCGGCACGGGAGGCGCCGGCACAGGCCGAACCCCAGCCGGCACCAGTACCCGCGCGCCGAGCGGATCGAACAAGCTCGTGAACGGGTCGGCCGGGCCGAGAGGCTCCGAAGTGAAGCTTCCGGGGAGTGGGTGCGCAGCGACGGCGCGGCGGTGCCGATGGCCAGCGGCAAGGGCGACGAGTTCTACGGCAAGGTGGAAAACTTCGTCCGGCTCAACGGTCTGTCGCGCCGAGTGAGTCGTCTGGCCACCCACGTCGAGATAAAGGTCGCGGTCGCGATGCGGGAACAAAACCTGCGCAACGAAACCGTGGGTGCTGGACGTCGCCATTCGCGACGGCTGGGGTTACCTGCAATACGCCGATGACGCGACATTCGTCGTCACCGACGGCGACCCGGCGTCGCCTGCCGCGCCAGGCGACGCCGACTTCTCCGCCGGGACAGGACTGCCCATCGCCCAGGTGGTCGCAGCCGTCCAGGAATTCGTGCGCACCGGAAAGCTGCCGGAAACCGTGCCATGGCGGGAAGTCTGACACCGGATTCTTCGGGCCTCAGGCCCAGCGTCACGTCGTGACCGTGACAGGTGTCAGGGGCAGCCACAACGCACAACGGCCCTCCCCCGAGAAACCGGGGAAGGGCCGCGTACGAAAAGCTTCAGCAGCCGAGCAGGCGAGGCGCCAGGTAGTCCACGACCTTGTCGATCGCGATGCGTTCCTGGGTCATGCTGTCGCGTTCGCGGACCGTGACGGCCTGGTCCTCGAGCGAGTCGAAGTCCACGGTGACGCAGTACGGGGTGCCGATCTCGTCCTGGCGGCGGTAGCGGCGGCCGATGGCCTGGGCGTCGTCGAAGTCGACGTTCCAGTGCGTGCGCAGGGTCGCGGCGAGGTCGCGCGCCTTGGGCGAGAGGTCGGCGTTGCGCGAGAGCGGCAGCACCGCGGCCTTGAACGGCGCGAGCCGCGGGTCGAGGTGCAGCACGGTGCGCTTGTCGGTGCCGCCCTTGGCGTTGGGCACCTCTTCCTCGTCGTAGGAGTCGACGAGGAACGCCATCATCGAGCGGCCGACACCGGCCGCCGGCTCGATCACGAACGGGCGGTAGCGCTGGCCGGAGGCCTGGTCGAAGAACGACAGGTCCACGCCCGAGTGGTTCGAGTGCGTGGTGAGGTCGAAGTCGGTGCGGTTGGCGATGCCCTCGAGCTCGCCCCACTCCTGGCCCGCGTTGAAGTCGAACCGGTACTCGATGTCCACGGTGCGCTTCGCGTAGTGCGAGAGCTTTTCCTTGGGGTGCTCGAAGTGGCGCAGGTTCTCCGGCTTGATGCCGAGGTCCGTGTACCACTTGGTGCGCTCGTCGATCCAGTACTGGTGCCAGCGCTCGTCCTCGCCCGGCTCGACGAAGAACTCCATCTCCATCTGCTCGAACTCGCGCGTGCGGAAGATGAAGTTGCCCGGCGTGATCTCGTTGCGGAAGGACTTGCCGACCTGGCCGATGCCGAACGGCGGCTTCTTGCGCGAAGCCGTCTGCACGTTGAGGAAGTTCACGAAGATGCCCTGCGCGGTCTCCGGGCGGAGGTAGTGCAGGCCTTCTTCGGATTCGACCGGGCCGAGGTAGGTCTTGAGCATCATGTTGAAGTCGCGCGGCGCGGTGTACTTGCCGCGCGTGCCGCAGTTGGGGCACGGCACGTCGGACAGGTCGTCCTCCGACGTCGCCTTGCCGGTGCGGCCTTCGTAGTCCTCGGCGAGCTGGTCGGCGCGGAAGCGCTTGTGGCAGTGGAGGCACTCGATCAGCGGGTCGGTGAACACGTTCACGTGACCCGAGGCGACCCAGACCTGGCGCGGAAGGATCACGGACGAGTCGAGACCGACGACGTCTTCGCGGCCCTGCACCATGGTCTTCCACCACTGGCGCTTGATGTTGTCCTTCAGCTCCACGCCGAGAGGCCCGTAGTCCCACGCCGACCTGGTGCCGCCGTAGATCTCTCCCGACGGGAAGACGAAGCCACGGCGCTTGCACAGACTGACGACGGTTTCGATGGTGTTGGCGGGCACTCCACGCTCCGGACGCATGCGGGGACGGTTGGACTAGGAGGTTCAGCGTATCCGGCCGCCCCCGCGGTGCTTCCGGCGAGGTGAGCAGGGCTCAGGGCCGGCCTGTCAGCGACGCCGTGACGACCCGGTTGTCGTCGTAGCCCTCGGTGCCGCCGACGTAGTCGCCACCGCACGTGACGAGCACCAGTTTGTGGGGCCCGTCCGGGGAAAACAGCTTCGCGGACTCCGCGGCGAGCCCGGACTTGTGGATCGTGCGGACCTCGTCGACGCGGTAGTTCCACTTGCCCCCCGCGGTGTCGGTGACCGTCACCGTCTGGCCCTGCTCGACCTGCCACAGCTGGTCGAACGGCCCGGTGCGGCCCTTCCAGTTCACGTGGCCGGAGAAGAGCGTGACGCCTTGATCGGCCCCCAGTCCCGAGCCCCACCACGCGGCCTCGGCGAGGCTCTGCGGGATCACCAGCGCGCCGTCGTCACCCACGGGTTCCTGCACGAGCTTCGCCGTTCCCCCACCGGGCAGCAGCACGGTGCCGGGCGTCTGCCCCGGGGCGGCCTGCTTCTGCGCCGACTGCTGCGCAGCCCCCGCTCCCGCCGCCGGTACCGGTACCGAGGCCGCGCCGCTGGCGAGACCGGGTTCATTCTTTCCCGTGAAAATCAGGAGGGCGGCGACGAGCGCCGCCACCACCACGGCCCCGACGGCGGCCAGTACCCACTTGGTCCTCGCGGGCCGTTCCTGTGTCCCTTGCATCGTGCTCCCTGCTCCGGTGTGTCGTGCGCAGGAAGACATGCCGCGGGACGCGGCCGGGGTTGCACCCGATCGTGCTCAGTCCGGACGCGAAACCAGGTTCGCCGTGACGATGCGGTTCTCGTCGTAGCCCTCGGTGCCGCCGATGTAGTCGCCACCGCACGTCACGAGCACCAGCCGGTGCGGCCCGGTCTGCGCGAACCACTGCGGCGCCTGCTCCGGGAGCTGCTCCTTGCGCAGGGTTGCCGCACCGGTCACGCGGTAGAGCCAGCGCCCGCCCGAGGAGTCGACGATGCTCACGTTGTCGCCCGTGCGCACTCGCCACAGGTCGTCGAACGGTCCCTTCGTGCCGGCCCAGTTCACGTGACCGGACAGCACGGCCGCACCCTGCTTCGCGCCGAGGCGCGCGCCCCACCAGGCGGCGTCGCCGAGGCCTCGCGGGATCGGCAGGATCCCGTCGCGCGTCACCTCGGTGCGCACGAGCCGGGCCTCGGACCCGTCGGGCAGCCGGATACTGCCGGGGCGCTGCACGCCGACCGCGGCGCCGTCCGCGGGCAGCTCGGCGGGCGCGCCGTCTTCACCCGGCAGCGAGCCGGGTGGGGGTTCCGCCGCGGCGGCGGGCACAGGCGCGGGCCCCCAGGTCAGCACGACCACGCCCGCGGCCAGCGCGAGCACGGCAACCACTGCCGACACGACGGTCAGCGCGGTGCGCAGCACGCGGACCTACTCGCCGCGCGAGCGCGCCGTGCGCCTGCGGCCCAGCCCGATCGCGAGCCCGCCGAACACCAGGCCGGCGACCAGCAGGCCGAGGCCCAGCGGCAGGCGGTAGTCGCTCGACGGGGCCGCCGCGGTCGTGCCGAGGTAACCGGCGGGGACCTCGGTGGGCACCGGCGGCTGCGTCGCGGTCGCGCCGTTGCCGTTGCCGTTGCCACCGGACACGGCGACGAAGTTCTTCGGGATCGAGCAGCTCACGCCGCCGAGCACCAGCGTGGTGCTCACGTCCGGCAGCGCCTCACCCGACTTGTCGAGGACGTGTGTGGTCACGTCGACGCGCCAGCCGGCCTGAGCCGTGACGTCGCCGTTGCGCCAGCCGTCCTGCCTGATCAGCTGGTCGAACGAGGACACACGGGACACCACGACGTCCGAGAGCGACTTGGTGGGGTCGGCCCCGTCGATGACCCTGGGGGCGCCCATGCGCAGGTTCTTCACGCTCAGCGAGGCCGCGCCCGCGGGCATCGCGACCTGCTTGAGAGTGTCGTCCTCGCCGCGCACCCAGAGCCGGGTGAGCGTGGTGGTGCCGGTGGCCTTGTTCGGGGCCGAGCAGTCGGCGGCGCTGCGCGCGCTTTCCAGCACCAGCATCGTGTTGTCGACCGGGCGCGCCTTGCTGCGAGCGTTGTCGCGCAGGGCGTAGTTGGTCTCGGCGACGGCCGTCGGCACGTTCGTGGCCTGGAGGGCGGCGACGACGTTGTGGTCGCGGCTCGCGATCCCGGCCGGGTAGGGGTTCGTGGCCGCGGCGCCGAACTTGCCGAGGTCGACCTCCCAGTTGCCGCCGAACGTCGAGCTCTCGCCGTCGTTCTTCGGCACGGCCACGCGGTCGGCCGAAAGCTTCGACTGGCCGGGGGTGAGCGGTGAACGCTGCGTCTCAGTGATCAGCGAGCCGCCGTGCTGCGGGTCGGAGCCCAGCCGCACCGACGCCACGTTGGCGAACGACACGGGACCGGTCTTCTCGTCGACGGCCTTCACGGTCTGCGTCGTCTGGGCAGCTGCCACCGGAGCGAGCGCGGGCAACGCCGCCACCGCCAGGATCGCTGCCTTCGTAACGAAACGAGTCATTGTCTCCCCACTGCCTCCGCCTCGATTCGGGCGGATCGTCAGCGTACGAGAAGCGACGAAACGCCCCACGCCAACCTTGCACCGTCGGCCACCGGTTGCGAAGCCGAAGTGCCGATTCCTGACGAACTCACCCGATCGGGTGAGACTGGTGTGAGTGACCGGTGACCGACAGGGGCGACTGAGGGGAACACTACGATGACCGTGACCGTTGTCGACAATGACATCCGACTTCGGAACCCGCCGGCTCGTCCGGTGGCTTCGCGCGCAAGGGGAGGCAACGATGGCACCGGCCAGCACGGGCGCTCTTTCGGCCGGCACCGGCACGTCCGGTGATCCGGCGACGGCGCCGGCCGGCCCGCTCGAGGCTTCCGGTCCCTCGGCAGGTCCGCTGGGTCCGTCGGGCGCCGCGCTCGCCGACGCCGGCGACCTGCTGCGCGCGCTCGCCGCCCCCGTCCGGATCGCCATCGTGCTGCAGCTGCGCGAGGCCGACCGGTGCGTCCACGAGCTGGTGGACGCCCTCGACGTCGCTCAGCCGCTGATCAGCCAGCACCTGCGGGTGCTGAAGACGGCGGGTGTGGTGCAGGGCGAACGCCGGGGCCGGGAAGTCGTGTACCGCCTGGTGGACGACCACCTGGCCCACATCGTCGTCGACGCGGTCGCCCACGTGCAGGAAGGGAAGTGACCATGACCTCGACCCCCCACTCGGCGCCTCCACCGGCCCCCACCCCCAACTCCGCCCCCGTGCCCGGGCGCCGCTCGACCAAGCAGCGCACGGCGGTCGTCGACCTGCTCAACACGGTCGACGACTTCCGCTCCGCGCAGGAGCTGCACGACGAGTTGCGTAAGCGGGGCGACGGCATCGGCCTGACCACCGTGTACCGCACGCTGCAGTCGCTTTCGGAGGCCGGCGAGATCGACGTGCTGCGCACCGACTCCGGCGAGGCCATTTACCGCCGCTGCTCCACGCACCACCACCATCACCTGGTGTGCCGCGTGTGCGGGCGCACGGTGGAGGTCGAGGGCCCCGCCGTGGAGCGCTGGGCCGAGAAGATCGCCTCCGAGCACGGGTTCTCCGACATCAGCCACACCGTGGAGATCACGGGCACCTGCGCCGAGCACGCGAGCTGAGGTCGCTCAGTACTCGTAGGGGTCCTTCGGCGCGTCGATCCGCTCGACGGTCGCGGGCACGAAATCGGGCGTGTACGAGTTGTTCTCGTTGGCCGTGCCCGGCACGACCAGTCCGGTGACCCGCAGCCACGTGTCGCTCGGGAACCGGTCGGCGGCCCCGCCCTTCAGGTGCACGGTGACGGGTGCCGCGTCGGCGGCGCAGCAGCTGATCACCAGACGCGCCAGCAGCGTGGTGCTGCCCTCGTGCACGACGAACCCGGACATGCCGATGGTCCGGCCGTTCATCGTCCCGCTGGAATCCCAGCCCGCGCGCGTGACGACCTCGTTCATCGCCAGCTCCACGACCTTGCCCGCCGGCAACGGCGGGAACGCGGCCGCCGACGTGGTCGCGGCACTCTGCGGCACGCGAGCCGTGGTGCGCGTGACCGAGTCGGCGCCGAGCGCGGGCGGGGCCACCAGGAACACCGCGAGCACGGGCACCACCAGCAGCCAGGCCGAGCGCGCCGAATGGGCGTGCCCGTGGCCGTCGTCGACGTGGTCGTGTCCTTCAAGGGCCTCGTGGCCGGCTGTCTCGGACTCGAGCGCCGCCGCCTTCGCCGCGGCCCGCGCCGCCACGAGGTCACGCAGGATCGCGACCGTGCCGAGCACCAGCATCACCACGCCGCCCGCGATGATCCACGGCTGCTGCGCGGGCTTGACGTAGCGCAGGTAGTCGCCGTTCACCGCGATCTTCACCAGCGCCCCGCCAAGGAGGATCAGCAGCACGTTCTGCGTCTCGCGCCTCATCGCGCACCGCCCAGCAGCAGCGCGCCCACGATCGTGCCGCACGCGAGGGCGACCACGAACGTCACCGGCGCGAACCGCACCGCGAACGACTTCCCGAACGTGCCGGCCTGCAGCGCGAACAGCTTCACGTCGATCGCCGGGCCGACCACGAGGAACACCAGCTTCGGCAGCAGCGGCACCGCGGTCAGCGAAGCGGCCACGAACGCGTCGGCCTCACTGCACAGCGCGAGCACCACGGCCAGCACCGCCATCACGATCACGCCGACCACGACCTGGTCCGCCAGCACCCCGAACCACTTCGCGGGCACGAGCACGTTGAGCGTCGCCGAGATCAGCGCGCCCAAGACCAGAAATCCGCCTGCCTCAACGAGATCCGTGCGCGCGGTCTCCGCGAAGACCTTCCAGCGTTGCCCCGGCTCGACGTCGGGCAGCCGCCGCAGCGCGCGTTCGGTGATCCACGAGAGCTTGCCCCAGCGGGCCCAGATCCAGCCCATCACCATCGACGTCGCGAGCGAGCCCAGGAACCGCGCCAGCACCATCTCCGGCCGCCCGGGGAACGCGACCGCCGTGGCCACCAGCACCACCGGGTTCACCGCGGGCGCCGCCAGCAGGAACGTGAGCGCCGCGGCCGGCGCGACCCCCTGGCCGATCAGCCGCCGCGCCACCGGCACGGACGCGCACTCGCACCCGGGCAGCGCGACGCCGGCGAGCCCGGCGACCCCCACCGCCGCGCTCGCGCGCTTGGGCAGCACGCGTTCCAGCACCCGCGCGGGCACGAACGCGGCGATCGCACCGCTGATCAGCACGCCGAGCACGAGGAACGGCAGCGCCTGCACGCACACGGCGACGAACACCGTGGAGCCGGTGCGCAGCGCGGGCACGTCGAACAGGTCCTGCAACCGGCCCTGCGCGAGGATCGCGACGAGCAGCACCGCGCAGAGGATCTCGATCGAGCTGACCCGGATCCGCCGCGCGCGCCGCTTCTGCTCGGGCGCGTTGTCGACAAGGGTTTTCACGAGGCCCGATGATGCCAGCCCGGGCCCGCCCGATCCCAGCGGGACACAGCACGAGGGGACCGCTCGGACCGGTTTCGGCCCGAATCCGCCGTTCGCGCCCCCGTCAATCGGACAAGCCGGGCGCGAACCTCAGTCCAGACCCGGCAGTTCCGTCCGCAGCTGCGACGCGGTCGAGACCACGAGCATCAGCAACGTGCCCAGCGCCGACGGGTCCATGCCCTCGGCCGGGAACGCGTAGCGCAGCGTCACGTCGACTCCGCTGTCGGTGTGCCCGACGCCGAGCGTGCCGAACAGGCCCTGCCCCGCGCGTTCGGCCACGGCGACGGCGATCGCCGGGTTGTCCGGCAGATCCCACGCCACCACGCAGGTCAGGCTCAGCACCGTGAGCCCGTCGGCCAGGCGCGTGGCCTGGATGACGCACGGGACCTCGGCGTGGCGGAAGGTGATCGCGCCGTCGTCGTCCACGTTGACGTCGAGGTAGCGCTCGAGGGCCTCGCGTGCGAGCCCGAGCAGCGCCGCCGTTTCGGCGGCCTCCGAGGTGCTCACGACGCTTCCCCGGCCGCGCGCTCGGCTTCCGCCTGGTCGACCGCGGCACCGAACCGGCGGTCGCGCTTGGCGAACTCGAGGCAGGCGTTCCACAGGTGCGTGCGGTCGAAGTCGGGGAAGAGCGTGTCCTGGAAGACCATCTCCGCGTACGCCGACTGCCACAGCATGAAGTTCGACGTGCGCTGCTCGCCCGAGGGCCGCAGGAACAGGTCGACGTCGGGCATTTCGGGCTGGTACAGGTACTTCGCGATCGTGCGCTCGTCGATCTTGTCGGCCTTGAGCTTGCCCTCGACCACGTCCTGGGCGATCCGGCGCATCGCGTCACCCAGCTCCGCGCGCCCGCCGTAGTTGACGCACATCGTCATGTTCAGCGCCGTGTTGTTCTTGGTCTTCTCTTCCGCGACCTGCAGCTCCTTGATCACGCTGGCCCACAGCTTCGGCCGGCGCCCCGCCCAGCGGATGCGCACGCCGATCGAGCCAAGGTAGTCGACCTGGCGCCGGATGGTGTCGCGGTTGAAGCCCATGAGGAAACGCACCTCCTCCGGGCTGCGCTTCCAGTTCTCCGTGGAGAACGCGTAGACCGAAAGCCATTTCACGCCGAGCTCGACGGCGCCGCTGGCGACGTCGATCATCACGGCCTCGCCGCGCTTGTGACCCTCGATGCGGGGCAGGCCGCGCTGGTTGGCCCAGCGCCCGTTGCCGTCCATCACCAGTGCCACGTGCTTCGGCACGAGATCCTTCGGGATCTCCGGTGGCCTGGCTCCCGACGGGTGCGGATCCGGTGCCCGCAGCTCGTACCCCGACGCCCGGACCTCGCGTCCCCTGCGCAGCACTTCGCGCCTCCTGGAAGAGTGAAAATTTCCTACGCGCAAGACCCTACTTGGCCGGTGTCACCGTCTCCCGGGCACGCCGTTCGACCAGTGGAAGCGAACGCAGCTGGCGTTCGAGGTGCCACTGCAGGTGAGCCGCCACCAGGCCCGACGCGTCACGCCGGGTCACGCCGTGCGAGGCCTCCGCCACCGGCCATTCGCCGTGCAACAGGGCCTCGAGCAGGGTGAGCACCTCGGGCGCGGGGTGCACGGAACCGGCGATGCGGCAGTCCGGGCACATCGAGCCGCCGGCGGCCACGTTGAACGCGGCGTGCGGGCCGGGCAGGCCGCAGCGGGCGCACTCGGTGATGGCGGGCGCCCAGCCGGCGTAGGCCATGGCCCGCAGGAAAAACGCGTCGAGGACGAGAGAGGCGTCGCGTTCACCGCCCGCGAGTGCGCGCAACGCGCCCACGACCAGCAGGTACAGCTTGAGGACCGGCTCGCCCTCTTCGGCCGAGAGCCGGTCGGCGGTCTCGGCGATCGCGCTGGCCGCGGTGTAGCGCTGGTAGTCGGCGACCAGCGGCAGCGCGAACGCGTCCACGGTCTCGACCTGGGTGATCACGTCGAGCGTGCGGCCGGTGTAGAACTGCACGTCCACGTGCCCGAAGGGCTCCAGCCGGGCCCCGAACCGCGACGAGGTGCGGCGCACGCCCTTGGCCACGGCACGGACCTTCCCGTGCCGGCGGGTCAGCAGGGTGATGATCCGGTCGGCCTCACCCAGCTTGTGCGTGCGCAGCACCACTCCGGTGTCGCGGTAGAGGTTCACCACCCCGACATCGTCCCACTTCCGGGCGATGCCGGGGCGGAGACACCCTGGTTCAGCGCGTCAGCAGCCGTAATAGCCGGTGCAGTACGTGGTGACCGTGGTCGCCGCGACGATCCCGATGATCAGGAACGTGATCGCGAGGGCGTAGCCGATGCCGCCGACGATCGTGGCGATCAGGCACAGCGTCTTCGTGGTCTGCGACGCCTGCTGGGCCATCGCGTAGTTGCCCTGCATCTTGAAGGTGCGGACCTCGTTGGACTTCATGATCGCGAAGATCGCGAGGATCCACATCAGGAAGATGCAGCCGATCGCCCAGCCCTTGTACTCCTTGATGGCGTTGATGTCGCCGCCCGGCGGCATCCCCATGCCGGGGCCGAAGCCGGGCTGCCCGAACGGCGCCTGCTGGCCGTACTGACCCTGCTGGCCGTACTGGCCTTGCTGGCCATACGGCGTCGGCATCGGGCCGGACGGCTGCTGGCCGTAGGGCGGCTGAGGCTGACCGTACGGATTGGTCATGACTGGTTCCCCAAACTCCTCGTGCTTCCGGCGAGCTCCCCCCGCCGCGGGTCTTCGTCCGCGCCCCTGCCCGATCGAAGCCGTGGCCCGGCGCTGTCGATCGGTGCAGCGGCTTCGCGGGTCAATGCTGCGGCGGCTGGCCGAACTCGCCCGGCTGGATCTTCTGCGTCTCTTCGGGCTGCGCGGGCGCTTCCGCGACCGGCGAACCCGGCTGCAGCATCTGCGTGCGCTCGGCTCCGTCGAACGCACCGCTCTCGGGCTGGGCAGCGCCGCCCGGCTTGAGCATCTGCGTGGGCTCGGCCTGCTCGAACGCGGTCGCGCCCGGCGACTCGGCGCCCGGCTGCGCGAACCCGCCACTGGCCGGGGCACCCGGCTGGCCGAAACCACCCGACGGCGCCTGACCCGGCTGACCGAAACCGCCGGCGGCCGGTTGACCCGGCTGCCCGAACCCGGGCTGCGCGCCGAACCCGCTCGGCTGCTGCCCGAACCCGGCGGGCTGCTGGGCGAACCCGCCCGGCTGCTGCCCGGCGGGCGGGAACCCGCCGCCGAAGGGCTGCTGCTGGCCGAAGCCCGGCTGCCCGAACTGGCCCGCGGGCGCCGCGTCGGCGGGCACCACGATCGTGCCGACGATCTTGTCCGAGAACGTCTGGGACTTGTCGTCCCACAGCGGCCACAGGTAACCGAGGGAGCAGAGGAAGCCGTCGAGGACGTGTGCGAGGTCGCGCAGGAACGCCATGCCGGCGCCGATGGGCTGGCCGGTGGCCTCGCTGACGAGCTTGATGCCGACGACGCGCTTGCCGAGCGACTGTCCCGTGTTTCCGGCCGTGATCCAGCGGTTGTAGATCTGCCAGCCGATGTTCCCGAAGATCGCGAGCCCGTAGATGATCGCCCCGGCGCTCCCCGAGGCGATCGAGACCAGCAAGGCGATGATGATGGCGGCGAGGAACGGCCCGAAGTCGATCAGGTAGGCGCCGGCGCGCTGGCCCCAGTTCGCGTAGGCGCCGCCGGGCGGGCCGTACGGGTTCGGCTGACCGAACCCACCGGGTTGCCCGAACGCGGGCGGCTGACCGAAACCACCGGCGGGCGGCTGACCGAAACCGGGCTGTCCGAAGCCCGGCTGGCCCTGCGCGTCCGGTTGACCGAAGCCCGGCTGCGCCTGACCTGGTTGCCCGAAACCGGGCTGTTGCCCGAAACCGCCGGGTTGCTGGGGGAACCCGCCCGAGGGCGGTTGCTGGCCGAAGCCGCCGGGTGTGCCGAACGGCTGCTGCCCTGAACCAGGTTGTCCGAAGGGCGGCTGGCCCTGCGGCTGCCCCATGGGCCGGCCGTAGGGATCGGTCATCGTGTTCTCCCCCTCGCTCGTCCTGACCCGCGCGCGGTGGCACGCGAGAACCGGCCGAGTCCGATGAGGACGGGCCGGTGCGCGGGAGCGTACCTGGTCCGGACGAGGTCGGCCCAGCTAGGCGTCCGCACCGGGTGGCGACCCGAAACCCGTACGACGAACGGGAAGCGAAGACGGTTCCGGCAGAAGGAAAACTCAGACCGACAAACCGGTGAACGGCGCGAAAGGCAGGTTCCGCACCACGAACCAGATCGCGAACACCACCGCCACCACGAGCGGCGTGCGGCGCCAGTGCAGCCACGACCGAACCGCCCGTCCGCGCAGCCGCCCGACGGTCCACGCGACACCGCTCCATGCGAACAGCGCCACGAACACGAGCGCCACCGCGTTGTAGTGCACGGCGCCGGCGAGGTCGCCGTGCATGAGGCTGTAGGCCATCCGCATACCGCCGCAACCCGGACAGTCGATACCGAAGAGGAACTTGGTGGGGCACACCGGCAACGGCCCGCCCGGCGTCGTCGGATCTCCTAGCCACACGGCGGCGCAGCACACGCCGAGCCCCGCGACCACGGCCGCCGGCCCTGCCAGCGCTCGCGCCGTGGCTCGCGCGCCCCGCACCGGGATTCCCGTGTAGACGGTGCTCACGACGACCAGAACCCGGCGGACGTGCCCGCGATCAGGAACACGAACAGCACCACCAGCAGGTACGCCACGATGCCGATGGGAATCGCCAACGCCGACCACATGGCCCACTTGCCCGCCTGGTCCGCGGCGTGCTGCGCTTCGGCGAAGCGGCCCTGGTACCACAGGGAGTTGACCTCATTGGCCTTCACGATGGAGACGATCCCGAGCGGCAGGCAGCAGAAGATCGTGGTGAGGATCCCCCACACGAGCCGGTTGTCCGGCGGCGGCGGGAAGTTCGGCTGCGGGCCGCCGTAGTAGTACGGGCCGCCGGGAGGCGGCGGGTACTGCCCGCCGGGTGGCGGGTACGGGCCGGTCATCGCGTCCCCCTGCTGTCCGTAGTGCGCTGAGGGTACTGACGCTACCTCCCGCGGCCGCCGCTCAAAAGCCGAGGCGGCGCAGCTGCTTCGGGTCGCGCTGCCAGTCCTTGGCCACCTTGATGTGCAAGTCGAGGTACACCTTCGAACCCAGCAGCCCCTCGATCTGCTTGCGGGCCGCGGCTCCGACCTCACGCAGGCGTTCACCCTTGTGCCCGAGGATGATGCCCTTCTGGCTGGGCCGCTCCACGTACAGGAACGCGTGCACGTCCACGAGGTCGTCGCGGCCTTCGCGCGGCAGCATCTCCTCCACCGTCACGGCGATGGAGTGCGGCAGCTCGTCGCGCACGCCTTCGAGCGCGGCCTCGCGGATCAGCTCGGCCACGAGCGTCATCTCGGGCTCGTCGGTGAGCTCGCCGCCCGGGTAGAGCTGCGGGCCCTCCGGCAGCCGCGCCACGAGCAGGTCGGCCACCGTCTGCACCTGGAAACCGTCCACAGCGGACACCGGCACGAGGTCGGCGAACTCCATCACGCCCTGCAGCGCCAGCAGCTGCTCGGCCACCTGCTCGGGCTTCACCAGGTCGGTCTTGGTCACCACGCCGATCACTGGCGTACGCCGCGCGATCTTCGTCAGCTCCGCGGCGATGAACTTGTCCCCGGGGCCGATTTTTTCGTTGGCGGGCACGCAGAACCCGACGACGTCCACTTCGGACCACGTCTCGTGCACCACGTCGTTGAGCCGCTGCCCGAGCAGCGTGCGCGGGCGGTGCAGGCCGGGCGTGTCGATGATGACCAGCTGCGCGTCCTCGCGGTGCACGATGCCGCGGATCGCGTGCCGGGTCGTCTGCGGCTTGCTGGAGGTGATGGCGACCTTCGAGCCCACAAGCGCGTTCGTGAGCGTCGACTTGCCCGCGTTGGGCCTCCCGACGAAGCACGCGAAGCCGGAGCGGTGCGCGTCGGCCATCAGCGCAGCACCTCGACGACGTCACCCGTCGGGTCGGCCAGGATGATCGGCGCGGTCTTCGCGACGTCACGCACGGCGTGCACCGAGGCCTCCTGCACCAGCACGTCACCCGTCACCACGGCCGCCGCCTCGAGCCCTTCGGCGCCGCTCGACAGCGCGGCGGCCACGGCGGCCTGCACGGCCGTGAGCTTGAACGAGGGCTGGTCGACGGTCACCGCGGTGTACGTCCGGCCGTCGGTGTCGCGCACGGCCGCGCCCTCCTCGGCGCCGACGCGGGCGCGCGACGACCGGGCCAGCGTGATGAGCTTCTGGTCCTCGGCGTCGAGGTCAGGCATGTTCGACTCTCCTGTCGCGTTCTTCGGGCTGGGGCACCCGGGTGCGCCGGCGCGTGCCGGACTCGGTCACGGCGTCCGCGTCGGCCGGGTGGACGACGACCGACGTGATCCGCATGCGGCCCCGGCGGTCCTTGCCCCCTTCGGCGAACAGCCGAAGACCGGCGACCTCGGCTTCGGCCCCCGGAAGGGGGACCCTACCCAGTCGTTCCGCGAGCAGCCCGCCCACGGTCTCCACGTCGTGGTCTTCGAGGTCGATGCCGAAGAGCTCACCGAGGTCGTCGACGCTCAGGCGCGACGACACGCGCACCGCGCCGCCCTCGAGCTCCTCGACGTCGGGCCGCTCGTCGGTGTCGGACTCGTCGGTGATCTCGCCGACGATCTCCTCGAGGATGTCCTCGATGGTCAGCAGGCCCGCGGTGCCGCCGTACTCGTCGACCGCGATCGCCACGTGGTTGTGGGTGAGCTGCATCTCCTTGAGCAGGTCGTCGAGCCGCTTGGAGTCGGGCACGAAGCTCGCCGGGTTCATCACCTGGTCCACGACCGTGCTCGGGCCGTCCGGGTCCATGTACGCCGGCATCAGGTCCTTGATGTTGACCACGCCGACGATGTCGTCCACGGACTCGTCGATCACCGGCACGCGCGTGAACCCGGTGCGCAACGCGAGCGCGAGCGCCTGGCGCACGGTCTTGGTGCGCTCGATCCACACGATCTCGGTGCGCGGCACCATCACCTCGCGCGCGACCGTGTCGCCCAGCTCGAACACCGAGTGGATCATCTCGCGCTCGGAGTCCTCGACCACGCCGCGTTCCTGCGCGAGGTCGACCAGCTCGCGCAGCTCGACTTCGGAGGTGAACGGGCCTTCGCGGAAGCCCTGACCGGGGGTGATCGCGTTACCGATCACGATCAGCAGCCGCGAGAGCGGGCCGAGGATCAAGCCGAGGACCCGCACGGGCCCGGCGACGATCGTGCCGACGCGGTAGGGGTGCTGGCGGCCGATGGTGCGCGGGCCGACGCCGATGAGCACGTAGCTCACCACCACCATCACCACGGCGGAGACGAGCACGGCGAGCCACAGCTTGCCGAACCAGGCGAGGAACGACACGGTGACGAGCACCGTGGCCGTGAGCTCGCAGCCGAGGCGCAGCAGCAGGAGCAGGTTGATGTGGCGGCGGCGTTCGGCGACGACGGCGGCGAGCTGGCGCGCACCGGCCCGGCCGATGCGCACGAGCCCTTCGGTGCGGGCCTGCGAGACGGTGCTGACGGCCGCGTCGGCGGCCGCGAACACCCCGGCCAGCAGCACGAGCGCCACCGCAACGACGAGCTGTGCCGTGGGACTGCCCATGATCGCTGCCTAGGGGGTTTCCTCGACCGGTTTCGGCGCCGCGGGCGCGGCCGACGCATCGAGGCCCGCGATGCCGAGCACGCGGTCGTCGGCGTTGCGCTGCGCGTTCTTCCGGTTCAGCTCGGCCACGGCCGACTGGAACTCGGTGAGGATGCGCTTCTGCAGGCCGAACATCTCGCGTTCCTCGGCCGGTTCGGCGTGGTCATAGCCGAGCAGGTGCAGCACGCCGTGGACAGTGAGCAGGTGCAGCTCGTCGGTCAGCGCGTGGCCCGCCGTCTTCGCCTGGTCCTTCGCGAACGCCGGGCACAGCACGATGTCGCCGAGCAGCGCCGGCGACGCGTCGGGCGCGTCGGGGCGGCGCGACGAGTCGAGCTCGTCCATGGGGAAGGCCATCACGTCGGTGGGCCCGGGCAGGTCCATCCAGCGTTCGTGCAAATCTTCCATGACCTCGAGCGTGACGAGCAGGATGGACAGCTCGGCGAGCGGGCTGACCTCCATCTTGTCGAGCGCGTAGCGCGCGGCCGAGACGATCGACGCCTCGTCGACGTCGACGCCCGACTCGTTGGCGATCTCGATGCTCATCGGCGGTTGCCCTTCCAGCCGCCCTGCTGCTGGTCCTGGGCGTCCTGCACCGCTTGCCACTTCTCGTACGCGTCGACGATGTCGCCGACGAGCCGGTGGCGCACCACATCCTGGCTGGTCAGCTCGGCGAAGTGCAGGTCGTTGACACCGTCGAGGATGTCGCGGACCACGCGCAGGCCGCTCTTCTGGCCGTTGGGCAGGTCGATCTGCGTGATGTCACCGGTGACGACGATCTTCGAGCCCATGCCGAGGCGCGTGAGGAACATCTTCATCTGCTCGGGCGTGGTGTTCTGGGCCTCGTCGAGGATGATGAAGGCGTCGTTCAGCGTGCGCCCGCGCATGTACGCCAGCGGCGCGATCTCGATCGTGCCGGCCTGCATGAGGCGCGGGATCGAGTCGGGTTCGACCATGTCGTGCAGCGCGTCGTACAGCGGGCGCAGGTACGGGTCGATCTTCTCGTTGAGCGTGCCCGGCAGGTAGCCGAGCCGCTCGCCCGCCTCGACGGCGGGACGGGTCAGCACGATGCGCGTGACCTGCTTGGCCTGCAGCGCCTGCACGGCCTTCGCCATGGCGAGGTACGTCTTGCCGGTACCGGCGGGGCCGATGCCGAAGACGATGGTGTGCTTGTCGATGGCGTCGACGTAGCGCTTCTGGTTGAGCGTCTTGGGCCGGATCGTCTTGCCGCGGCGGGAGACGATGTTGAGGCTCAGGACCTCGGCCGGGGACGCGTCGCCGGAGGACAGCATGCCGATGGTGCGGCGCACCGTGTCGGGGCCGACCTGCTGGCCGCCGGTGGCGAGCTGCACGAGGTCGGCGAAGACGCGTTCGGCGAACGCCACGTCGGCGGGCGCGCCGGTGAGGGTCACTTCATTGCCGCGGACGTGCACGTCCGCGGCGAGGAGCTCCTCGGCGACGCGCAGGTTCTCGTCACGCGAGCCGAGCAGGCTCAGGACGGCGGCTTCGGGGACGGGGAAGCGGGACTGGGCCACGGAGGTGGCGTCCTCGTTTTTCGACTGCGCCGCCTTGCCGGCGGTGGCGTCGGGTCGGGCGGCTCCACCCTGTGCGGTTCCGGCCACGTGGCCTCTGGCCTGCTTTCTGCTGCTTCGCCTGACGGACTTCTGACGTTGCCGATGCTACTTGCTCGCGCCTGGCCGCCGCAGGTCGGTTTAGGCGTGGCGCCCGAACAATCCGAGCTGCTCGCCGCCCAGCACGTGCGCGTGCACGTGGAACACCGTCTGCCCCGCGTCGCCGTCGGTGTTGAACACCACCCGGTAGCCGGACTCCGCGATGCCCTCGAGCTCCACCACCTTCTTGGCCGCACCGATCACCGCGCTCAGCAGCTCGGGGTCCCCGGCGGCCAGCTCGCCCACGTTGCGGTAGCGCTTCTTCGGCACCACCAGCACGTGCACCTTGGCCTGCGGATTGATGTCCCTGAACGCGAACGTGTTCTCGTCTTCGTAGACAACGTCCGCCGGGATCTCGCCCGCGATGATCCGCTCGAACAACGTCTCCGCATCACTCATGGCCACACCCTACAAACCCGCCCACGACCACTCGCCATCAAGCCGTCCGGGTCACCGCCCATGGTCATCACGCCGGGACGGCTCACCGTCCATGGCCGACCATGCAGGAAGGGGCACCAGCCGCACCGTGGGGCTCCGGGGGCTCGGCCCCCGGGCAATATCCGCCTCCGCGGATCGGCGAAGGAGACCCGAAGGGTCTACGAAGTCGAAAGCGCCGCGGGGGCGGTGGACCCTGGGGGTCGGCCCACCGCGCCTCCGCGGCTCCGCCGGACCGAGGGGGGAGGTGCCCGGCGGGGTTCTTTTGGGTACGCGCGCCCAGGGGTTACCCACCCAGTAGCGCGCCCAAACGTCTTTTTTGATGCCCAGTGTTGTCTTGCGCGTTGGTGACGAGCGTAGCTGCTCGGAGTGTGATCGCGCCATGACTCGCCGCAAAATGTGGCCGCATCCGTGTCCGGGGGCTACTTCCAGCGGCCGGTCAGCGCACCGAGGGCACCGAGGGCGACGGCGGCTGCGGTGGAGGTGCGCAGCACGGTCGGGCCGAGGCGGACGGTGGTGGCGCCGGCGGCTTCGAGGGTGCTGAGCTCGTTGTCGGTGATGCCGCCTTCGGGTCCGACGACGAGCAAGATGTCACCGGTGTCCGGGAGGTCGATCTCCGTGAGCCGGCTGGTCACGCCGGACTCGAGCACGAGCGTGCGGGACATCGTGGCAGCCAGCTGGGCGAGCTCCCGGGTGCCGACGGGTTCGATGACGTCGGGCACGTGTGCGCGTCGGGCTTGTTTGGCGGCGGCGCGGGCGGTCGCGCGCCAGCGGGCCAGTGCCTTGTCACCGCGGGTGCCGTCTTCCCAGCGCGCGACGCTGCGGGCGGCGCGCCAGGGCACGATCGCGTCGGCGCCGGCCTCGGTGGCGAGTTCCACGGCGAGTTCACCGCGGTCGCCCTTGGCCAGTGCCTGCGCGACGTGGACCCGCAGCGCCGGCGGCTCCTCCCTCCAGTGCTCGACGACTGTCAGGGTGAGGGAGGCGTCTCTCCCGGCCTGCACGGCGTCGACGGTGCAGCGGGCCATCGCGCCGGCGCCGTCGGAGAGCACGAGCTGCTCCCCCACACGCAGCCGGCGCACGGTGGCGGCGTGCCGGGCTTCCTCGCCGTCGAGAACGGCCGAACCGCGGTCGGGCACGGCGGTGGCGAGGAAGACCGGCAGCGTGGTGTCGGGCACGGGTCAGCGGTGCTTCGTGCGCAGCTTGGAGAACAGGCCGCCGTGCTTGCTGCCGTTGGACGCCAGCGTGGGCACCTCTTCGCCGCGCTGCTGGGCCAGCTCCACGAGCAGGTCGCGCTGCGCCTCGTCGAGCTTGGTCGGCACCACCACGTCAATGTGCACGTGGAGGTCGCCGCGGCCGTCGACGCGCCCGGAGGAGCGCAGCCGCGGCATGCCCTTGCCGGTGAGCACGAGCTCGGTGTTGGGCTGGGTGCCGGGCTCGACGTCGAGCTCGTAGTCGCCGTCGACGAGCGTGCTGATCGGCACGGTCGCGCCGAGCGCCGCCGTGGTCATCGGGATGCGGAAGTTGCAGTGCAGCTCGTTGCCCTCACGCACGAACACCTCGTGGGGCAGCTCGTCGATCTCCACGTACAGGTCACCCGCGGGGCCGCCGCCGGGGCCGACCTCGCCCTGACCGGAGAGCCGGATGCGCATGCCGTCGCCGACGCCCGGCGGGATCTTCGCCGTGACGTTGCGGCGCGCGCGGATGCGCCCGTCGCCACCGCACTGGCGGCACGGGTCGGGGATGACCTCGCCGAAGCCGCGGCAGACCGGGCATGGGCGGGCCGTGACGACCTGGCCGAGGAACGAGCGCTGCACCGACTGCACCTCGCCGGCGCCGCCGCAGGTGTCGCACGTCTTGGTGGAGGTGCCCTCCGCGGTGCCCGCGCCGCGGCACAGGTCGCAGACCACGGCCGTGTCGACGGTGATCTCGCGGTCGGCGCCGGTGGCGCATTCCTCGAGCGTGAGCGCCAGGCGGATCAGCGCGTCGGAGCCCGGCTGCACGCGGCTGCGCGGTCCCCGGCCACGGCCTCCGCCACCACCACCGGCGGCGCCGAAGAACGCGTCCATGATGTCGCCGAGCCCGCCGAAGCCGGCGAACGGGTCGCCGCCACCGCCACCGCCGCGCGCGCCCGAGTCCATCGGGTCGCCGCCGAGGTCGACGATCTTGCGCTTCTGCGGGTCGGAGAGCACCTCGTAGGCGGTGGTCACCTCGCCGAACTTGTGCTGCGCGTCCTCCGACGGGTTCACGTCGGGGTGCAGCTCACGGGCCAGCTTGCGGTACGCGCGCTTGATCTCCTGATCCGACGCGTTCTTGGCCACCCCGAGGATCCCGTAGTAGTCCCTCGCCACGTTTTCTGCCTTCTCCTTCTGCTCTGCCCGCGCCGTCAGCGGCCGGACAGGATCTGCCCCACGTAGTTGGCCACCGCGCGGACGGCCGCGATGGTGCCCGGGTAGTCCATCCGGGTGGGTCCGACGATGCCCATGCCTCCCAGCAGCATGTCGTCCCGGCCGTAGCCGATCGACACGACCGAGGTGCTGCGCATCTGCTCGTCTTCATTTTCCTCGCCGATGAGGACCGTCACCGCACCGGGGTTGCGAGCCGCGGCCAGCAGCTTGAGCACGACCACCTGCTCCTCGAGCGCTTCGAGGACCTGACGCAGCGAGCCGGGGAAGTCCGCGACGTTGCGGGTGAGGTTGGCGGTGCCGCCCAGCACCAGGCGTTCCTCCGGGTGCTCGACCAGCGACTCGACCAGCACCGTGCAGATGCGGGTGAGGCTGTCGCGCAGCTCGTTCGGCGCCACCTCGGGCAGCTCGGCCACCCTCGCGGCCGCCTCCACGAGCCGGCGTCCGGCGAGCGCGCCGTTGAGCACGGTCCGCAGGCGCAGCACGCTCTCCTCGGTGAGCACGTCGCCCAAGTCGACCGTGCGCTGGTCGACCCGGCCCGAGTCGGTGATGAGCACGAGCATGAGCCGCGCCGGCGTGAGCGGGACCACTTCCAGGTGGCGCACCGCCGCGTTGGTCAGCATCGGGTACTGCACCACCGCGACCTGCCGGGTGAGCTGCGCGAGCAGCCGCACCGACCGGCGCAGCACGTCGTCGAGGTCGGTGCCCGAGTCGAGGAACGTGGTGATCGCCCGCCGCTCGGCCGCCGAGAGCGGCTTGATCTCCGAGAGCTTGTCCACGAACAGCCGGTAGCCCTTGTCCGTGGGGATCCGCCCCGCGCTCGTGTGCGGCTGGGTGATGTACCCCTCTTCCTCGAGCGCGGCCATGTCGTTGCGCACGGTCGCGCTCGACACGCCCAGGTTGTGCCGCTCGACGATCGTCTTGGACCCCACCGGCTCCTGGTTCGAGACGTAGTCGGCCACGATCGCGCGCAGCACCTCGAAGCGACGCTCGTCCGTGTTCGCCACCGGCACCTCCCTGCTTTCGACCCGCTACTCACAACGAGTTTACGGAAGCCTGAGTGCCCGGCGCTCAACCCCGCGGACACGGTGGTGTCTCGGAGCGCTCCGAGACACCACCGCTTCAAGGTAAACGAATGGCAAATAGCCATTAATAACGGCGAACCGGACAAATCAAATCTTCGCTTGCTCGGGGAACCGTTAACCGGTTTGCTGCCTCAGAAGAACGTGGTGAATCCCCAAGAGCCGAGGGCAGTCGTGGACAATAACGGGCGCGCACCCGAAATCGCCGAAATCGGACAGCGAGCCGCGGAGGCCCAGGAGCGTCTCAAGCGCGTCGCCGCCACGGCGACGAGCAACGACGGGGCGGTCACCGTCACCGTGAACACCAGCGGAGCCCTGCAGCAGCTCAGCTTCGGCCCCCGCGCCGACGAGATCAGCCGCAGCGCGCTCGCCGCCGCCGTCGTCGCCACGGCGCACCGCGCCCAGGCCCAGGCGGCCCAGCAGCTGCACGCCATCATGGCCCCGCTCATCGGCGAAAACAGCGACGCGATGAAATTCCTCGACGAGCAGATTCCCACGCCGGAAGTGCCCGAGGAACAACCGCCGGCACAGCAGGAAACGCGACAATTCTTCAATCGCGACGAGGATGGTGGCGCACCTCCGCCGCCTCCGCCGGCCCCTCCGGCCCCTGGCATGCGCCCACCCGCACCCCCGGCCCCTCCGGCGCCCCCGGCCCGCCCCTCCCGCCCGGCCCGGCCCTCGGCCGACAACTCCGATGACGACGACTACTACAACGGCGGCTCGATCCTGGGGAGGGGTTACTGATGGCAGGCACGCAGCAGGTGAATCTCACGGCGTTGCAGACGCACAAGGGTGAGGTGCAGGACATCGGGGCGGGGGTGAAGACCGCCGCCGAGGCGACCGTCGAAGGCCAGGCGATGAGCGACGATGCCTTCGGGATCGTCGGTTCCCCGTTCGGCGCGGCGATGGAGCTCTGGACCGCCACCGCGTCGATCTTCATCAACGGTGTCGCCGACTCGGCGGAGGACATCGCCGACAAGCTCCAGCAGGCCCACGACGCGTACGACACGCACGAGACGAACTCGAAGAACACGATCAACACGCTCGGCAAGGAGCTCCCGGAATGACCGAGACGCAGGAGAACCCGCTCGTCGCCGAGTCCGAGTCGCCCAGCGGCTTCACCACGAACATGGGCACGTCGGACAACGAACTCGACAACCTCAACTCCCAGACTTCGGGCGCGGGCGTCTTCAACGACATCGCGTCGGGCATCACGGATTGGCGCAGCAAGGACTGGGCAAACCTCGCGTTCGACGGCGTGACGGTCGGCCTCGATCTGCTCGGCATAGCCATGGACCCGCTGGGCTCGCTGGCCAGCGCCGGCGTCGGCTGGCTGATCGAACACATCAGCTTCCTCAAAGAGGGTCTCGACAAGCTGGCCGGCAATCCCGAGGCGGTCACCGCGAAGGCCGTGACCTGGGACAACGTCTCAAAGCAGCTCGCGCAAAGCGCCACCCAGTACGACCAGGCGGCTGCGAATGTGGCCCCGGAGTTCCAGGGCGCCGGCGGCACCGCGTACCAGACCATGGCCAAGGGCTATGCCGCGACGCTGCGCGGCGCCTCCGGTCAGGCACACGCCGCGTCGATCGGGATGAACGTCGCCGCCGCGCTGGTCGGCACCGAACGCGGCCTGATCCGCGACATGGTCTCGTCGTTCGTCGGCGAGCTGATCGTCAAGGCGATCGCCGCGCTCGCCGCCTCGTGGTGCACCTTCGGAGGCACGGTCGCGGCCTTCATCGCCGACACCGTCATCGAGGGCGGGATCCTCGCCGAGAAGATCAGCGGCCGGATCGCCCAGGTCGTCGAGAAGCTCGAGAAGCTGATCCAGAGTGCTGGCAAGTCCCGCGGCGCTCTCGAAGAGGCCACCAACGCGCTCAAGAAGGTCGGCAAGACCGCAGACAAGATCACCGACAAGAGCGTCGACATCGCCGCGAACATGGAGAAGAAGGGCAACGACCTCACCGACGCCGCTCGCGCCGCCGGCCGGCCCCACGTGGACGAAAGCGCCGCCGCGAAGGCCGACCGCTGGGGCGAAGCCTGGGAAAACAAGGTCCCGCTCCGTGATCACCTGAAAGGGGCCGGTGACGCCGCTTCCGAGGACGGCCGCAGCTTCTTCAACCAGAAGGAGTGGCGGAAGAACGGCGGCGCACCCCCGAAGTTCGACCCCGCGGACGGAGTGGGGGTGGCCACGGAGGGGCGCCGGCAGGAGAACGAACAGCTCGCGCGTCAGCACGAAGCGAGCGAGGCATACGAGAAGGCACACGGCGAGTCCGAGTCCGAAGGCGCCGGATCCGAGGGTGGCGGAGGCGAGTGAAAGTCGACCAGTCCGAAGTCGACCGCTTCAACCGCGAAGGTCGGCTGCACCCCGCCCAGAACAGGCAGATCATCAACATCATTTTCTGGCTCGTGGTGATGACGTTCGCGATCGGCATCCTCGCCCTTGCCACCCTGCCCTACGGCACCACCGACATCATCGTCGCCGCCGTCGCGATCGGGGTCGGGATGGCGTTGTGCGCGTGGTACTGCCTCTACCGGCTCAACATCGTCCGGCGCGGCAAAGTAGTCACCTTCACCGGCTACACCCACGACGCCCAGGACCACCGGCCACTGCCCCCGACGGACCGCTACCCCATCCTCATCTACACCCAACGCAGCCGAGGCAACAACCCTTACTACTGGGCTGCCTTCGACGGCCTCCGACGCCCGCTGCTACCCGCGAGCCTCTACGCGCAGATCCGGCCCGACCAGGAGAACACGCTCGTCCTGATCCCCAACCGCAAGCAGATCGTCAACGTGATCCCTTCGTGAAAGCCGACCAAGCCGAAGTCGACCGCGTCAACCGCAAGGCCGGCTTCACCCCTCACAGCGCTGGAAGATCATCGACGTCGCCTTTTGGCTTGTGGTCTTCATGCTCGTGATCGGCGTCCTCACGCTGGCCACGCTGCCCTACGGCACCACCGCCATCGCCGTGGCCGCCGCAGCGATCGGCGTCGGCATGGCGCTGTGCGCCGGCTATTGCCTCTACCGGCTGAGCCTCGTCTGGCGGGGCAAGGTGGTGCTGTTCTCCGGCTACACGCACGACGCCGCGCGGCAGCGACCGCTGCCTTCGCCGGAGGAGTACCCCATCGTGGTCTACGCCGAACACATCCGGGCGGGCCTGAACTATTGGGCGCGCTTCGACGGCCTCCGCCTCCCGCTCGCCCCCGGCCCCCTTCACACGCGGTTCCGGCCGGACCAGGAGCACACGATCGTGCTGATCCCCAACCGGAAACAGATCATCAACGTCATTCCCGCTTGAGCAGCCCCTCCAGAGCCGCCGACGAGATCGCGTCGGCTTCCGCCACCGTCAGGGGCGCGTGGCCCGTCAGGCGGCGGAAGATCAGGGGGCCGAAGAGAACGTCCGTCGCCGTTTCGACGTCCACCGTCGGCGAAGCCTGGCCGGCATCGACCAAACGTTGCCACAGCACGGAAATGGCCGCTCGTCGACCGTCCAAAAAGAACTCGCGGAAGAACGGGGCCGCCGGAGGGTCCGTCACACAGGCGGCCAGCAGCTGGGCGAAGACCTCCCCCGTCGGCCCGGCGTAGAACGCCGAGACCCGACGCACCTGCTCGACCAGGTCCGCCCGCGGATCGCCAGTACAAGGCGAAGGAATGGCATCCGCCATCTCCCGGCCGAAAGCCTCGGCGGCCAACGCGGTACGGCTCGGCCAGTGCTTGTACAGCGTCGCCTTGCTCACCCCGGACCGGGCGCTGATCGCGTCGACCGTGGCGGCCGGGAGGCCGCCCTCGGCGAGCAGGTCGCGCGCCGCCGACAGCGCGCACGCGTGGGCGCGCGCGCTGCGGGGCAACAACGACTCAGGCAAGGGCTCAGCCATGGTCCGTGGAGTCCGAAAGCTCGCGCCAGCGGGAGAGTTCGTCGCGGACGAAGTCGAGTTTCGCTTCCACGCGGGCAACGGAGTCGGCGCCCAGCTGGAGGCGCAGGGGCGGCGAGGCGGAAGCCACTACGGAAGCAATAGCCAGCGCCGCCTTCCGCGGATCACCCGGCTGCGTGTGGTTCCGCGAATCCGCCGTCGCGCGCATCGTGCCGGCGGTGGTCGCGTAGTCGGCGATCTCGCCCTCGGCGCGGTGCAGGCTCGACGAGTCGAGGAAGTCGGTCCGGAAGAAGCCCGGCTCGACCACCGTCACGTGCACGCCGAGCGGCGCCAGTTCCCCATGCAGCGCCTCGGAAAGCGCCTCGACGGCGAACTTAGTCGCCCCGTACACGCCCCAGCCCGGGCCGGTCGTGAAGCCGCCGACCGAGCTGATGTTCACCACGTGCCCCGACCGTTGCCGCCGCAGCACAGGCAGCACCGCGCGCGTCACCGACAAAAGGCCGAAGACGTTGGCGTCGAACACCGCGCGCACAGCGGAGTCCGACGCCTCCTCCACCGCGCCCAGCAGGCCGCGGCCGGCGTTGTTCACCAGCACGTCGATGCGCCCGAACCGGTCCAGCGCGGCGCCCACCGCAGCAGACGCAGCAGCCTCGTCCGTCACATCGAGCGCCACCGCCAGAACCGAAGGATTGCCCCGGAACTCCTTCTCCACGGCCGACGCCTGGCGAGCGGTGGCCACCACCTGGTCACCGCGCTCCAGCGCCGTCCGCGCGATCTCGAGGCCGAAACCCCGCGACGCACCGGTGACGAACCAGACGCTCACCGAGAAGCCGCTGCGCTCAGCGCCGCGAACTCGTCGTCGGTCAGCTCGATCTGGGCCGCCGCCACGTTGTCCTCGAGGTGCTCGACGCTGGAGGTGCCCGGGATCGGCAGCATCACCGGCGAACGCTTGAGCAGCCACGCCAGCGCGAGCTGCGAAGGCGACGCGCCGTGCTCCTCCGACACCTGCGAAAGCGGGCTGTCCGGACCCGCCAGCGACCCCGTGGCCAGCGGGAACCACGGGATGAACGCGATACCCGCGGCAGTCACGTGGTCCAGCAGCGGCTCCGAGTAGCGGTCGGCCAGGTTGAAGCGGTTCTGCACCGAGACGATCGTGGCCGTCTTCTGGGCCTCGACGAGATCCTCGACGGAGACCTCCGACAGGCCGATGTGCCGGATCTTCCCCTCCGACTGCAGCGTGGCGAGCTCCCCGACCTGGTCCGCCACGGGCACCTTCGGGTCGATGCGGTGCAGCTGCAGCAGGTCGATGCGCTCGAGGCCGAGGTGGCGCAGGTTCAGCTCCACCTGCTGGCGCAGGTACTCGGGCCTGCCGACAGGGATCCACTGGTTCGGCCCCTGCCGCGTGAAGCCGGCCTTGGTGGCGATCACCAGGTCGTCGGCGTACGGGTGCAGGGCCTCGCGGATGAGCAGGTCGGCCACGAACGGGCCGTAGGAGTCGGCGGTGTCGATGAGGTTGACCCCGAGCTCGACGGCCCTGCGCAGCACGCGCACGGCCCCCTCCGGGTCACGCGACTCGCCCCACACGCCGGGGCCGGGCAGCTGCATCGCGCCGAACCCGAGCCGCACGACGGGCAGGTCCCCGCCGATCGCGAACGTGCCGGACGACTTCGCGGGCTGTGCTGACATGGAACGTTCTCCTTCAAAAGTGAACTGAACGTACAGTTCACTTTACGCCCGTTCCGGCGAGCACGCCAACCTGGCCCGGGTGCAGCACCCCGCGAAGCTGCCCCGGGGCCAGGAGATCAGGTGTTCTTCGGGAAGCCCAGGTTCACCCCGGCGTGCGACGTGTCCGGCCAGCGCGAAGTGACCACCTTGGTGCGCGTGAAAAAGTGGAAGCCCTCGGGCCCGTACGCGTGGGTGTCACCGAAAAGCGAGTCCTTCCAGCCGCCGAACGAGTAGTACCCGACCGGCACCGGGATGGGCACGTTCACGCCGACCATGCCCACCTCCACCTCGTTCTGGTAGCGCCGCGCGGCCGCGCCGTCGCCGGTGAAGATCGCGGTGCCGTTGCCGTACGGGCTGGCGTTGACCAGGCCGAGCGCGTCGTCGAAGCTCGTCGCGCGCGCCACCGACAGCACGGGGCCGAAGATCTCGTCGGTGTAGACCGACATCCCGGGTCCGACGCGGTCGAACAACGTCGGGCCGAGCCAGAACCCGTCCCCCGCGATCTCGATGCCCCGGCCGTCCACCACGAGTTCCGCGCCCTCGGCGACGCCGGCGTCCACATAGGACGTCACGCGCTCGTGGTGCGCCTTCGTCACCAGGGGACCCATCTCCGACTCGGGTTCGCGGCCGTCGCCGACGCGCAGCCGGGACATCCGCTCGGTGATCTTCGCGACGAGCTCGTCGCCGACCGGGTCGACCGCCACCACCACCGACACCGCCATGCACCGCTCCCCCGCGGACCCGAACCCGGCCGACACGGCGGCGTCGGCCGCGAGGTCGAGGTCGGCGTCGGGCAGCACGACCATGTGGTTCTTCGCCCCGCCGAGCGCCTGCACGCGCTTGCCGTGGCGGGTGCCCGTCTCGTAGACGTAGCGCGCGATCGGCGTGGAGCCGACGAACGAGATCGCCTTCACGTCGCGGTGTTCCAGCAGTCCGTCGACCGCGGCCTTGTCGCCGTGCAGCACGTTGAGCGCGCCCGCGGGCAGCCCGGCCTCGGCGAGCAGCTCCGCGATGAACAGTGACGCCGACGGGTCTTTCTCGCTCGGCTTGAGCACCACGGTGTTGCCGCACGCCAGCGCGTTGGGTACGAACCACAGCGGCACCATCGCGGGGAAGTTGAACGGCGAGATCACGCCGACCACGCCCAGCGGCTGCGCGATCGAGTACACGTCCACGCCGGTGGAGGCGTTCTCGCTGAAGCCGCCTTTCAGCATTTGCGCGGCGCCGCACGCGTATTCGACGTTCTCGATCGCCCGCGAGATCTCGCCGGCCGCGTCGGACTCGACCTTGCCGTGCTCGCTAGTGATGATCTTCGCCAGCTCGTGCTTGCGCGCCGACAGCAGCTCTCGGAACGCGAACAGCACCCGCGTGCGCCCGGCCAGCGACGTGCCGCGCCACCCCGGCAACGCGGCCGCGGCAGCCGCCACCGCCTGGTCGACCTCGGCCTGGCCCGCGAAGTCCACCTTCGCGCGGACCTGGCCGGTCGCGGGGTCGTACACGTCGCCGGTGCGCCCGGCCGCGCCGGTGTACGGCTTGCCGTCGATCCAGTGGCTGATGCGGTCGGTCACAGCGTCGGCTCCTCGCTCAGGGGCGCTTGTCTCTCCCGAGTCTCGGCTCGCGCGCCACGCGGACGCCATCGGCAACGTGTACGGAGTCCCGCGCCCGGCCGTACAGTCTGTGCCTGCCGGTGTGAGAAAGAGGGGCGAGAACCGGATGTACCCGACCGTGTCCGAGGTGCTCGCGCTGCCGGCCCTGCGCCAGGGCCGGCCGCACGTCGTGGCGGGCAGCGCGGGGCTCGACCGGCCGGTGCGCTGGGCGCACGTGGCCGAGGTCGCCGACATCGCCCACCTCCTGCGCGGCGGCGAGCTGGTGCTCACCACCGGCGTCGCGCTGCCGGACGACGGCCCGTCGCTCGCCCGCTACGTCGCCGACCTCGCCGAGGTCGGTGTCTCGGGCGTGGTGGTGGAGCTGGTCCGGCACTGGAGCGACCGCCTGCCGAACGCCCTGGTCGAGGCGGCCGAGCACCGCGGACTGCCGCTGATCACGCTCTCCCGTGAGACCCGCTACGTCGCCGTGACCGAGGCCGTGAACGGGCTGATCGTCGATGCCCAGGTCGCCGAGCTGCGCGCGGCCGAGCGGGTGCACGAGACGTTCACCGCGCTCACCGTCGCGGGCGCCGAGCCCGGGGTGGTGCTCGGCGAGGTGACGCGGCTGACCGAGCAGCCGGTGGTGCTGGAGACGCTGGCCCACGAGGTGCTCGCCTACGACGCGGCCGGCACGGATCCCGCCGAGCTGCTCACGGGCTGGCCGGCGCGCTCGCGCGTGGTTCAGCTCGGCGAACGCACGGGCTACCACGCGAACGCGGGCTGGCTCGTGACCGTGGTCGGCGCTCGCGGCCACGACTGGGGCCGGCTCGTGCTCGTCTGCGCGGAACCGCCGCCGCACCGCCACCGCGTGGTGGCCGAACGCGCGGCGTCCGCGCTGGCCGTGCACCGGCTGGTGGCCCGCGACTCCGACACGCTGGAACGCCTGGCGCACCGGGCGGTGGTCACGGAACTGCTGGCTTCGCCGGCGCCGTCGATGGAACTGCTCGCGCGGGCGTCGGCGCTGGCCGTGCCGCTGACCGGGCGGCGCCTGATCGGCCTCGCGGTGCGCCCGCGCATCACGGCCACCACGTGGCAGTCGCTGTCGACGCCGCCGCTGCTGCGGGAGCTGGCCGAGGCGACGGCGCTGGCCGCGCGGCGGGCGAAGGTGTCGGCGCTCGTCGCGACCGACGAGACGGGCGTGCGGGCCTTGCTCGCCCTTTCGCCCGAGGCACACGCCGACGCCGTGCTGCAGCGGCTGGCCGCCGACATCCACGAGGCCCGCGCGAGCGCGCCCGCCGTGCTCGCCGTCGGCACGACCGTGACGGGGCCCGCCGAGGCCCGGCGGACGCTGGTCGAGGCCGCGCAGGTGGCCGCGGCCGCGTTGAGCGAAGAAACCGAACGGCCGCTGCACCGGCTGCGCGACGTGCGGCTGCGCGGCCTGCTGCACCTGTTGGCCGACGACGAGCGCGTGACGTCGTTCGCCGCGCGTGAGCTGGGGCCACTGCTGCAGCGCGACGCCGCTTCGGGCAGCCGGCTGGTGCAGGCGCTGCGGCACTACTGCGCCCACGGCGGCAACAAGTCGGCGGCGGCCGTCGCGGCCCACACCTCGCGCACGGCGTACTACCAGCAGCTCGCGCGGATCGAGCAGGTTCTCGGCGTGCGGCTGGAAGACCCGGAGTCGATGTTGTCGCTCTACGTCGCGCTCCTGGCCCACGACCTGACCGGTGACCCCACCCTTTCGGGGGAGGAAAACTCACCCGGACGTGCAGCACAGTGATCAGCTTCCGGCTGCCGATAGCCGAAGTATGGTGTTTTCTTCCTTCGCTCCGATCGCCGCGTGCGTGCTCGGCCTCAGTGGTGTCGCGGCCCCTCAACTGCCCGCGTCCACGCTCCAGCTGAGCCTGCACGAGACGACGGGCCGCCTCAGCTCGGTTTCGCTCACCTGCGACCCGGCCGGCGGCAGCCACCCCGAGTCCGACGCCGCCTGTGCCACCCTCACGGGCGTCGACGGCGACATCGCCCACATCAAGCCGCGGCTGCAGCGCTGCACGATGATCTACTCGCCGGTCGACGCCGCCGCCTTCGGCACCTGGCACGGCAAGCCGGTCACGTTCCACGCCACGTTCTCGAACAAGTGCGCGGCCGATGCCCAGACCGCGGGCGTCTTTGGCTTCTAGAAACACAGTCGGCTTCTAGCAGTGTCCCGGCGGCGGTAGCTCGACGTCGAGTGCCATGGCCCGGCTGAGGTTCCAGCCGGGCCAGCTGTCGTCGTCCAGCCGCAGCAGCATCGGCCCCAGCACGCAGTCGGCGTCCGGCAGCCGTTCGGCGACCACGGGGAAGATGTCGGTGGAGAACCCCCGCAGGTACGCCAGGTCGAGCGATTTCCCGTGCTGCGCGCGGTCGATGTTCGCGCCCGCGATGCGCGCTTCCGGGTTCGCGACGGCGAGTGCCAGCAACGCGCCGGCGGCCGTCGCGATGGCCGCGCGCGGCAGCCACGACGAGCGCAGGGTGACCAGCGCCGCCCCGACGAGCAGGAACACGCAACCGAGCCAGAGCTCGCAGACCTCCACGAGCAGCCGCAGCACGGTGAAACCGTAGGCCTCCTGGTACGTCCACATGCGACTGAGCGCGGACACCACGAGCACGAGGCTCAGCGCCGCCAGCGCACCGAGCAACACCCGCTGCCGCAACCGTTCCGCGGCCGTCTCCCTGGGCGCCCAGCGCAACGCCAGCGCGATGATGCCCAACGTCAGGACCGTGCACGCGCAGAGCTGCCAGAAGCCGCCGCGAGCGTATTCGGCCGAGGTGAGGCCACCGGTGCGCAGCACGTAGTCCCTGCCACCGAACAACTCCACGACCCGGACCACGACATAGGCGGCGAACAGCACCACCAGCGTCACGAGCGGGACCGTCCACAAGAGACTGTCACCTTGGGCTTTGCGGTTGCCGTCGGTCGCCCGGCGCGGTGGCGCAGCCAGCACGTAGTACGCCCCCGCCGTGCCGAACGCGCCGGCGCAGAACAGGAATCCCCACTGCACGGCCGAATCCGCGCGCAGATCGGGCACGAGCGCCCCGACGAAGTGCGCGAACGTCGCGTCCGCGCTCGTCAGCAACGGCAGGAACACCGCCAGCACCGCGGCCGCGCCGAGTGTGGCCCCCAGCACCCGGCCGCGCTGCGTCCCCCGGCCCCGCAGCCCGCGCGCCACCCACGGGATCGCGTGGAACGCCTCCAGCGGCACCGCGAGCGCGTCGTAGAGCGCCGAGTTGACCGACCGCGGCCCCACCACCGCCAGCGACCCGGCCACCAACGCGGCCACGACGCACAACCCGAACAGCCACTCCGACGCCCGCACCGCCCCCACCGCCACCAGCGCGAGCGCCAGCGCCGCCCACGCGACGCTCGCCCGCCGGGTCGTCTTCTCCGCCCGCGCGCGGCAATCCACGACCACGATCAGCGCCGTCACCACCAGCGCCGCCAGCAGCCACCCGATCCCCGGCCGGTCCAATGGCACCAACGTCGCGGTCACCACGCCGGCCACCGCGACGGCCGGCAGCACCCCGGCCACGATCGGCACCACCGCCGACTTCAGCACGGGCCTCACCAGCATCGGCGTGAACGGCTCCGCGACGGCGACACCACCTCCTGAACCGGCCCCCGCGTGCGCGGTGGGTGGGGCAGCCCCCTCGACGGCCCCACCCACCGCGTTCTCCGGCGGTACCGCGTGGGCCGGTCTCGGCTTTTCCTCGGTCACGAAACAGCCTCCGTGTTCGCGTTGGCAAATCATCGAGCGCGACAGCTCCCCCGAGGGAAGCGCCAGGAAGATCAGGCCGGCAACGTCACGCGGATCCGGCACCCCGGCGCCGCACCGGGTCCGACGCCGGCCGGGGGTTCGACCACGGCGATGGTCCCACCGTGCAGCTCCACGACCCAGCGCGCGATGGCCAGGCCCAGGCCGGTCCCACCGCCACCGGCGCGTTCGCCGCGGGTGAAGCGTTCGAAGACGCGGTCGCGGTCGGCAGCGGGGATGCCGGGGCCTTCGTCGCGGACTTCGATGCGGGTCTCCCCCTCGTTCACGACCGCGCGGACCTCCACCGAACCACCCGCGGGACCGTGCCGAGCGGCGTTCTCCAGCAGGTTCACCACGACCTGGTACATCCGCTCGCGATCCGCCCGCACGAACGCGCCCAGGGGCGACACGGACACGTCGAAGCGCACGCCGCGCCCCGCCGCCGCGGCCATGGCCTCCGCCTCGGCGGCGACCTCGGCCAGCAGTTCCTCCAGGTCCACGCGCGAACGGTCCAGTGACAACGTGCCGGCGTCGATGCGCGAGAGGTCCAGCAGCTCGGTGACGAGCCGGCCCAGCCGTTCGCTCTGGTGCAGGGCCGTGCGCAGCGTCGCGGCGTCGGGCGACGAAACGCCGTCGACCAAGTTCTCCAGCACGCCGCTCAACGCGGTGATGGGCGTGCGCAGCTCGTGCGAGACGTTCGCGATCAGCTCGCGCCGCTGCTGGTCGGCAGTGGCGAGGTCGGCTGCCATCTGGTTGAACGCGTGGGCGAGCGACCCGACCTCGTCGCGGGCCGTCGCGCGGATGCGGCGCGTGTAGTCGCCCTTCGCCATCGCGCGGGCCGCCGCGGTCATCTCGCGCAGCGGCCGCGTCATGCCGTGGGCCAGAATCTGCGACGTGACCAGCGCGATCAACATGGCCGTGATCGTGGTCGCGGGCGGCAGCCAGCCGATGCGGGACCAGAAGAAGAGAAACGCGATCGCCCCCGCGGCCAGCATGAGGATCGCCAGCTTGAGCTTGATCGACCGGATCGGATCGAGCGGCCGCGGCAGGAAGTCGACGGCCTTCGACAGCAGCGCCTTCACGCCGGCACCTCCAACGCGTACCCGACCCCGTGGACAGTGCGGATGAGGTCCGCGCCGAGCTTGCGCCGCAGTGCCTTGATGTGGCTGTCGACCGCGCGCGTGCCGGCGCCGCCCGTCGGCACGTCCCAGTCCCACACCTCGCTGAGCAGCCGTTCCCGTGGCTGGACCGCACGCGGCCGGCGCGCGAAGTGCACCAGCAGGTCGAACTCGATGGGCGTGAGCTGCGCGGGCACGCCGGCCCGGGCCACCCGTCGCTGGTCGATGTCGATCTCCAGGTCGCCCAGCACGATCCGCTCCGGGACAGTGACCTGCGCCGACCGTTCGACCCGCCGGAGCAGTGCGCTCACGCGGGCGCTGAGCACGCGCATCGAGAACGGCTTGGTCAGGTAGTCGTCGGCACCCACGCCGAGCCCCACGAGCAGGTCGGTCTCGTCCGCGCGCGCGGTGAGCATGAGCACCGGCACCGGCCGCCGCGCCTGGATCCGGCGGCACACCTCGAGCCCGTCGAACCCCGGCAGCATCACATCGAGCACCACGAGGTCCGGACCGAACTCGGCTTCGCCCGCCACCGCGGCCGGACCGTCGTGGGCCACGTCCACAGTGAACCCCTCGGCCCGCAGCCGGGCCGCGATCGACGCGGCGATCGTGAGGTCGTCCTCGACGACCAGCACCCGCCGTCCCCCTTTGTCCATGCCGCTGACTCTAGGGAACCAGCGTGGAGGCCATCCGGGTGAGCTGTGGAGATCTTGTGGAGAACTCCCGTCGTGTTTCGGTCACTTTGCACCGAAGATACGAGCAGATTGTGACGCACGTCATGCACTGCCGGGCAGCGAAACGCAATCGACAGTCTGCGCCGAGCGCACGCGAAGAGTGAACAGTCTGCCTCTGCCACCCGCCCTCGACCGGCGCGCACGATTCCGCAATGGAGCCGACGACACGCGAACACGCCGACGGCCGCGTGGAACTCGCCGATGTGCGGTCCCTCGCGGGCAGCCGGTTCTTCAACGAGGAACTGGCCCCCGTCCCCGTCGCCAAACGCACCTGGACCACGTACAACTACTTCGCGCTCTGGATGGGGATGGCGCACAACATCCCCAGCTACGCCCTGGCCGCGTCGCTCATCGCGCTCGGCATGAACTGGGTCCAGGCGCTCATCACGATCACCATCGGCAATATCGTGGTGCTCGCGCCGATGCTGCTCAACAGCCACGCCGGCACGAAGTACGGCATCCCGTTCCCGGTGTTCGCCCGCGCGTTCTACGGCCTGCGCGGCGCGAACCTGGCCGCGCTGCTGCGCGCGTTCATCGCGTGCGGCTGGTTCGGCATCCAGACATGGGTGGGCGGCGAGGCGATCTACGTGATCATCGGGCGCCTCGCCGGCTCCGGCTGGCGCGACGCGACGGTGGTGTGGGGCCAGCACTGGACGCTGTGGCTGAGCTTCGCCGTGTTCTGGATCGTGCAGATACTGATCATCTGGCGCGGCATGGATGCGGTGCGCAAGTTCGAGAACTGGACGGCCCCGCTCGTGTCGGTCGGGTTCCTCATCCTGCTCGGCTACGTGCTCGTCAAGGCCGGTGGTCTGGGCCCGATCCTCGAAGACGGGGGCAAGCTCGGCTGGGGCAGGGACTTCTGGAAGGTGTTCGCGCCGTCGCTCATGGCGATGATCGCGTTCTGGTCCACCCTCTCGCTCAACATGCCGGACTTCACGCGCTTCGGCGGCAGCCAGCGCAAGCAGGTGCGCGGGCAGATCCTGGGCCTGCCGACCACGATGACGTTCATCGCGATCGTCGCGATTCTCACGACGTCGGGCGGCCACGTGCTCTACGGCGAGGACATCTGGGACCCCGCGCAGCTCGCCGACCGCTTCGCGAGCCCGGTCGTGGTGGTCGTGGCGCTGGTGGCACTGGTGCTGGCCACGATCTCGGCGAACCTGGCGGCCAACGTCGTGAGCCCGTCCTACGACTTCTCCAACGCCTTCCCGAAGCGCATCACCTTCGCGATCGGCGGCCTGATCACAGGCATCCTGGGCATCGCGATCCAGCCGTGGCGGCTCTACTCCGACCCGAGCATCTACATCTTCGCGTGGCTCGGGTTCTACGGCGGCCTGCTCGGCGCCGTCGCCGGTGTGCTCGTGGCCGGCTACTGGGTGATCAACCGGACACGGCTTCGGCTGCGCGACCTCTACACCCGCGACGGGATCTACTGGTTCCGCGGCGGCTGGAACTGGCGTGCCCTCGTCGCGACGCTGGTGGGCGCGGTGCTCGCCGTCGGCGGAGCCTACGGCGGACCGTTCCCCGCGGACGGTCTCATCCCGTTCCTCAAACCGCTCTACGACTACAACTGGGCGATCGGCTTCGCCAGCGCATTCCTCGTGTACGTGCTGCTCGCCCTGCCCCTGAAGAAGAAGGAGGAGACAAGTGAGCGACCTGGTTCGAGCCGGATTGATCCAGCAGCGGTGGACGGGTGACAAGGACTCGATGATCGCGAACGCCGTCGACGCCATCGGCAAGGCGGCCTCGCAGGGCGCCCAGGTCGTGTGCCTGCAGGAGCTGTTCTACGGCCCGTACTTCTGCCAGATCCAGGACGCCGACTACTACTCCTACACCGAGGGCATCCCCGACGGGCCGACCACGAAGCTCATGCAGGAAGTGGCCGAGCGCCACGGTGTGGTGCTGGTGGTGCCGATGTACGAGCAGGAGCAGCCGGGCGTCTACTACAACACCGCGGCGGTGATCGACGCGGACGGCAAGTACCTGGGCAAGCACCGCAAGAACCACATCCCGCAGGTGAAGGGGTTCTGGGAGAAGTTCTACTTCCGGCCCGGGAACATGGGCTACCCGGTGTTCGACACGGCAGTGGGCCGCATCGGCGTCTACATCTGCTACGAGCGCCACTTCCCCGAGGGCTGGCGCGCGCTGGGCCTGGCGGGGGCGAAGATCGTGTTCAACCCGTCGGCGACCAGCCGCGGCCTGTCTGAGTACCTGTGGCGCCTGGAGCAGCCGGCGGCCGCGGTGGCGAACGAGTACTTCGTGGGCACGATCAACCGCGTCGGCGTGGAACCCTTGGGCGACAACGACTTCTACGGCCAGTCGTACTTCGCGGACCCGCGCGGGCAGCTCGTGGGCGACCCCGCGTCGGACACCGAGGAGGAGATCGTGGTGCGCGACCTCGACATGGGCCGCCTCGCCGAGGTGCGCGACCTGTGGGCGTTCTACCGCGACCGCCGCCCGGACAGCTACGGACCCCTGACGGAGGCCTGATGACCACGCTTATCCAGGGGGGCCAGGTCGTCTCACCGTCGGGCGCCGTGCTCGCCGACGTGCTGGTGGACGGCGAGCGCATCGCCGCCGTCGCCGCGCCCGGCGTGCTCAGCGCCGACGAGACGATCGACGCCACCGGAAAGTACGTGCTGCCCGGCGGGATCGACGCGCACACGCACATGGAGATGCCGTTCGGCGGCACGCACTCGGTGGACACGTTCGAGACCGGCACCACCGCCGCGGCGTGGGGCGGGACGACCACGATCATCGACTTCGCCGTGCAGGCCAAGGGCACGTCGTTGCAGTCCACACTGGACAAGTGGCACTCGAAGGCCGACGGCAACTGCGCGATCGACTACGGGTTCCACATGATCATGTCGGACGTGAACGACTCCACGCTGAAGGAAATGCGGTCCTGTGTGGACGCGGGCGTCGGTTCGTTCAAGATGTTCATGGCCTACCCCGGCGTGTTCTACTCGACCGACGGCGAGATCCTGCTCGCGATGCAGCAAGCGCGTGAGGTCGGCGCGACGATCATGATGCACGCGGAGAACGGCATCGCGATCGACCAGCTGGCCGCGCAGGCGGTGGCGGCGGGCAACGTCGACCCGTTGCAGCACGGCCTCACGCGGCCGCCGCAGCTGGAGGCCGAGGCGACGTCGCGGGCGATCACGCTCGCGGCCGTGACGGGCGCGCCGCTCTACATCGTGCACCTCTCGGCGTCGCAAGCGCTCGCGGCCGTGGCGGAGGCGCGCAGCGACGGGCAGAACGTGTTCGCCGAGACGTGCCCGCAGTACCTGTACCTGTCCATCGAGGACCTGGCGCGGCCGGGCTTCGAGGGCGCGAAGTTCGTGGCGTCGCCGCCGTTGCGGGACAAGTCGCACCAGGCGGACCTGTGGCGCGGGCTGCGGACCAACGACCTGTCGGTGGTGTCCACGGACCACTGCCCGTTCTGCTTCAAGGACCAGAAGGAGCTCGGCCGCGACGACTTCCGCGCCATCCCCAACGGGATGCCGGGCGTCGAGCACCGGATGGACCTGCTGCACCAGGGCGTGGTCGCGGGCGAGATCACGCTGGGCCGCTGGGTCGAGACGTGCTCGGCGACGCCGGCGCGGATGTTCGGGCTGTACCCGCGCAAGGGCGTGATCGCGGCCGGGTCCGATGCGGACATCGTGGTCTACGATCCCGCGGCGACGCAGACGTTGTCGGCTTCGACGCACCACATGAACGTGGATTACTCGGCGTACGAAGGGTTTTGCCTGACCGGGAAGGTCCACACTGTCCTGTCGCGGGGCCGGGTCGTGGTGTCGCCTTCGGGCTTCAGTGGCTCTGCCGGGCACGGTCAGTTCTTGTCCCGTGGGCTGAATCAGTACCTTCGTTAGGGAGTGCGCCTTGGATTTCGGGATCGTGCTGCAGACGGACCCGCCGGCGTCGGACGTCGTGCGGCTGATGAAGGCCGCGGAGGACCAGGGGTTCCGGTACGGCTGGACGTTCGACTCGTGCGTGCTGTGGCAGGAACCGTTCGTGATCTACTCGCGGATCCTGGCGGAGACGTCGTCGCTGGTGGTGGGGCCGATGGTCACCTCGCCGGCCACGCGCGACTGGTCGGTGATGGCGTCGACCTTCGCCACGCTCAACGACATGTACGGCAACCGCACGGTGTGCGGCATCGGCCGCGGCGACTCGGCGCACCGGGTCGTCGGCAACCCACCGTCCACTTTGGCCACGGTGCGCGACTGCATGCGCGTGGTGCGCGACCTCGCCGAGGGGCGCGAGGTCACCATGAACGACACGGCCGTGCGCATCCCGTGGATCCGCAACGGGCGGCTGGAGATGTGGATGGCCGGGTACGGGCCGAAGGCGCTGAAGACCGTGGGCGAGCACGCCGACGGCTTCATCCTGCAGTGCGCCGACCCGGCCATCGCACGCTGGACGATCGGCGCGGTGCGTGAGGCCGCGCGCGCCGCCGGGCGCGACCCGGGTGGCATCACGATCTGCGTGGCCGCGCCCGCGTACGTCGGCGAAGACCTCGCCCACCAGCGCGAGCAGCTGCGCTGGTTCGGCGGCATGGTCGGCAACCACGTCGCGGACCTCGTCGCGCGCTACGGCGATTCCGGCCCGGTGCCACACGAGCTCACCGACTACATCCGCGCCCGCACCGGCTACGACTACAGCCACCACGGCCGCGCCGGCAACCCGTCCACCGACTTCGTGCCGGACGAGATCGTCGACCGGTTCTGCCTGCTCGGGCCCGCCCCCGCGCACATCGCGCGCCTGCAGGAGCTCGCGGAGCTGGGCGTGAACCAGTTCGCCCTTTACCTGATGCACGACGAACGCGAGAAAACGCTCGCCGCGTACGGCGGACAGGTCGTCGGCGAGCTCACGGCTTAGGGCTGTCGATTCTCGGTGTCGCCGTTCGACGCGTTGACATGACTGAACCCAAACGCACCCGAAACCTGGACATCTACGGCCACGCCGAACTCCCCTGGAGCCGCGCCCGCGACGCCCTCATCCCTTCGCCGAGCGCTGACCTGACCTTCTTCCTCACCACCGTCCGCCCCGACGGCCGCCCCCACACGGCCGGCGTGGGCGCCATCTGGGACTCCGACGCCCTGTACTTCACCAGCGGTCCGGGCACCTTGAAGTCGCGTCTCGTGGCATCCCGTGCGGCCTGCAGTGTGGGCGTCCGCTTGCAGGGCATCGACTTGACGTTGGAAGGCTTCGCCGGCCGCGTTACCGACGCCACCACCGTCGCCCACCTCGCCGCCGTCTACCACGCCAACGGCTGGCCGGTCACCGCGGACGGGGACACCTTCACCGCGCCGTACAGCGCGCCGAGCGCGGGTCCGCCGCCTTGGTACGTCTACCGTCTGGACCTGCGCACCGCCGTGTGCGTCGCCACGGCCGAACCTCATGGCGCAACGCGGTGGGATTTCGCCCAGTGACCCAGCCAACGCACGGTTTGCCGGCGGGGCGCCGAAGCGGCCCGCCGGCAAGTCGCGAACCGGCGCGGGGAGCGTGAACCAGGTCGAGGCCCGGCGGCGGTCAAAAAACGCCGGTCAGTCGACCAGCGCTTGATACACCAACTGCCGCAACTGCTGCCGAATCGGATGTGTGCTCGACGGCAGCAGCTGCGTGTAGAACGCCACCGTCAGATCCTCGTCCGGATCCACCCAGAACGCGGTCGACGCGGCCCCGCCCCACGCGTACTCGCCGGCGCTCGACAGGGTCTTCGCCTTCACCGGGTCCTCCAGCACCGAGAAGCCCAGGCCGAACCCGAAGCCGTCGAACGGCATCTCCGCGAACAGCGGCCGACCGTAGGACTCCAGGTCGACGTGGCCTGGCAGGTGGTTGCTCGCCATCATCGACACCGTCCGCGGCCCCAGGATCCGCGCACCGTCCAAAGCGCCGCCGCGCAGCAGCATCTGGGTGAAGCGGTGGTAGTCGGCGGCAGTCGACACGAGGCCGCCGCCACCCGAGAACGAGTCCGGGCGCGCAACGCCGATGGAGCCGAAAGCCTCGTTCCGGGTGGGCATCTTGGTCCGCGGATGCGCGACATACAGAGCCGCCAGCCGGTCCGTGTCCTTGGTGGAGAAGCCCGTGTCCGTCATGCCCAGGGGCCCGAAGATCCGCTCCGCGAAGACCTCGTCCAAGGGCTTGCCCGCGAGCACCTCCACGAGGCGGCCGAGGACGTCCGTGGACACTGAGTAGTTCCATTCGCTGCCCGGCTGGAAGACGAGCGGGAACTCGGCCAGGGCGCGGGTCGCGGCGGCCAGGTCCAGACCGGGCGGGGTGCCCCATTCGAAGCCGGCGGCGCGGTAGATCGCGTCGATGGGGTGTGTGTGGTGGAAGCCGTAGGTCAGGCCGCTGGTGTGGGTGAGCAGGTGCCACAGGCGAATGGGCTCGGTCGCCGGCACCGTCATCGGGCTCAGCGCCGAGCCCTTCACGTACACCTGCGGCGCCGCGAACTCCGGCAGCCAGCGGGAAATCGGGTCGTTGAGGTCGATGGCGCCTTCCTCGACGAACGTCATCGCCGCCACCGAGGTGATCGGCTTGGTCATCGAGAAGATGCGCCAGAGGGTGTCGTGCTCCACGGGTGCGCCCGATTCGACGTCCCGCTTGCCGTGGGAAGCGACGTGGACGATGCGCCCGTGCCTGCTCACCACCGCGAGGTAACCGGGCAGCCGCCCGTCGTCCACATAGGCGTCGAACAGCCGGTCGATCCGCTTCAGACGGTCAGCGTCGAACCCCGCCGAAGACGGGTCGGTCTCCAGGTTCATGCCGGCGACATTACGCCCTTTCGCGCGCCCGCTCGGCCGCCTTCTCCTCGCGCCACGCCTCGTCGTTCTTGCCTTCGCGCCAGTACCCGGAGATCGACACCGACTCCTTCGGCACGCCGCGATCGGCGAACAGGTAGCGCCGCAACTCGCGGACGAACCCGGCCTCGCCGTGGACGAACGCGTGCACGTCCTTCGCCGGCCACGGCAGCGCCTTCACGGCGGCCGCGAGGTCCGCACCGGACGACCGGTGCAGCCACGTGATCTGCGCGTCGGCCTTCGTCACCAGCGGCTGCTCCTCCGAAGCGTCGGACACGAGCAGGAAGACGTGCGCCCGGGCGCCGGCCGGCATGACCTCCAGCGACGCGGCGATGGCCGGCAACGCGGCCTCGTCGCCCACGAGCAGGTGCCAGCCCGCGTCGGCGCGCGGCGCGTACACGCCACCGGGGCCCGAGAGCAGCAGCTCGTCGCCCGGCTGTGCCCGCATCGCCCACGGGCCGGCCAGCCCCTCGTCGCCGTGCACCACGAAGTCGAGCACGAGCTCGCCGGCCGCTGCGTCGTAGGACCGCACGGTGTACGAGCGCATCCGCGGGCACTGCTCACGCGGCAGCTCCGCGCGGATGCGCTGCAGGTCGAACGGCTCCGGGTACTCGACGCCCGGCACCTTGAAGATCACCTTCACATACGCGTCGGTGAACGCGTTGGGCTGGAAATCGCGCAGGCCTTCGCCCCCGGCCACGATCCGGATCATGTGCGGGGTCAGGTTCTCCTTGCGCAGAACCGACAAGCGCACGCCCGGGTTCCCCTTGCGCGCCGGAGCATCGGCCATCGGACACCACCCAATCACTAAGGCTTACCTAATCTTGCTCCCACCGTACGCGCCCGTCCCCGGTCCCGACCAGCGGCACTGGTCACGCCGCAGGTCACAGAACGGCGAGCCCCTCGGCCACCACCACGCCGTCGTGCAGCACCGTCCGGTCCCGGCCGCGGTCCATCACCGCGCTCGTCGGCGTCTCCCCGTCCACCAGGACGAGGTCCGCCCTGTCGCCCGCCGCGAGCCCCGGGCGGTCCGACACCCCGGCCAGGCGGGACACGTCGTGGCTCATGATCGACGCCCCGCCCATTGTCGCCACGGCCAAGGCCAGCTCGACGTGGTCGTCCCGGCGGAATCCGCGCGTGAACGCCAGCTGCCAGGTCCGGTCCAGCAGGTCGCAGTTGCCGTACGGGCTCCAGTAGTCACGCTGCCCGTCCTCCCCCAGACCGATCCGCACGCCGGCGGAAACGAGGTCCAGCAAGGAAAGCTGTCCGGCGGAAGACGGGGCCACGGTGGTCATCGCGACGTCCAGCTCGGCGAAGTCGTCGATCACCCGGCGGCTCACCGACTCGGAAATCGAGCCCAGGTCGTACGCGTGCGACATCGTGACCTTGCCGCGCAGGTCCAGCGCCCGGACGCGCTCGAGCACCAGGTCCGTCGAGAACAGGCCGAGGTGGCCCGGCTCGTGCAGGTGGATGTCCACTTCGACCTGGTGCTTCTCTGCCAGGCCGAACACCGCGTCCAGGTGTCCCTTCGGGTCGCGGTCCAGCGTGCACGGGTCGATGCCGCCGATCACGGTCGCGCCGGATCGTAGGGCCGCGTCCAGGACGTCCAGCGTGCCCGGTTCGCGGAGGATCCCCGCCTGGGCGAACGCCATCACGTGCACTTCGGCCTGGTCCGCGAACTTCTCCTTCGCGGCCAGCACGGCGTCGAGCTTCTCGAGCCCGCAGTCGACGTCGACCTGGGCGTAGCTGCGGACCCGCGTGGTGCCGTGCACGATCATCCGCTCCAGCGTGCCCGCCACCCCGTCCGGCAGCGGCACCTCCGCCGACCGCCAGTTCTCGCGGTCGTTCGTCATCATCGCCCACACGCCGGGGCCGCCGGTGTGGGGACGGAACGGTAGGCCGATCCGCGTCGAATCCAGGTGCACGTGGACGTCGCTGAACGATGGGAACAGCAGCCGGCCCCGGCCCTCGACGGCACCGGGTGCCGGCGCCGGGTCGTGCGGGCGGACCGCCGAGATCCGGTCGCCGGTCAGCTCGACGTCGCTGCGCTCGCCGCCCCAGGGTCGGACATCACGGATCAACACGGGCAAGACCGTAGCGCGGCCGTCCGGCGAAACGCGTCACGCCGCCGCGCGCGGATCGCTCACCCGGGTGTTCTGGAACGCCGTGATCAACCAGCCCGCTTCCGAGCGGACCAGCACGAACGTCACCGTGCTCTCGCGCCCCTGGGCCACGGCGTCGCCCCCGTCGAGGGCCGAACCGCCGCCGGACACGACGATCGCGACGTCCTCGCGCGGGAAGCGCACCGACGCGTCGCCGGGTCCCCCGATTGTCGAACCCCGCAGCGGCCCCTCGAACAACGCGCGGTGCGAGCTCTCGATCAGCTCCCGGCCGGGCAGCTGCATCCCGAAGAACGTCACGTAGTCGGCGTCCTCGGTGAACAGGCTCGCGTACGCGGCGGCGTCGCCGCTGTTCCACGCGTCGGCGAGACGGCTGAGCACGGCGAGGACTTCTTCTCGGTCGGTCATGGTGAGCCCCTTGTCGAACGGCGTTCGTTATAACGAACACCGTTCTATCGACGAACAGCGTTCGAGTCAAGGCCCGATTCGTCTAGGCTGCTGTCCATGACCGTCCCGCCCCCGCCGTGGCGCCGTAGCCCGAGCCCGCGCCGGCGCGCCGAAAAGCCGGTGCTGTCACGGGATCTGGTGGTGAAGACGGCGCTGCAGATGCTCGCCGCCGAGGGCTTCGAAGCCGTGTCGATGCGACGGATCGCGCAGCAGCTGGAGACCGGACCCGCGTCGCTCTACGCACACGTGGCCAACAAGGAGGAGCTCGACGAGCTCATGCTCGACGCGGTCCTCGGCGACGTGCCCGTGCCGGAACCGGATCCGAAAAACTGGACCGAGCAGGTGAAAGAGCAGGTGCGGCAGCAGGTCCGCGCGATGGTGGCCTACCCGGGCATCGCCAAGGTCGCGTGGAACACGCCGGTGCCCGTCACGCCCAACTCGCTGCGCCAGGGCGAGGCGATGCTCGCGATCCTGCGCGCCGGGGGCCTGGATCTGAAGCAGGCGGTGTACGCGGGCGACGCGTTGAGCTTGTACGCCAAGGCCTACGCCTACGAGGCGAGCAGCTGGACGTTCGGCGACTACGACGAGGCGGAAGTCGCCGAACGCGGCCGTCAGATGGCCGACTACATGCGGTCCCTGCCGGCCGGTGCGTTCCCGAACCTGTTGCAGTCCGGGCAGTTCTTCACCGGCGAGACGAGCAAGGACCGCTTCGAATTCGCGCTCGCGATGTTCGTGGGCGGACTGCAGAGCCTCGTCAGGGCTTGAGCACGATCTTGCCGCGCGTGTGGCGCTGCTCCAGCTCGCGGTAGGCGTCCTGCACCCGCGCCAGCGGGTACGTGGCCGCGACCGGCACCTCGAGCAGGCCCTTGTCCACCAGCGCGGCGAGGTCGCGCATGACCTCGGCGCTCGCGGCGGCCATGTTGCCGTCGGTCTTCACGTTGTACTTCTGCGCGGCGGCGAAGTCGATGACGGTGTCGATCCGTCCCGTGTAGACACCCAGGCGCAGCGCCAGCTCGACGTACCCGTCGCCGTAGGTGTCGATGAACGCGTCCACCTTGCCCTCGGCGACCTCGCGGATCCGCTCTTCGAGGCCCTCGCCGTAGGCCACCGGGAGCACGTCCTGCTCCTTCAGCCACGCGTGGTTGGCCTCGCTCGCGATCCCGACCACGGTCGCGCCGGTGAGCTTCGCCAGCTGCACGACCAGGGAGCCGACGCCGCCCGCGGCACCGGACACCACGAGGGTGTCGTCCTCGTGCAGGCCGGTCGCGCGCACAGCGGCGTACGCGGTGGTGCCGGCGACGAACAGCCCGCCCGCCGCTTCCCACGACACGCCGCTGGGCTTCGGCGTCAGATTTTCGGCGTCTACCAGCACGAACTCGGCCTGGCTGGCGCGCGTGTGCACGAAGCCGATGACCTCGTCGCCGACCTGGATCTCTTCGACGTCCGCACCCAGCTCGGCGACCACGCCGGCGAGGTCGCTGCCCTGCCCGGACGGGAACGTCGAGGGGAACTGCTGTGCGAACACGCCTTCTCGGATGGCGGCTTCACCGGGGTTGATCCCGGCGGCTCTGACCTCCACGAGCACCTGGCCGGGGCCGGGCACCGGACGCGCGACTTCTTCCACCCGCAGGACGTCGATCCCGCCGTGTTCGCTGTACCTGACCGCCTGCGGCATGCGCGACTCCCTCGCTCGTCGATACTTCGACCAACGAACCATCCGCCGGGTTTATGCCCGCTGAGCGAAAATTCAGCCGGCCAGGCGCCGGACCACACCGTCGGCGAGCAGCCGCCCGCGGTCCGTCAGCACGGCGCGGCCGCGACTGTCCAGAACGGACGGTTCCAGGAGTCCTTCCGCCGCCGCGGCACGGGCTTCGGCGATGCCCGCGGCGTCGAGCGCGTCGAGCGCGAGTCCTTCCGCGACACGGAGTTCGAGCATGATGCGTTCGAGGTGGCGGTCGGATTCGGTGAGCAGTTCACGGCCGGCTTCCGGGCTGTTTCCCTCGGCCAGCAGCGACGCGTACTTGGCCGGGTGCTTGACGTTCCACCAGCGGACGCCGCCCACGTGGCTGTGCGCGCCGGGGCCCGCGCCCCACCAGTCGCCGCCCTGCCAGTAGCCGAGGTTGTGCCGGCAGCGGGCCGCGTCGTCCGTGGCCCAGTTGGACACCTCGTACCAGCGCAGGCCGGCGGCCGAGAGCACGGAGTCGATCATCTCGTAGTCGGTGGCGAGCACGTCGTCGTCGGGTGCGGGCAGCTCGCCGCGGCGCACGCGGCGGGCGAGCGCGGTGCCCTCCTCCACGATCAGCGCGTACGCCGACACGTGGTCCACGCCCGCGGACAGCACGGCGTCGAGCGAGGCCCGCAGGTCCTCCGGACGCTCGCCGGGCGTGCCGTAGATCACGTCGAGGTTCACGTGCTCGAACCCGGCGGCCCGGGCCTCGCGCGCGGCGTCCACGGGCCGGCCGGGCGTGTGCACGCGATCGAGCACCTGCAGCACGTGCTTCGCGGCCGACTGCATCCCCAGCGACACCCGCGTGTACCCGGCCGCCCGGATGCGCTCGAAGAACTCCGGCGAGGTCGACTCGGGGTTGGACTCGGTCGTCACCTCGGCGCCCGGCGCCAGCCCGAACGCGCCGCGCACGACGTCCAGCACCTCCGACAGCCCGTCGGCCCCCAGCAACGACGGCGTGCCCCCGCCCACGAACACCGTGTCGGCCGCCGGCGGCTCCCCCAGCACCCGCGCGGCCAGGTCCAGCTCGCTGCGCAACCCGTCGAGCCACGACTTCGGCGACGCCGCGGACCCCAGCTCACCGGCGGTGTAGGTGTTGAAGTCGCAGTACCCGCAGCGCGTCGCGCAGAACGGCACGTGCACGTAGACGCCGAACGGCCGCCGCCCCAGCCCCTCCAGGGCGCTTTCGGGCAATCCGGTCTCGGCAGGCAGTTCGGCTACGTCAGGCACGACGTCCATTGTCCCTCGCGCTTCGCCGGTGTTCGCCCGGCCCTGGGCCACCCGGGCGGAAGTTCGGCGGCCGAACGAACCACACCGGCACCTCACCCGGCCCGAACCCCGGCCGAGCGGCCGCCCAGAGCATCCACGCCGTGCCACAAAACCGCAGGCAGCGAGCCCGCTCACCCACACCGGCGACCGACACGCAAGCCCCCCGACAGGGCCCTCCCACCATCCGGACGCGTTTGAACCACGTTCTGAAGGCGTGGTTATCTGGGCCGGTGAGTCCTGCCGGTGTCCTTCTCGTGGCGCGCCGCCACGTCGACCTTCTGCGGGTCGCGAGCGCGCTCTGCCGGCCTGCCCGCTGACTCCCGACGCCCGACCCCAGCCCACCACATCTGGACCGCAGGCGCCGGACCCGCCGCGATCCCCGTTGCCCGCCACGAAGCGGCACAACCGGAACGGCGTCCGGAGCCACTAACCGGAGGACTCCTCATGGCCTCACCCACGCGCGAAACCCCCGCGAAGAGCCGGCCGCGGCAGAAGCGCGGCGAGGGACAGTGGGCGCTCGGCTACCGAGAGCCGCTGAACCCCAACGAGCGGTCGAAGAAAGACGACAACCCGCTCAACGCCCGAGCGCGCATCGAGAACATCTACGCCCACGGCGGCTTCGACTCGATCGACCCGGGTGACCTGCGCGGCCGCTTCCGCTGGTTCGGCCTCTACACCCAGCGCAAGGAAGGCATCGACGGCGGCCGCACGGCCACGCTCGAGCCCGAAGAACTGGACGCCCGCTACTTCATGATGCGCGTGCGCCTCGACGGCGGCCTGCTCACCACGCAGCAGCTCGCCGTGCTGGCGGAGATCTCGCAGACGCACGCGCGCGGCACCGCCGACATCACCGACCGGCAGAACATCCAGTACCACTGGATCCGGATCGAGGACGTCCCCACGATCTGGCAGAAGCTCGAGAACGCGGGCATGACCACCATGGAGGCGTGCGGCGACAGCCCGCGCGTGATCCTGGGCTCGCCCGTCGCCGGGATCGCGGCCGACGAGATCATCGACGGCACCCCCGCCATCGAGGAGATCAAGCGCCGCTACATCGGCGACCCGCAGTACGCGAACCTGCCGCGCAAGTTCAAGACCGCCGTGTCGGGTCAGCAGGACGTGGCGCACGAGATCCACGACGTCGCGTTCGTCGGCGTGAACCACCCCGAGCACGGCCCGGGCTTCGACGTCTGGGTCGGCGGCGGCCTGTCCACCAACCCGATGATCGGCCAGCGCCTCGGTGCCTGGGTGCCGCGCGACGAGGTGCCGGACGTGTGGGAAGGCGTGATCAGCGTCTTCCGCGACTACGGCTACCGCCGCCTGCGCTCGCGTGCCCGCATCAAGTTCCTGGTCAAGGACTGGGGCGCCGCGAAGTTCCGCGAGGTCCTGGAGGAGAAGTACCTCAAGCGCCCGCTGCTCGACGGCCCCGCACCGGAGGTGCCGTCCGCCCCGATCGACCACGTCGGCGTGCACAAGCAGGTCGACGGCAAGTTCTACGTCGGCGCCGCGCCCGTCGCGGGCCGTGTGAACGGCGAGACGCTGCTGGCCGTGGCCAAGGCCGCCGAACGCGCGGGGTCCCAGCGCGTGCGCCTGACGCCGCAGCAGAAGCTCGTGGTCCTCGACGTCCCCGAGGCCGAGGTCCCGGGCCTGGAGACGGAGCTGAAGGAGCTGGGCCTGCACACCAAGCCCTCGCCGTGGCGGCGCAGCGTGATGGCGTGCACCGGGCTGGAGTTCTGCAAGCTCGCGATCGTCGAGACGAAGGCCCGCGCACTGGCGCTGGTCACCGACCTCGAGAAGCGCCTCGCCGACGTCCAGGGCGATCTGGAGAACCCCGTCAGCGTGCACCTCAACGGCTGCCCCAACTCGTGCGCCCGCATCCAGACCGCCGACATCGGGCTCAAGGGCCAGATCGTCACCGACGCCGACGGCCGCCAGGTCGAGGGGTTCCAGGTGCACCTCGGCGGCGGTCTCGGCCTCGACGCCGGGTTCGGCCGCAAGCTGCGCGGGCACAAGGTCGTCGCCGACGAGCTGGTCGACTACGTCGAGCGCGTGGTCCGCGCCTACCTCGACGGGCGTGAGCCCGGCGAGCGTTTCGCGCAGTGGGTCGGGCGTGCCGACGAGAGCCTGCTGCAGTGACCTCGACGGAACGAGCGGTGCCCTACTATTGCCCGTTCTGCGGTGACGAGGACCTGCGCCCCGCCGAAGACGGCGGCTGGCTCTGCGGTGCGTGCCGGCGCGGGTTCTCGGTGAAGTTCCACGGACTGTCCCTACCGGAGGAGACGCTCGGATGACGGCCACAGCTGACTACCGGACCCTGGCCGAACGCGCGGAGAAAGAGCTGGCCCAGGCCACGGCGACCGAAGCCCTGCGCTGGACGGTCGAGCAGTTCGGCGACGACTTCATCGTCGCGTCGAACATGCAGGACGCCGTGCTCATCGACCTGGCCACCCAGGTCAAGTCCGATGTGGACGTTTTGTTCCTCGAGACCGGGTACCACTTCCCGGAAACGATCGGCACGCGCGACGCCGTGCAGACCGTCTACCCCGACGTGACGATCGTCAACGCGCAGGCCGAGCAGAGCGTGGCCGAGCAGGACGCCGAGTACGGCAAGAACCTCTTCGAGCGCGACGCCACCCAGTGCTGTTTCCTGCGCAAGGTCGTGCCGCTGCGCGACACGCTGGCGAAGTACTCGGCGTGGGTCACCGGCGTGCGCCGCGTGGACGCGCCGACGCGCGCGAACACCCCGATCGTCACCTGGGACGAGCGCAACGGCCTGGTGAAGGTCAACCCGCTCGCCGCGTGGACCGACGACGAGTTCAACGGCTACATCCGCGACCACGGCGTGCTCGAGAACCCGTTGGTGTCGGTGGGTTATCTGTCCATCGGCTGCGCGCCGTGCACGGCGAAGGTCGAGGCCGGGCAGGACCCGCGCAGCGGCCGCTGGGCCGGCCAGTCGAAGACCGAGTGCGGACTGCACGGCTGATGGCGAACACAGAAGGACCGATGACCACCCTGGAACCCGCAGTCGACAACCTGGTCGCGCTGGAATCCGAAGCCATCCACATCTTCCGCGAAGTAGCGGGTGAGTTCGACCGGCCCGTGATCCTCTTTTCCGGCGGCAAGGACTCGACGCTGCTGCTGCACCTGGCGATCAAAGCCTTCTGGCCGGCGCCGGTGCCGTTTCCGTTGCTGCACGTGGACACCGGGCACAACTTCGACGAGGTGATCGAGTTCCGCGACCGCGTCGTCGAGAAGTACGGCCTGCGCCTGGTGGTGGCCAAGGTGCAGGAGTGGATCGACGACGGCCGCCTCGAAGAGCGCGCCGACGGCCTGCGCAACCCGCTGCAGACGACTCCGTTGCTGGACACGATCGCGGCGAACAAGTTCGACGCGGTGTTCGGCGGCGGCCGCCGTGACGAGGAACGGGCGCGTGCGAAGGAACGGATCTTCAGTCTCCGCAACTCCTTCGGGCAGTGGGAGCCGCGCCGGCAGCGCCCGGAGCTGTGGAACCTCTACAACGGCCGGCACCGCCCCGGTGAACAGGTCCGCGTCTTCCCGCTGTCCAACTGGACCGAAGCCGACGTGTGGAACTACATCGCGCGGGAGAAGGTCGAACTGCCGTCGATCTACTACGCCCACCAGCGCGAGGTCTACCAGCGCGACGGCATGTGGCTGGCCGAAGGCCCCTGGGGCGGACCCCGGGCCGACGAACAGGTTCGGGAGCTGTCCGTGCGCTACCGCACCGTGGGCGACGGCTCGTGCACGGGTGCGATCGAGTCGACCGCGGTCACGGTGGCCGAGGTGATCGCCGAGGTGTCCGCGTCGCGGCTGACCGAGCGCGGTGCGACCCGGGCGGATGACCGGATGTCGGAAGCGGCCATGGAAGACCGCAAGCGGGAAGGCTACTTCTGATGAGTTCGCTGCTGAGGCTCGCCACGGCGGGCAGCGTCGACGACGGCAAGTCCACCCTGGTCGGGCGGCTGTTGTACGACACGAAGTCGGTGCTGGCCGACCAGCTCGACGCCGTCACCCGCGCGTCCGTGGACAAGGGACTGTCCACTCCGGACCTGTCCCTGCTTGTGGACGGCCTGCGTTCCGAGCGTGAGCAGGGCATCACCATCGACGTCGCCTACCGCTACTTCGCCACCCCGCGGCGCTCGTTCGTGCTGGCCGACACCCCGGGGCATGTGCAGTACACGCGCAACACCGTCACCGGTGCCTCGACCGCACAGCTGGCGGTGCTGCTGGTGGACGCGCGCAAGGGCGTCGTGGAACAGACCCGCCGCCACGCAGCGGTGCTCGCGTTGCTGGGAGTGCCGCGGCTGGTGTTGGCGGTGAACAAGATCGACCTCGTCGACTACGACGAGGAGACCTTCTCCGTCATCGCCAAGGAATTCGCCGCCCACGCCGAATCTCTGGGCTACGACCACGGCACCGTCGTCACGATCCCCGTCTCCGCACTGGAAGGCGACAATGTCGCCACCACGTCCGAGCGCACCCCGTGGTACGACGGCCCCACCTTGTTGGAGCACTTGGAAACAGTGCCCGCCGCGCCGGACCCGCACGAGGCGGCGTTCCGCTTCCCGGTGCAGTACGTGATCCGGCCGCGCACGCCCGAGCACCTCGACTACCGCGGCTACGCCGGGCAGATCGCCGCCGGCACCATCCGCCCGGGCGACGAGATCGTGGTGCTGCCCGCCGGGTTGCGCAGCACGGTCGAGCGCATCGACACCGCCGACGGGCCGCTGGACGAGGCGGGCGCCGGCACGTCTGTGACGCTGCTGCTGGCCGACGACCTCGACATCTCCCGCGGCGACCTCATCGCCACGGCCGACCGTCAGCCCCGCGTCACCGACGAGCTCACTGCGACACTGTGCTGGCTCTCGTCGAAGCAGCTCAAGCCGGGCGCGCGCGTGCTCGTGAAGCACGGCACGCGCACGGTCCAGGCGATCGTCACCGAGCTCACCGCTCGCTTCGACGAGCAGACATTGTCCAGTGTGGACGATCCGGACTCGTTGGACCTCAACGACATCGGCCGAGTGGAGCTGCGTCTGGCCGAACCGCTGGGCGTGGACGACTACACCGACAGCCCCCGCACCGGCGCGTTCCTCGTCATCGACCCGAAGGACGGCGACACGCTCGCCGCCGGGCTGATCGGCGAACGGTTCCCGTGACAGCTCCTCTCGTCCCCGTCGCGCACGGCAGCCGCGACCCCCGCTCGGCCGCGACCGTGCGGGGGCTCGTGGAGCGCGTGCGCGCGCAGGCGCCGGGGATCGAGGTCTACGAGTCCTTCCTGGACCTCTCGGAACCGCGGGTCACCGACGTCCTGCGGCGCCTCTACACACAGGGGCACCGCGCCGCCGTCGTGGTGCCGCTCCTGCTCGGCAGCGCGTTCCACGCACGCGTGGACCTGCCCGCGCTCGTGGCCGAGGTCCGCGCGGAGTGCCCGGGGTTCGACGTGCGCGTGTCCGACGTCCTGGGCGTCGACCCGGTACTGGAACGCGTCGCGCTCGACCGGCTGTCCGGAGCCGGTCTGGGCCCCGGCGACGGGGTCGTGGTGAGCGCCGTCGGTTCGTCGAACGCCGGAGCCAACGCGGCCGTCGCCGATCTGGCCGCCCGCTGGGAAGGCGAACTGGGGCTGCCGGTCACCGAGGCGTTCGCGAGCGCGGCGCAGCCCGCCGTGCCCGCCGCCGTGGCGCGGCTGCGGGCGCGGGGCGTGCGACGGATCGCCGTCGCGTCGTGGTTCCTCGCGCCCGGCTTGCTGCCGGACCGCATCGCGGTGCACGCCCGCGAGGCCGACCGCGCCGTGTTCGTCGCCGAACCGCTGGGCACCGACCCGCGCGTGGCCGCCGCCGTGCTGCACAGCTACGCGGACGTCGTGACCCGGATTCCGCTTTAGTAGCACGCTCCTGCGCAGGTCAGCGTATAAAGATGAATCCGATACGCGTTTTGGGTGGCACTGGTTGCCAGATCTTCACCGTCCGCGCATGGGAACGGGAAATTCTTGACGAGCTACGTGACTCGCCGGTAACTATCTAAGCGTCGCGCGACTTCCCCCGTCCTCGCACCGGAAAAAGGTGGAGCACATGAAGTCAGCCCTGCGCAAGATCGTTCCCGTGGCCGCGCTCGCCGCCGTCGGCGTGCTCGGTTTCGCCGTCCCCGCCTTGGCTGCCACCACCGTCTCGTTCGACTGTCAGGCCGACGCGCCGATCGTCGGCCCGCAGCAGGTCAGCCTCACCCAGGACGCCGACGTGACGGCGCCCGCGACCGTCGCCCCCGGTGGTGCACTCGACGTCGTGGTCGACCCGGCGGCGAGACCCTGGCCTCACCTTCACCGCCGTGGTCAACCAGCTGATCGACATCTCGGCGCCGACCGCGTGTTTCCCGTCGCCTAGCCCGATCTTCACGACCACCACGATCGGCTGACCCGCCGGAGGTTGACGCGCCGGAGGTCGAACACTGTCGGGGGCCGCCCCCATCGCGGCGGCCCCGACGCACGTCACAGGCCCCTTCTCCGGCCCGTGTGCGATTGTGGTGCCATGGTTGACGAACTGGTGCACTACGACGTGGTGGGCGGCACCGCCACGATCACCCTCGACTCCCCTCACAACCGCAACGCCCTGTCCGCGCAGCTGCGCCGCGAGCTCTCCGGTTCGCTGGACAAGGCCGTCGCCGACGACGCCGTGCGGGTGGTGCTCCTGACGCACACCGGCCCGGTCTTTTGCGCCGGCATGGACCTCAAGGAGGCCCGCGGCGCCGGGGCCGGTGACCAGGGCGTGAACGAGTTCCCGAAGATCCTCGAGCAGCTCTGGACCAGCCCGAAGCCCGTGGTCGCGCGCCTGGCCGGCCCCGCCCGCGCCGGCGGCATCGGCATGGTCGCCGCGTGCGACATCGCGGTCGCGGTACCCGAGGCGACGTTCGCGTTCTCCGAGGTCCGCATCGGCGTGATCCCGGCCGTGATCTCGTTGACGGTGCTGCCGCGACTGAACCCCCGCGCCGCGCACGAACTGTTCCTCACCGGCGACGTGTTCGACGCGCAGCGGGCCGTGGAGATCGGCTTGCTCAACGCCGCAGTGCCCTCCACCGAGCTCGACGAGACCGTGGAGCGGTACCTGAAGTCGCTGACGCTCGGCGGCCCGAAGGCGTTGGCAGCGACCAAAACCCTGCTGAGCAAGCCACGTCCGGCCACGCCGTCGGAAGGCTTCGCCGCGATGAACGAGCTGTCCGCCGGGTTCTTCGCCAGCGAGGAAGGCCAAGAAGGCATCCTCGCCTTCGCCCAGAAGCGCAAGCCGAACTGGGTCCCCGAAGACCACACAGCCTGAGCAGGAGCGTCTCGATCCCCGTTCCCCCGGCGGGGATCGAGACGTTACGAGTTGGCCAGAACGACCGTCAGCTGCCAGGAACCCGCTTTGCCGTCCGCCGGGCCGAGCGCCCGCTGAGCGTCGGACAGCACGCTGCGGATCGCCAGGTAGTTCTTCGGTTCGGCCTGGCGCAAGGCTTCCGAGCCGCTCCAGATCAGCACGTGCTCACCCGCGGGCAGCCACGACAGGTCCGTGAGCATGTCGTACAACGCGTCGAGGTTGCGGCCGAAGTAGTCCGGAAAGGACATCGCCTTCGCGATCGCGTCGAGCGTGGAGGCCTTGTCCACCGTGCCGCCGTTGACCAGGTGGGGATACGCGCCCCGCGCGAAGGCCTCGTCCGCGGCGGCCTTCGCCTCGTCGGCCGGCGTCACCGGCTCGGGTCCACGACGACGAAGGACGCGTAATGGTCGTCGGTGTAGAACAGTTCCTTGGCCTGCCCCGTGACCAGGCGGCGCGGGCCGCGGTCGGGGCTCTTCGGCGTGGTCACCGTGAACTCGTGGTAGTAACCCGATTGCTTCCGCGGCAGCACTTTCTCACGATTCTCGAACACGACGTCGTCGTTGCGCGGATAGGGGTACGGCCCGCCCGCCTCGATCAGCTTCCACGTGTCGCGTGCCTGCGAGGGCAAGCCGGACAACGGTTTCACCGGCAACCCGGAGTCGCCGCCGGGCAGCTTCGCGGCGACGCCCGAAGCGCCGGCCGGGGCGGAGGTGCTCGGCGTGGCGGGGGCCGACGAGGACGAGTCCCCGACGTTCTCCTTCACGAGCCAGCCCGCGAGCACCAGCACGAGGAGACCGACGAGTGCGGCGGTGATCCGCCTACGGTTGACCATGGGGAGTGAGCCTAAGAGGGCGGGTTGTCGTCGTCGCGGGCCGGGCCGAACCAGCGGGCGAAGCGGCCCACGAGCTTGTCGATGACCCACGCGAAGAGCAGGCACAGCGGTACCAGCACGACCATGACCAGCACGAACTGGACGGGGAACCAAGCCTGGGCGAGCCACAGCTCGACCCCGTCCCACCAGTCGGCCAGCCCGTTGAACACGAGTGTGAGCCTACGCGCGCCAGGCTGCGTCGGCGCGCCCAGGGGCGGTAGGTTGCTGCCATGTTCGCCGTATACGCGAAGGAACCCAACGCCGAGGCCCCGCTCGACTCTCTCGTCGCCGGCGAGCGGCCCGAGCCCGAGGTGCCCGAAGGCTGGGTCCGGGTGCACGTCAAGGCCGCCAGCCTCAACATGCACGACCTGTGGACGCTGCGCGGCGTCGGCATCAAGCCCGACCAGTTCCCGATGATCCTGGGCTGCGACGGTGCCGGCACGCTCGACGACGGCACCGAGGTCGTCCTCCACTCCGTCGTCAACGCGCCGGGGTGGCAAGGCGACGACACGCTCGACCCGAAACGCACCCTGCTGACCGAGAAGCACCAGGGCACGTTCGCCGAGCAGGTCGTGGTGCCCGCGCGCAACGCGGTGCCCAAGCCGGCCGGTCTCACGTTCCCCGAAGCGGCGACGATGGGCACGGCCTGGCTCACCGCGTATCGGATGCTGTTCGTGAAGTCCGGCCTGCGCCCCGGCCAGACGATGCTGGTGCAGGGCGCCTCCGGCGGCGTGTCCACGGCGCTCATCGCGCTCGGGCGCGCGGCGGGCTTCCGCGTGTGGGTGACCGGCCGCAGCGAGGAGAAGCGCGCGGTGGCCGAGAGCGTCGGCGCGCACCAGACGTTCGAGTCCGGCGCCCGGCTGCCCGAGCGCGTCGACGCGGTGTTCGAGACCGTGGGCAAGGCCACGTGGGCGCACACCCTGAAGTCGCTCAAGCCGGGCGGCATCGTGGTGGTGTCGGGGTCCACGAGCGGCCCGGACCCGTCCGCGGACCTGCAGCGCGTGTTCTTCCTGCAGTTGCGCGTCGCCGGCTCGACCATGGGCACGCGCGACGAGCTGGCCGACATGCTGAGCTACCTCGACCTCAAGGGGATCAAGCCCCGGATCGGCACAGAACTGCCCCTCAAAGACGCCACTGAAGGCTTCCGCGCGATGCTCGACGGCGAGACCGCGGGCAAGATCGTCTTCACCCGCTGAGTCGACAGAACTCCTCCGGCCTGGGCTTTTCCGTCACGGATCAGCCCGGGCCGGTGCTTGTACGCCGCATTCCGTTAACCGTCAACACCCCGAGTTCGCAATCGGCTTGTTACCCCCAAAGTTCGACCGGAACTCGACCTTGAACGGTTAACCTGTAGACATGACCGCATCGAAGCGGCCCGCACCCGCTGTCCGGGGCGGCCGGCCCAGCAGCGAACCGGATCCCGTCCGGGTCACCTTCCGGCGCTTCGCCGGAGTGCGGACGCGAGTGCTCGAAGTCGGTCCGCCGGTGGTGGAAGCCGAGGCGCCCAAGCGGTCGCGCAAGCGCGGCACCGAGAAGCCCCGCGCACCCCGGCTCGTTCTTCTCCACGGCTACTGCGACAGCGCCGACACCTGGCGTCCCGTGCTGGCCGAGCTCGCCTCCGCAGGCATCGCGGCCGTCGCCGTGGACCTGCCCGGCTTCGGCGACGCCCAGCCCCTGCGCCCGGGCCCCATGCTCCCCCAGCTCGACGCGTTCGCCGCCGCCGTGGTGCGCGAGCAGGCCGTACTCGGCCCCGTGGTGCTGGCCGGCAACTCCCTCGGCGGCACACTCGGCCTGCGCGCGGCACAGAACCCCCGGCTGCCGCTCGTCGGCGTCGTGTCGATCGCCGCGCCCGGCTTCGTCGACTCGTGGCTCGTCCGTACCGTCGCGCGCAACCCGTTGCCGCTGCGGCTGTACTCCGCGCTCCCCCTGCCCGTGCCTGGCTTCCTGGTCCGCGCGGTCGCCGAGCAGGTCGTACCCCGCCTGCTGTATGCCGACGCGGGCACCGCCGACGCCGGCCAGGTAAGCCGCTTCACCACGCTCTTCCCCGACTACCGCGCCACCACCTCCCGCCTCGAGCAGGCGCGCCAGCTCGTCACCGAGCTCGCCGACGCTTACCAACTCGACCGCGTGCACGTCCCGCTCCTGGTCGTGGCCTGTGGCAAGGACAAGCTCGTGTCCTCGGCCGCCGGACGCCGCCTGCACACCCTCGTGCCGCACAGCCGCCTGCTCGTCCGCGAAGACTGGGGCCACTGCCCCCAGCTGGACGACCCGCCCGAGATCGCCGAGCTCCTCACCTTCTTCGCCGCCGGCGCCGTCCGCTCCGGCGACGTGAAACGCCCGGCCCGCGCCGCTTCGCAGGCCGCGGAGGACACGGCGGCGGGCTGAGATCCCGCCCGCGTCGGAACATCGGTGACACAGTGGACACGGCCTAGTACGGTGCGTTGCCAGAGCCCGTGACCCGGGCTCGGTTCACGACGTATGAGGAGACAGCGATGTCCGCTCCGCGCAGCCTGGGATCAGGGTCCGGCATCTTCCGGCGCAAACCGATCGAGACGATCGAGAGCGGCGGTGACGGCCTGCAACGCACACTGGGGCTGCGCCAGCTGACGGCGATCGGTGTCGGCGGCATCATCGGTGCCGGGATCTTCTCGCTGGCGGGCGCGGTGGCCAACCAGACGGCCGGCCCCGCCGTGCTGATCTCGTTCCTCATCGCGGGTATCGCGAGCGCGGCGGCGGCGTTCTCGTACGCGGAGTTCGCCGGGCTGATCCCGCGCGCCGGCTCGGCGTACACCTACGGCTACGCGGTACTGGGCGAGATCGTCGGCTGGTTCATCGGCTGGGACCTGCTGCTGGAGTACACCGCGATCGTGGCGGTGGTGGCCATCGGCATCTCCGGCTACTTCAACGACCTGCTGGGCTTCCTGCACGTCTCGCTGCCGCAGTGGATGTCGGGCGCGCCGGGCACCGAGCCCGAAGGCGTGGCGCACGGTTCGTACGTGGTGAACCTGTTCGCCGTGGTGCTGTGTCTGCTCATCGCGTTCATCCTCAACCAGGGCATGAAAAACGCGGCGCGGTTCGAGACGCTGCTGGTGTACCTGAAGGTCGCGCTCGTGGTGCTGGTGATCGTGGTCGGCGCCTTCCACATCAAGACGGGCAACTACAGCAACTTCTTCCCCTTCGGTGTCAGCGGCGCGTTCACGGGGGCGGCCACGGTCTTCTTCGCCGTCTTCGGCTACGACGCCATGTCGACCGCGGCCGAGGAGTCGAAGGACTCGCAGAAGCACATGCCGAAGGCGATCCTGTACTCGCTCGCGATCTCGATGGTGCTGTACGTGCTCGCCTGCCTCGTGCTCACCGGAATGGTGAACTTCAAGGACATCGACCCCGAGGCGGCGTTCTCGAGCGCGTTCGCATCGGTGGGACTGGGCTGGCTGGGCGCGGTGATCGCGGTCGGCGCCATCATCGGCATCCTCACCGTGCTGTTCACGTTCCTGCTCGGCGCCACGCGCGTCGGCTACTCCATGAGCCGCGACGGCCTGCTGCCGAAGTGGTTCGGCAAGACGCACCCGGTGCGCAAGGTGCCCACGCGCACCACGTGGATCCTCGGTGTGGCGTCGGCGATCATCGCCGGGTTCCTGCCCATCGGCGAGGCCGCGGAGTTGACGAATATCGGCATTCTGCTGGCGTTTGTGGTGGTGTGTATCGCGGTGATCGTGTTGCGGTACAAGCGCCCCGACCTGCCGCGCACGTTCCGCACGCCGGGCATGCCGGTGGTGCCGATCATCGGCGTGGTGTTCTCGATCTGGCTGATCACGTTCCTGAAGCCGGAGACGTGGCTGCGCTTCGCGATCTGGTTCGTGATCGGCATGGGCGTGTACTTCGGTTACAGCCGCCGGCATTCGGTGCTGGCGCGCGGCGAGAGTGAGTCCATTTCGGACTGACGCGCACGGAGACTCGCCACGCCCGGACGACGGTCCGGGCGTGGCGGGCGGCTACGGCTCGGCGCGGAAGATCAGGCCCGGCTCCTCATACCGTGCCTCCGGCACCTCGTAGAGCTTCTCGATCGCTTCGGCGCGGGAGGGGAAGTCGGCGATCATGAGGGCGGTTTCCTCGGCCGACGGGGTCAATCCGGCGGCAGCGAGCAGGGCCGGGACGACGGTGGCGGGATCGGGTGTCACGGGATTGTCCTTTCCTGGTGCGGGGTTCACGACAGCGGGGGAACCTGGCGGTGCCAGGAAGTGCGCTGCTGGTAGGCGTATCCGGCCGCGAGCACGGTGGCCTCGTCGAACGGCTTGCCGACGATCTGCAGGCCGAGCGGCAGCCCGTCGGCGGTGAAGCCCATGGGGACGGACATCGCGGGGTTGCCGAGGGCGTTCCAGTACGGCGTGTGGAGCGCGTCGACGATCTTGTCGAGCGTCAGCTTGTCCACCTCGGGGGCGCCGCACGCGCTCGTCGGCGTGAGGATGAGGTCCACGTCGGCGAAGAGAGCGGCGACCTGGCGCTGGCCGACACGCCGGACGCGCTGGGCCTGGACGTAGTCGCCGGCGCTGATGAGGGCGCCCGTGGCGACCGCCATGCGGGTGCCGGCGCCGTAGTCGGTCCAGCGGGAGCGCAGGTCCGGCTGGTGGTAGGCGTACGCCTCGGCCGAGAGCCCGAGCATCGTGGCGGTCTTGAGCTCGTCGTACAGCGGCAGCCGCACGTCGACGACCTCGGCGCCGGCCGCGGTGAGCTCGGCGACGGCCGCGTCCAGCGCCGGGTCGAGTTCCGGAGCGGTGAGCGGTGAGCGGTCGAGCAGGCGGTCGATGCCGATCCGCAGCCCGGCGAGTGATCCGGTGAGCCCGCCGGTGTAGTCGTCGACCGGGCGGTCGACCGACGTCGCGTCGCCGGTGTCGTGACCGGCGAGCACGGCGAGCATGAGCGCGCAGTCCTCGGCGCTGCGGGCCATCGGTCCGATGTGGTCGTAGCTGTAGCCCAGGGGCACGCACCCGGCTTTCGGGACCCGGCCGAAGGTCTGCTTGAGCCCGGTGATCCCGCAACTGGTCGCCGGGTACCGGATGCTGCCGCCGGTGTCGGTGCCGAGGCCGCCGAGGAACAGCCCGGCCGCCACCCCGCTGCCGGTGCCCGAGCTCGAGCCGCCGGGGTAGTGCTCGGTGTTCCACGGGTTGCGCGGGATCGGGAACGGCTTGTCGGGGTCGGGGGTGCCGATCGCGTACTCCATCGTGCTGGTCTTGCCGGTGACGATCGCCCCGGCGGCCCGCAGCCGCGCCACGACCGGGGCGTCTCCGCCGGCGCCCCACGCGCGGTCGAGAACGAGGCTCTGCGCGGTGGTCTCGCCCTCCTCGGTGGCGATGATGTCCTTGATCCCCAACGGGATTCCGTGCAACGGGCCGCGGTCGACGCCGCCGGCCAGCTCCGCGTCGGCCTTGGCGGCGGCCGCGAGGGCGGTCTCGTCGAATCGGGCCAGGTACACGCCCAATGCCTCGTCGTGGGCGTCGGCGGCCGCGTACGCCGCGGTCGTGAGCTCCACCGACGTGGTCTCTCCGGCGCGCAGTGCGGCGGCGGCTTCGGTGATGGTCAGGTACATCGCGTCCTCCTCAGGCAGCCGCGGGCAGGGCCGGGCGGCGCAGGTGGTGGGTGGTGGCGGCCTGGTAGGCGCCGCCGAGGGCGAACAACGTGGCCTCGTCACGCGGGCGACCCACGAACTGCAGGCTCCCCGGCAGTCCGCCGATCTCGCCCGAGGGCACCACCAGCGCCGGGGAACCGGTGAGGTTGAACGGCACGCTCGTCCGGCAGGCGGCATCGAGCCACGGCACCTCGCGGTTCCCGAGGTCCGACGTCATCTCGGAGGCGATGAACGGGGGCAGCGCGCTCAGACCGGGCGTCACGAGCGCCGCGCAGCCCGCCATCGCGGCCTCGAGCTCCCGCTGGAACACCGGGCGCAGCCGCAGCGCCCGCAGGTAGTCCGCGGCGCTGACGAACGGGGCCGCGCCCAGCAGCGACGCGCCCATCTCGTCGCGGTCCTCGATCCCGGACACGTGGTCTTCGTGCAGGGAGAGCATTTCGGCGTAGATGATCCACCAGCCCGCGACGGCGGCGAGGTCGAACGTCGGCAGCTCCACGTCGACGAGTTCCACGCCGAGCCCGGTCAGCTCGCCGAGCGCCGACTCGTACGCCTCGGCGACCGCGGGGTGCAGGTCACCTTCGAGGAACGCGCGATCCCGGGCGACCCGCAGCCCGCTGACGTCCCGGCCCACCGCCGCGCTGAACGGACTGTCCTGGGCGGGCAGGGCCGTCGGGTCGAGCGGGTCAGGCCCGGCGATCACGTCGAGCATCAGCGCGGCGTCGGCGACACTGCGGGTCATCGGCCCGGCGTGGTCCATGGTCCAGGACAGGCCCATCACGCCGTGGCGGGGCACGCGGCCGTAGGTCGCCTTGAGCCCGGTGATCCCGCAGAACGCGCTCGGGATGCGGATGGAGCCGCCGGTGTCGGTGCCGATCGCCAGCGGCACCTGGCCCGCCGCGACCGCCGCGCCGGAGCCGGACGACGATCCGCCGGTGGTGCGCCGCGGGTCCCACGGGTTCCGGGTGGGGCCGAAGGTCTTGTTCACCGCGCCCCCGCAGGCGAACTCGAAGGTGGCGAGCTTGGCGAGCGGCACCCCGCCGGCGTCGGCGAGCCGGGCCGCGAGCACCGCGTCGGTCTCGGGCACGTGGTCCCGGTACAGGGCCGAGCCACCGGTGGTCCGGATCCCGGCCGTGGCGACGATGTCCTTGAGGCCGTAGGGCACTCCCTCCAGCGGGCGGGCGGTGCCCTCCCGCCAGCGCGCGTCGGATTCGGCCGCTTTCACGCGCGCCGAGTCGGCGAGGAGGGTGATGATCGAGTTGAGGCCGGGGTCGGTGGCCTCGATCCGGGCCAGGCAGGCCGCGACGGCTTCGCTCGGTGTCGCGGTGCCGGCGGCGAACGCGGCGAGCAGCTCCGTCGCGGTGAGGTCGGCGAGGTCGGTCATGCTGTGCCTCCCTTGGTGATCCAGGCGAGCGCGGTGGCCGGTTCGCTGACCGGCTCGGTGAACGGCAGGGGCAGGCGCCGCAGGCGTTCCAGGTCCGCCCGGTAGTGGGTGTGCGTGGCGTAGGCCTGCGCGAGGCGCTCCGGGGTGAGCGTGATGTCGGAGTTCGCGGCGAACACGGCGAACTCCTCGGGTGAGGGCAGGGGCACGGATTCCTCCTTGACGACGGACAGGTGGGGGCGGCGGGGCAGCGTCTCCCGGACGGTGAGGGTGAGCAGGAGCCCGCCGAAGAGGCAGGCGGCCGTGGCCGCCAGCGCGGTGTGCACGCCGCCGACGGCGATGCCCGCTCCGGCGAGCAGTCCGCCGGCGAGCATCCCGATGTCACAGGCGATCCGGTACGCGGCGAGCGCGGTGTCCGGGTCCTCGGCGAGGTCGACGGTCATCGCGGCCGGGATGACCCAGGTCGTGCCGACGGTGACGCCGGCGGCGAGCGCTCCGAAGGCGAACGCGACCGGGCCGCGGACCACGGTGGCGAGCGCCAGCACAGCGACGGTGCCCCACGCCAGCGCCGCCGCCAGCGGGAGCAGCCGGCCGTGGCGGTCGCCGAACCGGCCGCCGAAGTGCATCGCGGCGACGTCGGTGACCGACAGCGCGAACAACGCCAGCCCCAAGGCGACCCAGCCCATGCCGAGCTGCGCGCCCAGCAGCGGCACGAGGGTCAGCGCGAGCCCGGAGCGCACCGCCTGCCCGAGCCCGGTCAGCACGAGCACCGACCACAGCCGGCGGCCGCGCACCCCGAGGCCCGCGGGCAGCCCGAGCCGGGGCCGCACGGCGGAAACCCAGCGGGGAGCGAGGAACCACGCCGCCACCGCGCCGGCCAGGTTCACCACGCCGCACACGCCGAACAGCAGCCGCAACCCGGCGGGCCCGGGCGCCACCGCCGCGATCAGGCCGCCGCCGAGCGGCCCGGTCGCGACGCCGAGGAACCAGAACGCGTTGAACGTGCCGATCGCGCTCCCGCGCACCCGCTCGCCGACGAGCCGGACGGCGAGGGCGATCCCGCCGCCCATGAACAGCGCCGTGCCGAAGCCCTGCAGCACCCGTGCGAGCCCGACGATCTCCCAGCTGGTGGTGGCGGCCGAGAGCAGGCAGCCGACACCGAACACCAGCAACGAAACCGTGAGCGCGGTGCGGGAGGACACCCTCGGCACGAACCGGGTGCCGAGGAAGTCCACCAGCAGCAGGGAAAGCCCGATCGAGGAGACCACGAAGGCCGCCCACGACGGCGATCCGCCGAGCCCCACCACGAGCAGCGCGGTGAACGGCGCGGTCAGCCCGAACCCGACCCCGGCCCCCACGACGACGAGGTGGAAGCGGCGGCGGGTGTCCGCCCCGGAGACGGGCACCGGGGCGGACACGGGTGCCCGCGGGGGCACGGTTTCGATCACCGCGAACCGGCCGGCTGCGGTTCGGGCCGGCTGGCCCGCTGCGCCGCGACGCCGCCCGGCATCACGCCGGCCGCGTCCTCCACGACCGCGCCCGCCCGGAACGTCAGCGTGTCCTGCCACCGCGGCGCGATGATCTGGATCGACGTCGGCATCGAGGTTTCCGGGTCCGTGCCGCTCGGAACGGCCAGCGCCGGGTGCCCGGTCAGGTTGAGCACGCAGGTGTTGCTGACCATCGTGGTGCCGCGCGCGAGCAGCTCCAGGTCTTCGGCGGGCCGGTCCAGCAGCACCGGCGCGACCTGCGGCGTGGTCGGGGTGACGAGCAGGTCGAACCCCGCGAACGCGGCGTCGAGCTGCGCGGTCAGGGCCCGGCGCAGATTCGCGGCCTTGGCGAAGTAGGTGGAGAAGTACTTGTCGTGCAAGTACCTTCCGCCCAGCAGCCACACCTTGAAGAACGGCGGGAACGAGTCCGCCTCGAGCCGGCGGACCAGGCCGAAGGCGTGGGTCCGCTCCACGTCCACCTCGCCGAGGTGGGCGTAGCCGGCGCCGTCGGACTGGGCGTTGAGCCACGCCAGGTGCAGCAGCAGCGTGGTTTCGATCGCCCACGCGTCCGTCCACAGGGGAACGGATACAGGGGTCACGGTCGCGCCGGCGGCCTCCAGCGCGGCGCACGAAGACTCGAACGCGGCGAGCACGCCCGGTTCGCACAGAGCCGGGTCGCGGCCTTCGGTCACCACGCCGATCCGCAGCCCGCCCACCCCCTCGCCGAGGGCCGCGACGGCGTTCGTCGGCACGGGGGTACCCCGGACCCACTGCGGGTCGAGATCGGAGTGCCCGCTCATCACGTCGAGCATCCGGGCGGTCAGCTCGACCGTGCCCGCCATGGGGCACACCGCGTCGATCGTGTGGTCCATGTACGTCAGCCCGTGCGAGGGAACCAGGCCCTGCGTCGGTTTGATGCTGACGATTCCGTTGAAGGACGCGGGAATCCGGGCCGACCCGCCCTCGTCGACGCCGACCGCGAGATCGACCGCACCCGAGCGGACCGCCGACCCCGAGCCCCCCGACGAGCCGCCGGCCGAGCGGGTGGGGTCCACGGCGTTGCGGGCCGGGCCGTACCAGCTCGACTCGCCGGTGCCGGACGTGGAGAAGTCGTCCAGGTTCGTCTTGCCGACGACGTCGGCGCCGGCGGCGAGCAGCCGCGACACCACGACCGCGTCGGACGTCGGCGTGTAGTTCAGCGTTCGCGACGCGTTGGTGATCGGCACCCCCGCCACGGCGAGGTTGTCCTTGACGCCCACGGTGAGTCCCGCGAGCGGCCCGTCCGGCGCGCCTTTCACGTGACAGCGCCGGATGAACGCGTGGAACGGGTCTTCGGCGTCGTCGACCGGGCCGCCGGGATCGCGCTCGGTCCAGGTCAACGGCGGGGCGGGCGCGTGCAGTTCGTCCAGCCGGTCGACGCCGGCGAAGGTCTGGTCGAGGATCTGCGCGTACTGCTCGGCTTCACGCGGGGTGAGGGACATGTGCTCGGTCGCGCCGAGGTCCGACAGCTCCTGCGGCGTCGGCCTGCGCACGAAGCCGCGGATGCGGCCGCGGGGCATCGCCATGGCGGTCTCCTTTCGATGGGGTCGGTCAGCCGACCGACAGCTGGGTGAGGTCGGCGAACCAGGACTGCGCCTGCACGAAGCCGTGCACGCTGGGCGAGAGCACGCGCGGGTTGCGGTCGTCGACCACGACCAGCCACGGCGAGTCCTTCGCGAGGATCTGCGCGGCCTGCGAGTAGAGGCTCGCCCGCGCTTGGTCGTCGAGCACCGTGCGCGCCTTGGCGAACAGCGCGTCGACCTGGGGGTTGGTGTACTTGCCCGCGTTGGCCGTCGAGCCGGTGCCGAACCAGTTGCGCCAGAAGCCTTCCTGCTGGTAGCTCAGCGAGATGTTGAGGGCGTCGGCGTTGTCCGGGATCTTGCCGCTGAAGAAGTCGGTCAGCATGGCCGCCCACTCGATGGGCTTGAGCTGGACCTTGACGCCCACCTTGGCGAGATCGGCCTGCAGTGCCGTGTTCATCGGGGTGGGGACCATGTTGCCCGAACCGCTCGTCGGGTAGGACAGCGTCATGGTGAACCCGTTGGGGTAGCCCGCTTCCGCGAGCAGCTGCTTGGCCTTCGCCGGGTCGTAGCCGTAGGAGTCGTCGGCGCGTTCGTACGCCGCGTTGGCGTGCGGCACGAAGCCGAGCGCGGGTTCGGCGGTGCCCTTGAGGATGTTGTCGACCAGCGCCTGGCGGTTGATCGCCCAGTTGAGCGCTTCGCGGACCTTCACGTTGGTGAACGGCGGCTTCGTGAGGTTGTAGACCCACGGCCAGATGTGGTCGTAGGAGTTGGTCAGCACCTGGAAGCCCTGTGACTTCAGGTTCGGCACGTCGTCCGGCGGCGGCACCTCGATCCAGTTGACCTCACCGGAGCGCAGCGCCGCCACGCGCGCGGTCGGGTCGGGGATCGGGCGCAGGATCACCTTGTCGACCTTGGGCCGGCCGGCCCAGTACTTGTCGTTGGCCAGCATGACCATGCGCTGACCGCGCACGAGCGAGTCGAACTTGAACGGCCCGGTGCCCACCGGCTTCTCGGCGAAGCCCTGGTTGCCTTCGGCCTTCACCGCGGTGGGGCTGGCGAAGTACACTGTCGCCAGATCGCTGGGCAGGTAGGCCCACGGGCCGTTGGTGTCGATCACGATCGTCAGGTCGTCGACCTTGTGGTAGCTCTTGATCCCGGCGATCGACAGCCCGCCCTGGGCGTTGAGCTCCTGGTAGTACTGCGGGCTGTTCTTGTTCGTGTAGCGGTCGAGGTTGAACAGCGCCGCGTCCGCGTTCCACGGCGTGCCGTCGTGGAAGGTCACTCCGGCCCGCAGCTTGAACGTCCAGCTCGTCAGGTCGGCATTGGGCGTCCAGGATTGGGCGAGGTCGGGGGTGATCTTCGGGATCTGGTTGTCCTTGGTCAGGTCGAACTTCGTCAGCCCGTCGAAGAGCTGGTTGGCCACGAAGCGCAAGCCCTCGTAGCCCTGGCCCTGGGCGAGACCGGTGTCGAGCACGGGGATGTCGGACGCGGTCATCCCGATGGTGAGCGTGTTGCCGCCGGAGCTGCCGGCGGTGGCGCTGCCGCCGCAGGCGGACAGCAGGAGCGAAACGGCGGCGGCGAACGCGCCGAGCAGCGCGGTTCGTCCTCTCCGCTGGGCGAAGTAACGGTTGGGGGACAAGGGTTTTCCTCTCGGCAGGGGTCGAGGGCGTGCGGGGTCGGCCCGGCGGCCGGCGAGGCCGCTGGGCAAGAGGTGAGTGCCGGGGTCAGCCCGGTACGGCCACCGGGCTCACGTGAACGCAGGCCGCCCGATGGCCGGGTGCCGCCTCGGTGAGCGCCGGCCAGTCGGTCGTGCAGGCCGGTTCCGCGACCGGGCAGCGCGTGCGGAACCCGCAGCCGGACGGTGGGGCGGCCGGGTTGGGCAGGTCGCCGGCGAGCACGATGCGCTCGCGGCCCTGTCCCGGGGTCGCCGACAGCAGGGCCTCGGTGTACGGGTGGCGCGGGGTGGCCCACAACTCGCGCGCCGGGGCCAGTTCCACGACCCGGCCGAGGTACATCACGGCCACCCGGTCGGAGATGTGCTCCACCACGGCGAGGTCGTGGGAGATGAACAGGAACGCGACGCCGGTCTCGGCCTGCAGGTCGGCGAGCAGGTTGAGCACCTGGGCCTGCACGCTCTTGTCCAAAGCGGACACCGCTTCGTCGCACACGACCAGGTCCGGCCCCGTGGCCAGCGCGCGGGCGATCGCGACGCGCTGCAGCTGGCCGCCGGAGAGCTCGTGCGGGAACCGTTCCGCCTGCGCCGCGGTGAGCCCGACGCGCTCCAGCAGCTCCAGCACGCGCGGCCGGCGCGCACCGCGTTCGACCCCGTGCGCCCGGAGGTTGAACTCGATCGACTGGCGCACGCGCAGCCGGGGGTTCAGCGACGTCTGCGGGTTCTGGGGTACCACCTGCAGCCGGGCCCGCAGCGCTCGCATCCGCGGGCGGCTCAGCCCGGCCAGCGGCACGCCGTCGAACGTCACGGCGCCACTGTCCGGCGACAGCAGGCCCAGCAGCATCTTCCCGGTGGTGGACTTCCCGCAGCCGGACTCGCCGACCACGCCGAGTGTCTCTCCCTTGTGGACGGTCAGGGACACGTCGGAGACGGCCCGCACCCCGTTGCCGAACGTCTTGGTCAGGCCCTCGGCCCGCAGCAGCTCGTCGGCCATCACGCCACCACCGACGCCGGTTCCGGGTTCACCACGGGGCAGGCCGCCGACCGGTCCTCGGCCACAGCGGTCAGCGCGGGATCGGCCTCCGCGCACGACGGCCGGGCCTGGGGGCAGCGCGGGGCGAAGGCACAGCCGTCGGGGAACGCGCCGACCGCGGGCGGTGCCCCGACGATCGAGTGCAGCGCGCCCCGGGCGACACCGGGCGTGGGCAGCGAGTCCAGCAGCCCGGCGGTGTACGGGTGGCGTGGGGCGGAGAGCACCTCGTGCGCGGGCCCTTCCTCGACGAGCCGGCCCGCGTACATCACGCCGACCCGGCCCCCGAAGTCCGCGGCGACGCCGACGTCGTGGGTGACCATCAGCACCGCCATGCCGAGCCGCTGTTGCAGGTCGGCGATGAGCTCGAGGATCTGCGCCTGCACGGTCACGTCGAGTGCCGTGGTGGGCTCGTCGGCGATGAGCACCTGCGGGTCGCAGCTCACCGCGATCGCGATCACCGCGCGCTGGCGCATGCCGCCGGACAACTCGTGCGGATAGCTGCCGGCCACGCGTTTCGGGTCGGGGATGCCGACCAGCGCCAGCAGTTCCTCGGCTCGCCGCCGGGCCGCGGTCTTCACGCGCTCCACACCGTGAGCGGCGAGCACTTCGGCCAGTTGCGCTCCGATGCGGCGCAACGGGTCGAGAGCACCCGTGGGGTCCTGGGGCACCAGCGCAATCTGCCCGCCGCGGAGGTCGCGCAGCTGCGGCTCCGCGAGCCCGGTGAGCTCGCGGCCGCTCAGCCGCACGCTGCCACCGAGTTCGGCGGTGGATCCGTAGAGCCGCATGATCGAGCGGGCGGTCACGGACTTGCCGCTGCCGCTCTCGCCGAGCAGCATCATCGTCTCGCCGCGGCCGATGGTGAACGACACCCCGCGCACGACCTCGGTCCGGCGGTGCCGGGAGACGAACGTCGTGGTGAGATCCTCGACCGCCAGGGGCGGGGAAACGCTCGCGTTCATGCCCGCGCCTCCGCCCGCACGTCGAGCAGATCCCGCAGGCCGTCGCCGAGGACGTTGAACGCGACCGACGCGACGAGGATGGCCAGCGCGGGGATCGCGGCCAGGAACGGCGCGGAGTAGATGTACTGCGTGTGCTCACTGACCATGAGGCCCCACTCCGGGGTCGGTGGGGAGATCCCCAGGCCGAGGAAACTCAGCCCGGCCGCGTACACAATGGACAGTCCGATCAGCGCCGTGCAGTACACGACGACCGGCGGGGCGACGTTGGGCAACACCTGCCGCAGCGCGATGGCCGAACGGGTGGCACCGCTCGCCCGCGCCGCCTCCATGTAGTCCAGGTCCACCAGCCGCCGCGTCTCCGTCTCCGCGACACGCGCCACCGGCGGCACGAGGATCACCGCGAGCGCGATGATCGCGTTGGACAGCCCGGACCCGAGCGCGGCGGCGATCGCGACCGCGAGCAGCACCGCCGGGAACGCGTAGAACACGTCCAGCGTGCGCATGATCAGCCGCTGGCCCCACCTGCCGGACAGGCCCGCCGTGACCCCGAGCCCGGTGCCGACGAGCGCGGCGAACGCCACCGGGACCAGGCCGGCCAGCAGCGACAGGCGGGTTCCGTCGACCAGGCGGGCGAGCACGTCGCGGCCTTGACCGTCGGTGCCGAGGAGATGGCCCGGGGTGCCGGCCGGCAGCAGCCGGTGCGCGGTGTCGCCCGCGATCGGGTCGCCGGCCAGCAGCGGCCCGACGAGGGCGGTGAGCACGATCAGGAGGACCACCGCGGCGGCGACGGTGGCGCTCACCGTCATCCGGCGGCGCCTGCGCGCCGGGGCGGCCGCCGGGGCGGTATGGGGCAGCGACGCGGCCGGCGCCGGTTCGGTCAGTGCGGTCATCGAAGACACTCCTCGAGGAGTTCGGTCGGTGGGGACGGGACCGGCGACGCTGCCGTCAGGTGCGGATGCGGGGGTCGACGAGGCCGTGCAGCGCGTCGACCACGAGGTTGATCAGCACGAACGCGAACGCGGAGACCAGCACGCCCGCTTGGATCACCGGCAGGTCGCGCTGGGTGATCGACTGGTAGACCAGCAGCCCGATGCCCGGCCACGCGAACACCGCCTCCACGAACACGACGCCGCCGAGCAGGTAGCCGACCTGCAGGCCCGCCACGGTCAGCAGAGACGGCACGGTGTTGTGGAACGCGTGGCGCATCACCCGGGCCCGCGAAAGTCCGCGCGCGGTGAGCGCCTCGACGAAGTCCATGCTCATCACGTCGAGCACCGAAGAGCGGAACATCCGCGCGATGATCCCCGCGGGAACCAGCGCCGCGGTGACGGCGGGCAGGATGAGATGGTTGACCAGGTCGACGAATCCGCCATCGCCGTTCGGGTTGTGCATGCCGCTGACGGGAAACAGGCCCGCGTTCGACGCGAGGTAGATGATCAGCAGCAGGCCGATGGAGTACTGCGGCACGGAGATCGAGAACAGCGCGAACGCGTTGCCGAGCCGGGCCGCGATGCCGGTGCGGCGCAGGCCGGTCAGGGCACCGACGAGCAGGCCCAGCACGATCGCCAGCGCGCCGGCGGCGACGGTGAGGACGAGCGTGTTCACCAGCGCGTCGAGCACGATCGGCGCGACCGCGTCGTGGCGGGTGATGCTGGTGCCGAAATCTCCGGTGAGGGTGTGGCCGAGCCAGGAGAAGTACTGCACCGGCAACGGGTTGTCGAGCCCGAGCCGCGCGTGCAGGGCCGCTCGCGCCTCCGGGCTGCCGGTCGGGCCGAGCATCGAGGCGACCGGGTCGCCGGGGATGATCTTGATGGTGGCGAAGATGACGATCGAGACGCCGATCAGGATCGGGATCGTCATCAGCAGCCGTCGTCCGAGATAACCGGGCATCACGCCTCCTGCGCGGCTTGGGGCAGGCGACGTTGCCGGCGGTGTCGGGGCAGTTGGGCCAGCAGTGCGATGCGGTCGCCCCGCACCCTGGCGAACGCGTACTCCAGAGGCCGCCCGCTGCGATCGCGGACGAGCCGTTCGAACAGCATCAGTGGCGCGCCCGCCGGCACGTCGAGCACCGCGCCGGCCTCGTCGTCGGCGACGATCGCCTCCACCGCCTGGTCGGTCACGCCGAGCTCGAACCCGGCCGCCTCGTAGACCGAGTACCACTCCGTCACGGTCCGCCCGTGCCGCACCACCCCGAGCAGCGGCAGCGGCACGTAGGCCGTGCAGGCGTAATACGGTTCGGTCCCCAGCACGGCGAGGTACTCGATCACGCCGCACTCGGCGCCCACCGGCAGGCCCAGCCGGTCGGCGACGCGCGGCGCGGCCACCTCTTGAGCGATCGCGAGGATCTGGTGGGACACCCGTTCCAGCGCCGGTTCCGGGCCGTGCAGGTGGCTGAAGGCGTGCCGCACCTTGGACGCGACGGAGAACGTGCCCGTCCCCTGCACACGTTTGACAAGCCCTTCCTCTCGCAGGAGCGCCAGCGCGTCGCGGATGACCTGACGACTGGCCGAGAAGGACAACATGAGTTCGGCCTCGCCCGGCAGTGCCCCTGCGGGGAACTCCTCGTGCACGATGGCCGCCCGGAGCAGATCTCGCACCCGGCGGGCAGCGCTCAGGCGACGCTTGGTCCGCGGATCCATCCTGGCCTGCTTCATGCAGGAAGGGTGCGCTCGCTGCCGATTGTCCGGAAGGCCGGAAGCGTAACGCCGTCGTTAAGCCGGAAGCACCCTGGCGGAGATCGGGCTGACCTGCGCGTAACCCACCGCCGGGCGCCGATACGCGGGATCGGCGCACCGTCCGGCCGGAAGTTTCCCCGCCCTGTCGCCGTAGTCGATCTCGTGACCGGTCGGTGAGGCACGTTCTCGGTGCCGGGCTTGCGCGGTCGCCGGCGCGCTCAGGCGGGTGAGCGGGGAAGAGGCTCGCGTGCCGCGGCGTTGGTGTGCGACATGACCGCCGATCTGGAGCACGTCCGCAAGCTGTCCTTGCAGGAGAACGGCCTCGCGACCGTCTCGACCACCCGCGCCGACGGGACGGTGCACTCGTCCGTCGTCAACGCCGGGGTGTTCGACGACCCCGTCACGGGCAAACCCGGCGTCGCCTTCGTGGCGATGGGCGGGGCCTACAAGCTCAAGCTGTTGCGCACCGCCGGGCACGCGACGCTCACGTTCCGCCGCGGCTGGGACTGGGTGTCGGTGACCGGGGCGACCCACCTCGTCGGCCCCGACAACCCCGACGCGGCCTTCGACCAGGCCGGCCTGCCGACGCTGCTGCGCGACGTGTTCAAGGCCGCCACCGGTACCCACGACGACTGGGCCGAGTACGACCGCGTGATGGCCGAAGAGCGCCGGGTCGCGGTGTTCGTCGCGGCTGATCGGATCATCGGCAACCGCTGAAACCCCGAAGGCGAGCCCGCACCGGGCGGGCTCGCCTTCTTCTACTTCTTGCTCTTGCCGCTGTCCTCAGTGGACAGAGCCGCGACGAAGGCCTCCTGCGGGACCTCGACCCGGCCCACGGTCTTCATGCGCTTCTTGCCTTCCTTCTGCTTCTCGAGCAGCTTGCGCTTACGCGAGATGTCACCGCCGTAGCACTTGGCGAGCACGTCCTTGCGGATCGCGCGGATCGTCTCACGCGCGATGATGCGCGAGCCGATGGCCGCCTGGATCGGCACCTCGAACTGCTGGCGCGGGATCAGCTCGCGCAGCCGCGTCGCCATCCGGTTGCCGTAGCCGTAGGCGGCGTCCTTGTGCACGATCGCCGAGAACGCGTCCACGGTCTCGCCCTGCAGCAGGATGTCGACCTTCACCAGCTCGGCGACCTGGTCGCCCGCCTCTTCGTAGTCGAGCGAGGCGTACCCACGGGTGCGCGACTTCAGCGTGTCGAAGAAGTCGAAGATGATCTCCGCGAGCGGGATGTTGTAGCGCAGCTCCACGCGGTCTTCGGACAGGTAGTCCATGCCGAGCAGCACACCGCGCTTGCTCTGGCACAGCTCCATGATCGTGCCGACGAACTCGCTCGGCGCGAGGATGCTCACCTTCGACACCGGCTCGTGGACCTCGGAGATCTTGAGCCCGGTCGGCCAGTCCGACGGGTTGGTGACGACGATCTCGCTGCGGTCTTCGAGCACCACGCGGTAGACCACGTTGGGCGCGGTGGAGATCAGGTCGAGGCCGAACTCGCGCTCGAGGCGGTCGCGCGTGATCTCCAGGTGCAGCAGGCCGAGGAAGCCGCAGCGGAAGCCGAAGCCCAGCGCGACCGAGGTCTCCGGCTCGTAGGCGAGCGCCGCGTCGTTGAGCTGCAGCTTCTCCAGTGCCTCGCGCAGCTCCGGGTAGTCGGAGCCGTCGACCGGGTAGAGGCCCGAGTAGACCATCGGCTTCGGCTCGCGGTAGCCGGCGAGCGGTTTGGTGGCGCCGTGGCGTTCGGAGGTCACGGTGTCGCCGACCTTCGACTGGCGGACGTCCTTCACACCGGTGATCAGGTAGCCCACCTCGCCGACGCCGAGGCCCTTGCTGGGCTTGGGCTCCGGCGAGATGATGCCGACCTCCAGCAGCTCGTGGGTCGCGCCGGTGGACATCATGCGGATCTTCTCGCGCGGGGTGATCTTGCCGTCGACCACACGGATGTAGGTGACGACGCCGCGGTAGGTGTCGTAGACCGAGTCGAAGATCATCGCGCGCGCCGGGGCGTCCGCGTCGCCGACCGGCGCCGGGACCTGGCGCACGACCTCGTCGAGTAGCGCGCCGACGCCGACGCCCGTCTTCGCCGAGACGCGCAACACGTCGGTGGGCTCGCAGCCGATGATGTGCGCGAGCTCGGCGGCGTACTTGTCCGGGTCGGCCGAGGGCAGGTCGATCTTGTTGAGCACCGGGATGATCTGGAGGTTGTTCTCCAGCGCCAGGTAGAGGTTGGCCAGCGTCTGCGCCTCGATGCCCTGCGCGGCGTCGACCAGCAGGACCGCGCCTTCGCACGCCTCCAGGGCGCGCGAGACCTCGTAGGTGAAGTCCACGTGGCCGGGGGTGTCGATCATGTGCAGCACGTGGTCCTGGCCCTGGACCTGCCAGGGCAGCCGGACGTTCTGGGCCTTGATCGTGATGCCGCGCTCACGCTCGATGTCCATCCGGTCGAGGTACTGCGCGCGCATCGCCCGTTCCTCGACGACGCCGGTGAGCTGCAGCATGCGGTCCGCCAGCGTCGACTTGCCGTGGTCGATGTGGGCGATGATGCAGAAGTTGCGGATCAGTTCCGGCGGCGTGAAGGTGGTGTCGGCGAACGTCTTGGGCGCTGTCACTCGTGTGGTCCTCGGGAAAGGTCGGGGGTGGCCGCTTCCTATCGTCCCATGGACCTCCGGGTGCGGTTGGGGGTCATCCCCGATGCGAGCGCGCCGGGCTGGTGGTGACCTCGAAGGATGAGCACTCCAAACCCTCCCCCGGGCGCGTTCGACAGCGCCTTGGACAGCGCCCTCGACCGGGCGTTCGGCCACCCCAGCGGCCTGCTGGGCCGTGTCGGCGGCCGGCTGATGTCCCGCGCCAACGCCGCCACCGAACGCCGTCTCGTGGCACTGGCCCGCCTCGAACCCGACGAAACCGTGCTGGTCGTGGGCCCCGGCCCAGGTATCGGCCTCGACGCCGCGAGCCGCCTCGCGGGCAAAACCATCGGCGTCGAACCTTCGCCCGAGATGCGCGTCCTGTGCCACGAACGCTGCGGCGACCGCGTGGAGCTGCGGAGTGGCACGGCGGCCGCCACGGGCTCGCTCGATTCGTCGGTGGACGCCGTGCTCAGCGTCAACAACGTCCAGCTCTGGCCCGACCGTGCGGCCGGCTTCGCCGAGCTGTTCCGCGTACTGCGCCCCGGTGGCCGGCTCCTGCTGTCGGCCCACGAGAAATGGCTGCCCATCCCCCGCCACGCCCTGGCCGCCGAAGTCACCGCGGCGGGCTTCACCGACCTCCAGACGTGGACCTGGGAACCCCCGGGCTTCGCGACGCTGGCGGCGCAGCTGCGGGCTCGCAAGCCCTAGCGCGAGTCTCCGCCTTCGCGGCGCGGCCGCTCGCGACGGCGCGAGCCCACCCCGCTGGGTCGTGCCGGTCGGCGACGGAGAGGCACCGGGCAGGTAGAACGGGAGGGTGATACACGGTGCCGACGACGTCTCGTTCCACGACCTCGAGGTTTTCATCGCCTTCGCACGGCGCGAGCACTTCGCCCAGGCCGGCGAGGACCTGGGGTTGAACACCGCGACGGTGCAACGCAGTGTGCGGGGGCTGGAGCGCAAGCTCGGGGTCGCGCTCGTCGAACAGGCCGGGCGACGGGTGCGGCTGAGGCACGCCGGGCACGTCCTCGCGCAGGAGGCGAGCATGGTGCTGCGGGCCCGCTCGGACGTCGTCGCCAAGACGCGGGAAGAAGCCGGCGGTCCCCAGCAGGTGCTGCGGATCGCGCACACCTACTCGCTCGGCCTCGGATTCGTGCCGACGGTGCTGGCGAAGGTGCTGGAACGGAATCCCGACCTGCGGTTCCGCTGCCACCAGACGTCGGCGACGGAGGTGGTGACCCACCTGCTGCGCGGCGACGCCGACGTGATCTTCGGCTCCACCCCGCCCACCGATCCCGACATCGTGGTGCTGCCGTTGTTCAGCGAGCCGTTGCTGCTCGCGGTGCCGGCGGGCGACCCGCTCGCGGCACACGGCTCGGTGGCGCTGCGGACGGCGCGGAACCGGCCGTTCGTCGCGATGGCGTCCGGGTCCAGCAGCCGCACCCACATGGCCAACGCGTGCGCCCGGGCCGGATTCGTGCCGCGGATCGCGGTCGAGGGCAGCGATCCGTTCATCGTCGAGTCGATGGTGGGCGCCGGTCTGGGGGTGTCCGTGGTGCCGGGCCGGATGGCCGACCACCACCATCCCCGGGTGACGCGGATCCCGATCGACGACCAAAGCGGGCACCGGACGGTCTTCCTGGCGCATCCGAAGAAGTCGGCCGTCGCCGCCATGGTCCGAGTGCTCGCGAAGGTAGCGGTGGCGCAGGGGAGCGTCGTTTGATCATTGTGCAAAACGCAATGATTGGGGCGTGAGGTTGGCGTTGTTCGGCCGCGGGCGGGGCGGAATGCTCGCCGCATGCCATTCGTAACAACGCAAGTCTTCTGCGCGAACGTGCGGAAGGCGGCGGACGCTCCGCTGCCCGAAACGGTGTCGCGAGCCGCGCGACGCAGTCTGTTCAACGTGCTGGGCACGGCGATCGGCGCGGCTCGGACCCCCGCGGTCGAGGCGCTGCTCGCCACGGCGGAGGAGCTCGGCGCCGCCGGTGCCGTGCCGGTCCCCGGGCGGGCGGAGCTGCTCGACCCCGAGTGGGCCGCGACCGTCGTGGGCACCGCCGCCCACCTCGACGACTTCGACGACACCCATCTCGCCACGGTGATCCACCCCGGCGCGGCCGTGCTCGCCGCGGTGCTGGCGCTGGCGCCCGAAACGGCACCCGACGGCGCGACCGCGCTCGAGGCGTTCGCCCTCGGGTGCGAGGCGCAGCTGCGGATCGGTGTCGCGATCTCGCCCAGCCACTACGACTACGGCTGGCACATCACCGGCACGTGCGGCGTGTTCGGCGCGGCCGTCGCCGCCGCGCACCTGCTGGGGCTCGACGCCGACCAGCTCGGTCACGCTCTCGGGATCGCGTCGACCGGCACGCTGGGCCAGCGCGAGGCGTTCGGCTCCATGACCAAACCGTTGCACCCCGGCAAGGCCGCGGCGGTGGGCGTCTTCGCGGCCCGCCTGGCCGCCGCCGGGCTGACCGCCCCCGAGGATCCGCTGGGACCCGGTGGGGTGCTGCCGGTGTTCTCCGAGCCCGACTACGACGAGCTGCGGCGCGACTGGGCCGGCACGTGGGAGCTGGAGTACAACGCGTTCAAGCCGTATCCGTGCGGGATCGTCGCGCATCCCGCGATCGACGCGGCGATCGGCGCTTCCGCGGCCGTCGGCGATCCGGGCGCGATCACCGCTGTGCGGATCAGCTGTCACCCGCTGGTGCCGGAGCTGATGGGCCGGTTGCAGCCCGCGGACGGCCTGCAGGCGCGGTTCAGCGCGCGGCACGCCGCGGCGGTCGGCCTGCTCGACGGCGAGGTCGGGCTGCGGCAGTTCTCCGACGAGCGGGCGATCGACGAGGACGTGACCCGGCTGCGGGCGCTGACCGAGCTCGTGCCCACCCCCGACTGCCCCCGGGACTCGGCGACGATCCGCGTGGAGCGTGCCGGTGCCGAGCCCGTGGAAGTCCACATCGAACACGCGCGCGGCAGCATGGCGCGCCCGCTGACCGACGAAGAACTCTTCACCAAGGTCGACCGGCTGGTCGAACCGGTGCTGGGCGCCGGCGCCGCCCGCAAGATCGAGGCGGCTGTCGACGGCCTTCCCGGTGCGCCCGGAATCGACGCGGTGATCGAGGCAGTGCGACCGGAGGTGGCGAAGTGATGGGGACGGACGCGGTGCTGGAACTGGTGTACGCACCGGTCGACGAAACGGCACGCACTAAGGCAGCCGGGGCACTGGCACAGGTCCGGGCCGCCTCGCCGGACCCGGTGCTGAGCGGCGTGCTGGGCGCTTCGGCGTCCCGCTCGACGGGCCGTGCCTGGCTCTACGGCGCCGCAGCGGCGAATCTGCGGCCCGAAGTCGAGTGGGCCGCGGCGCTGGCCGCGGCCGCCGCTCTCGACGCCGACGCCGACGCGGTCGTCGCCGGCTCCGCGGTCGCCCAGGCGGTCGCCGATGCCCTCGGCCCCCAGCACGTCACGGCCGGCTGGTGCCTCGAAACCACCGCGGGCGTCGTCGGCGCAGCGGCGGCGGCCGCCCGCGTGCTCGGTCTGCGGGACTCCGCGCTCCGCTACGCCGTCGGCATCGCCGCCACCCAAGCCTCGGGCCTGCAGTCCGTCGTCGGCTCCCCGCTGGGCGCCGTGCAGGTCGGCCGTGCCGCCGCCACGGGTGTGGAGGCAGCACTCATGGCCCGCAACGGCTTCACCGCCGCCGAGGACCCCCTGGCGGGCCGCCGCGGCCTGTACGCGCTGATGTCGGCGCCCCGGTAGCCGTCCGAGCACAACCGAGCGAAGGCGAGAACACGGTGAGCAGCGAGGAACCTGTGCAGCGCAGCCCGGGAGCCCGCCGGAACGGGAACCGTCCGACGAGGACGGACCCACCGGCAGCCACCGGTGACACCGGAAGCCCGGAAGTCGCGCCCGTCGTGGCGGGTGCGGCGGAGGGTGCCGGTGGTTCCGAGACCGCGGTGGCACGCGAGGCCGCCCCGGCTGTGAACAAGGGCGGCGGCACACCAAGTCCGGGCACCGGTGGTTCCGGGTCCGCGGTGCCGGGAAATGCCGCGGCGGGCATCGCCGGCGGTACGGAAAGCCCGGAGGCTGTGGCGTCGGATGGCGCCGCAGGTGGGGAAAGTGCCGGTTTCAGCGGGAATTCGGAGGCCGCGGGTTCGCGTGACACCGCGGCGGGAGAGTCCGGTGAATCCCGGATTCGGGGCACCGCCGCGGCGGTCGCCACGGACGGTCGGCCGGCGGAAGTCGCCACCCCGCCCGGCGCCACGATCGCGGAGGCCACGGCCGCCGGCCCCGAAGGCGTGCCCCGCCTGGACCGCTTCGCGATCGGACAAGTCGTGTTCGGGGTCGTGTCCGTGGCGGTCGGGGTGGCGGCGCTCGTCGACGCCGCCGGGCTGGCGAAGTTCGGCAAGAGCGGCCAGCCCGGGCCGGGGTTGTTCCCGGATCTGATCGCGGCGTTGCTGGTCGTGTTGGGGATCTGGCTGACGGTCCTGACGCTCGTCCGGCCGGTGCGCGCGGAGCCGAAGGAAGACGGTGAGACCGTCGATCCGCGGGGGTTCCGGCGGGTGGTCACCGTGTGGCTGGCGTTCGTCGTCTCGATTCCGTTGCTCGTGTTGCTCGGCTTCGCGCCCGCGATGGCCGCGCTGGTCGCCTTCCTGGTGTTCGGGGTGGAGCGCATCCGCGGGTTCCGCCCAGTGCTCGCGGTGGTGCTCGTGCCGGCTCTGGTCTACCTGCTGTTCTCGGTCGTGCTCGGAGTCGAGCTGCCCGAGTCGATTCTCTTCCCCGTCTGATCCCGCCCTGCTTGCCCTCAGCTGGTCTCAAAGGAGAGTTCCATGGGCGCCTTGAACAACCTCCTCGACGGCTTCGCCGCCGCGCTCACCCCGACGAACCTGTTCTGGGTGGCGGTCGGCGTGGTGGTGGGCACGCTCGTCGGCATCCTGCCCGGGCTCGGCCCGCCCGCGACGCTCGCGATCCTGCTGCCGCTGACCACGAGCCTCCAACCGGCGACCGGCCTGATCCTGATGGCCGGCATCTATCACGGTGCGAAGTTCGCCGGATCGACCACGGCGATCCTGCTGAACATCCCGACTGAACCCTCGTCCGTGGTGCTCTGCCTGGACGGCCACGAACTCGCGAAGAAGGGCCGCGCGGGACCCGCGATGGGGATGTCGGCGATCTCCGGTTTCATCGCCAGCACGGTCGGCGTGGTCGCATTGACGTTCACGGCACCGGTCGTGGCCAAGCTGGCCGTGGACTTCGGCCCGCCGGAGTACGCCGCGCTGATGGTGTTCGCGCTGCTGCTGGTGATCATGATGGCCAGTGAATCGCCGTTGAAGGGTTTCATCTCGATGGGGCTGGGCCTGCTCCTGTCCACTGTGGGCATCGACCTGTTCACCGGGCAGCAGCGGCTGACCTTCGGCAGCGTCACGATGTCGGACGGCATCGAGTTCATCACGCTGTCCGTGGGCCTGTTCGCCGTCGCCGAGGTGCTGGTCAACGTGGAGAAGGCGAGCGGACGGCCGCTGTTCACCATGCCGTCCAAGTTCCGCGAACTGCTGCCCAGCAAAGCCGACCTGCGCCAGAGCTCGGGCGCGATCACGCTGGGTTCGGTGCTCGGCTTCCTCGTCGGCGCGCTGCCCGGTGGCGGCTCGACCGTCGCGTCCTTCCTGTCGTACACGCTGGTCAAGCGCACCTCACGGACGCCGGAGCGGTTCGGCAAGGGCGCCATGGAAGGCGTGGCCGGGCCGGAGGCGGCGAACAACTCCGAGTCCGGTGGCGCGATGATCCCGTTGCTCACCCTCGGCCTGCCCGGCACGGCGAGCACGGCCGTGATGCTGGCCGCGCTGCTGTTGTACGGCCTGCAGCCCGGGCCGCTGCTCTTCACCGAGCACCCGGAGATCGGCTGGCCGGTGATCGCGAGCCTCTACATCGGCAACGTCGCGCTCCTGATCCTGAACCTGCCGATGATCCCGATCTGGGTGAAGCTGCTGAAGGTGCCCTACTGGGTGCTCTACCCGGCGATCCTGGTGCTGGCCGTGGTGGGTGTGTACAGCATCCGCAGCTCCATGTTCGACGTCGCGCTGCTCGCCGTGTTCGGAGTGGTCGGCTACGTCTTCCGGAAGCTGGGGGTGCCCGCGGCGCCGATGCTGATGGCTTTCGTGCTGGGGCCGATGGCGGAGAACGCGGTGCGCCAGTCACTGGTGCTGTCGAAGAACAGCCCGCTGATCTTCGTGCAACGGCCGATCGCCGCGGTGATCCTCGGCGTGGCCGTGCTGGCCGCCATCGCACTCGCCGTGACCGGGCGGCGGCGCCGCGCCACGCGGGCCGCGGTGCCCCAGCCCGTGGCCACCCACTGAACAAGGAGATCCCATGCGCACTTCCCTGAGATTGGGCGCCTGCCTCGCGGCGATGACGCTGATCCTCAGCGGCTGCGGCATCGCGCAGCGGCACTCCGCGAACGGGGTGCCGAGCCGGACCGAGGTGGTGGTCCACACCGGTCCGGGCGGGGGCAGCGACGTCTTCGCCCGGCAGGTCGTGAAGATGCTCCAGGACGACAAGCTGATCGACGCCAACTGGCCGGTCCGCAACGAGACCGCCGGCTCCGGTATCGGCGCGATGTCGTACCTCAAAGGCCGGCGTGGCCGTGAGGACACCATCGCGGCCATCACCCCGACGTGGATCGTCACGCCGCTGACCCTCGACGGAGCCGCGGTGTCGGTCTCCGACGTTCAGCCCATCGCCGGCCTGCTGGTCGAGCCGCAGGTGATGGCCGTGCGGGCGGACTCGAAGTACCGCACGGCGGCCGACTTCATCGCCGACGCGCGCGCCCACCCCGACGGGCTCGTGCAGGTCGGTGGCTCCGTCACCGCGACGGATTCCCTGACCGGACAGGCACTTCAGTCGAGGACCAAGACGAAGTGGAGCTTCCTGACGTTCTCCGACAGCGGCCAGCGCATCGCGTCGCTGCTGCGGGGCGACGCCCAGATGATGATCGGGTCCACCGGCGACTTCAGCGAGCAGGTGCGGGCCGGTGCGATCCGCGTGATCGGGGCGGTCGGCGACAAGCGGCTGGCAGCGCTGCCGAACGTGCCGACGCTGGCCGAGGAGGGCGTGCCGAGCGAAGGCCTGCCCGAGGAGTTCCGCGGTTTCATGGGCCCGCCGGACATGCCGGCGCAGACCGTGGCCTACTACCAGGAGCAGCTGCGGAAGCTGAGCACGCAACCGGACTGGAAGAAGTACGCCGAGTCGGACGGTGACGTGACCAAGTTCCTGGACGCGAACCAGTTCCGGACCTACCTGGCGCAGCAGCAGGCTTCGCTGAAGAAGCTGGTGGACCAGCTGGGGCTGGCTTCGCGGTGACGGAAGACCGACAGGAGAGGGAAAAGGTGGACGAGACCCGGTCGCTGGCGGCATTCGCGTCGGCTCTGGCTTACGAGGAGCTGCCGGAACAGGTGGTGCACGAGGCCCGTCGTGCGCTCATCGACTGGCTGGCGTGTGCGCTCGCGGGCGCCTCCGCGACGGGAACCGGGGCGCTGGTGCGGGTGGCCGCCCGCGTCGGCCCCGGGACCACCACGCTCATCGGCCGCCGCGAGCGGGCTTCGGCGCCGTTCGCGGCTCTGGTGAACGGGTTCGCCTCGCACGTCGAGGACTACGACGACACGTTCAACCCCGGTGGCACGACCGTGCACGGTTCGGCGCCGGTGTGGCCGGTGGTCTTCGCGGCGGCCGAGCAGGCACCGATCGGCGGCGCTCGGGCGTTGGCCGCGTTCGTCGCCGGATTCGAGACGGAGACCCGGGTCGGGCTCGCGGCAGGACCGGAACACTACGAGGCGGGCTGGCATGTCACCGGCACGACCGGGCACCTGGGCGCGGCGGCCGCCGCGGCGAATCTGCTCGGCCTGGCGCCGGACGTGACGGCGCAGGCGTTCGGGACAGCGGGGACACAGGCCGCGGGGCTGAAGAACGTCTACGGCACCGACGGAAAGGCCCTGCACCCCGGTAAGGCCGCGATGGACGGCCTGCTGGCCGGGCTGGCCGCGGCCGAAGGATTCACGTCTTCCACCGACATCCTGGAGGGGGAGCGCGGATTCCTGGCGGTGCTCTCGCCGGCGCCCAAACCGGACCGGCTCACCGAAGACCTCCACGAGACGTGGCACCTCCTGGCCAACGGGTACAAGGCCTACCCGAGCGGCTCGCTCACCCATCCCACGCTCGACGCGATCCGGACGTTGCGCGCACGCCACGGCTTCACGGCCGAGGAAGTGTCCGAAGTGGAGGCACGAGTGCACCCCTACGCCGCGACCGTGACCGGGAAGGTGCGGCCCCGGACGGGTCTCGACGCGAAGTTCAGCCTCACCCACGGCGCGGCGGTGGCCCTGGTGGCACAGCGGCCGGGACTCGAGCACTTCAGCGACGCCGGCGCGACCGACCCGGTCCTCACGCAGGTGCGGGAACGGGTCACGGTCGTGGCCGACCCCACGCTGACGAAACGCGGTGCCGTCGTCACCGTCACGACCTCCGACGGGCAGCTGTTCACCGAGTCCGTGGCGGACAACCGCGGCACGCCGGACAACCCGCTGCCGGACGACGACCTCGCAGCGAAGTTCCTCGACACCGCGGCGCCGCGGTTGGGCGCGGAACCGGCCCGGGAGCTGCTAGACCTCTGTTGGCGGATCGGCGCGGACGAAGACTTCGCCGCGCTGGTCCGGCGGACGGGAGCGGTCTCGTGACCCCGCCGATCGCGATCGTCACGGGCGGCGTGCGCAACCTCGGCCGTGCGATCGCGCTCGCGCTGGCCGCCGACGGCTTCGGCGTGGTGGTGACCGCGGGTTCGGACCACGCGACGGCGCAGCAGACCGCCGGGGAGATCGCCGCGCTCGGGGTGCCGGCCCTCGGGCTGGTCGCGGACGTCGCCGATCCGGCCGCCGTCGCCGGCATGGTCGAGCGGGCCGCCGAGCTCGGCCCGGTGCGGGTGCTGGTGAACAATGCCGCGCTGCGCACCCGCGTCCCGTTCGACGAACTGACGCTCGCCGAATGGGCGGCGGTGCGCTCGGTGACCCTCGACGGCGCTTTCCACTGCGCCCACGCCGTCCTCCCGCACTTGCGCCGCGCGGGCGGTGGCCGCATCGTCTCGATGATCGGGGCCAACGCCCTGCGCGGTGATCCGTCGCGGGTGCACCTCTCCGCCGCCAAGCACGGGGTTGTCGGGCTGACCAAGGCCCTCTCCGCCGCCTACGCCGCCGAAGGGATCACGGTGAACGCCGTGTCCCCGGGTCGGATGAACGCTCCCGACGCAGCCGAGTCGGAGCTGCGCCGCGAGCGCGTGGCCGCGACCGTCGCGTTCCTCGCGTCCCCGGCGGCCGGGCACGTGACCGGACAGCTGATCTCGGTGGGGCCGCCGGAGGCCTAGGGTGCGGTCGAGGCGGTCGACCCTTTTCCGTTTCGCCGAAGATGCCCTGGTCAGCGGCGTAAGTGATCGCGCCGGCCAGACACCCGGCGCAGGTCGGTCTTACCCGTCGGCGTGGATCCCGGAGCGAGCCAGGCGGGAGTGGAGGTAGTCGTATCCGATCTTGACGCCGCGGTCACGGGTGGCTTCCCGCCGGGCACAGCCGTGGGCTCGCCGGGGATCCGGCCGGCCGTTTCGACGTGCAGGCCGACCAGCCCACCGGGCCGGCCCCGCTCGTAGCGGATTGCGATGGTCCTGCCGGCCCGGATCACCTGCCCGCCGATCGGGGCCGGGTGTCGCCGGACGCGGCACGCGGTGGCGCGCCGTCACACGCGCGGCACCGTCTGTGTCGGGGCACCCAGCCCGTGGCCCGGTCAGGCCTGCCTCCGCCGCTCACGCTGCCGCGAGGCCACGATTCGCTTCGTGACCTCGCCACTGGCCCACGCCTAGCGCGAGTCCGTCCGCAGCGGGTGGTCGGGCGGCACCTGCACCAGGACGATGCGCAGGCCGTCCGGGTCGGTGATCCAGGCCTCGTCCAGCCCCCACGGCTCGCGGCGCGCCCCGCGGACCGGCGTGACGCCGCGTGCGGCCAGCTCCTCGAGCGTCGCCGGCAGGTCGCGGACCTGCAGCCACAGGTCGACGGCCGTGGAGGGAGTGGCGTCGTTGCTGCCCACGACCTCGATCGAACCGCCGCCCGCGAAGAAGACCGTGCCACCGGGGAACTCGCGCTGGATCGCCAGCCCGAGCGTGTCCCGGTAGAACGCGGTCGAGGCCTCCAGGTCGCGCGGGTGGATCAGCACCCGGCTGCTCAGTACGTCCATGCGTCCTGCCTACCCGAGTGGCTCAGGCCACCGCAATCGCGACGATCCCGGCCAGCACCACCAGCGAGCCCACCAGCCGGCGCGCCGCGTGCCGCTCACCGAGCACGAACCACGCCGCGAGCCCGCCCAGCACGATCGACAGCTCCCGCGCCGGCGCGACCAGGCTGACCGGCGCCATCCGCAGCGCGTACAGCACCAGCAGGTACGCCGCGGGCGAGGCGATCCCGACGATCAGCGTCTCCTTGCGGTGCTCGCGCCACAGCTTCGCGACCTCGGCCCGGTCACGCAGGGCCGCGGGCGCCAGCAGCACGCTCTGCACCAGCGCGCCGCAGCCGAAGTACACGAGGGGCGGCACCGCGAGCGTCGTCACTGAGTGGGCGTCCCAGAGCGTGTAGGCCGCGATGGTCGCCCCGGTGAGCACGCCGTAGAACACACCGGCGCGGCGCGCTTTGACGTCGGCCTCGCTGCCGCCAAGGCTGATCACCAGCACGCCCGCCACCACGAGGAACGCCCCGATCAGGCCCAGCACGCCGGGGTGCTCGTGCAGCACGAGCACCGCCGCCAGCACCGACAGCAGCGGCCCGGTGCCGCGCGCTAGCGGGTAGACGATCGACAGGTCGCCGACGGCGTACCCGCGCTGCAGCACTGTGCCGTACGCCACGTGCAGCACGGCCGTCACCCCGGCGGCGAGCAGCCAGGTCCACTGTGGACGTTCGTTTTCGACCAGGAGTGCCGTGATGACCACGGGGAGCAGCACCACGGCGGAGACGGTGTAGTACAGCCACACGAACCGCGGCCCGCCGAAGGTGACGCGCTTGGCGGCGAGGTTCCACCCCGCGTGCACGACAGCGGCGATGAGGACGAACGACAGAGCTGTGGTGTTCACTGGACCCCTTCGAGTCTTCCGCGCACGCGGAAGGCCGGGTCCTCCAGGCTTTTGTCCCGTCAGATGAACGGCGGGCGTCGGGCCGCGCCGATGGTGCCGCTCGGACCTGTCCCGCCGGCCCTGGTTGTCTTGCGTCTTACTCTCGCGTTGGTGCGGCGGGCCGGCAGCGGAACCCTAGGCACTACGTTCTCCACGGTAGCCGAACCGATCACTCCGGGCCGCCCGAGGGGCCCGCGAGCTGGCCTGTTAGACTTTCCCGTCGTTGCCGTGCGGCATTCCGTCAGGGAGGAAACCCGGCCGCGCCTGTCTTCACACCAGGCGCCCGGAGCCACTTCGACGCGGCAGCGACCTTCACCGAGACGAAAGCAGGACGCCTTCATGGCCAACATCAAGTCCCAGATCAAGCGCATCACCACCAACGAGAAGGCCCGTCAGCGCAACCTGGCGATCCGCTCCTCGGTGAAGACCGCGATCCGCAAGTTCCGTGAGGCCGCCGACTCCGGCGACAAGACCAAGGCCCTCGAACTCCAGCGCGACGCCGCCCGCAAGCTCGACAAGGCCGTCACCAAGGGCGTCATCCACGCCAACCAGGCCGCCAACAAGAAGTCGGCTCTCGCGAAGCGCGCGAACCAGCTCTGAGCTGATCGCAGCACCCTGCCAGACCTGAAAGGGCCCGGTGACCGACTGTCGCCGGGCTTTTTCGTGCGCTCTCCCGCCCCCTGCGCGCAGCGTGCCTGTGCGCTGAGATACCGCGGCGACGGTCGATCGGCCGGCGGTGGCTGTTGCAAAATCTGCGCACGCGACCAACGGTCCCGCCCGGCCATCTCGCGGCGGTTCGGCGGTGCCTCAGGCCCGATGCCGGTGGCTCGAACCCTGCCCGCCGAGCAGCGTCAGCGTTCACCCTTGGCGGCGACAACCTCGACGACCGCGCGTTCCAGGGCGTAGTCCGCGTCCGCCGCCACGCCCTTGACCTCGGCGTTCAGGCGGGCGACCACGCGCATCGCCGTGGCGAGGCCGTCCTGGCCCCAGCCGCGCGACTGGCCCTGCGCCTTGCGGATCTTCCACGGCGGCATGCCCAGCTCTCCGGCCATCTGGTTCGGGTTGCCGCGGCCGGCGGCGGACACGCGGGCGATTGTGCGCACCGCGTCCGCGAGGGCGTCGGCGACCAGGACGTGCGGCACGCCCAGCTGCATGGCCCAGCGCAGCGACTCCAGGGCCGCCGCGCGGTCGCCGCCCACGGCCTTCTCCGCCACGGCGAAGCCGGTCACGTCGGCGCGGCCGGTGTGGTAGCGGCGCACGGCCTGCTCGTCGATGGCGCCACCGGTGTCGGCGACGAGCTGCGTCGCCGCGGAGGACAGCTCGCGCAGGTCGGAGCCGACGGTATCCATCAGCGCCATCACCCCCGCCGCGTCGATCTTGCCGCCGACGCGGCGCACCTCGTTGCGCACGAACGACTCCCGATCGGCGGCCTTCGTGAGCTTCGGGCACTCGGTGATCTCCGCGCCCGCCTTTTTCAGCGCCGCGGGCAGCGCCTTGGCCGCCTTGCTGCGGCCGCCGCCGTTGTGCACGACCACGAGCACGATCCCGTCGGCGGGCGCCTTGAGGTACGCCATCACCGCGTCCGCCAGCTCCTGCGAGATGTCCTGCGCCGAGTCGAGCACGATGACCCGTCCCTCGCTGAACAGCGAGGGACTCACCAGCTCGGCGAGCACGGGCGGTGTGAGTTCGGACACCCGGTTGCGCGTCATCTCGGCCGTCGAGTCCACGGCCCGCGCGGCGTCCAGCGACGAGCGGACAGCCCGCTCGATGAGCAGTTCTTCCTCACCGAGGACGAGGTGGAGTGGCGCGGGTGCGGTGGTCACCCCGCCATCCTCTCACCCGCCCGGCCCCGCGCCCGCTGCGGTGATGTGCGCCGCCACCGTGGCACGAGGTGATCGCCATGTCGTACGGTGTACCCGAGGCAGCGCCCAGCGAGGCGCGCCGACAACTGAAGACCGCTCATCCAGAGGGGCAGAGGGAACGGCCCGAAGAAGCCCCGGCAACCGGCGTACAGCCTGTCTTCCCGAATTTGCGGGATAGCTGACGACCACGGTGCCAATTCCGGCCCGCTTTTGCGGGGCAGATGAGGAAAGGAACCTCGCGATGACCGTTACCCTCGGCACGACCTCCACCAAGAAGACCCTGGACCTCGGTCCGGCCGTCGAACTGGTGTCGAAGGAAGAGGGCCACCGGCAGCCGCTCGCCCCGGAGTTCGTCTCCGCGGAGGACTTCTCGCCGCTCGAGGTCGCCTACGACTTCGGCCGCGTGCGCCGCGAAGACATCGAGGCCGGCCCCAAGAACATCTGGCGCTACAAGAAGCTCCTTCCCGTCCCCTCGACTGTCGAGGAGATCCCGAACACCGAACCCGGCGCCACCCGCCTGGTGAAGGCCGACCGCCTCGCCAAGGCCCTGGGCCTGAAGTCCCTGTGGGTCAAGGACGACACCGGCAACCCCACGCACTCTTTCAAGGACCGCGTGGTCGCCGTCGCGCTGGCCGCGGCCCGCGAGTTCGGCTTCGAGGTCCTCGCGTGTCCCTCGACCGGCAACCTGGCCAACGCGACGGCCGCCGCGGCGGCCCGCGCCGGCTGGCGGTCGGTCGTCCTGATCCCGAAGTCGCTCGAACGCGCCAAGATCCTCACCACCGCCGTCTACGACGGTGATCTGATCGCCGTCGACGGCAACTACGACGACGTCAACCGCCTCGCCACCGAGCTCGCCGGCGAACACCCGACGTGGGCGTTCGTCAACGTCAACGTGCGCCCCTACTACTCCGAAGGCTCCAAGACGCTCGGCTACGAGGTCGCCGAGCAGCTCGGCTGGCGCCTGCCGGAGCAGATCGTGGTGCCGATCGCGTCGGGCTCGCAGCTGACCAAGGTGGACAAGGGTTTCCGCGAGCTCGGCCAGCTCGGCCTCGTGGAAGCCAGCCCCTACAAGGTGTTCGGCGCGCAGGCCACCGGCTGCTCCCCCGTCTCGGCCGCGTTCCGCGCCGGCCACGACGTGGTCCAGCCCGTGAAGCCCGACACCATCGCCCGCTCGCTCGCGATCGGCAACCCCGCCGACGGCCCCTACGTGCTCGACGTCGTCAACCGCACCGGCGGCGCGATCGAGGACGTGAGCGACGAGGAGGTCGTCGCGGGCATCCAGCTGCTCGCGCGCACCGAGGGCATCTTCACCGAGACCGCGGGCGGCGTCACCGTCGCGACCGCCAAGAAGCTCATCGAGGCCGGCAAGATCGACCCCGACGCCGAGACCGTGCTGCTCATCACCGGCGACGGCCTCAAGACGCTCGACGCCCTCGAAGGCCGCATCGGCCCCAAGGCCACCGTGCCGCCGTCGGCCGAAGCCGTGAGCAAGGCCCTCGGCCTCTGACCGCCGGGCCCGCGGGCCGCTCCCCTACCGGGGCGGCCCGCGCGGCTCACCCCGGCGCGCCACCGCCGGCCCGCCGTCACCGGGCAGCACGGCCGTGTCGCCGTCCACATCGGTCCGCGTCACGAGCACACCCAACGTGCCCAGCACGTCCACTGTGGACTTCGCCGGGTGCCCGTAGCTGTTGCCCGCGCCCACGCTGATCATCGCCGCCCGCGCGCCCACCGCCTCGAGGAACTGAGGCAACGAGTAGCGCGAGCCGTGGTGGGGAACTTTCAGCACATCGGCGTGCAGGTCCACCCCCTCGGCCAGCAGGTCGGCCTGCGCGGCCAGCTCCACGTCTCCGGTCAGCAGCACCCTCCCCGCGGCCGTGGTCGCGCGGAGCACCACGGAACTGTTGTTGATCATCGTGCCGTCCTGCAGGGCGGCCGCCCGAGCCGTGACGTAGCGCGGTCCGAGCACATCCAGCGACAACCCCGGCCAGTCGAGCCGCTGCCCGTCGCTCAGCTCCAGCAGTGGAACGTGGTGCGTCGCCGCCTCCTGCGACACCTGCTGCCACGCCCACGCCGGCGCCCGCCCGGGCCCGACGGCGATCGCCCCCACGGCCCGGCCGTCGAACACCGACGGCAGCCCGCCGATGTGGTCGGCGTGCAGGTGGCTGAGCACCAACAGCGGGATCCGCTCCACGCCGAGCCGCCGCAGGCACTCGTCCACCGGCCCCGGCTCGGGCCCGGTGTCCACGACCACCGCGCGCCCGGGCTCCGCCGTGGCCAGCACCACGGCGTCGCCCTGGCCGACGTCGCACTCCACCATCGCCCAGCCCTTCGGCGGCCAGCCGGGTGAGAGCACCCGCGGCGGCACCACGATCAGCAGCACCGCCGCCAGCCCCATCGCCACCAGCAGCCGCGCGCGCCGGAACCGGAACGCGACCACCACCACGACCAGCACCCCGGCCGCGCACACCCCACCCCACCAGCCACCCGGCCAACTGAGCACCGCGCCCGGCGCACGGGCCCCGTGCCCCGCGACGGTGATCAGCCAGCGAGCCTCCGGATCGGCCAGGTGCACCAGCACGTGCCCGGCCCCGGGCCACCACGGCCCGACCACCGTGGCCAGCACCCCGAGCACCGTGACCGGCGCGACGACGGGCGCCGCCAGCACGTTGGTCACCACCGAGACGAGACTCACCGTGCCCGCCATGCCCGCGATCACCGGCGCGGTGACCACGAACGCCGCCAGCGGCACCGCGATCCCTTCCGCGTACCCCGGCGGAATCCCTCGGCGTACCAGCGAATCCGCCCATCGCGGCGCCAGCAGCAACAGCCCCGCCGTCGCGAACACCGACAACGCGAACCCGAAGTCCGCCGCCATCACCGGATCCCACGCGACGAGCACGCACACCGAGAACGCCAGCGCCGGCAACGCGGATCCACGACGGCCCAACGCCAGCGCCAGCAGCGCCACTCCGCCCATCACCCCGGCCCGCAGCACACTCGGCGCCGGACCGACAAGAATCAGGAAACCGCCCAGGCACAATCCCGCCGCGACGGCGGACACCCGGGGCCCGATGCGGAGCAGTCGGCACAACAGCAACACCGCGCCGCAGATGATCGCCACGTTCCCGCCGCTCACAGCCATCAAGTGCGTGAGCCCCGACTCCGTGAACTCCTGCTCGACCTGCTCGGGCAACGCACTCGTGTCGCCCAAAACCAGTCCGGGCAGCAACCCCGCCGGCTCCTCCGGCAACACCGCGCACAACTCATGCAGCCCCGCTCGCAACGCCGCGGCCGCCCGCTGCCACCACGGCGCCCGCGTGACCCCGACCGGAGCGCCCTGAAGGTAGATGACGGCCGCCGTTAGCTCACCCCCGCGCGCCGGCGCCAGGCGACCCGACGCCGTGACCTCCTGGCCCGGCAGGAGATCACCCCATCCGGCCACCGGCGCGAGCAGTAGGACCCGGCCGGTGGAATCCACCGCCCGACCGTCCACAGTGGCCGATTCCACCCGGGCGTCGATGACGACCGATCGGGTACCCGCCTGCTGATCGGCGTAGCCCGCGCTGTGGATCGGCCGCGGCCGCTCGGTGACCTCGACGCGAAGCGTGGCGGTCACCCCGTGCGCTGCGGCTTGGCCGAGCGTGTCCTGTTCAGCTCCCCGGATGCGCCACGCTGTCGGCAGCGCCACCACGAGCCCCAAGACCAACAGCGCGCCGGCCGCGCCGACCCACCGCCCACGCCGCCGTGCGAGCAATACGGCCGACAAAACCGCTGCCACAACGCCGAAAACCTCGGCCGCCCACCACCCGAGCCGCAGGCCCGCCAGGGTGCCGCCCCAGGCCGCCAATGCTGCCGGGACGAGCCGAAGGTCGTGGTCACGCCACGACGGCGCGGCTTCCGGCTGGACGAACATCATCCGACCGTCACCTGCTCGCGCAGCTTCTCGAACTTGCTTTCGCCGATGCCTTCGACGTCGCGAAGTTGTTCGACGCTGGAGAAGCCGCCGTGCTGCGTGCGCCAGTCGATGATGCGGCCGGCGGTGACCTCGCCGACGCCGGGCAGGGTGTCGAGTTGCTCGGGGGTGGCCGAGTTGAGGTCGAGTTTGCCCGGAGCCGCGCCGGCACCGGCCGGTGCCGAGGACGCGACCGTGATGCCGACGGCGAGCTGCTCGCCGTCGGTGAGTTTGCGGGCGAGGTTCAGGCTGGAGAGATCGGTGCCGGGGTCCGCGCCACCGGCGGCCCGCACCGCGTCGGCCACACGCGAGCCGGCCGGAACGGTGACGAGGCCGGGCGCGCGGACGTGGCCGATCACGCTGATCACCAGCGTCGCGGACGCCGAAGACGCCGGCGCCGCGACGGAAGGGTGCGCCTTCGCGCTCGGCAGCGACGGCGCCACCTCCATCGCGGGCGAGCCGCTGAACACCGCGAAGCCCGCAGCGATCAGCACAGCCACGACCACCAGCCCCAGCACGACGAGGACTCGGTGACTTTTCAGCACGCCGGGCAGACCCGGGTGAGCCGGGTCGGCGCCGCCGGGCAGCCAGCGCCGGACCAGCCGGCCGCCGGGCCCGACGGTGCGTGGGCCCGCCGCCAGCTGGTCGGCCAGCCAGGCGAGCCTGGCGTTCACGGGAGTGCCCGGATCACGGGCGGTCTGCTCGAACACACGTGCGACGCTAGGCGCTGATCGACACCGGCCACCAGGCCGAATCCGCCAGCCTGTGGATAACTGCCCCCTTGTGGACAACTCGGCCTCGGCGACCGCTGAACGCCGGTTCCGGTCGGCCCCCGGTGCGATGCTGACGCCCATCGCCGCCCTCGACGGCGCTCCACGGGAAGGACCCACATGACGAACGAAGCCGAGATCCGCGCCCTGATCGAAAACTGGGCCACTGCCGTCCACACGGGAGATCTCGACGGCGTCCTCGCCGACCACTCCGACGGCATCGTGATGTTCGACGTCCCGCCGCCTCACGAAGGTGTCCGCGGGATCGACGCCTACCGCGAGACCTGGCCACCGTTTTTCGTCTGGCAAGCGGAAGGCGCGACGTTCACCATCCTGGAGCTCGACGTGACCGCGGGCGACCACGTGGCGTTCGCCTGGGCGCTCCTGCGCTGCGGCACCTCCGCCGATCCACCGGGCCATCACCTTCGGCTGACCATCGGCCTGCGCAAGGACCAGGGCCGCTGGGTGGTGACGCACGAGCACCACTCGTTCGCCGCCGTCGACGGTGACACTGCCGAAAACAACCTCCGTGAAATCCACCCGGTTGAAAGTGAACGATGACTCATGATAAACCTGAGTCCTGGTTCACTTTCAGGAGGTGACGGTCATGGCCCCCAAGGTCGCCCTGGTCACGGGCGCGTCGTCGGGTATCGGAGAGTCCACGGCACGAGAGCTGCTGGAGCGTGGTTACACGGTCTATGGCGCCGCGCGAAGGGTGGAGCGGATGGCGGACCTCGCCGAACGCGGGGTGCGGGCGATCGCGCTGGACGTGACGGACGAGGAGTCCGTGGAGAAGGCCGTGGCGGCGATCGTCGCGGAGTCCGGCCGGATCGATCTGCTGGTGAACAACGCCGGCTACGGCTCGTACGGCGCGGTCGAAGACGTGCCCTTGTCGGAGGCGCGCTACCAGTTCGAGGTGAACGTGTTCGGGGCCGCGCGGCTGATCCAGCTCGTGCTGCCGGTGATGCGAGCGCAACGCTCGGGCCGGATCGTGAACATCTCCTCGATGGGCGGCAAGATCTACACCCCGCTGGGCGCCTGGTACCACGGCACGAAGTTCGCCCTGGAGGGGTTCTCCGACTCGCTGCGAATGGAGGTGCGGCCGTTCGGGATCGACGTGGTCGTGGTCGAGCCCGGTGGGATCGCGACGGAGTGGGGCAACATCGCCGTGGACCACTTGACGGAGGTCTCCGGCGAGGGCGCGTATTCGGACCTGGCCGGGAAGCTGGCGAAGGGCATGAACTCGGGCATCAACGTGCGGATGATGTCCCGGCCGTCCGTGATCGCGAAGACCGTCGCGAAGGCTGCGACCGCTCGGCGCCCGCGCACACGTTACGCTGCAGGTTTCGGCGCGAAACCCTTGATTTTCCTGCGCCGCGCCCTGCCCGACCGCGCTTTCGACACCCTGATCATGAGAGCCCTCGCGAGCTGACCACGGAGAGCCGATGGAGCCGTCCCGCCCGCTGCGCGCCGACGCGGTGCGCAACCGCACGAAGATCCTCGACGCGGCGCGGGAGCAGATCACCCGGCTCGGCCCCGACGTCCCGATGGACACGATCGCCGAGGCCGCGGGGGTCGCCGTGGGCACGTTGTACCGGCACTTCCCGACGAAAACCGACCTCGTCACGGCGGTGATCGGCGAGCACAGCGAACTGATCACCGAGGCGATCGAGGCGGCGGCCGAGCGGGTGGCCGGCGGGGCCGACGCGATGGGCGAGATCTCGGCGCTGGTGAGCCACATCGTCGAGGCGGCGGCCGACGACCGGGCGGTGAAGGCCGCGGCGCAGAACGTCGGGGCGGAGTACCTCACACCCGAACAGGAGAGCCGCAGCCGCGCGGCCACGACGCGGATGATCAAGGTCGCCCAGCGCGACGGCAGGCTGCGTGAGGACGTGACCGCCGACGACTTCTACCTGCTCATCCTCACGGCGCCGACGGACGTCCAGCCGGCGGTGCGGGCGAGGTGGCTGGAGCTGTTCCTCGCGGGCTTCACCACCGGCAAGGGCTGAAAACCCTTACCGGCCAAGGAGGATCACCGCTCCCGCTGCACGACCACCCCGAGCACGCCCGGTCCGGTGTGCGCGCCGATCACGGCGCCCAGCTCCGACACCACGCAGCCGCCGGCGCAGCCGGGCACGGCTTCCTCCAGGCGGTTGGCCAGCTCGACAGCTCGTTCCGGCGAGGCGAGGTGGTGCACGGCGAGCTCGACCGGGCCTTCACCGGCCGCCTTCACCGCGAGCTCGACCAGCCGCCCCATGGCCCGGTTCATGGTCCGGACCTTTTCCAGCGGAAGGATGCGCCCTTCGGACATGTGCAACACCGGCTTCACCGCGAGCGCCGTGCCCAGCAGCGCGGCGGCCGGCCCGATGCGGCCACCACGGCGCAGGTGCTCGAGCGTCTCGACCACGAAGAGCGTGGAAGAGCGCCCGGCGGCGTCGACCGCGGCCGCCTCGACGTCGACCGCCGACTTGCCCGCGGTGGCGGCCACCGCGGCGTGCAGCGCGGCGAACCCGAGCCCCATGGCCGTGGTGCGCGAGTCGACCACGCGCACGAGGTCCGGACCGACTTCCTGGGCGGCGAGCACGGCGGCTTCCCACGTGCCGGAGAGCTCTTTGGACAGATGCACCGACACCACGGACTCGGCGCCGTCGTCGAGCGCGGCCCGGAAGACGGTCGCGAACTCGGCGGGCGTGGGCCGTGACGTGGTGACGATTTTGCGCTCCCCCAGCGCTTCCGCGAGCGCGGCGGGGCCCATCTCGGTGCCGTCGTAGGAGACGGCACCGTCGACGAGGACGTGCAGAGGCACCACGCGCACCGAGTGCCGGTCGGCGAAGCCCTCCGGCAGATGAGCGGTGGAGTCCGTGACCACGGCTACCGACACGCCGTCAGCCTACGTGGCCGGGGCGCAAAGCCGGTGTCATCAGCTTCGCCATGGCCGTGCCGACTGCTTCGTGGCCCGCCCAGCCCCAGTGCATGCCGTCGGGGTTGCCCTCGCCGTCGAGCACGTGATCACCCACGACGGCGGGCAGATCGAGCAGCGGCACGTCCAGGCGCGCGCCCCACGCGGCCATCGCGGCGGCCGCGGCGGGGCGGGCGGTGTGGACGCGGCCGTACGCGTCGGCGCGGTGCACCGACGGCAGCATCCCGAAGATCGGCAGCTCGGGCCGCAACACGCGCAAAGCCTCCACGGCCAGGTCGAGGTAGTGCACGGTCAGCTTCGCGGGCAGCACCGTGGGCCGGCCCCGCAACACGACGGACAACCGCGGTTGCGCGGCCAGATACGCGCCGCGCACGACGCGGCGCACACCGTCTGGACGGAGGTAACGCAAGCCGGTGCGGAGGTACGTCGGCAGCGGCGACGGGAGCGTGTCCATGCTGCCGATCGCCAGCACGACGGCGTCCGCGCGGTGCAGATCGGCCCACACCCGGGGGTCACCGGTCAGGGACCACCACACGTCGCGCGCGGTCCAGCCGATGCCGGCGACCACGTCGGCGCGCCCGTCGAGCGCGGTGGCCGCGACGTTGGGCCACAGGCGTGGTTCGTCTGCGGCACAGGGACCAACCGGTCCGTGGAAGCTCAGCGAATCACCGAAGACGAGCAGGTGCGGGCCCATCGATCAGCCGGTGATCCCCGCGTTGTACGCATACAGCCGCCAGGCTCCGTCGCGGCGGCCGAGCTCCACCCAGTGGCAGTTCATGATCCCGCCGAGCGACGGCCAGATCTCGATCGGCAGGCCGAGCAGCTTCGCCGTAAGCGCCACGATCAGACCGCCGTGCGACGCGAGCAGCACCGACTCGCCGGCGTCGGAATTCGGCTGCAGCAGGTCGTTCACGACCTCGCCCGCGCGCCCCGCGACGTCCACTCGGGACTCTCCGCCCGGCGGCGCCCACGCGGCGTCGGTGCGCCACTTGTCGCGCTCACCGGGGTAGGCGGCGTCGACCTCGGGGCCGGTCATGCCCTGCCACTCACCCAGGTGCGTCTCGCGCAGCCGCTTGTCGATGCGCAGCGGCACGCCGATGGCTTCGCTGAGGACGGTGGCCGTGTCGGTCGCGCGGTGCAGGTCCGACGCGATCACCAGATCGGGCGAGAACCGCGCGAGGGCCGGAACGGCGAAGCGCGCCTGGTTCCAGCCGACCGGGGTCAGCGCGGAGTCGAGGTGTCCCTGCATGCGGCCGGCGGCGTTGTAGTCCGTTTCGCCGTGCCGCCAGAGCAGCAGCCGCTTCAGGCTCACGCGTCCAGGCCGTCCGCGCTGTCCGCGGCGGCGTCGCGATCGGCCGCGGCGGCGGGCTCGAGCCCTTCGACCTCGATGCGCGGGCAGTCCTTCCACAGCCGCTCCAGGCCGTAGAACGAGCGCTCTTCCTGGTGCTGCACGTGGACGACGACGTCGACGTAGTCCAGCAGCACCCAGCGGCCTTCGCGGGCACCTTCGCGGCGGACCGGCTTGTGCCCGCCGATGCGCAGCTTCTCCTCGACGTTGTCGACGATCGCACCGACCTGCCGCTCATTGGCCGCGGACGCGATCACGAAAGCGTCGGTGATCACGAGCTGGTCGGACACGTCCAGCACGACCACGTCGCTGGCCAGCTTGTCGGCTGCCGCGTGCGCGGCCGCGACGGCCAGCTCTCGTGCCTCGGACGTCGCTGCCACAGTGCTCCTTCAGGGTTCGGGGTACGCCCGGACGAGGGTACCCGGTCACTCACCTCGGTCTTTGCGGTACAGGTCCTTCTTGGCGATGTAGCGGACTACGCCGTCGGGCACGAGGTACCAGACGGGCTCGCCGCGCTCCACCCGCTCGCGGCAGGCGGTGGACGAGATCGCCATCGCCGTGACCTCGACGAGGCTGACCTTGCCGCTCGGCAGGTGGTGGGAGTTGAGGCGATAGCCGGGGCGCGTGACGCCGATGAAGTGCGCGAAGTTGAACAGCTCGTCGGCCTTGTGCCAGGTGAGGATCTGCTCCAGCGCGTCGGCGCCGGTGATGAAGAACAGCTGGTCGTCCGGGTACTCCTCGTGCAGGTCCCGCAACGTGTCGACGGTGTAGGTCTGGCCGCCGCGGTCGATGTCGACGCGGCTCACGGAGAATACCGGGTTGGACGCGGTGGCGATCACCGTCATCAGGTAGCGGTCCTCGGCGCGGGTCACGACGCGCTCGGACTTCTGCCACGGCTGCCCGGTCGGGACGAAGATGACCTCGTCCAGCGCGAAGCGCGACTGGACCTCGCTGGCCGCGACGAGGTGACCGTGGTGCACGGGGTCGAACGTGCCGCCCATGACCCCGATCCGGCGTGGTGACATAGCCGGTGAGCCTAATACGCGCGGGCGCGCGAGACCTGCCCATTCGGGCTGCGATGTGCGTGCTGTGCTGCTCGTTACCCACCCCACCACAGCCATGGCGGGAACAGTTGCCGGGCGTGGAAGCGTCCGGTTGGGTGCCCGCCTGCGTTTGGTCGGATCGGCAACGCGCGGACCCGGCCTTCCCGCTCCCCAGGAGGAGGCCGGGGCCCGTGCGCCACGCTCCGGCGGTCAAGGGGGCATCGCCGGGCGACCGGTCACCTCCCCCGAGAGGCACCGGTTGCCGAGGAGAGCTCGGAACGCCTGGCGCCTTACGCGAATCTTGTTTGTGACTTGAATCACATAACTGTGGGTATTCGATCGCGAACGGTCCGTTCGTGCCCCGTCCGGCTCCCGTTCTGTCGGCCGCATGGGGTAGACCGGGGACGTGGACACCACCGAAGCCCTTCGCGAGCGTGCCGAGACCCTGCTGCGGTCGCTCGCCGGCGAAACCGCGACCCTGCGCGAAGACCAGTGGACGGCGATCGAGGCCCTCGTCGCCCACCACCGGCGCGCGCTCGTCGTGCAGCGCACCGGGTGGGGCAAGTCGGCCGTGTACTTCCTGGCCACGGCCCTGCTCCGTGAGCAGGGCGCCGGTCCGACCGTCATCGTCTCGCCCCTGCTCGCGCTCATGCGCAACCAGATCTCGGCGGCCGCGCGCGCCGGGATCCACGCGGCCACGATCAACTCGGCCAACGCGCAGGAGTGGGACCAGGTGCAGGCGTCGGTCGTTGCCGGCGACGTCGACGTGCTCCTGGTGAGCCCCGAACGGCTCAACAACCCCGATTTCCGCGACGCCGTGCTGCCGAAGCTCACCGCGAGCGCCGGGCTGCTCGTGGTGGACGAGGCGCACTGCATCTCGGACTGGGGCCACGACTTCCGGCCCGACTACCGCCGGCTGCGCACGCTGCTGGGCGACCTGCCCGACGGCGTGCCGGTGCTGGCCACGACGGCGACGGCCAACGACCGCGTGGCCACCGACGTCGCCGACCAGCTGGGCATCGGCACCGGCGGCGACACGCTCGTGCTGCGCGGTCCGCTCGACCGCGAGAGCTTGCGGCTGGCCGTGGCCGAACTGCCGACGGATCAGGCGCGTCTGGCGTGGCTCGCCGAGCACCTGGCCGAGCTGCCCGGGTCCGGCATCATCTACACGCTCACGGTCGCGGCGGCCCACGACGTCGCGGCGCTGCTCGGTGAGCGCGGCTACCCGGTGGCGGCGTACACGGGCAAGACCGACCCGGCCGACCGACAGGCCGCGGAAGACGACCTGCTGGCCAACCGGGTCAAGGCGCTCGTGGCCACGTCGGCGCTCGGGATGGGCTTCGACAAACCGGACCTCGGGTTCGTGGTGCACCTGGGCGCGCCGTCGTCACCGATCGCCTACTACCAGCAGGTCGGGCGCGCGGGCCGTGGTGTGGAGCGCGCGGAGGTCGTGCTGCTGCCGGGCCGCGAGGACAAGGCGATCTGGGCGTACTTCGGCTCGCTGGCGTTCCCCGACGAGCTGCGGGTGTCGCAGGTGCTGAACTCGCTCGCGTACGCCGACCGTCCACTGTCGACTGCCGCGCTGGAGCCGACTGTGGAGCTGTCGCGCTCGCGGCTGGAGATGGTGCTGAAGGTGCTCGACGTCGACGGCGCGGTCCGGCGCGTGCGCGGCGGCTGGGAGAGCACGGGCCAGGAATGGCAGTACGACCGCGACCGCTATGCCCGGGTTGCTAAAGCGCGCGAGGCCGAGCAGTCGGCGATGCTCGGCTACATCGCCACGACCGGCTGCCGCATGGAGTACCTGCGCCGCCAGCTCGACGACCCGGACGCGGCGCCGTGCGGCCGCTGCGACAACTGCACCGGGCAGCACTGGGACACCGCGGTGTCGGAGGAGGTCGTGGGCGCCACACGCGAACGGCTGGACCGGCCGGGCGTCGAGGTGGCGCCGCGCAAGCAGTGGCCCAGCGGAATGAAGGGCCTCGACGTGCCGCTGTCGGGCCGCATCGCCGCCACCGAGCAGGCCGAGCCGGGTCAGGTGCTGGGCCGCCTCACCGACGTCGGCTGGGGCTCGCGGCTGCGCGAGCTCGTCGGGCCGGGCGCGGCGGACGACGTGGTTCCGGAGTCGGTGTTCCAGGCCTGCGTGAAGGTCCTGGCGGCGTGGCCGTGGGCGGAGCGCCCGACGGCCGTCGTGGCCGTGCCGTCGGCGACCCGGCCGGTCCTGGTGGCGAACCTGGCGGAGCGGCTCGCGACCATCGGCCGCCTGGAGCACCTCGGCACGCTTGACTCCGCCGGCCCACCCCCGCGGCAGGCCAACAGCGCCCAGCGCCTCGCCGACCTCTGGCAGCGCCTCTCCTTGCCCGACGACGTCGCCGCCCGCGTCGCCGACACCCCCGGCCCCATCCTCCTCGTGGACGACGTCATCGACACCGGCTGGACGATGACCTTGGCTTCCCGCCTCCTCCGCAAGGCGGGAGCGAAGGCGGTGTTGCCGTTCGGTTTGGCCAGCACCTCCTGACTCGGGGGGAAGGCCGCGACCACGGGTCCAGACCAGCGAAGACGTCCAACCAGAACCACTTCCGGTCGGTGAAGAACTACCGATCTCCCGGCATTTCTGGCACAGTGCCCTTCCACCCGAGCGGGACGTGGAGGTCGCCATGGCCGGATCGACGGCGGAGGTCGCGACGAGGCACCGGTTGCCGGTGCGGAAGTTGTTCGCCGCCAGTGCCGGGAATGCGCTGGAGTGGTTCGACTGGACGATCTACGCGACGTTCAGCATCTACTTCGCGGGCGCGTTCTTCCCCTCCGGCAACGAAGCGCTGGCGTTGATCAACACGTTCGCGACCTACGCGCTCGCGTTCTTCTTCCGGCCGCTGGGCGGGGTGCTGCTCGGGCGGTTCGCGGACGTGCACGGGCGCAAGCCGGCCATGATCCTGACCATCGCGCTCATGGCGGGCGGGTCGGTGGCGATCGCGGTGCTGCCGACGTTCGCGCAGGTGGGCTGGCTCGCGCCGGTGCTGTTGCTGCTCGCAAGGGTGGCGCAGGGGATTTCGCTGGGTGGCGAGGTGTCGAACGCCTCGGCGTACCTCGGGGAGATCGCGCCGGCGAAGAGGCGCGGGCGGTACTCGTCGTTCTTCTACATCTCCACCGGGTCGGCGGTGCTGATCGCGACTGTGCTGGGGTTCGTGCTGGCGCGGACGATGGACAAGGCGCAGCTCGCTTCGTTCGGCTGGCGGATCCCGTTCCTGCTGGGCGGGGTGCTGGGGCTCGTCGGATTGTGGTTGCGGCGCAGCCTCGCGGAAACCGAGCTGTTCGAACAGAAGAAGGAGCAAGCGCGGCGCGTCGAGCGGCCGTTGCTGACCACGCTGACGCACCACCCCAAGGCTGTCGGGCAGCTCGTGGGCTTCACGATGCTGTCCACACTTTGCTACTACACCTTCTTCAGCGCCCTCACCTCCTTCGCGGTGAAGACGCGCGGGGCGAGCGACATCGACGTGTTCCTCGCGCTCTCGATCGCCACCGCGCTGTTCGTGGCGCTGCAGTACCCGATGGGCGCGCTCGCCGACCGCGTCGGGCGCCGGCCGCAGCTGCTCGTGTGGTCGGGCGCAACGGCGCTGGTGATCGTGCCGCTGTCGTTCCTCGTGCGGCCCGGGCTCGGCGGTCTGCTCGTGGTGTTCTGCGTGGGGCTGGGCCTCTACACGGCGATGACGTCGCTCGCGCCCGCGATCATGAGCGAGCTCTTCCCGACCGAGCTGCGCGGACTGGGCATCGGGGCTTGGTACAACCTCACCGTCGCGCTGTTCGGCGGGACCGCACCCCTGGTGCTCAGCGCGCTGTCCGCGGCCGGCGCGGCCACGGCGTTCTTCTGGTACGTCGCGGTCGCCGCGGCCATCGCGTTCCTCGTGGTGCTGCGCCTGCCCGAGACGAAGGGCAGCGAACTGCGGTAATCCCCTCGAGCCCGCTTCGGCCGAGTCGCTACGCTGCGGCGAATCGACTACGCGAAGAAGGAGGGACACCGTGCGCAAGCCCGAGGTTAGTGAGGAACTCGCCCGACGCGTGGTGGACGCCCTCCACCGCGCGCTCGACGTCGACATCGCCCCGGCCGACGCGCTCATCACCGTCTCGACCCGCGACGGCGTGGACTACCAGTGCAACCTCGCGATGAGCCTGGGCAAACGCCTCGGCCGCCCACCGCGCGAAGTCGCCGCGGCCATCGTCGAGCACCTCGAGATCACCGACCTCGCCGCACCGCCGGAGATCGCCGGACCTGGCTTCCTCAACTTCGTGCTCCGCCGCGAATGGCTCGAAAGCAGCGTCAACGCACTCGGCAGCGACCCGAGGCTCGGCGTCGAACCCGCCACGGAACCGCGGCGCATCGCGCTGGACTACAGCAGCCCCAACGTCGCCAAGGAAATGCACGTCGGCCACTTGCGCTCGTCGGTGATCGGCGACGCGATCGTGCGGCTACTGCGCTTCGCCGGCCACGAAGTGCTGCCCCACAACCACCTCGGCGACTGGGGCACCCCGTTCGGCATGCTCATCGAGCACCTGCTCGACGAACCGCCCGCCGGGCCCAGCGGCATCGGCGACCTCAATGAGTTCTACCAAGCCGCGCGCCGCAAGTTCGACTCCGATGAAGCGTTCGCCACCCGCTCGCGCGAGCGCGTTGTGAAGCTGCAGAGCGGCGACACCGAGACGCTCGCCACGTGGCAGGGGCTCGTCGACGAATCCACGCGCCACTTCAACGAGGTCTACCACCTGCTCGGCATCACCCTCACTGACGAAGACATCTACGGCGAGAGCTTCTACAACCCCTACCTCGCCAAGGTCGTCGACGAGCTGGAGGCCGACGGGCTCACCGAGCTCAGCGACGGCGCGGTCTGCGTGTTCCCCGAAGGCTTCCACAACCGCGAAGGCGACCGGCTGCCGCTGATCGTGCGCAAGCGCGACGGCGGCTACGGCTACGCGGCCACCGACCTCGCCACCGCGAAGTACTGGACCACCGAACGCGGCGCCACCGACCTGCTCTACGTCGTCGGCACACCGCAGGCCCAGCACTTCGCGATGCTCTTCGCCGTCTGCCGCGCCGCGGGCTGGCTCGACGGAGTGCACGCCGAGCACATCGGCTTCGGCTCCGTGCTGGGTGCCGACGGCAAAGTGATGCGCACGCGCGCCGGCGAGACGATCAAGCTCGCCGACCTGCTGGGCGAGGCCGTCGCGCAAGCCGCCGACGTCGTCGCCGAACGCAGTGAGCTCAGCGAGGCCGAACAGCGCGAGGTGGCGCGCGCCGTCGGCATCGGCGCGGTGAAGTACGCCGACCTCTCCGGCGACCGTGAGCGCGACTACGTGTTCGACTGGGACCGCATGCTGGCCAAGGACGGCAACACGTCGGTCTACCTGCAGTACGCGCACGCGCGGATCGAGTCGATCCTCGCGAAGGCGGGCGACCAGAGCACTGGCGCGCCGGTCACCCTGGCCGAGCCGGCCGAACGCGCCCTCGCCCTCACCCTGCTGCGATTCGGCGAGACCCTCCGCTCGGCGACCAGCGCGTACGCGCCGCACAAGCTGTGTACGTACCTCTACGAGACGGCCGTGACGTTCTCCCGCTTCTACGAGCAGTGCCCGGTTCTGGCCGCCGAGACGCCGCAACTGCGGGCCTCGCGAGTGCAGCTGGCCACGCTCACGTCGCGCACGCTCGTGCTCGGCCTGCAACTGCTCGGCATCGAGGCCCCGCGCCGGCTCTGATCGCGGGCGCTCCGGCGGGACCCCGTTGTCCCGCCGGGGCTCAGATCTGCGCCTGTCCCCCGTCGACGAACCACTCGGCGCCGTTGACGAAGGACGACGCGTCGGAGGCCAGGAACGTGGCCACCGAGGCGATTTCGTCCGGCTCGCCGAGCCGACCGAGGGGAACCTGCTCGACGAGCTGGGGCAGCATCGGCCCGAGCGCGCCCACCAAACCGGGCGTCTCGGTCGGGCCGGGGCTGAGCACGTTGATGCGGAACTTCCGCGCGGCCGCGTGCTGGGCCCAGCTGCGCACCAGGTTGCGCACGGCGGCCTTCGACGCACCGTAGACCTCCAGGGGCGCACTCGGCCGGATGGCGCTGGTGGACCCCGTCACGACGATGGACGCGCCGGCCGAGAGCAGAGGAAGGGCCTTCTGGACCGTGAAGATCACGCCCTTCACGTTGGTACCGAAGGTGTAGTCGATGGATTCCTCGGTGATGTCCCCGAGCGTTCCCGGCAGGCCGCCGCCGGCATTGGCGACGAGCACGTCGACGCGGCCCGCCTGCTCGCCCACCACTTCGTAGAGCCGGTCGAGGTCCGCGGCGACCGCCACGTCGACCCGGACCCCGGTGACCGCCGGGCCGGCCTCAGCGACCGCTGCCTCGAGCTTCTCCTCGTCGCGACCGGTGATGAACACCCGCGCGCCCTCCGCGGCGAACCGCCGGGCCACGGCCAGGCCGATCCCGCTGTTGCCGCCGGTGACGACCGCGACCTTGTCTGCCAGCACCCCTGTCATGGAACTCCTCCAGTTCTTGACTGCTTCGTCCAGAACGCTAGCCTGTTATGGACGATACAGTCAAGAACGGTTAGGCTCGCGGTGTGGCGAGACCGCGGAAGTTCGACGAGCGCAAGGTGCTGGACGCGGCCCGGGACCAGTTCTGGCAGGCCGGGTACGCGGGTACGCGCATCGACGAGATCGCCGAGGTGACGGGCCTCGGCAAGGGCAGCCTGTACGGCGCCTTCGGAGGCAAGCAGGAGCTGTTCCACCGCGTGTTCGACGACTACTGCACCGCGATCGTCGACGCCACCGGGCGCGGCCTGCGCGGGTCCGATGAGGACGCTTACGCCCGCCTGGTCGCACACGTCAACGCCGTCGCCGCGGCCACCGCTGCCGACGTCACCCACCACGGCTGCCTCCTCGCCAAGGGCGCCGCCGAACTGGCGGAACACGACGACGTCGTCGCCAGGCGGGCACGGGAAACAGTCGAGGCTTTGCAGGGGCTGCTGGCCGGCGACATCGCCGCCTGCCAGCGCAACGGCGACCTCGCCGCGGACGCCGACCCGGTCAAGCTGGCGGCCCTGCTGCTGGCCGTCCTGCGCGGCATCGAGGCAGTCGGCAAGGCGGGCGCGAGCCAGGAAACCCTGCAAGACATCGCGGAAACGGCGATCGCGGTACTCCCCCGACCCGCAACCTGAGCCGGGCAAGTCCCACCTTCCGTTGGGTGAGCGGGCTGACGCCCCCACAGCCTGAGCCAAGGCCGGCCCAACTTCCGTGAGTGAGCCGGGCCGACGCCGCCCACTCCAGCGCGGCGGCCGGAAATGCCTACCCGGCAAGGAAAGCCGCCGCAGTCCCAGACTTCGAACAGCCCCGCTGCACAGGGGTCGATTCGGCCGCCCCAGCCGTCAGCGGCGGAGTTTCTGGGCAGCGCCGAGAGTCCGGAACATCGTCCGCGTCAGTGCCCGGCCGAGGCGGCTGCCGGAGACGAATTGGTCGGCACTGCGGGCCGAGGTGCGGACGGCTTTGTCGGCGTACTTGCGCATTTCGCGTTCGTACTCGGCGACGGCCACACCGGCCGCGCGGCCGGAGGTGAGCTTGCGGCACAGCAGCTGAGCGTCGCGGAGGGCGGTGTTGGCGCCGATGCCGCGGAAGGGCGTCATGCTGTGGGCGGCGTCGCCGAGGAGAGTGACGGGGCCGGAGGGCCAGGGGCGGACCGGGACGGACGTGAGGATGGGCAGGCGGCTCACGGTGCCCTCGGGCGAGTCCGAAACCAGCCGCGCCAGGTCGGGGTGCCAGTCGCGGATCAGGTCGAGCACCAGAGATCGCAGGGCGGCACCGTCCAGTTCGGACAGGTCGGCCGGCAGGTTCCGTGCGCCGTAGGCCCACGTCACGTAGCTGCCGGTGTTGTCGAACAGCACCGGGTCGAGGTCGGCGGTTTCGTCGTTGACCGCGACCTCCGGGGACAGGTGCGGCGCGGTGAACATGCCGCAGCCGGGTGGGGCCACGACGTACACCGGACCGGCGGTGAACCGGCCGGCGCAGCCCGAGAGCGGCGCCTTGCCGACGATCGTGACGATTCCCGTGTCCACCCGATTCGCGTGAGGCAAGAATTGGGCGCGCACGCGGGAGTTCGCGCCGTCTGCGCCGATCACGAGGTCGGCCGAAGCCGCGGTGCCGTCGGCGAAGTGGAGGGTCACGTCCTTGGGCCCGGCCTCGTAGCGCACGAACTCCTTGTCGTACCACAGGATTCCCTCGAGGCCGGCCGAAAGCACCTGGTGTAGCGAGATCCGGCTGACGGAGTGGTGGGCCTTCGCCGGATCCGCCGCGTCCGGTTCGCGCATCACGGCCAGCTCGCGCAACTGCTCCGTGACGAAGGCGAACTCGTGCGCACTCTCCCCCGTCGCGGCCACGAAACGCTGCCACGCGTCGGGCGGCAGGCACTCGTGCAATGCGGCCGCACCGTGTGGATCGATGTGCACGCGGTAACCCTGCAGCCGCTCGGTCCGCGTGCGGCTGCGTTCGTACACCGCCACTTCGACACCGGCCCGGACCAGGCCGTGGGCCAGGCACAGGCCACCCGTCCCGCCGCCGACGACGGCAACTCGCAAGTTCATGGTCTTCCCCTCTCGGACCATTCCATAATTATCCGTACGGATGATTAAGTCAACCGTGAGGATGATTGAGTCATCGACTAGGATGATCCCGTGCCCGAGAACAGTCCCCGCCGTGCGCCACGCGAACGTCAGCGCGACCCCGAGCGCACGAAGGCGCGCATCCTCGAGGCGGCCAAGGCGGAGTTCGCCAGCTTGGGCTACGCGGCGGCGCGCGTCGGCGAGATCGCCACACGTGCGGGCGTGAACAAGCAGCTGATCTCGTACTACTTCGGCGGCAAGGAAGGCCTGTACACCGAGCTGAACCGCCCGGTCTTCGACAGCTTCACCACGATCGCCGCGCCGGATCGCGAGCTGGCGGACGTCGCCGCCGAGTTCGTGCGCTCGGGCCTCGCCGACGCCGACCTCGGCCGCCTGTTCCTCTGGGAGAACCTCACCGACGGCGAGCCGGACGCCATCGGTGTCGAAGCCCAGCGCGAGTTCCTCCAGCGCCAGCTCGACTACGTCCGCGCACGTCAGGAAGCCGGCGACTTCCCGGCCGACATCGACCCGGCGGCGCTGATGCTCGTGCTGATGGCGGCGGCCAGCGCGTCGCTCGCGTTCCCACGCGTCGCCCGCGCGCTCACCGGCCAGGACCCGGGCTCGGCCGAGTTCGCCGACGCCTACGCGGAGCAGCTGGCCCGCATCGTGCGGGCGCTCAAGCCCTGACGATCAGCGCCACCAGCTCGTCGGCGAGCTCCGGGCCGACCGGCGTGCGGGTGGCGAGCAGGCGGTACCAGAGGGTGCCGAACACGACGTCGATCAGGGTTTCGCGGGAGACGCCGGCGGGGAGCTCGCCGCGCTCGGCCGCGCGGTCGACGATCCGGCCCAGCACCTCGCGCCGGCGCAGCAGGAAGTCTTCACGGAAGCGGTCGCCGAACGCGGGGTCCACCTGCGCCTGCGCCATCAGCGCGCGCAGCGTGTCGCCGACGGTCTGCTTGCCGCCGAGCGCGAACGTGTCGCGCAGGAACTCGCGCAGGTCGGCCGCGAGGTCGCCGTGGTCGGGCACCGGCACGATCAGGTCGGCCTTGCTCGCGAGCGCCTCCATGAGCACGTCCGCTTTGGACGGCCACCACCGGTAGACGGTCTGCTTCCCCGAGCCGGAGCGCGCCGCGATGCCTTCGATGGTCAGGCCGGCGTACCCGACTTCCGCGATGAGTTCCAAGGTCGCCACGAGGATCGCGTCGCGGCTGGCGGCGCTGCGCTTTCGGCCGGGGCGGCTGCCGAGGGGCTGGTCGGTCACGAGAACCGATGGTAGCGTAATTCGAGACGAGACGTCACGGTTCGAAATTGGAGACCACATGAGCAACAGCACGGCCCTCGTCGCTGGGGGCACTTCGGGCATCGGGCTGGCGACCGCGCGCAAGCTGCGCGAACGCGGGTTCGACGTCCACCTCACCGGCCGCGGCAAAGAACGGCTCGACGACCTGGCGGCCAGCGACCCCGGCCTCACCGGACACCAGGCCGACGGCGGCGACGCGGCCGCCATGGCCGCGCTCGCCGAGACGATCGGGCGGATCGACGCCCTCGTGGTGAGCCTCAGCGGCAGCGAGGGAATGGGGCCGATCGCGGACCTGGACCTGGCAATGCTGCGGCGCGCCTTCGATGCGAAGTTCTGGGCGCACCTCACCACCATCCAGGCGGTGCTGCCGAGACTCGCGCCAACGGGGTCGATCACCCTGGTCACCGCCATCACCGCGCGCACCGGCATGCCGGGCACGACCGGGCTCGCGGCGATCAACGGCGCCCTGGAGGCCGCGGTCAAACCGCTGGCGGCGGAACTCGCACCGATCCGGGTCAACGCCGTGTCACCCGGGGTGGTGGACACGGCTTGGTGGAGCGGCTTCCCGCCCGAGCAGCGCGCGGCCTACTTCGCACAGGTCGCCTCGGTCCTGCCGACGCGACAGGTCGCTTCCGCCGACGACGTCGCCGAAGCCGTGGTGTTCGCGGCCACCAACCCGACCACGACCGGCACCGTCCTGGAGAGCGACGGTGGCGCGCGGCTGATCACACTCTGACGCCCCGCGGGACTTGAGCCGTGATCACGACTCAAGTCCCGCCGTGGCCCCGGGTTTCACCGCAGTCGGAGGGTCGTCGCACCCCACTTCACCGTCGGGCTCGGAGAGCGGGACACCCAGCTGCACGGCGAGGCCGACTCCCACGCCGACCGCAATCGCAGCCAGCCCGGCATCCAGCGCCAACGCTCAGCCGGCCCACCGCTGCCCGGGCCACGCCGGAAACCTCCCCGGCCGTCGGTCAACCGAAGCAACGCCGTCAGTCCGCCTCCCCACGCCACGGCGCGCTGAGGCGGCCCACCGCGGCCACGACGGCGGCCCGCAGCCGCGCCTGGTCGGATTCGGCGGTCGGCCGCAGCGCGCCGGGGTAGAGGATCGCCGTGTGGTGGAGGGTCCAGATCAGGGCGTAGAGGTCCGCGGTGTCGATGGCCTCGTCGGTCGGGCGCGCGGCGCGCATCTCGGCGAGCTTGGCGCCGAACGACTCCAGCTCGCGCGCGGTCGGTTCCGGGCGTTCGAGCTGCCGCCAGAGCGTGAGCCGGGCGCGGTCGGGGTCCGAGGCGTAGTAGTCGAAGACGGCGCCGGCGAAGCGCGCCAGGTCGTCCCAGGTCTCCGGGACGGTCTCCATGCCCGTCAGCAGGCGTTCGACCACGACCGTGTCGAACAGCTCCTCTTTGCTCCCGAAGTAGTCGTAGATGGCGCGCTTGTTGGCCTCGGCGTTCGCGGCGATCCGGTCGACCCGCGCGCCGGCCAGGCCGTACGCGGCGAACTCCCGGTACGCGGCCTCCAGGACCCGGCGCTTGGTCTCCGTCGCGTCACGTGGCATCCCGCGAGCATAGAGCGTTCCGAACTATCTGGTTCTTTCGGTGCTATAGTCGATACCGAACCATCCAGTTCGTTCGTTTTGGAGACCAACCATGACCACGCGTGAGACGGCCGTTCGCGGAGTCGACAACCGCAAGCCCGTTCCGCTGGCGCAGGCCGGTCGCGGCCGCGTCGCAATCCTGACCGCAGACAAGGTCGAGGACGTCGAGTTCTTCTACCCGTACCACCGCTTCGTCGAGGAGGGCTACGACGTCGACGTGATCACGCCGGCCGGCGGCCTGCTCAGTGGCTACCGCGGCACCACCCTGCAGGACACCCTCCCCCTCGCCGACGCCGACCCGCAGGCGTACGACGCGCTGTACATGCCTGGCGGCCTCGCGCCCGAGGAGCTCGTGGCGAACGACGCCGCGGTGGAGTTCGTGCGCACGTTCGCGGAGCGCGACAAGCCGATCGGTTCGGTGTGCCACGGCCCGCGGGTCCTCGCCAAGGCGGGCCTCGCGACCGGCCGCGCCATGACGGGCTTCTACCACGTCGAGAGCGACATCGCCGACGCCGGCGGAACCTACGTCGATGAGCCGGTCGTGGCGGACGGGCAGATCGTCACCTCCCGGCGCCCCGGCGACCTGCCGCAGGAGATGGCGGTGATCCTCGAGCGGCTGCACGCCGCCTGATCAGGTGAGCGGCGAGCGAGGCAACCATCAGTACATTGAGGACAGTCAGCGCAAAGGGGCGAAGAACATGCGGATGAGGAAACTCGGCGGCCAAGGCCTGGAAGTCTCGGCCGAGGGGTTCGGCGCGATGGGGATGAGCGCGTTCTACGGGGACCGTGACGACGAAGAGTCGATCGCCACTCTCCGCCACGCGGCCGACCTCGGGATCACGCTGATCGACACCGCGGAGGCCTACGGCCCGTTCGAGAACGAGAAGCTGATCCACCGCGCGCTCGGGCACCGGCGCGACGAGCTCGTGCTCGCGACCAAGTTCGCCACCGAAATCGACGACGACGGCACCTTCCACGGCCCGAACGGAAGCCCGGAGTACGCCCGCAAGGCCGTCGAACGGTCCCTTCGCCACCTCGGGACCGACCGGATCGACCTGCTGTACCTGCACCGGGTCGACCCGGCGACGCCGATCGAGGACACCGTCGGCGGCATGGCCGCCCTCGTGCAGGAGGGCAAGGTGCGCTACCTCGGGTTGTCCGAGGCGGCGCCGGCCACGATCCGCCGCGCCCACGCGGTGCACCCGATCACCGCGCTGCAGTCGGAGTTCTCCCTGTTCAGCCAGGAGGCCCTGAGCAACGGCGTGAAGGCCGTCGTCGACGAGCTGGGCATCGGGTTCGTCGCCTTCTCCCCGCTCGGCCGCGGCTTCCTGTCCGGCACGATCCGCAGCGTCGACGACCTCGCCCCCGGCGACGCGCGGCGCGGGCTCCCTCGGTTCTCGCCGGAGAACATCGCGGCCAACCTCGTGCTGGTGGACCGGGTTCGTGCGCTCGCCGAGGAGAAGGGCGTGACCCCGGGCCAGATCGCGCTGGCCTGGGTGATGGGCCACGACGTCGTGCCCATCCCGGGCACGAAACGGCGGAAGTACCTGGAGGAGAACGCCGCCGCCACGGACTTCTCGCTCAGCGAAGCCGACCTCGCCCGGCTCGAAGCCGCCGTGCCGCACACCGCCGTGGCGGGAGATCGCGACACGCCCGCGGGGCTGGCCAAGACGAACGGCTGACCACTGTCCACTTCGGACCCGGGTGTGCCGCCCGGGTCGAGGTGGAGGTCTACCGGCGCAGCGGCACGAGATCGTCCGCGTGGACGACCTCACGGCGGTGCTCCACGGGGACCTCGTGGCTCGACCGGCCGATCAGATCCGGCAGCTCGCCCGCGTCGAACGCCACCACGCCGCGCGCGACCGGGACGTCCTTGGCATCAACGAGGTCCACGACGTCGCCCGCCTCGAACTTGCCGAGCACGCCGGTGATGCCGGCCGCCAGCAGCGAGCGGCGGCGCAGGATCGCGGCCACCGCGCCGTCGTCAAGACGGAGGCGGCCGGACGAGTCGGCGGCGTAGCCGAGCCAGAAGCGGCGCGCGGACAGGCGGGTGTCGGCGGGCGCGAAGACCGTGCCGACGTCGGCCGCGCCGAGGGCGCCCGCGGCGTCGACGGCGGCGGCGAGCAGCACGGGGATGCCGGCGCCCGCGGCGGTGCGGGCGGCGGCGAGCTTCGAGACCATGCCGCCCGTGCCGAGGCCCGAGGAGGACATGCCGACGGAGATGCCCTCCACATCGGACTCGCTCAGCACCTCGGCGATCTTGCGCGTGGCGCCGTCGCGAGGATCGCCGTCGTAGAGACCGTCCACATCGGACAGCAAGATCAGTGCGTCGGCGCCGATGAGGTGGGCGACGAGGGCGGCGAGGCGGTCGTTGTCGCCGAAGCGGATTTCCTGCGTGGCCACGGTGTCGTTCTCGTTGACCACGGGCACGGCGCCGAGGGCGAGCAGCCGCGAGAACGTGCGCTGCGCGTTGCGGTAGTGCGCGCGGCGCACCACGTCGTCGGACGTCAGCAGGACCTGGCCGACGGTGAGCGAGTACCTGCCGAACGATTCCGCGTACGCGTGGGCCAGCGCGAGCTGACCGACGCTCGCCGCCGCCTGCTTCGTGGCCAGGTCACGCGGGCGCTTGCCCAGCGACAGCGGCGCGAGGCCGGCGCCGATGGCACCCGAGGACACGAGCACGATCTGGCAGTCGCGGGCCACGCGCGCCGCGATGGCGTCGACCAGCGCGTCGAGCCGCTTGACGTCCAGGCCGCTGCCGGCGGTCGTCAGCCCGGACGAACCGACCTTGACGACGAGCCTGCGGGCTTCGGCGATCTCGACGCGCGTGCCGCTCACCGGTCCAGTTCCTCCAGATCGTCGTCGAAGTCATCCGCATGGTCGGCGGAGGCCGAGTCGGAGTCCTCGTCGGAGAATGACTCGTCCTCCCCGGTCCCGTCACGACGGATCCGGCGGGCTTCCTTGCGCTCCGCCGCGCCGATGCGGTCGCTCTTCTCCAGCCGCACGTCAGTGCCGCGTCCGGACAGGTGCACCGCGACGCTGGGCGACGACGGCTCCCACTCGAACTGCACGTCGCCGATCGTGACCGGGCTGCCCGGCTTCGCACCCTTCTTCGCGAGCGCGTCCTCGACGCCGAGACGGTTGAGCCGGTCGGCGAGGTAGCCGACGGCCTCGTCGTTGGCGAAGTTCGTCTGCCGGATCCAGCGCTCGGGCCGGGCACCGCGGACGATGAACGCGCCCTCTTCCTCCGGGTCGGCCGAGACGGTGAAGCCGCTGTCGTCGATGGCCAGCGGGTGCAGCACGATGCGCTGCTGCTCCAGCACCGGCTGCGCCTCGCGGTACTCCTCCACGACCTTCGCCAGCGCGAAGGTGAGCTCCCGCAGGCCCTTGCGCGAGGCCGTCGAGATCTCGAACACCTGCAGGCCGCGGGCCTCGAACTCGGGCCGCACGAACTCCGCCAGCTCCGCGGCTTCCGGCACGTCGATCTTGTTGAGCACCACCACGCGCGGGCGCTCGTCGAGCTTGCCGCCCAGGCCCGGGGTGTACTTGGCGAGCTCCTCTTCGAGAGCGTCCACATCGGACACCGGGTCCCGGCCCGGCTCCAGCGTCGCGCAGTCGACCACATGCACCAGCACGGCGCAGCGCTCGATGTGGCGCAGGAAGTCCAGACCCAGGCCCTTGCCCTCCGACGCGCCCGGGATCAGGCCCGGCACGTCGGCCATCGTGAACACGGTGGAGCCGGCGGTGATCACGCCGAGGTTCGGCACGAGCGTGGTGAACGGGTAGTCGGCGATCTTCGGCTTCGCGGCCGAGAGCACGGAGATCAGCGACGACTTGCCCGCGCTCGGGAAGCCGAGCAGGCCGACGTCGGCGACCGAACGCAGCTCCAGCACCAGGTTGCGCGACTCGCCGGGCTCGCCCAGCAGCGCGAACCCGGGGGCCTTGCGGGCCTTCGACGCCAGCGACGCGTTGCCGAGCCCGCCGCGGCCGCCCTGGGCCGCGATGAACGTGGTGCCGGGCGACACGAGGTCGGCCACGAGCTCGCCGTCCTCCGTGAAGACGACGGTGCCGGACGGCACGCGCATCTCCAGCGGGTCGCCGGCGGCGCCGTTGCGGTTGTTGCCCTGGCCCATCTTGCCGTTGCCGGCGCGGGCATGGGGGCGGAAGTGGAAGTCGAGCAGGGTGTGGACGTTGGGGTCGACGACGAGCGTGACGTCGCCGCCGTTGCCGCCGTTGCCGCCGTCCGGACCCCCCAGGGGCTTGAACTTTTCGCGGTGCACGGAGGCACAGCCGTTGCCCCCGTCACCGGCGGTCAGGTGGATCACCGCGCGGTCCACGAACCGGGACGCCATGGCACTGCCTCACTTCACTCGCGAAGAAAAAACTCTCGGACAACACAAACGAGGGGTGGCGCCGGATATTCCGGCTCCACCCCTCGTCGGAAAGTCGTGTTGCAGAAAACCCGAAGATCAGGCTTCTGCGGCGACCGAAGGCACGATGTTGACCGTCTTGCGGCCACGCTTGGTGCCGAACTCGACCGCACCGGCGGCGAGCGCGAACAGCGTGTCGTCGCCGCCACGGCCGACGTTCACGCCGGGGTGGAACTTGGTGCCACGCTGGCGGATCAGGATCTCGCCGGCGTTCACCTCCTGGCCGCCGTAGCGCTTCACGCCCAGTCGCTGGGCGTTGGAGTCACGACCGTTGCGGGAGCTGGACGCACCCTTCTTGTGAGCCATCGCTCAAGCCTCTTTCTGAAAGTCTGCGAAGATCCGAAGAACTACTTGGAGATACCGGTGACCTCAACGCGGGTCAGCTTCTGCCGGTGACCCTGGCGCTTGTGGTAGCCGGTCTTGTTCTTGAACTTGTGGATCCGGATCTTCGGACCCTTGGTCTGCTCCACGACCTTGCCGGTAACCGAGACCTTCGCCAACGCGTCGGCGTCCGTGGTGACCTCGCCACCGTCCACGAACAGCACAGCGGGGAAGGTGTGCTCGGTGCCCGGCTCGCCCTCGAGCTTCTCGACCTCGACGACGTCGCCGACGGCCACCTTGTACTGCTTGCCGCCGGTCTTGACGATCGCGTACGCCGACACGGAAGTCTCCTGCATTAACTCGGCCCTGTAACTACTAGGCAATCGGGTGGGGGGCTGGCGCGGACGGCCCGCCCGAAGGCGGTCCAGGTGCTCGCGCAGCGGCCTGCTCTGGTGGTAGGCCGTACTACAGGTTACGTGAGGTTCCCCGGTGGATGGACACCGGGGTCCCCTACGTGGTCTTTCAGCTCTGCTCCGAGGCGTGCACCGGCGGACCCGCCGGGCGCGACGCCGCCCGGCGCGACCGGCGCCGGGTGGGTCGCGTGGCCGGAGCCGGCACGTCGACCTCGGATTCGGCCTCCGAAGTCGACGCGGCCGCCTCAGCGGTCTCGGCGGTCTCGGCAACCTCGGTCTTCTCAACCGTCTCAACCGGCTGAGCCGCTTCCTCGACGGCCGGCGCCGGGGTCTCGGCGGCCGGGGCCGCCGTCTCCTGCGCCGTCTCCACCGTCTTCACGGCCTCCGCCAGTGGCTTCGGCTCGTCCTCGACGTGCGGCTCCGGCTCGCCCTCGTGCTCGCCCTTGTGGGACGCCGCCTTCGACGCGTTCACCATCGCCTGCACGGCCGACACCACGGACTCGCGCTGCTCGGGCGTGGGCGCCGGGGCCGGCTCCACGACCTTGGTGGGCTCGGCCTGCTGCTCGTCGCCCTTGCCGCGGCCGCGCGAGCGACGGGAGCTCTTGGTGTCCCCACCGCCGCCGCCGTGGTTGTGGCCGTTGGTGCCGCCGCCGTTGCCGCCACCACCGGTGCGCTGCGGCTCGGTGGACACGATGACCCCGCGGCCCTTGCAGTGCTCACACGGCGTGGAGAACGCCTCGAGCAGGCCCGTGCCGATCTTCTTGCGGGTCATCTGCACCAGACCCAGCGACGTGACCTCGGCGACCTGGTGACGCGTGCGGTCGCGGCCGAGGCACTCGGTGAGGCGGCGCAGCACCAGCTCGCGGTTGGACTCGAGCACCATGTCGATGAAGTCGATCACGATGATGCCGCCGATGTCGCGCAGCCGCAGCTGGCGGACGATCTCCTCCGCCGACTCCAGGTTGTTGCGCGTCACCGTCTCTTCGAGGTTGCCGCCCGAGCCGGTGAACTTGCCGGTGTTGACGTCGATCACCGTCATCGCCTCGGTGCGGTCGATGACGAGGTAACCACCCGAGGGCAGCCAGACCTTGCGGTCGAGCGCCTTCGTGATCTGCTCGTCGATCCGGTGGTCGGCGAACACGTCGCCGGTGCCGGTGTAGCGCTTGAGGCGGTCGGCCAGGTCCGGGGCCACGTGCTCCACGTACGAGTGGATCGTGTCAAACGACTTGCCGCCCTGCACTTCGAGCTTGGCGAAGTCCTCGGTGAACAGGTCGCGCACGACCTTCACCAGCAGGTCGGGCTCTTCGTAGAGCATGGTCGGCGTGCCGCCCTTTTTGGCGGAACCGGCGTCGGCCTTCTCCTTGATGACGTCCCACTGCACCTTGAGGCGCCGGACGTCGCGGTCGAGCTCCTCCTCGACGATGCCTTCCGACGCGGTGCGGATAATCACGCCCGCGTCCTCCGGGACGATCCGCTTGAGGATGTCCTTGAGCCGGCGCCGCTCGTTCTCCGGCAGCTTGCGCGAGATGCCCGTGGCCCCGCCGGCCGGCACGTAGACCAGGAAGCGGCCGGGCAGCGAGATCTGCGTGGTCAGCCGGGCGCCCTTGTGCCCGACCGGGTCCTTCGTGACCTGCACGAGCACGCTGTCGCCGGTGGACAGGGCCTGCTCGATCTTGCGGGCCTTGCCCTCCAGGCCGGCGGCGTCCCAGTCGACCTCACCGGCGTAGAGCACGGCGTTGCGGCCGCGGCCGATGTCGATGAACGCGGCCTCCATGCTCGGCAGCACGTTCTGCACGCGGCCGAGGTAGACGTTGCCCACGATCGACCCGGTGCCGGCCGAGGTGACGAAGTGCTCCACGAGCACGCCGTCCTCGAGCACCGCGATCTGCGTGGAGTCGCCCTTCTCGGCGACGACCATCGTGCGCTCCACCGACTCGCGGCGGGCGAGGAACTCGGCCTCCGACAGGATCGGGGCGCGGCGGCGGCCGGCCTCGCGACCGTCGCGGCGGCGCTGACGCTTGGCCTCCAGGCGCGTGGAGCCGCGCACGCTGCGCACCTCGTCGCGCGCCGGGCGCTCGGGCTGCTCGGCCTTCGCCTGGCGCACGTGGGTGACGGTGTTGGGCGGGTCGTCGGTGGTCGCGTCGGACCCGTCGTCGTCCCCGCCCTTGCGACGGCGGCGACGGCGCCGGCGGCGGCTGCCGCCCTCGCCGTCGGAGTCGCCGTCGGCATCGGCTTCGCCGGACGAGTCCTCGGACTCGGTCTGCTCGCCCTGCTCGGAGTCGGCCTTGTCGGCCTGCTTCTCGGGCTTGTCGGCCTGTTTCTCGGCTTGCTTGTCGTCCTGCTTCGCCGAGCCGCGCTTGCGGTCCGGCTCGTCGGCGGGCTCGTCGTCTTCGGTGCCGCCCTCGTCGCCGCCCTTGCCCCGGCCGCGGCCACGGCGGCCGCGACGACGCCGGCGACGACCGGATGCGCCGTCTTCGTCGTCGTCGGAGCGATCGTCGGTGTCCTCGCCCGTGGTGTCCTCGGCCTGCTCGTCCTCGGCCGGCGCTTCCTCGGCGACCGGCTTCGGGCCGACGCCGAACACCGGCGCGGGCCGGTTGCGCGCGGGCCGCTCACCGGCGGGCTCGGGCTCCGGCGGCAGGAAGACCGGCGACGGCGCGGCGAACACCGGCACGTGCACCGGGCGCTTGGCCTGCGCCCGCTCCGGCTCCTCGGCCTCGACCTCGGCGGGCGGGTGGCTCACGACGACGGCGGGCACGGCGGCCCGGCGGACGCGGCGGCGCGGCTCGCGCTGCCCGGGGGCGGCCTGCTCTTCGGCGGGCTGCTCGGTGGTCTCGGCGCTTTCGGTGCTTTCGGCCTGGACGGGTTCGGGCTGAGCCGGCTGCTCAGTGACCTCGGTGACCTCAGGGGTCGCGGTGCTCTCGGCCGCCGCGGTGACCTCGGGCGTGCTCTCGGCCGCTTCGGCCGGGGCGAGCGCCTCGGCCACCTTTACCGCGACCTCGCGCGTCACGCTCGACTGCGCGCTGCGGGGGCTCTCGCCCAGCTCGGCCAGCTTGGCGAGCAGGTCGCGGCTGCTGGAGCCCAGCAGCTTGGCGAGCGCGTGCACGCGAATGCGCGGCGGCAGCTCCCCCAGCTGACTGGTCACGGGTGCGGCGGTATTCCCGCCGGTCTGATCGGCGGGTGTGTCCGCGTTCGACATGTGTCTCCTCCGCCCCCGGGCGCGTCTGCCGGTTCTCACCGGTCATGACGCGGCCGCGCAGGGGCCCTTTCTGTTCCGTGCCCGCCGTGGTGGTGACCAGCGGCGGGAATCCTTGCGTGGCAAACCGTGCGGTCCACCGGGGTTCGGCGAACCGGGCACGGTCAGGTCTCCTCGGCGGCGTGCCGGCCTGGCTCCGACCCCTCGCGGGCCAGCCCCACCACGTCGAGCTGCCCGGCCTCCCGGGGGCGACGCGAGTGGTGCCGGTCCGGCACTCCTCCGGACCACTCACGACGCAGGCAGGATGCCCGTCGTCGAGGCGGTCGACGTGAGTATCCCACACCCGGGGGTGCACCCGGTGTAGTCGGTGCCCTGCGCGGCCCGTGGCGGTGCGAACTTGGCCGTTCCGCTTGTCCCGCCGCCCCAGCCTGGTTACCGTGCGGCTCGGGCACGCGTGCGCGCGGGTGCCCGGCGTTTCCTGCATCCGGTAGGAGGTCCGGTGTCCCTGCTGGCGCGGCCGCTGCGCGCGGCCGTGTGCCTCGTCGCGGTGCTCTGCGGGTGCCTCGCCGCCGGCCCGGCGAGCGCGGACGAGCCGAGCTGCCACCCGTCCGGGCGAACCTTGCGCTACGTCGTCGCCTTCGACCGGGGCACCTCCGAAGACTCCGCACGCGAGCAGGTGGAAGCCGCCTGCGGTCACTCGTCCGGGTACTACCCGCAGATCGCCGTCGGCATCGTCACTTCGGATGATCCGGACTTCGGGTCGAATATCGGGCTCGACCGGGCGTTCAGCGCGCAAGGCACCCGGCTGGCGGCGCAGCGCGCGAGCGGCGACGCGGTGCCGCCGCAGCCCGCGCGGGCTGAGCTGCACCTGAGCGACCCCGCGCAGGTGTCCACGGCCGACCTGTCGGGTGAGCAGTGGGACATGAAGATGATCGGCGCGACCTTCGCGCACCAGGTGAGCGAAGGCAGCCGCGACGTGGTGGTCGGCGTGCTCGACTCCGGCGTCGACCCGAGCCACCCCGATCTCGCCGCCGCGATCGACCCGGCCGACTCCGCGGGCTGCCTCACCGGCGTCCCCGATCCGCGGCCGGCGGCCTGGCAACCCACGACTTCGGTGCACGGCACGCACGTGGCCGGCATCATCGCCGCGGCCGACGACGGCAAGGGCGTGACGGGCGTCGCTCCCGGTGTGCGGATCGCCTCGGTGAAGGTGATCGACGACCGCGGCTACGCCGATCCCGAGGCCGCGGTGTGCGGGCTGATGTGGTCGGCGGCGCACCACCTGCCCGTGACCAACAGCAGCTGGTTCGTGAACCCGTGGTCCCTCTCGTGCGTGCGCGGCAACGACCGTGGCGTCGTCCACGAGGTGCTGGCGCGCGCGGTGGAGTACGCCACGTCGGCCGGGACGCTGAACGTCGCGGCGGCGACCAATGAGGCCGTGGACCTGACACCGTCGGCCCACTCGGGCGTGCCGACGGCCGGGGCCGCGAAATGCGAAGCGCTGCCGGCGGGCCTGCGTGACGTGGTGGCGGTGTCGGCTGTGGGGGCGGACCGCGTGAAGGCCGGTTACAGCTCGTACGGCCTCGGTGTGGTGGATGTCACCGCGCCCGGCGGCGAGGCCGGGCGCTGCGTGGTGTCGACCGTGCCCGGGGGCTACGCGCCGCTGTGCGGCACGTCGATGGCCGCGCCCCACGTCGCCGGCGTGCTGGCGCTGCTGAAGTCGGCGCACCCCGGTATGTCGGCCGCGGACCTGCGCCGCGCCCTGGAGACGGCGGCCACGCCCATGCCGTGCCCCGACGACTACGACCTCACCGGCGACGGCACCCAGGACGCCTACTGCGCCGGCTACGACAGCTACAACGGCTTCTACGGCCACGGCCTCGTCGACGCGCTCGCCGCCGTGACCCCGCCGGAGACGGGCCCGCCGAACCCCGCGAGATAGGCCGTCGGTGCCCCGGGTTGGATGTCCGGACGCGGTTCCGCTGACGTGCGCGAGGAGGTGCGGTGCTCGAAGCGCTCGGCCTGACCGCCGACGAGGAGCGGGCGTTCCGCGTGCTCGTGGGCGGCTACCGCGCCGCGGCCGGCGAGGTGGCCACGCGGCTGGGGCTCGCCGTGGCCGAGGCCGAGCGGGTACTCGGCTCGCTCGTGGCCAAACGGCTCGTGAGCCGCACCGGCGAGCACTACGTGCCGGCGCCGCCCGACGTCTCGCTCGGACCGTTGCTGCGCCACGGCCAGTCGGAGCTCGACCACGCCCGCGCCGCCGTCACAGAGCTGGCTGAGCAGTACCGTGACAGCGCGCGGCGGCGCGATTCGTCACGGCTGGTCGAGGTCGTCACCGGCGCGGAGGCGATCCGGCAGCAGGCACTGAGCCTCCAGCGCGACGCGCGCGAGGAGGTGCTGTGGTTCTGCCGCGAGGCACCGATCGCCATGCCGGCCGCCGACAACGACGAGGAGTTCCGCGCCCTGGCCCGCGGCGTGCGCTTCCGGGTGCTGTACGAGACCGCGCTGCTCGAAGAACCGGGCGCGATCGCGGGCCTGGCCGAGGGCATCCGCCTGGGCGAACGGGCGCGCACGATCGCGAAGCTGCCCGTGCGCCTCGCCGTGGCCGACCGGGCGCTCGCGCTGTGCCCGCTCGCCGACGACGAGGCCACCGGCGAGCCGACCGCCGCGCTCGTGCTGGGCAGCAGCCTGGTGACCGCGCTGGTGGCGCTGTTCGAGAGCTACTGGGAACGCGCGTCTCCCCTTCGCATCGACGGCGTCCCCGCCGACGCGCAGTTGTCGCCCGACGAGCGCCGGATGCTGTCTCTCCTCGTCGGCGGCGTGAGCGACAAGTCGATAGCGAAGCACCTCGGGGTGAGCCACCGGACGGTTCAGCGGCGGTTGCAGGACCTGATGCAGCGGGCGGACGCGCAGAGCCGGATGCAGCTGGCGTGGCAGGTCGCGAAACTCGGGTGGCTGGACGGCTGACTGTCCACTGAGGACCAGGGCCGGGTGTCCACCGCGGACACCCGGCCCCGCGGATCAGTGCAAGGGCAGGCGGTAGACGCCCGCGCCCGTGCCGGCCAGCAGCCAGTGGCCGTCGGCGGAGGGCAGGAGGGTGCGGACGTCGCGGTCGGCCGGTTGGGTGGGCAGCTTGGTGAAGTGGCGGCCGCCGTCGTGGCTGAGGAGGACGCCGGCGCCGGGTTCGTACTTGTCGGCGGAGGACACGTAGAGGGTGCCGTCGCGGGTGAAGACGGCGTCGGAGTAGCCGGCCGTGCCGAGGCCCGCAGCGGGGCGGAAAGTGGCGCCGCCGTCGGTGCTGGCCTTGACGAAGCCGGCGCCGGTGACCACGACGTGGCGGGCGTCGCGCGGGTCGACGGTCACGTGGGCGACCTCGCCGTCGAAGAGCTTCTGCGCGGTGGCGCCGCCGTCGGTGCTGCGGTAGAGGCCGGTGACGTCGCCGATCCACACGGCACCGCGGGAGCGCGGGTCGACGGCGATCGACTGCACGCCGTCGAGGCCGGCGAGCGCGTGCTGCGTCAGCGTGCGGCCGCCGTCGTGGCTCGTGTAGACGGCGGGCGTGAGGTAGCTGCCCGCGTAGACCGTGTTCGGGTCGCGCGGGTCGACGGCGAGCGCGCGGGAGTTGCCCGGCACGGTCGCGAACTGCTGCCAGGTGGTGCCGCCGTCGCCGGAGCGTTCGACGGTGAAGCAGTCGACCTCGCAGTAGCCCTGGCGCACGCGCAGCACGGCCTTGGCCGACACCGTCGCGAGCGCGCCGATGGAGTTGCCCAAGGTGTCCGGGGCCTGGCCGGTCCAGCCCCAGTCCTCGTAGCCGCGCGGGAGGTGCGCCGCGAACGGCGCCGTCGAGCGGTAGGTGCCACTGCGCGTGGCCGCGACGAGTGCCGCGCCGACGCTCGCGAGCGCGTTGACCTCGGTGTCGGGCACGCCGATGCGCCGGAACGTCACCGAGTCCCGCGTGCTGAAGATCCCCGCGGCCGCTGCCACGACCTGCTCGTGCTGGCGGTCGGGGAAGCTGCCGATCTCGGAGTAGAGGTCGATCGCACCGGTCGCGGCCGGGTGGTCGGTCCACGTGCGGCCGCGGTCGCGGCTGACCCAGACATCGCGGGCGCCGGCGCTGCCGTCGGGCTGCGGCGAGGCGATGGACTGGACCTCGAGCTCCCCGGCGGAGGTCAGCCCGGTGAACGCCGTCGCGTCGTCGGCGCCCCACGGACCGGTCAGCGTGCGGAAGGTCCGGCCTCCGTCGGTGGAGAGCACGCCGCTACCGAGCACACCCGAACCGACGACGATGCCGTCCGCCGCGGCCAGGTTCGCGAGGTAGGACGAGCCGGGCACCGAGAGCTTGCGCGGCGCGCGCGGGTGGCTCAGCGCGTCGTCGACGACGTGGATTTCGCTGCTGGTGGACAGGAACAGGTGGTCGCCGTCGAGGGCGAGGTCGGTGACGCCCGCCGGCGCGCCCGGGAGCTTCGCCCAGTGGCGGCCGTGGTCGGTGCTGGTGAGCACGCCGTCGTCGCCCGCCGCGAACACGTCCTCGCCCGAAGGCGAGACCACCACGGACGCGAGCAGGCCCGGACTCGTGGCGACGGAGCGGAACGTGCGCGCCGCGTCATCGCTGCGCAGCACCTCGCCGGTGCCCGTGGCCGGGTCGGTGGCCGCGACGTAGACGACGGACCCTTCGCGCGGGTCAGCCGCGATCGCGGTGCCGTTGGCGCCCAACGGACCTGGCGTGGTCCAGGTGTCGCCGTGGTCGTCGGTGCGGTAGACGGCGCGGCCGCTGTCGGGCAGCACGTACAGCCGCGCCGGGGCGTCGGGCGTGAACGCGAGGTGGCCGCCGGCGCTGTTCGGGCCGACGAGCTGCCACGGCTGCGCGTGGGCGGGCTCGGCCAAGGCGGGGACGGCCAGGGCGAGGGACAAGCCGGCGGTGAGCGCGGCCAGCTTCAGGGGTCTTCCGTGCATCCGGTCAGCCTGGGGCAGTCCGGGCGCGCCGTCACGATCTTCGCCGTGGCCGAAATACGACAGGTCGCACTTTGGACACCCCGATCAGGTCAGCAAGAGCTTCGCGATCCGCCGCGTCGACCCCCACACGCCGATCGCCGCGAGCACCAGCAGGTAGGCGAGGTTGCCCGCCATGCTCCACGAGAAGAAGCCCGTGGCGAGGCCGCGCATGAGCTCGATGCCGTGGTACAGCGGGAAACAGCGGACCAGCCACTGCAGTGCCTCGGGGTAGACCGTGATCGGGAAGAACGTGGTGGAGAACAGGAACATCGGCATCAGCACGAGCTGGATGTAGTCGAACTGCGACGTCGACTTCAGGTAGCTCACGAGCGTGATGCTGATGGCCGAGAACGCGAACGACACCAGCAGCGCCACCGGCAGGAGCAGCAGCGCCCACCACGACGTGAGCAGTCCCATCGCGCCCGTGACGGCCATGAACGCCACCGAGTACAGCCCGCCGCGCAGCATGGCCCAGCCGATCTCCCCCAGCGCGACGTCGAGCGGGCCGATGGGCGTGGCGAGCATGGCGTCGTACGTCTTCGCGTAGCGCAGCTTGAAGAACAGGTTGTACGTGCTCTCGAACACGGCCCCGTTCATCGCCGACGACGCCAGCAGCGCGGGCGCCACGAACGCGACGTAGCTCATCGGCCGCCCGTCGGGCCCCGGCACGGTCTGGACCAGTTTGCCGAACCCGACCTGGAACGCGAGCAGGTAGAACAACGGCTCCAGCGCGCCGGACAGCAGGATCGTCCACGACCGCCCGTAGACGGTGACCGCCCGCTCGATCAACGCGCCGGCGCGCCCGCTGTACATGCCGGGCGGCAGCACGCGGATGAGCAGCCCGCGGCGCCGCGGGATCTCGGGTGCACGGAGGTCGGTCATCACGCCACCAGCCGGCGGTAGAACCAGCGGTGGGCCAGCGCCCAGCCCACCACGACGAGAGCCACCAGGTACGCCACGTGCCCGAGCACCGCGAGCCCGCCGACGCCGCCGAGCGTGCCGGCCCGCGCGAGCTGCGTGCCGTGCCACAGCGGCGACAGCCACGCGAGCCACCGCAGGTACAGCGGGATCTGGGTGATCGGGAAGAACGTGCCCGAGAACAACGTCATCGGCATCACCACGAAGCGGAACAGCAGCCCGAAGCGCTGGCCCTCGTCGAACGTCTTCGCGGCGAGCGCTGTCATCGGGGCTGCGCAGGCGAGGCCGGTGAGCGTGCCGACGAGGACCACCAGGACCGCGCCGAAGTTCTGCCACGCGCCGAAGAACACGGCGATCACCGCGTAGATCGCGCCCGCGAGGGTGATTTTCAGCGCGGCCCAGATGAAGTGCGCGCCGACGAGCTGGCCGGCGGACACGGGCGTCGCCGTGACCGCCAAGTAGTCCTTCTGCCACTTGAAGCCCGACAGCACCGGGTACGTCGAGTCGCCGACGCCGAGCTGGGCCGCGCCCGCCACGAGCAACGCCGGGGCGACGTACACGAGGTACGACACGCCGCCCGTCGCCGGGCCCGCCTGCACCTGGGAGCCGAAGCCGAGGCCCATGGCGGCCAGGAAGAGCACCGGTTGCAGGCCCGTGGAGTACAACGTGCTCACCCAGTGGCGCCGGTACCACATCCAGTGGCCCTCGACGCGCAGCCACGCGCCGCGCCAAGGACCGACAACGCGGCCGGTCGAAGACACCGTCATCAATCCACCAACGTCCGGCCGGTCAACCGCAGGAAGACGTCCTCCAGCGAACTGCGCCGCACCAGGCTCGACACCGGGCGCAGGCCGCGTTCGTGGGCGCGCTCGAGCGTGGCCTCGCCCGTCATCGTGTACAGCAGCACGCGGTCGGGCAGGACCTCGACGCGCTCGGCCAGATCCTCGACCGCCGAAGCCGCGGTCTGCTGTTCGCCCGGCGCGAAGCGCAGCTCCACGACCTCTCGGGTGGAGTAGCGCGCGATCAGCTCCGCCGGCGAGCCCTCGGCGGCGATCCGGCCGCCGTCCATGACGACGAGCCTGTCGCAGAGCTGTTCTGCTTCATCCATGTAATGCGTCGTGACGATGAGCGTGGTGCCGCGCGCCTTGAGCCGGAACAGGCGGTCCCACAGCAGGTGCCGGGCTTGCGGGTCGAGGCCCGTGGTGGGTTCGTCGAGCAGCAGCAGCTCCGGGTCGTTCACGAGCGAGCGCGCGATCGTCAGCCGTCGCTTCATGCCGCCGGAGAGCGAGTCGACGGGTTGCTCCGCCCGGTCGCTCAGCTGCGCGAACTCCATCAGCTCCTCGGCCTTGGCCCGCACGTGCGCCCGTGAGAGGCCGAAATACCGGCCGTAGAGCTGCAGGTTCTGCCGCACGGTGAGCTCGACGTCGAGGTTGTCCTCCTGCGGCACCACGCCCAGGCGCGCGCGGATGCGCGGCCCGTCGACGTCCGGGTCCATGCCCAACACGCGCAGGTCACCGTCGGTGCGCGGCGACACGCACGCGATCATCCGCATCGTCGACGACTTCCCGGCGCCGTTGGGTCCGAGGAAGCCGAACGCCTCCCCCGGCCGCACCTCGACGTCGATGCCGCGCACCGCTTCGAACTCACCGAACCGCTTCACCAGTGCCTTCGCCTGCACCAGTGCCGGTTCCGCCGTTGCCTCTGCCACGCATGCGACACTAGGCGTGGGCACCGACAGTTTTCGACCGGTTTCCCGATCGGTCAGCGGACGGTGACCGTCAGATCCCGCGAAACGCCGTTCACCGTCACGGAAATCCGCGCGACACCCGGGTGCAACGCGGTCAGCACGCCGCTCGCCGTGTCGTAGGACACCACGTCCCACGGGGCCGGACGCCCCGCGCCGACGTGCGCGAAGAAGCCGCTCCAGTCCGCGCTCACCGGGTACGCGACCGGCACGGCCCGGCCGGCCTGCCTGAGCGTCGCGGTCAGCTGCGCCTTCGCGCCCCACCGCAGCGAAGCGGGACCGGACAGCGTCAGCGCGTCGACGTTCGGCCGAGTCTCGAAGCGCACCGGCTGGTCCTTCGCCGACGGGTCGACGCGCACCAGCGTCCAGCCGACGAACCCGCCGCCACCCGGCGCGGCCGCGGGCGTCTTGCCCGAGTTGCCGTTGACCAGGTACGGCACGCCGTCCGTGCGCGACAGGCTGAACACGCCGGCGTGCGACGCGATCGCGGCCGCCTGCTTGCCCGAGGACTGCTCGAAGCCGGTGAGCCACGTCTGCAGCAGGTCGGCTTCCTTGCGGTCGCCCAGCTGCGAGTTGCCGGTGGGGCTCGGGTCCTTCACCGGGTGGTGCATCGCGACGACGACGCCGCGGATCGACCGGTCGCGGGCGGCGCCGTCGAGCGCGTCGCGCAGCATCCGCACCTGGTCGAACCCGCCGGCGCGCAGCGAGCCGCGCGAGGAGTCCATGAGCACGAGCCGGATGCCGTGCACGTCCACGACCTGGTGGGTCACGCCGAACACGGCCTCGAAGTTGGCGAGCCCGTTGCCGCCCTCGGCTTCGTGGTTGCCGGGCACGTAGTACCACGGCACCTTGCCGTCGAGCTCCTCGGTGATCACCTTGCGCGCCAGCACGAAGTCGGGTGCGGTGCCGCGGTCGACGAGGTCGCCGTTGATCAGCACGAGGTCCGGTTTCGCGGCCACGGCCTCCCGCATCGCGCGGCGCGCCTGCGCCACCAGCGGGCCGTCGGGCGCATCGGCGGTGAACTGCGCGTCGCTGAGCACCGCGATCCGCAGGCCGCCGGTGCCGGGCGTGCCGTCGGTGACCAGGGCGGGGTCGTGCTCGGCCGGATCGGCGGGCACGGACGTGGACGGCGCGACCTCGAAGGTGAGGTCGTCGAACACGAGGTGGCCCTCGTACTGCTGGTCCGGCACGTTCTCCACGGCGTAGAAGCGCGTGAGGCGCTGGCCGTCCGGCAGCCCGGCCGGCACGGCGGCGGTGACGTACTTCCAGCCCGTCCAGTCGACGCTGAGCGAGAGGTCCACAATGGACGCCACGTTGGCCGCGTCGCGCAGTTCCGCGCGCAGCCAGGCGCCCTTGCCGTCGCCGTCGACCCACAGGCCGATCTTCTGCGACCCGGCCGGCACGGGCAACGGCGTCGCGGCGGTCACGTACGCGGCGCGCGTGGCCGTGGTGCCGGTGAGGCGATAGTCGAGCGCGAGGCCCTGCCCGCCGTCACGTCCTTCGGCCGGCGACAACGCGGCTCCGACCACAGCCGGGTACACGCTGGCACTCCAGCCGGCGGGACCGTCCAAAGGAGACGCCACCTGCGGCTCGGTGCCCACCGAAGCGGCCAGGTGCTCGGTCAGCCCGCCCGCGTGCACCGTGATCGCCGAGGCGCCCGAAGCGGCCTTCGCAGTGACCTCGAACCCGTCGGCGGCAGGCTTCACGTCCACCACGGCGGGGTCGTAGTCGAGCTGCACGTCGCGCGGTTCCACCCAGGTGCCGTAGCCGTCGGCGTCGTAGCCGTAGACCTGGAACGAGCTGTGCGCGCCCGCACCGGACAGCGCGACCTGTGCGGTGCTCGTGCCCAGCCGCACCGGTGTGCCGAGCACCGACGCGGTCGTCTTGCCGGAAGCCTTGCCGTCGCGGGCGACCACGGAGATGTCTTCGCGCGCTTCCGGATGCTGCCGGTCGGCGTGGGCGGTGAGCACGTTGTCCGTCACGGTGGCGCGGCCCGCGTCCGACGTGTTCCACCGCGGGTGCGCCGCGACGGCCGCGCCGGTCTCGTCGTGGCCGTCGGCGACGAGCACGCGCGACAGTCCGGAAAGGACTCGGGTGGCGTTCTTCGTGTTCTGCGCGGGAGCCGGCGCGAAGCCGGTCAGCCGGCCGCTGCCGGGCCCGGTCTTGATGCCGATCCCGTTGGGCACCAGCCGTTCCGCGCCGTCCGACGGGGCGTTGCGCACGCTCGGCGCGGCCTCACCCTCACCGCGCGCGAGCAGCGTGGAGGAGCCGCCGCCGTCGAGGTTGATGGCGTCGTCGGCACCCAGGGCCTTGAGGCGCCGGCCCAGCTCGGCCTCGGTCATGCCGCGGCTGTCGGCCTGCCGGCCGTCGACCGTCATGAGCCACAGGTGCTTGCCGTCGGCGGAAAAGCCGACGCCGGTGCGCGGGGCGAGCGTGGTGTCGTCGACCGGCTGCAGCTGGCCGTCCTTCAGCAACGCTTCGTTGCCGCCGACGGCCACGGCGATCTTCCCGGCGTCCGAGCGCGGCGCGTACGAGACGCCGACGCGGTCGCCGGCCTTCAGCGCGGAAAGCGTGTCCGCGCCTGTTTCCCGGCCCAGCAGCAGTGTGCTGCCCGCGGGAATCGGCCCGTCGGCCGGCTGTGTACGCACCTGCGTGACCACGCCGTCGCGCACCTCGACTTCGGCCACCCGCGCGGCGCCGGCCACCGAAGTCGCGCGCGCCGAAGCACCCCACAGCGGCGTGTAGACGCCGAGCGCGTCCTTGCCCAGCACGGGGCTGTTGAAGTTCGTGGCGGGCACGCTGCGCCCGTCCGGCAGCTGCACCGACGCTTCGAGGAAGACGTCGGCCAGCTTCGCGCGGCCCTCGTCGGTGATCGCGGCGGTGGTGTTGTGCCCTGCGGCCGGCGCGGTCTGCAGCTGCCCGTCGGAAACGCCGACGCCCTCGGGCGCGCCGGTGGCGTTGATGTCGAAGAAGTCGCCGTTGACGCCGGCCACCGCGCCGGTGCGCGCCACCTGCTGCGACAGCGGCGTGCGGGCGGAAACCGTGCCAGGGCTCAGGTACGTGGGCTTGAGGACCTTGCTGGTGAGGTCGACGCTCAGTGTGTCACCGCGGATCCAGCCGGCCGGGTCGAAGCGGTCGAATTGCGTGAGCTGCAGGCCGGGCGCGATGGCCGAGGTGGCGCTGCTGGTCTCGAGGCCGTCGTCGGTCGTCGCCGCGGCCGTGACCGGCGCTTCGCGGGCCGAGGACGCCGCGGGCGCGCCTTCAACCGGCCGCGTGCCGAGTGGCGCGGCGAGCGGATCGCCGTAGGCAGGCGCGGTGACGGCGGTGGCGAACAGTGCGCAAAGGGCGCAAAGCAGCACGGAGCGTGACTTCTTCACCAGGTACCCCAGTATCGAGTGAGTGACTTCGCCCAGCAAAGTGGAGCAGCCCGGCCGGCGGAAGGATTCAGGGTGAACGCCGCCTGAATGGCTCAGAACGGGCGGTTCCGGTCAGGGGGTCAGCGGCGCTTTCAGGAAGGCGCGCGCCAGCTCCTCGTCGCCCGTGACGCGCGGCGTGACCTCGCCGCGCTTCCACAGCAGCGTCAGCAGCTCCTGCGCGCTCGCCTCGACGGTGGCGGCGGCCTCGCCTTCGCCCACCGCGGGCGGCTCCCCCGGCACGACCGTCCACTCGTGCCCGGTGTCGGTGGCCCTCAGCGTGATCGGCTCGGGCAGCGGCGGCACGGCGTGCCAGCGGGTGACGCGCGACAGGAGTGCGGTGAGCACCTCGTCGACGCCATCGGCGGCCACGACGGGGTCGAGGACCGGTGTGGTGCCCGCGCAGCCGTGGAGGTCGATCAGGTGCACGGCCGTCTCGTGCAGCTGGCGGCGGAACCAGAACGTCTTGGTCTTCGGGGTGCCGCCGAAGTGCCAGCACTTCTCGGCGGGGTCGGCCGCTTCGAGGGCGGTGAGCAGCATCGCGGCGCTCTCGGCGTACCACGCGGCGAGGTCGCCGGGTTCGTCCGCGGCGGACAGTTTCTGCGGCTCGCCGGTGCGCACGATCTCCGCCGCCCAGCGGTGGATGCCGCCGAGGTGGGTCACGAGGTCGGCGCGTGTCCAGCCGGCGCAGTCCGGCACCGGCGCGCTCGCTTCACCGGAGTTCGCGGCCTCGGCGAACTCGGCCGTGAGCGCGCGCAGGCTCGCCAGATAGTCCTCGGCGGACAGAGTCATGACACCTCGAAAGTGTTGGCGGAAACGGGAAAAGCCGGGGCGGAGCCACTCGGCCCCACCCCGGCTTTCAAGCCCGGCTCACAGGTCCGGGAACCACAGCTTCAGCTCACGCTCGGCCGACTCCGGGGAGTCGGAGCCGTGCACCAGGTTGAACTGGGTCTCCAGCGCGAAGTCGCCGCGCAGGGTGCCCGGCGTGGCCTTCTCGACCGGGTCGGTGCCGCCGGCCAGCTGGCGGAACGCGGCGATGGCGCGCGGCCCCTCCACGGCGATCGCGACGAGCGGACCCGACGTGATGAACTCCAGCAGGTCGCCGAAGAACGAACGTTCCTTGTGCTCGGCGTAGTGCTCCTCGGCCAGCGAGCGCTCGACGGTGCGCAGCTCGAGGGCGGCCAGCTTCAGGCCCTTGCGCTCGATGCGCGAGACGACCTCGCCGACGAGGCCGCGCGCGACGCCATCGGGCTTGACGAGGACCAGCGTGCGTTCAGTCACGACGGTGTTTCTCCTTGTGCGGATTCGTGTTATCGGGCGCGAGCCTAGCCGATCCGCGCGTGCGGCCGGTTTCGGCGGGGTCAGCGGCCCTGCGGGTGCAGGGTCTTGGACCACAGGGACTTGCCTTCCGCGTCGCGCAGGTCGACGCGCAGGTCGCCGCTGCCGCCGTCGACGTTCAGCTCGCCGAAGTGCTGGAACCCTTGCGCGGGCGAGGAGTTCTGCGTCGTCGGCGCGTGGACGAACACCGCTTCCGGGCCGAAGGTCGGGTCGAGGGCGCTGGGCCCGAACGCGCCGGCGTTGAGCGGCCCGGACACGAACTCCCAGAACGGGTCGAAGTCCTTGAAGGCCGCACGGTCGGGCGAGTAGTGGTGCGCGGCGGAGTAGTGGACGTCGGCGGTCAGCCACACGACGTTGCGCACGCGCCGACGCGAGATCTCGCGCAGCACCCAGGCCAGCTCCGTCTCACGACCACCGGGCGCGCCCGGCCGGTTGTTGGCGACGGCCTCGATGGCCGTGCCGTCCGGGACCACGAGGCCGATCGGCATGTCCGCCTGCACGATCTTCCACGTCGCGGTGCTGCGGTCCAGCGCGTCGGCGAGCCAGCGAGCCTGCTTGTCGCCGAGGATGTAGCCGGGCTTGGTCTGGTCCGCGGTGTTGGCGTTGCGGTAGGTGCGCATGTCGAGCACGAACACCTCGACGCGGCTGCCGTAGCGGAAGCTGCGGTACACCCGCCCGTCGACGGCCCGGCGGCTGTCGATGGGGTGCCACTCGTGAAAGGCCTGGTACGCGCGCGGGGCCAGGACGTCGAGGCGCTTCTCGGTGTATTCGGGGCGGTCGTTGAGGACTTCGCCGGGATACCAGTTGTTGAGCACCTCGTGGTCGTCCCACTGGACGTAGCTGGGGACCTGCGCGGCGAAGCGCAGGAAGTTCTTGTCGAGGCGGTTGTAGGAGTGCTGGCCGCGGTACTCGTCGAGGGTCTCGGCGACCTTTGCCTTCTCCGGCGTGACGATGTTGTGCCAGGTGCCGCCGTCGCCGGGCAGTGTGACGGTCTCGGTGAGCGGCCCGTCGGCGTAGACCGTGTCGCCGCTGTGCAGGAACAGGTCGGGGCGGCGGTCGGCCATGGCGGAGAAGATGGTCATGCCGCCGAACGCGGGGTTGATGCCGTAGTTCTGGCCCGCGACGTCGCCGCTCCACAGGATGCGCGTGTCGTGGCGGCCGACGGGCGCCGTCGAGAACCGGCCGGCGACGGGCTCGCTGGAGGTGCGGCCGTCGAGGTCCACGGCCGTGACGCGGTAGTGGTACTCGGTCCCGGGCTGCAGCCCGGCGACGCGCACCTTGCCGGTGCCGCCGGTGTCGGGCGTGGTGATGTCCCCGGTGACTCTGCGAGCGTGCCGGAAGGATTCGTCGCGCGCGATCTCGGCGATCAGCCGCGCCGGCCGGTCGGCCCGCGACCAGATGATGCCGGAACCAGTGGTGACATCGCCGGACGCGACGCCGTGCGTGAGCACCGGGCGCGCGCGGCGCACCAGCGGCGCGGCGGACACGCTCTCGGGCAGGAGCAACGCCCCGCCGACAACGGCCGACGCGGCGAAACCGGCCTTGAACAGGGTGCGGCGGGAGTGGGTCGATTCGGTCATGCCGGACGTTCTATCCGGTTCCGACGGCTCTCCGGACAACTCCTGGCGACGCGGTGGTGAACTGGGTCAGCGCTGTGGCGTGCCCGACGGGATAGGGTCGGCGAGGATGGCTGCCTTCGATCCAAGCGCTGAGCTCTCCGGGGAACTGGATTTCTGGCTGCTCCGGAACACGTGCGTCGCGCTGTTCTGGGATCCCGCGGTCTTGGCCACCACGACCACGTGGCTGGCCGACCACGGCTACCGGATCGTCGAGATCGACACCGGCGGGTGGACGCGGGAGGCGGACCTCCACCGGGACATCGCCAGTGCAGTGGACTTCCCGGAGTACTACGACGACAACCTCGACGGCCTTGACGACTTCATGGGCGACATCGCCTCGGGTGACCACGCCCCTGACCTCGCTGCGGCCGGGTTCGTGCTCGTCCTGCGGCACTACGACAAGTTCGCCGCCGTGCAGCGCCATCTAGCCCACGCGGTGCTGGACATTTTCGCCAGGCAAGCGCGCAGCGCCCTGCTGTTCGGTCACCGGATGATGTGTCTGGTGCAGTCCGATGACCCGGGGCTGAGCTTTCCCGCCGTCGGAGCGCTGCCGGTCGAGTGGAACGACGCGGAGGAGCCGGACTCCCTACGCGGGGTGTAGCTGCCTCAGCGCTGCTGCTGCGAAGAAGACTGCTGCTGACTCGGCAACGTCCCCGCCGCCATCCGGCGCGCGACTTCGCGGCGCAGGTACAAGAACCACACGAACGCGGCCAAGAACAGCACCCCGATGATCGCGATCGCCGGCAACACGAACGCCATCGCGATCAGCGCGACCTGCAACACCAGCACCACGGGCACCGCCCAGACGTGCTTGAGCAGGCCGCACAACACGAGCAGCGCCACGGCGATACCGATGACCGTCCAGCCTGTCGCCGAGGTGATGCCGCCGCCGAGTTTGTTGACGACGGGCAGGGCGAGGGCGACCGTGATGGCTTCCATGATCAGCGTGCCCGAGAGGACGCCGCGGAAGCCCTTCATCGGGTCCTTGGGAGGAGGCGGGGGCGTCTCGCTCATACCGGTTCCTTCCCGAACAGGGTGCGGGCCTCGCCCGCGGTGACGACGGAGCCGGTGACCAGCACACCGCCGCCGGCGAGGGGTTCCTCCGGGTCGTCGGACTGCTCGACGAGGCCGATGGCCGTCTCGACGGCCGTCTCCAGGTCGGGCTCGGCGAGCACACGGTCCTCGCCGAAGATGGAGATGGCGAGCTCGTTGAGGTCTTCCAGCTCCATCGACCGCGGGGCCGAGTTGCGCGTGACCACGATGTCCGACACCACGGGCTCGAGCGCGTCGAGGATGCCGCGCGCGTCCTTGTCCGCCATCACCGCGACGACCGCGACCAGGCGGCGGAACGCGAACTCGTCGGTGACGGTGGTGGCCAGCGCCTGGGCGCCCATGGGGTTGTGCGCCGCGTCGAGCAGCACGGTCGGGGCGGCGCGCACGCGCTCCAGCCGGCCCGGGTTCTCGACCTCGGCGAAGGCCTCGCGCACGGCTTCGAGCACGAGCTGACGCTCCTGGCCCGCACCGAAGAACGCCTCGACGGACGCGAGCGCGAGCGCGGCGTTGGCCGCCTGGTGGGCGCCGTGCAGGGGCAGGAAGATCTCGTCGTACACGCCGCCGAGGCCCTGCAGTTTCAGCATCTGCCCGCCCACGGCGACCTCGCGCTCGAGCACGCCGAACTCGCTGCCCGCGCGCGCCACCGCGGCGTCGACGTCGACCGCGCGCTTGAGCAGCACGTTGAGCACGTCGGGGTCCTGCTCGGCGATCACGGCGACGGAGCCGGGCTTGATGATCCCGGCCTTCTCTCGCGCCGCGTCGACGGCCGTCGGGCCGAGGTACTCGGTGTGGTCGAGGCCGATGGGGGTGATCACGGCGACGTCGGCGTCGGCGACGTTCGTGGCGTCCCACGCGCCGCCCATGCCCGCCTCGATCACGGCGGCCTCCACGGGCGCGTCGGAGAACGCGGCGAACGCCATGCCGGTGAGCACCTCGAACTTGCTCATCGCCACGCCGTCCTCGCTCGCGGCGTCGACCATGTTCACGTACGGCGCGACGTCGCGGAACAGGTCCACGTAGTGCGCGGCCGAGATCGGGTGCCCGTCGAGCGCTATGCGCTCCGTGACGAGCTGCAGGTGCGGGCTCGTGTACCGCCCGACGCGCAGGCCCATGCGGGTGAGCAGCGCGTCGATCATGCGGCTGACCGAGCCCTTGCCGTTGGTCCCGGCGACGTGCAGCACGGGGTAGCCGCGGTTCGGCTCGCCCAGCAACGTGACCAGCGCCTGGATCCGCGCGAGGCTCGGCTCGATCTTCGTCTCGGGCCAGCGCTGGTTCAACTCCGCCTCGACGGCCATGAGCTCACGGCGGGCCTGGGGACCGTTGGGGTTCTGGGCCGGTTCGTCGATACCCTGGTCGTCGAGCTCGTGCAGCTCCGCGTCTTCGGCACCGAGGAGGTCCGGCACCGGCCCGGTCGCCAGGTTGTCGCCCAGCTGCCCGATGCCGCCGATCCCGCCGCGCGAACCACCGCCGACGGTGTACGCGGCGTCCGGCGCGTCCAGGTCGGGGTCGGTGTCGTCGGACTCGTCGTGCGCCCGGGCCCCCAGCTCGTCGACCCCGGCGAAACTGTCCGGGTCCGCGAGATCGGGCCGACCCTGGCCGGCCTCGTCGATCTCCTCGAACGGCCCCTGGCCGTCCGCCTCACCACGCGGCACGCAAACGCTCCCTCGACGACGGGCTTCACCTGACCAGACGAGTCTACGTGCGGTGAGTTGCCGGGCGTCGGGCCCGTGTCGGTAGTGGTGACCTGCGGGTTTCGGCCGTCGGCGGGGTCAGCTCGCGACGGGCCGCCCGCCCTCGCAGAACACGACCGTCGCACCGGCCCGCGCGGCGGCCAGCGCCACCCGCAGCCGACGCCCCAGCCCCGGATTCACCCGCGCGGCGGCTTCGTCGATCGGGAGCAGGCGGACCGGTGCGCCACGGCGTCTCGCCGGCCTCGCACGCGCCGCCCGGGATCTCCCAGTGGTCCTTGTAGGACGGCTCGACAACGAGCACCCGATCGGCGTCGTCGCGGATCAGCGTGCCGGCGGCGATCCGTTTGCGGTTGAGGGAGCGCGCGTACCGGCGTTCAGCACCCCGGCGGGCGGCGTTGCTGGTTAGGTCGGGACATGCCGTTCAACCACAACCACCGCTACCACCCCCTGCTGCTGAGCCTCGTGCCGCCAGAGGCGAAACGGGCGTTGGACGTCGGGTGCGGACAGGGGCGGTTCGCGCGGCGGCTGGCGGCGCGAGGGCTCGACGTGGACGCCGTGGACGTGTCCGAGGAGATGGTGCGGATCGCCGCCGCGCTGGGGTCGCCAGGGCCCGGACGGGTCAACGCGAGGAAAGGCGACATCGCGAACGACGACCTCGAACAGGACGCCTACGGCTTCATCTCCTGCATCGCCTCCCTCCACCACATGCCGTTCGACACCGTCACGAAGCTCCGCGACGCCCTGCAGCCCGGCGGAGTCCTCGCGGTCCTCGGACTCGCCCGCCCGAGCACCCCCGCCGACCACGCCGTCGAGCTCGCCTTCGCGCCGGTCAACGTGACCGCGCGGCTGGTCGTCGCGGTGGGAGAATGGCTGAACGGCGGCCCGGACCCGACGCCGAACGCACCCGTGGAAATGACGTTCCCGACCATGAACGAGCTCAGGCACCAAGCCCTGCAACGCCTCCCCGGCAGCACGATCCGGCGGCTCCCGTTCTGGCGGCACCTCCTGACCTACCGGAAACCGTTGGCCTGAACCGATTCCCGCCGCGTCACACCACTGGCGGGTGAATCCGCGGGGCGTCCACCCGAACGGCGGCAGGCAACCCGCGAAGAGCTGGCTAAACGTGAGGAGAGTCCGTGAATTCGGTTCGGAGAAACGGGGCCTTCGCATGCGTACCACCCGGCTCGTGTTCGCCGCGCTGGCGGCCGCAACAGCCGTCACGACAGTCACCGCCACCGCTGACGCCGCGCCTCGGCAGGAGCATTTCCGGCATTACGTCGCGCTGGGCGACTCGTATACCGCCGGGCCGCTGATCCCCACACAGCGGCTGGATCCGCTGGGGTGCGCGAGAAGTTCGTCGAACTACCCGGCGATCCTGGCGTCCGCGCTGCGTGTGGGCACCTACACCGACGTCAGCTGTTCGGGCGCGGACACGTCGAACATGACGGCCACCCAAAGCGTGCCGCTGGGCGTGAACGCGCCGCAGTTTTCCGCGCTGCGCCTGGACACCGACCTCGTGACGCTCGGCATCGGCGGCAACGACTCCGGCGTCTTCGGCACGCTGATCGGCACGTGCCCGGCGCTGCGTTCGACCGACCCGAGCGGCAACCCGTGCGAGCGCCACTTCACGGCCGGCGGCGTGGATTCCATCAAGGCCGCGTTGAAGAACACGCAGCAGAGCATCCAGACGGTGCTGGCCGGCATCCACGTGCGGTCGCCGCACGCGAAGGTGCTCGCGATCGGGTACCCGCGCATCGCACCCGCGTCGGGCTACTGCCCGAGCGTGCTGCCCTTCGCCGACGGTGACTACGCCTGGCTGTCCAGTGTGGAGGAAGCCCTCGACACTGCGATCGAGAACGCCGTCGAAGCCGACGGCAACGCGTCCTATGTGGACACGTTCACTCCGTCGGCCGGCCACGACGCCTGCGCGCCCGATGGCGCGGCCTGGATCAACGGCCAGGACACCCTGCTGTTCACCGCCGCCGCCTACCACCCGCTGCCCGAAGGCATGGCGGGCCTCGCCGGGATCATCCACCGGCAGCTCGTCGGCTGACTCCCTGACCGAGAACGAGCGGGGGCGGCGGTCACCCGCCGGCCCCCGTCGCTCGCTCACGCCCCTCCCTCGGCATCGCAGAGTCTCGCAGCCGTCACACCGGAGTGCCAACTCAGGTTATTCGCTTGCCGAACGACACCAACTGAGATGAAAATCGGCAGGCGAGACCCGCGCCGACGACGACCGGCGCAGCCAGGACCGGGCCAGCACCCACCCCCAGTCAAGTGCCGGCCCGGCCCGCCTCGGCCTGGACCTCCTCGGCGTGACGCACGAAGTCCAGGAGCACCTTCGCGAACTCCCCCGGCAGCTCACCCGGCGCACCATGCCCGGCCGGCAGCTCGACGTGGTTCGCGTGCGGGATCGCGGCCAGCAGCTCCTGCTGCTGCGCCGCCTCGATCAACCGGTCGTACGCGCTGGAGAGCACCAAGTTCGGCGCCGTGATCGAGCCCAGCACCGGCTGGAGGTCGACGCCGCGGTCTGCCTCGATCTGCCGCGCCGTCCCGGGCTGGATCACCAGCTGCGCCACCAGTTCGTCGTTGGCGTCGGCCGTGGTCGTGGCCCAGTAGCCGGGCCCGAACGCCATCAGTGGCAGCATCCGCGCGAACACCTCGGCGCCGTGGTCGAGCAGCTCGAGCCAGTAGCGGAACTCGGCGTCCTGCCGCGTGTCGGTCTTCGGCCACGCGGCGTGGAGCACGGCGGAACGCACGCGCGCCGGGTGTGTGCCCGCCAGGTGCGCCGCCACCACCGCGCCGAGCGAATGACCGACGACGTGGAACGTGGTGAGGCCGGCGTCGTCCGCCGCGGCCAGCGCTTCGGCCGCGAGATCGGCGATCGAGACCGGGCCACCGTGGTCGACGGTGCCGCCGGAGCCGGAGAAATCGGGCGCGACGACCGTGAACGACTCGCGCGCGAGCTCGACCACCGGCGCCCACTGTTCGTGCGACGCCGCCGTGCCGTGCAGCAGCAGGAGCCCGGGACCGGAGCCGGTCGCGGCGTAGTGGACCTCGGCGGTTCCGCCGGTGAGGGTCACGGGAACCACGGTCACACCGCCACGCGCAGGCCCGCGAGCACGTCGCGCAGCACCGCGGTGAACGCGACGGGGTCCTCCTGGTGCGGCAGGTGCCCGCAGCCGGCGACCACGTGCACGCTCGCGGCGGGTGTGAGCGCGGCGCAGGTGCGCGCCACTGCCAGCGGGATCTGGAGGTCGAGCTCGCCGTGGACATACGCGATCGGCACGCTCAGCTCCGGCAGCCGCGGGCGCGGGTCCCACGTCGCCGACTCGCCGATGAGCGGGTCGATGTAGCCGGCGGAGTCGACGATCTGGCGGATCGTCCAGTCCACCAGCGCCGCGCTCGCTCCGGGCGCGCACCAGTTCGGCACCCAGCTCGCGACGAGGCCGGGCCGGTCGGCCAGCAGCGCCGCGGTGACCTCGTGGACCGTGTCGCGCATACCCTCCGACGGCCAGTACCCCGGGCCGTCCACCGCGACGACACCACCGACGAGGTCCGGCCGCGCCAGCGCGAGCTCGGTGCCGAACACCGAGCCCATCGACGAACCCACCACAGCGGGTTTTTCCAGCCCGAGCCCGGTGATCACCTCGACGAGGTCGGCCACGTTGCCGGCGATCGTGTTGCCGGCCGCAGGCCGGTCGGAGCGCCCGCACCCGCGCCAGTCGAGCGTGACCACGCGGTGGTCGCGGATCAGGTCGGGCAGCTGCGACTGCCAGACGCGGCCGCTCGTGCCCCAGCCGTGCAGCAGGAGTACGGCCGGGCCGTCGCCCTCGTCCTCGTAGTAGAGCCGCGTGCCCCGGACCTCGACGAATGCCATCGGATCTTCCTCTCTTCCGTTCGCCTTCGAGCCAACCGCGACGGCGCGCGGCGACCAACGACCAGTCCGCTCGTAGACTCATCACGAACGCTGATGAATGGGGCCGGGGATGGAGCTGCGTCAGCTGAGGTACTTCGTGGTCGTGGCCGAGGAGCTGCACTTCGGGCGCGCGGCCGAGCGCCTCCACATCGTGCAGCCGGCGGTGAGCCAGCAGGTGCGAAGGCTGGAGCGCTCACTCGGCACGGAGCTGTTCGAGCGGACCACTCGCACCGTCTCGTTGACCGAGGCAGGCGAGCGGTTCCTGCCGCACGCGCGGGCCGTGCTCGCCGCCGCCGAGCGCGCGGCGGACGCCGTGGCCGATTTCCGCGCCGAACGCGCCCGCCTCGTGCGGCTGGGCACCAGCGATGGCCTCGGCGACCGTCTCGACGGCTTCCTCTCCGCGTTCACGCGCCTCGCCCCGGACGCCCAGCTGGAGCTCGTGCACGCCCCCACCCCCGCCCGCCTCCGGCAAGTCCGCGAGGGCGCCCTCGACGCCGCCTTCCTCCGCGGCGACTGGCCCGCCGACCGCCTCGACCTGACTCCCTTGTGGACGGACGAGGTGCTCGTCGCGCTTCCCGCCACGCACCCGCTGGCTTCACGCGACACCGTCGACTTCGCCGACCTCGCACCGTTGCCCCTGCGCCTGAGCTCCCCCGAACGCAACCGGCCGCTCCACGACCTGGTGCTCGCGTCCTGCCGCGAGGCCGGCTTCGAACCGGTGCTGGGCAAGGAGTTCACGAACGCCCAGGACACCCTCGGCACGCTCGGCCTTGGCCGTCCCCAGTGGACGGTCTTCTACCGCGCCCACGCCAACCTGCTGCCCGTACCGGGCGTCGCCTTCCGCTCTCTGCGCAACCCGACCCCGGTGATGCCCACCTACCTCGCCACCTCAGCCGGCCGCCGGCTGCGGCCGGAAGTGCTGGCGCTCATCGAGGCGGGCCGCGAACTCGGCTGAAACGCAAAGTGGCGCCCGGTGCGAGAAGCACCGGACGCCACCGTCAAGCCAAACCTCACGAAGCCGGCAACGCCGCCAACCGCGACTCGATGCGCTCGATGTCCGCCGCGGCCGTGGCCCGGCGAGTCTTGATCTTCTCGATGACCTGCTCGGGCGCCTTGGCGATGAACGACTCGTTGCCCAGCTTGCCCTCGGTCTGCGCGAGCTCCTTCTGCGCCACGCCCAGGTCCTTCTGCAGACGCTTGCGCTCCGCGGCGACGTCGATGGTGCCGGACAGGTCGAGCTCCACCACGGCCACGCCCCCTGCGAGGGCGACCTCCAGGGACGCGCTCGCCGAGAACTCCGCGGAAACCGGCGTCAGGCGCACCAGCGAGCGGATCGCGTCGTCGTGGCCGGAGACCGCGTCGAAGCCCGCGCCGGACAGCCGGGTGGCGACCTTCTGGCCCGGCTTGAGGCCCTGGTCGGCGCGGAAGCGGCGGATCTCGGTGACGAGCTTCTGCACGTCGGCGATCCGGGCGTCCGCCACCGCGTCGGCGTAGCCCTCCGGCGCGGTGGGCCAGGAGGCGATCACCAGCGACTCACCGCCGGTCAGCGCGATCCACAGCTTCTCGGTGATGAAGGGGATGAACGGGTGCAGCAGACGCAGCACCGTGTCCAGCACGTGCCCGAGCACCGAGCGCGTTGCCGAAACGCGCGCGTCATCGCCTTGGTACAGCTGGACCTTCGCGAGCTCCAGGTACCAGTCGCACAGCTCGTTCCACGTGAACTGGTACAGCGCGCCCGCGACCTTGGCGAACTGGAAGTCCTCGAACAGGCCGTCCACTTCGGACACCAGCGCGCCGAGGCGGCCGAGGATCCAGCGGTCGGCCTCGGTCAGCTCCGCCGCGGCGGGCAACGGAGCCGAGACCGAAGCCCCGTTCATCATCGCGAACTTGCTGGCGTTCCACAGCTTCGTGCAGAAGTTGCGCGAGCCCGCGGCCCACTCGTCGGCCAGCGCCATGTCCGCGCCCGGGTTCGCGCCGCGCGCGAGGGTGAAGCGGGTGGCGTCGGCCCCGTAGGCGTCCATCCACTCGAGCGGGTCGATCACGTTCCCACGCGATTTCGACATCTTCTTGCCCTGCGCGTCGCGGATCAGGCCGTGCAGGTACACGTGGTCGAACGGCTGCACGCCGTCCATCTCCTGCACGCCGAACATCATCATCCGCACGACCCAGAAGAACAGGATGTCGTAGCCGGTCGACAGCACGCTGGTCGGATAGAACTTCGCCAAATCATCAGTCTGCGCCGGCCAGCCCATGGTCGACATCGGCCACAGGCCCGACGAGAACCACGTGTCCAGCACGTCCGGGTCCTGCGTCCAGCCCTCGCCCGAGGGCGGCTGCTCGTCCGGGCCCACGCACACGACCTGGTCGTCGGGGCCGTACCAGACCGGGATCCGGTGGCCCCACCACAGCTGGCGCGAGATCGTCCAGTCGTGCATGTTGTCGACCCAGTCGAAGTAGCGCTTCTCCAGCTCCGCCGGGTGGATCTTCGTGCGGCCGTCGCGCACCGCGTCACCCGCCGCACGCGCCAGCTCCTCGACCTTCACCCACCACTGCAGCGAAAGCCGCGGCTCCACCACGGTGTCGCAGCGCGAGCAGTGGCCGACGGCGTGCACGTACGGCCGCTTCTCCGCCACGATCCGGCCCTGCTCCCGCAGCGCCGCCACGATCGCGGGCCGCGCCTCGAACCGGTCGAGCCCCTCGAACGGGCCCCGCGCGGTGATCTCGGCGCGCTCGTTCATGATCGTGAGCATCGGCAGGTCGTGCCGGCGGCCGATCTCGAAGTCGTTCGGGTCGTGCGCCGGGGTCACCTTCACGGCACCGGTCCCGAACTCCGGGTCCACGTGCTTGTCGGCGATGATCGGGATCTTGCGGCCGGTCAGCGGCAGCTCGACCTCGGTGCCCACCAGGTGCGCGTAGCGCTCGTCGTCCGGGTGCACGGCCACGGCGGTGTCGCCCAGCATCGTCTCGGCGCGGGTCGTGGCCACCACGATGGCGTTGTCGCCTTCGCCGTAGCGGATCGACACGAGCTCGCCGTCGTCGTCGCTGTGGTCCACCTCGATGTCCGACAGCGCCGTCTGGCACCGCGGGCACCAGTTGATGATGCGCTCGGCGCGGTAGATGAGCCCGGCGTCGAAGAAGTTCTTGAACACCGTCTGCACGGCCTGCGACAGGTTCTCGTCCATGGTGAAGCGCTCGCGCGACCAGTCGACACCGTCGCCGAGGCGCTTCATCTGGCCGAGGATCTTGCCGCCGTACTCGGCCTTCCACTCCCAGACGCGCTCGACGAACTTCTCGCGGCCCAGGTCGTGGCGCGAAAGGCCCTCGCCGGCGAGCTGGCGCTCGACCACGTTCTGCGTCGCGATGCCCGCGTGGTCCATGCCCGGCAGCCACAGCACCTCGTAGCCCTGCATGCGACGGCGGCGGCTCATCGCGTCCATCAGGGTGTGGTTGAGCGCGTGGCCCATGTGCAGGCTGCCGGTGACGTTCGGCGGCGGCAGTACGATCGAGAACGGCGGCTTCTCCGACGAAGCGTCGGCCGTGAAGTACCCGGCCGCTACCCAGCGGTCGTACATGGGTGCTTCTTCGGCGGCCGGGTCCCAGGCACCCGGAAGGTCGGTTTTCTGCTGCGGAGCGTTCTCGGTCACAATGGACAAGTCTACGAACCCGCTCCGGCGGGGTTGCTCAGGGGGAAAGGCGGTGCACGGATGACGCGACCGGAAGATCCGGACGACCGGATGGAGACGCACCCGGACCTCGTCGATCCGAACTGGCGCAAGCACGCCGAGCTCGACGCTTGGCTGGGTGCCAAGAAGGAGATGAAGAAGCGCCGCAAGCGCGAACGCCGCTCCGGCGTCACCGCGGGCTACGGCTACGGCGCGCGCACTCCCAGCCGCTGGCCAGGTGTCCTCGCGGTCGGCGGCCTCGTCCTGCTCCTGGCGGCCGCCGTGATCGTCCATCAGCTCCAGGGCCACGGCGTCAACGAGTTCTGGTTCGCGGTGAGCCTCGGTACCTCCGCGTTCACGGGCACACCACCGGCCTGACCAGGCGGGCCCCGAGGCCGCGCCCCCGAGCGAGGGCCGCACCAGCGGCGAACGGCCGCCAGTGCGGCCTGCGCTCAGCCGCCGCCCCAGATGTCCTCGACGTACCGGTTCGAGGCGCGAAGCCCGGCGAGCCAGGCCTGTGCGTCGGCCTCGCCGGTGCCCGTCTTCTCGGCGAACAACTTGGTGAAGGCCGCTCGGACGCCCGGCGCCATCGTGTTCGCGTTGCCGCACACGAACACCGCCGCGCCGTCCTGCAGCAGCCGCCACACCTCGTCGCCCGCTGCCGCGATCTCGTGCTGGACGTACTTGCGCCCGTCGACCGGGGCGCGTGAGAACACGACGTGCAGCTTGGCGACGCCTTGGCGGTCGTATTCGCGCAGCTCGTCGGCGTACAGGAAGTCCTGGTCCGCGTTGCGGCAGCCGAAGAACAGCAACGACTCGGCGATCGGCACGCCTTGGGCGCGCATCTCCGCCCGCTCCTGCAGGAACCCGCGGAACGGTGCGAGCCCCGTCCCGGCCCCGACCATGATCATCGGGGTGTGCGGATTGTCCGGTGGCCGGAACTCGATCGTCGGGCGCCGCACGAAGACGAACACCGTGCTGCCGTCGGGGCTGCCCGCCAGGTAGTTGGAGCAGACACCCGAGAACGTGGTGTCGCCACCACCGCGCACGGGGGCGCGCAGCACACCCGTGGTGATGCTGGCCACCTTCGCGTCGGTCAGCGGCGAGGACGAGATCGAGTAGTAGCGCGGCCGCAGTGGAGGCAGCAGGTCGAGGTAGACGCCGAACGGCACGGCGCAGGCGGGGAACTCCTCCAGCAGGTCCAGCAGCGACCGCCGGGGCGTGAAGACCCGCTCCTGGTAGCGGGCCTGGGACGCCTCGTCGTCCCCGGCCAGCGACTCGAGCTCGGCGCGCTGGGCGGGGTCCTCGGTGTAGCCGGCGAGCACCTCGATGCCGGCCCGCGTGGCCACGTCCTGCAGCTCGACGCAGCTCGCGAGGATGCCGAGCAGCGGTGCGGACTCGTCGACGGGCAGGTGGGTGTGGTCTCCGCTGTTGGGGATGATCGTCGCGTACATGCCGCCGTCGAGCTGGAAGCGCTGCATCACCCGGCGGATCGGGTCGATGTGGTTGCGCGGCAGCACTCCGAGGTGGTCCCCGGCGTGGAAGTCGGCGCCCTCGGGCAGTGCGACCTCGATGTGCTTGGTGGACCGCCCGCCGTCGGGCGCGTGGAGCTCGCGGTTGACCCGCACCAGGGCCGGCTGGGCCTGGTAGGACATGATCACCGGGTTGTTCAGCTGGCGGTTGACCAGCGTGATCGATAGCCGGGGGCCCGTCGTGGCCGGCTCGGCCGCGCTCTCGGGCAGGCCGGCGCTCGCGGCCACGTCGGCCCAGAGCCCGTGGTGCCAGGTGCGGTACTGGGCGTCGAAGTCGCCGTTCGCATCGCCCTCGCCCCGGGCGTGCAGCCGGGTGGCGCCGTGCGCGGCCAGCTCGGTGTCGATCAGCTTCGGCACCGCTTGGTAGGTGGCCGCCCATTCGGTGTTGCCGCAGCCGAACACGGTGTAGGACAGCCCCGCAGCGGCGTCCTTCGCGGTGCCGGGCCCGCGCAGCCAGTCGCAGAACTTGCCGGCGTTGTCCGGCGGCGTGCCGTTGTAGGACGACGTGACGATCACGGCCGTGCCCTGGGCAGGCAGCGCGTCCGCGACGTCGTCGAGCGCACTGAGGGTCACGGCGTAGCCGCGCTCGGTCCCCTCGCCGGCGAGCCGCGTCGCGATGCCTTCCGCGGTACCGAGGTTCGAGCCGTAGGCGACCAGCAGCGGGGTCTTGTGCGCGTCCGGCGCGAGCGCGACGCGCGGGGCCGGCGCAGCCGAGACGGACTTCGCCGGTGCCGCGGGGGCACCGCCGGGCCGGGTCAGCACGAACCCGGGGCGCGGGCGCACCTGGATGTGCATCTCGTCGGGCTTGATGGTCAGCGTCGTCTTGGTCTTGAGCTGGTAGTTCAGGTGGTCGATGAAGTCGAAGCGCTGCACGAGCATGCCGAGCACGAGCACGGCCTCCTGCATGGCGAACTGCCGGCCGATGCAGGCCCGCCGCCCCGTGCCGAAGGGCTTGTAGACGTCGGGCGACAGGGCCGCGAGCCGTTCGGGAGCCATGTGCTCGGGGTCGAACTCCTCGGCGTTGTCGCCCCACACGCTGCGGTCGCGGTGCAGCATCGGGGTGAGCACGGTCAACGGGACGCCGTGCTCGATCAAGTACCGGTCGCCGATCACGGTCTCCTCGAACGGCGTGCGCGTGAACCCGGGCGCGGTCGGCCACAGCCGCAGCGCTTCGCTCAGCACCTGCCGGACGTAGGTCAGTTTGTGGATCTGCTCGTAGGTCGGTTCGGCGCTGGTGCCGAACACCTCGTCGACCTCGGCGCGGGCGCGGGCCAGCACGTCGGGGTTCTTGAGCAGGTAGTAGATCGCGAAGGACAGCAGGCCGCTCGTGGTCTCGTGGCCGGCGATCAGGAAGGTGATGCACTGGGCCCGGATGTTCTCGTCGGGCAGCCGCTCGCCGCTCTTCTTGTCGACGCCGTTGATCATCTGGCCGAGCAGATCGTCCTTCTTGCCGGCCTCGCCCTCCGCGCGGCGCTCGGCGATGAGCTTGTCGACCAGGTCGTTCATGAAGGCCTGGTCCTCGTCCAGCTGCCGCTGCGCGTGGATCCGCAGCCGGGTCTGGATGGGCAGCCTGCGGGCCCGCGCCTGCGACTCGGTGAGCGTGCGGATCATCGCCGCGACGAACGGGTGCTGGGTTTCGCGGTAGAAGGAGTTGAAGCGGTAGCCGAACCCGCACAGCGCGATGGTGTCGAGCGTCAGCCGGGTCGTGTCGGCCGGCACGTCGACGTCCTCGTCCGGGTTCAGCCGCTCCCACTTGTCGACCAGCTGGCCCGCGATGTCCAGCATCATCGGCACGTAGTCGCGCATGGACTGCAGGCTGAAGGGCTTCATCAGGATGTTGTGCGCCCGGTGCCACAGCGGATCGTCCGTCTCGGCCGTGAACAATCCGGTGGAGGTCGCCGTTTGCCGCACGTTCGCGAGACCACCGCTGACCACCTTGTCGAAGCGCGAGTCGTCGCAGATCTCCTCGACCAGTGCGGCGCCGGACAAGATCAGCCGCGTGCCGCCGGGTGTGGTCAGCCGGAAGATCGGGCCGTACTCCCTGGCCATCCCCATCAGGCTTTCGAACGGGCTGTGGGCGTCGATGTCGAAGGCGTTGCCGACGAAGGGCAGCGCGCGCGGGCCCGGGATTTCGTCGATGGGGGTCTTGGTGGTCATGGCGTTCACTCCTTGGAGAGGTGCCCTTCGGCCGGCGAGGTCACGGCGCCGGCCCGGCTCGGCTGCGTGGTCCGCGCCTTGGCCTGGTGGGCCCGGACCACCGCCACGACGCTGACGACGAAGACCCAGCCGGGGAAGATGAGCGCGAAGATCGGGTGGAAGGTCCAGCTCAGCAGCACAGTCGCGGCGCAGAGGTAGCCGAACCACGCCAGCGGGCGCGCCAGCACACCTGCGGCGTTGAGCAGCGTCGTCGTGGTGATCATGTACATGCCGGCGACGCGGGCACCGAAGACGAACACCAGCCCGTAGCCTGCCGCGCTCAGCGCGCGCGCCACGTACACGGGCGGTAGCGGCGCCACCGAGAACTGCTTCAGCAGCGCGATCGCCCCGGTCAGCGCCATCCCCGAGAACAGCAGGATGATGAACGCCACCCCGGACGCCAACTGAAGCGCCCGCGGCATTTCCCGGTTCTGCGTGCCGGGCAGGGTGGCGATGAATTCACGCGTGGCCATCATGTGCCACAGGAAGACGATCCCCGCGAACGGCACGATGTACAGGCCGGCGGTCACCAATGCACCGGAACCACCGTCGGCGTAGAAATTCGCGTACTGGCTGTCCGCCACGGTCAGTCCCGGCGCCCGGTGCACCAGGACCAGCGCGACGGTGAACAACGCCGCGAAGAGGATCCCCGACCAACCCGCGACCAGCGCATACCCAGGCCCGCGTCCGGTCTCCGCGGCAGCCCTCGCGTCCGCCCGGCTGCGGCGGATCCGCGTCCAAGCAGGCATCAGCGCCTCCCCACCACGCCATTCTTCCGGAAATGGCGCGCATATCAGCCGACTCAAAAAAATGGTGCCGTAGTACAGCACCGCGATCCTCATCGTCCTGCGTGGATCAAAGGGTTGTCAACAAGCGACGATTGCATCTGAAACGGCGTGAAAAACACTGATCAGATCCAGCTGATGGCGCTTCTGAAAAAGGCGTTACCGCTTCCGGTCGCGTTCGTTCGCTTCGTCCCGAGTCCTCGCACTTGCCCGGTCCGCACCCGGCCGAGGACCGCGGAGACCGAAGTCACCGGGTGTGGCCAAGGTCGCCCCTTCGCGGGATGCACAGGCCAGACTACACAGCCTAAACTGTGGATATGGCCACCGTACCCGCTCCCGTCGCCGAATCCGCAGGCTGGCTGCGCGGCGTCGTCGCGCAGCTGCACCGCCGGCTGCGGCAGGTCGACAACGCCGACAGCCTCACGCCGTCGCAGTCGGCGGCGCTCAACCGCCTCTACCGCGAGGGCCCCGCGACGCAGGGTGAGCTCGCCGCCGCCGAGCACGTGCGGCAGCAGTCGATGGCCACCACGCTCTCGGCGCTCGACTCGCTCGGCTACCTCGCCCGCTCGCGCGACCCCGCCGACGGCCGCCGGACCGTGCTGTCGGTGTCCGAGCTCGGCGCGAAGACCGTGCAGGGGATCCGCCAGCACCGCGACGAGTGGCTCGCCCACGCGCTCGCGGCCGAGCTGACCGCCGAAGAGTTGGAGACGGTGCGCCAGGCCCTGCCCCTGCTGCAACGCGTCGCCGAGCACTGATCATCCAGCGTGCCCGGCATCAGCGCCGGGACCCGAACACCGACGTCAGCGCGGACGCCGTGGAGGACACCCGATATTCCCCGACATCTCCAGGACGAAGGATCCGTGACGACCACCGCAACACCCCGAAAGGCACCGGCGAACTTCGGTGCCAAACTCGTCACCCCGCTGGTGGCGAGCGCGGTGCTGAACCCCATCAACTCCACCCTCATCGCCGTCGCGCTGGTGCCGATCGGGCAGAGCTTCGGCGCCGGGCCCGGCAAGACGGCCTGGCTGATCTCCGCCCTCTACCTCGCCACCGCCGTCGGCCAGCCCGTGGTCGGCCTGCTCGTGGACCGCTACGGCGCCCGCCGCGTGCTGCTCGGCGGCGCGTCCGTGGTGATCGTCGCCGGGATCGCCGGCATGATCCCGTTCTCCGTCGAGTGGCTCACCGGCGTGCGCGCGGTGCTCGGCATCGGCACCTGTGCCGGCTTCCCCGCCGCGATGGCCGTGCTGCGCAAGCGTGCCGACACGCTGGGCCAGGGCGTGCCCGCGCGCGTGCTGTCACTGCTCTCGCTCTCCTCGCAGACGATCATGGTCATCGGCCCGACGCTCGGCGGCGTGCTGATCACGCTCTTCGGCTGGCCGGCCATCTTCGCCGTGAACATCCCGCTCGCGGGCGCCTCGCTGCTGCTGGCGATCTTCTGGGTCCCCAAGGACGCGCCGGTGCGCGACGAAGCCACGAAACCGAAGCCGATCGACGTGCTCGGCATCGCGTTGTTCTCGCTCTCCCTGCTGGTGCTGCTGTGCTACCTGATGGCGCCGGGCATCGGCGACCTGTGGCTGCTCGCGGCGGCCGTCGCCGTCGGCGCGGCGTTCGTGTGGGCGGAGCTGCACACGCGGGTGCCGTTCATCGACCTGCGGATGCTCGCGGCCAACACCCCGATCCTGCGCACCTACCTGCGTCAGGCGCTGAGCTTCATGGTGATCTACGCGATCATGTTCGGCTACGTGCAGTGGCTCGAGGAAGGCCGCGGCTTCAGCGACGCGATCGCGGGGGCGCTGCTGCTGCCGATGTCGGTCGTGGCCGTGTGCGCGGCGGCGTTCTCGGGCCGCGCGACCGGGATCCGCAAACGACTGGTGGTGGTCGCCGTCGCGCTGCTGGCCGGTTCGGTCGCGCTGCTGTTCGTCGGCGACACGACGTGGCTGGGCGCGCTGCTCGGGCTGATCGCGGTGTTCGGCCTGGCCCAGGGCCTGACCAGCGTCGCGAACCAGACCACGCTCTACCGGGAGTCGCCCGCCGAGACCATGGGCACCGCGAGCGGGCTGTTCCGCACGGCCCAGTACCTCGGCGCGATCGTGGCCTCCACCGTGATCGCCCAGTGCTACGGCGTGCGCGCCGACTCGGCCGGACTGCACCACCTCGGCGCCGTGCTCGTGGTGATCAGCGCGCTGCTTCTGGTCGTGACGGTCGCCGACCGCGGGCTGAAGCTGGCCGAACGCCGCGAACGGGCGCAGCGCGCCTGACATCGCCGACGCAGATGATCGACGGCACGATCAGTGACCGTCGTCACTCCGAAGGTCGAACCTCTCAGCCGAACGGGTGGGTATCCAGGTCAAACAGCATCTTTCAAGTGTGAAAAACCAGACCCCGTGTCGGGGAATCCATGATCGAAGCGCACGATGGACACATGCACCGTGATGCGCCGAAACACGACGTGGACGAAGCCGACCTGAAGGTGGGCAAGCCGAAGACCTACGCGGCCGGCATCCCCGGCGTCGCTGTCTCGCTCCGGCGCGGCATCGAGCAGATGGGCCCCACGCGCACCGCGCTCACCCTGCGCCTGCTCAACCAGCGCGCGGGCTTCGACTGCCCGGGCTGCGCGTGGCCCGAGCCGCTCCAGGCCGACGGCGAGAAGCGCAAACTCGCGGAGTTCTGCGAGAACGGCGCGAAGGCCGTCGCGGAAGAAGCGACGCGCCGCCGCGCGGACCGCGAGTTCTTCGCCACCCACGCGGTCTCCGACCTGCAGGACAAGACGGACTACTGGCTGGGCCAGCAGGGCCGCGTCACCGAGCCGTTCGTGCTGCGCGAGGGCGCCACCCACTACGAGCCCATCTCGTGGGACGCTGCGTTCGACCTCGTCGCCGGCGAGCTGAACGGGCTGGCCAGCCCGCACGAGGCCGTGTTCTACACCTCGGGCCGCACCAGCAACGAGGCCGCGTTCCTCTATCAGCTGCTCGTGCGCTCCTACGGCACGAACAACCTGCCGGACTGCTCGAACATGTGCCACGAGTCGTCGGGCTCGGCGCTGTCCACCGGCATCGGCATCGGCAAGGGTTCGGTGTCGCTCGCGGACATCCACCACGCCGATCTGATCGTGGTCGTCGGCCAGAACCCGGGCACCAACCACCCGCGCATGCTCTCGGCGCTGGAGACGGCGAAGGGCAACGGCGCCAAGGTCGTGGCCGTGAACCCGCTGCCCGAGGCCGGGCTGATGCGGTTCAAGAACCCGCAGAACGTGCGCGGTGTCGTCGGCGAGGGCACCCCGCTGGCCGACGAGTTCGCGCAGATCCGCCTCGGCGGCGACCTCGCGCTGTTCCAGGCCGTGGGCCACCTGCTGCTGCAGTGGGAGGACGAGGCGCCCGGCACGATCATCGACCAGGAGTTCGTGAATTCCGCGACCTACGGGTTCGAGGACTGGGCGAAGAACCTGCTCGAGCTCGACTGGGCCGAGACGGAGAAGGCCACGGGCCTGCAGCGTGCGCAGATCGAGCACGTCGCGCGGATGATCGCCACGTCCGAGCGCACGATCTACTGCTGGGCCATGGGGCTCACGCAGCACAAGCACGCGGTGCCCACGATCTCCGAGATCACGAACCTCGCGCTGGCGCGCGGCATGATCGGCAAGCCGGGCGCGGGCCTGTGCCCGGTGCGCGGCCACTCCAACGTGCAAGGCGACCGCACCATGGGCGTCTGGGAGAAGATGCCCGAGACGTTCATGGACGCGCTCGACCGCGAGTTCGGCATCACCGTGCCGCGCGAGCACGGCTGGGACACCGTCGACGCCATCCGCGCGATGCGCGACGGCCGCGGCAAGGTCTTCTTCGCGATGGGCGGCAACTTCGCCTCCGCGACGCCCGACTCCGACCTCACGGCGAAGGCGCTGAGCTCGTGCTCGCTCACCGTGCACGTGTCGACGAAGCTCAACCGTTCGCACGTCGTCCACGGCACCACCGCGCTGATCCTGCCGACACTCGGGCGCACCGAGCGTGACGTGCAGGAGTCGGGACCGCAGTTCGTGACCGTCGAGGACTCGATGTCGCAGGTGCACGCCTCGCGCGGCCGGGTCAAGCCGGCGTCGGAGCACCTGATCTCCGAGGTCGCGATCGTCTGCCGGCTGGGCGAGCGGCTGCTGGGCGCCGACCACGCCGTGCCGTGGCGCACGTTCGAGAAGAACTACGACCTGATCCGCGACCGCATCGCGGGTGTGGTGCCGGGCTGCGAGGACTACAACCGCCGCGTACGCGAGCCCGACGGGTTCGTGCTTCCCCACGCGCCGCGTGACTCCCGCGAGTTCACGGGCACGGCCACCGGCAAGGGCACGTTCACCGTGTCGGAGCTGGAGTACCCGGAGGTGCCGGCGGGCCGGCTGCTGCTGCAGACGATGCGCAGCCACGACCAGTACAACACCACGATCTACGGCCTGTCCGACCGCTACCGCGGCATCGAGGACGGCCGGCGCGTGGTCTTCGTCCACCCGGACGACCTGGCCGAGCTGGGCATCGCCGACGGCGAGATCGTGGACCTGGTCTCGGAGTGGCGCGACGGCGACCGCCGCGCACCGCGCTTCCGCGCCGTGTCCTACCCGACCGCTCGCGGCTGCGCGGCGGCCTACTTCCCGGAGGCCAACGCGCTGGTGCCGCTGGACTCCGTCGCGGAGAAGTCGAACACGCCGGTGTCGAAGGCGGTCGTCGTCCGGCTGGAGCCGCACCACCACTCGTGACCCTTCCGCGGTCCGGTCACGCGGGGGTTTTCCGGCGTGACCGGGCTGTGGCGGCGAGCAGCACGCCGAGTGCCGCGCCGAGGGTGTTCAGCAGCAGGTCGTCGACGTCGGCGCTGCGGCCCACGAAGTACTGCACGATCTCGATCGCTGCCGAGAATCCCGCCAGCGCCGCGATCACGGCGGCTTTCCGGCGCGTGACCACGGTCGCCAGGAACCCCAGTGGCACGAACAACGCGATATTGCCGGCGTTGTTGATCAGCCCGAGGCGGCCGTTGGCGTTGCGGGCCTCGTCGACGATCCCCGCGAACGGGACCAGATTGAGGTTCTCGGGCGGGCTGAGGTGCCCAGGCCGGAGCGTGATGGCGAGCACCACCAGAACGGCGGCGGCGAGCAGCCAGCGGGCCCAGGATCGCATCGGTCCAGTCAACCAGCCCGTTCCGCGGCACCACCGCCCCGACACGCCGACCAGGTCCGGTGCCGGTCAGTCCACGCAGTTGTTCCCCGCGCCCGTGATCGGAGTGTCACCCGAGCCCCCCGCGCCGGCGCCGCCGCCGGTGGGGTTGCCGCCGGGGGACGCGCCCGGGCCGGAGTAGACCTGGCCGAGGGTGACCTCGATGTGGCCGGCCGGGACGTCGGGCGACTCGGCGGTGGCGAGGCCCCCCAGGAGCTTCGCCACCGCCTGGCCCTGGGTGGCCAGCGCGGCGCCGTACCGGACCAATGAGGTGCGGCGCGCGGTGGCGTTGCCGGTGGTGCCCGGAGTGAAACCGTTGCCCTTCACCACATCCGAGACGCGCTGGGCGAGGCCGCTCGTGCCGCCCGCGTTGGAGACGTCCACCACGAAGCCGGCCTGCTTCGCCGGAGAAGCAGGCGGTGCGCCGATCAGGCTCGCCGCGAACGCCTTGACCTGTGCAGGATCCACCTGCACCGCCGTCGCCCGGGGATTCGTTTTGCTGTAGCGGTAGTCGGGGTTCACCACGGGGATCGTCGTGAACTGGATGCCACCGCCGGAAATGCCGCGCAGCTGCCCGATGAAGTCGAGCAGGTTCCAGGAATCGTCGAGGACCACGGACTTCTTCACGGCGTCGATGAGCGCGCCGAGCCTGCCCGGATTGGCGAGCGTGCCGGCCGAAAGCACCTGGTGCGCCAGCGAAGCGAGGAACACCTGCTGCCGGCGCATGCGGCCGAAGTCGGTGCCCTTGACGCCGTCGCGCTGGCGGACGAAGGCCAGCGCGTCCGCGCCCGAGATCTTCTGCGGCCCCGCCGGGAAGTTCGCACCCGAGTTGCGGTCTGACGTCGCATTGTTGAGGCAGACCTCGACGCCGCCGACGGCGTTGCTGATGTCGTAGAAGCTCAGCAGGTTGACCTCGGCGAAGTGGTCGATCTTCACGCCTGTGAGGTCCTCCACCGCTTGCCGCGTGGCGCGGCGCGCGGCGGTGAGCGACTCCTGCTCGATCTTGGTCTTGTCGGTCTCGCCCGCGGCGTGCAGTTTCGAGACCTCCAGGGCCTTTCCGTGTCCGTACGCGGCGTTGATCTTGCCCTTGTCGCCGCCGGGCAGTGTCACGTACGAGTCGCGCGGAATCGAGAAGGCCTTCACCGTCTGCGTGCCGTTGGGGATGCGCAACACGATGAGGGTGTCGGTAAGGTCGTCGCCGTTGGCGCCCGCGCGCAGTTCACGCAGCACGTCGGGCGAGAGCGGGTTGCCCTGGTCGTCAGTGCGCGAGTCGCGGCCGACCAGCAGGATGTCGAGCGAGCCGTCGGCCGGCTGTTCACCGGGTGCCGGCTCGTCGCCGGCGTCGATCACGCTGCTGCGCTTGACGTCGTCGAGTGAGCTCAATGTGGAGTAGCCGTAAGCCGTGCCGGTGAACACCACGAGCGCCAGCACCGAGACGACGATCTTTCCTGCGATCCGCACGCCCTACCGACGCCTCGCGTACCGGTTCTGCTGCACGCGTGACCCAGTTCACATTTCAGCGTTCACATTTCAGCGCAGGTACGACGCGCCGTTCAGGTCGAGGATCGCGCCCGAGGCCCAAGTCGCCTCGGCCGAGGCCAGGTAGACGACCGCGTTGGCGATCTCCTCCGGCTCCGCCACCCGGCCGAACGGGCTCTGCTCCCGCACGGCGTCGGTGATCCGGTGCGCGACGCGTTCGGTCGCGGTGAACCCGGGCGCCACCGACGTGACCGAGATCCCGTGCGGCGCCAGCTCGATCGCGAGCGACTGGCCGAGCGCGTGCAGCGCGGCCTTGCTCGCGCCGTACGCGGGGTGCTCGGGTTCACCGCGGAACGCGCCGCGCGAGCCGACGTTCACGATCCGTCCCGGCGCTTTCCGCGCGATGAGGTGGCGCGCGACGTGGAACGAGATGTTGGCGGCACCCATCAGGTTGACATCCAGCGTGCGGCGCCAGACTTCCTGCCAGTGCGCGTAGCCGACGGTCGCGACGGGCGTCGACGTCTCGGGTGTGGTGCCGACGGCCGCGTTGTTCACGAGCACGTCGACGCCGCCGAGCTGCTCCTCGGCCGTGTCCGCGATCCGTTGCGCCGCTTCGGGATCGCCGAGGTCGCCGCCGATCAGCACGTGGCCGCCGCCCGGGAGCGCGGCCAGTGTCTCCTCGGCGGCCGCGGCGTTCGATCCATAGTGGACGGCCACCCGGTCACCCCGGGCGGCGAAGGCGTGGGCGATCGCGCGGCCGATGCCGCGGGAGCCGCCGGTGACGAGGACGTTCACTTCGCGAACAGCTGCGCTTCGTCGCGGAACGCCTTGAACTCCAGGGCGTTGCCGGCCGGGTCGTGCAGGAACATCGTCCACTGCTCCCCCGGCTCGCCCGCGAAGCGCTGGTACGGCTCGATCACGAACTCCGTGCCGGCGCCGCGCAGGCGACCGGCGAGCTCGTGGAAGGAGTCGACGTCGAGGACCAGGCCGAAGTGGGGCACGGGCACGTCGTGGCCGTCCACGGGGTTGCGACCGGCCTCGGCTTTCGCGCCGGGCACCACGTGCGTGACCACCTGGTGGCCGCGGAAGTCCCAGTCCACCCACGCGTCCGCCGACCGGCCCTCCGCCAGCCCCAGCACCCCGCCGTAGAAGGCGCGGGCACGGGCGAGGTCGTCGACCGGGATGGCGAGGTGGAACGCGGGGCGCATGGGCTCTCCTTCGGCTCACGGTGGCCCCCTCACCTTGAAGTGCCCATGTCCGAATGTCAACATTGACCGATGGACGCCACACCGTTGCGGAAAGCGGCGCGCCGCGGCCTCGCCGAGGAAGCCGCCGACCGCGTGCGCGACGCGATCTTCGCCGGGCACTTCCCACCCGGCGCGCCCCTGCGTGAGGTCGAGCTCGCCGCGTCGCTGGAGGTCAGCCGCGGCTCGGTGCGCGAGGGCCTCGCCCTGCTCACCCGCGAAGGCCTCGTCCGCGGCGGCTGGCACCGCCCGACCACGGTCGTCGAGGTAACCGCGGTGGACGTCGAAGAGGTGTATTCCGTGCGCGCGGCCCTCGACCGCCTGGCCGCGGTCACGGCTCGGGCGCGGTCCTCTGTGGACGATCTGGCCGCGCTGGACGACCTCGTCGCGGCGCTGTCTTCCGCGGTCGCCTCCGGCGCGGACGGCCCCCAGTTGCTGGCGCTGGACATCGCTTTCCACGACCGCGTCTACGCCGCCGCGGGCAACCGTCGCCTGACGGAGGCGTGGGAGGCGGTGCGTTCGCAGGTGTTCTTGTTCCAGCTGCAGCGGGTGTCCCTGGGCAGCTCGCAGTACCGCTCCCACGTCGTCGCCGAACACCGCGAACTGGCGGCCCTCATCCGCGACGGCGACGCGGCCGAACTGGACCGCGTCGCCACCGACCACGTGGACTCCGCGCGGCGCCGGCTGCTGGCGGAGCTCTAACCGTCCACTGTAGACGCCAACGCGGCTTTCACCTTGGCGTTGCTGGTCATGCTCATCGTCACCACGGTCATCGTCAGCAGGACCGCCGCGGCGGCGAAGTACGGGGTGCGCAGGCCCGCCGCCGAGGCGAGCCAGCCGCCCAGCAGCGCGCCGAGGGGGCCGGCCGACGTCGCGACCAGGCGGGAGGCCGCGGCGACCCGGCCCATGAGCCGGCCCGGGACGATCACCTGGCGCAGCGACCAGCCGAGCACCATGGTGGTCGCCATGCCGCAGCCGCAGAGGGCGAACATGGCGCCGGCGAGCCACGGGCTGTCCGCGAGTCCGAAGACGAGGATCGACCCGCCCTCCACGACGGCCGTCAGAGTGAGCGCCGTGCCCGTGCCCAGCAGCTTCTCGAGCGGTCCCGCCACGACCATCGCACCCAGCACCCCGCCGACGGCGTCGGCGGCGAGCAGGAAGCCGTAGCCGAGGGCGGACAGGCCCAGGGTGTCCTGCGCGAACAACACCAGCACCGCACCCACCGCACCGAACGCCAGGTTGCCGACCGCCGGCCGCAACGCCAGGCCGAGCAGCAGCCGGTCCCGGACGACGTACCGGAACCCCTCCTGCGCCTCCGCCCACACACTGCGGCCCTCGACGCGCTCGGGCACCGGCGTCGACGGCAACGTCCGGATCAGCAGCGCACTCGCTACGAACGACACGGCGTCGACCACGAACGGCACCGTCCGCGCGAGCGAGAACAGGAAGCTGCCCACCGGCGGCCCCGCGAACTGCCCGGCCGCCGTCGACGCGCCGCGCAGGCGTCCATTGGCGCGGCGCAGCAACGTCTGGTCGCGCCCGAGCAGATCCGGCAGGTAGGCCTGCGAGGCCACGTCGAAGAACAGCTGCCCCGCGCCGAGCAGGAACGCCAGTATCAGCAACGCCGGGATCCCCAGCGCCCCGACCGCCCCCGCCACGACCGCGAGCACCAGCAACCCCGCCTGCCACAGATCGGCGAGCCACATCGTGCGCCGCCGGTCCCACCGGTCCACCAGCGCGCCCGCCACCAGCCCCACCACCAGGTGCGGCAGCAGCATCGCCACCGACACCAGGCTGATCACGACGGGATCTTTGCTCAGCGCCACGGCGAACAACGGCAACGCCGCCGCGTACGCCCCATCCCCCAACCCGGATACCGTCGCCGCCGTCCACAGCCGCGCGAAGGCGGGCGGCATCTTGGGCGCCGCACCCGAACGGCGAAAGACACTCATCACCGCAGTCACCGCGCCGCCCCCTCACCAGGCCGGAAGAACGCCACCGCGATCGTCGCCGCGGGCTCGGCGGGTTCGCGTGCCGCGTGCATCTCGTCGAGGAGCTCGCCCAGCCGCTGCTCGAACTCTGCGAACCGGGCCTCGCTCAGCCGCAGGTGCTTCAGCCGCACCAGCCGCGGCGACCCGTCAGGCGCGGTCGCCAGGTCGTCGATCGCGTGCTGCATCAGCACGTCTCGCTGCCCCGGCGCGGGATCCGGCAGCTCGATCGTCCGCGCAACCATCCCGTAGTACCGCTCCACCACGCCGCGCACCTTGCGAGTGCGGACCACGTGGATGAGCCCGGCGCGCTCCAGCACGCGCACGTGGTAGCTCGAGCTCCCTTTCGCCAGATCCAAGCGCGCGGCGATCTGCGTGATCGTCGCGGGCCCGTCGCGCAGCACCGCGAGCACGCGGTGGCGCACCAGGTTGTTCACAGCGCGCAGTTGTTCGGTAGTCCGCACCTCGACGCTGTCGGAGGGCGGAACGTAGTCGTCCCCAGTCACGAGAGCCAATGGTCAACGACTCTTGACCATTTGTCCAGCGCCTTTCCGGACGAAGCCGTTACGATGATCGCGGCCGCCGAGGGACACCATGGACATGCCCGCGTCACGGCGCCAACTTCAGCGTGGCAGGGCAACCACGGCACAACCTGCGGTCGTCGCACGGGCCTCAGTATGTGCGGACGGTTCCCGGGCGATCCTGAGTAGACGTTGCTCATCACGGCTGTCCGTCGAGCAGCCGCCGGCGGAGCGAAAAGAGCGCGACCGCCGGCACGTCGTGCACCGGTGGTCGCGCTCCTCAGCAGACCCGGGTAATCCCGATCAGCGGGCCATCAGCTGCTGAACAGATCGATGACCTTCAGGATCAGCTCGTAAACGCCGTACACGAACGGCACCAGCACCCACAGCCAGGCGACCACGAGCAGCAAGGTGCGCCCGCCCGAGCGGCCTTCCACGTCCGGTGTGCTCATCACGCCTCACTCCCCACCTGGGTGCTCGCCACGGGCTCGTGGAACTTCGCCTTGACCGGCCGCACGAACTCGTTGGCGATGAAGCCGACCACGAGCAGCGCGATCATGATGTAGAACGACGTCGCGTAGAGGTCCGGACCACTCTTGCCCGCGGACTTCTCGCTGTCGGCGATGCCGTCGACGATCAGCGGCCCGAGAACGCCGGCGACCGACCACGCGGTGAGCAGCCGGCCGTGGATCGCGCCGACCTGGTAGTTGCCGAACAGGTCCTTCAGGTACGCCGGCAGCGTCGAGAAACCGCCGCCGTAGAAGGAGAGGATCAGCATCGCGCACAGCACGAACAGCAGCTTCGACGAGTTCGTGGTCAGCGCGATGACCAGGTACAGCACCGCGCCGACGCCGAGGTAGAAGCGGTAGATGTTCTTGCGCCCCACCGCATCCGAGACCGACGACCAGACGAACCGGCCCAGCATGTTGGTGAGCGAGAGCATCGCGACGAAACCGGCGGCGGCCGCCGTGCTGACCGGCGCCGAGGTGCCCTTGAAGAAGTCCGAGATCATCGGCGCGGCCTTCTCCAGGATGCCGATGCCCGCGGTCACGTTGAGGCACAGCACGATCCACAGGCACCAGAACTGCGGCGTCTTGAGCGCGTTGGCGGCCGAGACGTTGTGCGTGGAGATGAGCTTCTTGGTCTCCTGAGCCTTGGGCTCCCAGCCCGCGGGCTTCCACCCGTCGGCCGGCACTCGCACGAGCAGCACGCCCATCGTCATGAACACCGCGTACACGACACCGTGGATCAGGAACGCGACCGCGATGTCGCTCGTGGTCGGTGCCGAGCCGAGCATCGCCGAGGACCACGGCGATGCGATGAGCGCGCCGCCGCCGAAGCCCATGATCGCGATGCCCGTGGCCATGCCGGGCCGGTCGGGGAACCACTTGATCAGCGTCGACACGGGTGAGATGTAGCCGATCCCGAGGCCGATGCCGCCGATCCCGCCGTAGCCCACGACCACGAGCCAGAACTGCCCGGTGGCCACGCCGAGCGCCGCCACGAGGAAGCCGGTGCCGAAGCAGATCGTCGCCACGAACATGGCCCAGCGCGGGCCGTTCTTCTCCACGAGCGTGCCGCCGAACGCGGCCGAGAGGCCGAGCATCACGATGCCCAACTGGAACGGCAGCCCGGACTCCGTGCCCGAGAGGTGCATGGTCTTCTCGAGCGGAGTTTTGAACACGCTCCACGCGTAGGCTTGACCGATCGAGAGATGGATCGACAACGCCGCGGGAGGGACCAGCCAACGGGTCCAGCCAGGCGGTGCGACGATACGAGAGCGGGCCAGGAAGCCGAGGGCCATCGTCAGACTCCTCCGAACTGTGAGGTGATGGTGGGAATGTATTACTTATTCCCCGACGTTGCATCGGCTGGGTGTCGTAGATCGTCTGCGCACGTCTTCACAGGCCGCTGAAAGGTGGACAGATGGGCAGGGTGACCGTGCGACGGCCGGTGCGGAGGATTTCCTCGACCGGCGAACGTCGTCGCCCCGACTCACTGGCGGCCGAAGAGCCGTTGGAGATCCGCGTCGGCGGCAAAGCACTCGCTGTGACGATGCGCACTCCGGGTCACGATGTCGAGCTGGCCCACGGCTTCCTGTTGTCGGAGGGCGTGCTCGGCTCCCGTGAGGACATCGCGGCCGCGCGCTACTGCGACGGCGTCGACGACCAGGGCCGCAACACCTACAACGTGCTCGACGTGACACTCGCGCCCGGAGTGGCACCTCCGGACGTCGGTGTGGAGCGCAACTTCTACACCACATCCTCGTGCGGCGTCTGCGGCAAGGCCGCGCTCGACGCCGTGAAGCTGAAGAGCCGCTTCTCCCCCGCGGACTCGCCGTTCGAGGTGAAGACCGACGTGCTGGTGAAGCTCCCGGACACGTTGCGGGAACAGCAGAAGGTGTTCAAGTCCACCGGCGGGCTGCACGCGGCCGCACTGTTCACTCAGGACGGTGAGCTCGAGGTCGTGCGCGAGGACGTCGGGCGGCACAACGCCGTGGACAAGGTGCTCGGGTGGGCCTTGCAGGCCGGCCGGATCCCCGCGCCCGACTGTGGGCTGCTGGTCTCCGGCCGTGCCTCGTTCGAGCTGGTGCAGAAAGCGGCGATGGCCGGGATCGGTCTGCTCGCCGCCGTGTCCGCTCCGTCCTCTTTGGCCGCTGAGCTGGCCGAGGAGAACGGGATGACGCTCATCGGTTTCCTGCGTGGCGACAGCATGAACCTCTACACGGGCGATCAGCGGGTGCTGACGTAGGCCGTTCGGTCTAGCCGATCGGCACCCAGTTGCCGTGGAAGCCGTGGGGCACGCGGTCGGGCAAGTGCACGGCCGCGACAGGCTCGAGCGTTCCCGCGTCGAGCAGCGTCAGGTCGCTGCGCTGGGTGGCCGCGTCGAAGACGAAACCCATGAGCACGCCTTCGTCCTCGGCAGCGTCCACACGGGACGGAACGAACACGAACTCGCCGGGCACGCGGCCGGGGCCGAACCCATGCCGCTGGGCGGTTCCGTTGCGCAGGTCGTGCTTGTAGACCGCGCCGGTGAGGTTCGAGAGCCCGTCCACGGCCACCGCGTAGCCGTAGCGGTGCGCGCGCCCGACGTGACGCTCGTCGACGCGCGGGAACTCCTGCCCGTGCTCGTCGATCCGTTCTTCGAGGACCTTGCCCGCCGTGAGGTCGACGGTCCAGCGGTCCAACGTCGGCTCGCCTTCGGTCGGGCCGTGCACGCCGTGGTCGAACACCTTGGGGTGACGTACGACGTGGAGCACGACGCGGTCGCCGTCGTCGTAGGCGTTGAGCGGGTGGAATACGTAGCACGGCTCGACGTCGAACCAGCGCACGTCGGCGTTGTCCCCGTCGCGCGGCATCACGCCGACGCGTGCCGGGTACTCGGGATTCCAGCGGTACGGCAGTGAGCTCACGCCCCGGCCGGAGCGCGCGGTGACCGGGTCGGGCACGTCGACGTGGGCCGGCGTCTGGTTCGCGTCGAAGGTCACGGGAAGGTCGTAGAAGACGACGTGTTTTTCGGTGAGCGAGAAATCGTGCATCATCGGCCGGCCCGTCACCTCGATGTCCACGACGCGCCGCGCCCGCCCGTCGGTGCCGACGACCGAGTACCGCACGCGATTGCCGAGGCCGAACGTGTACGTGACGGCGTGCAGCTCGCCCGTGCCCGGATCGCGCTTGGGGTGGGCCGTGTAGCCGCCCGGCAGCGTCCCGTCGAAGTCGCACGCGCCGACGGTGTCGAGCTCCTCGGTGAGCTCATACGCCGGCAGGCCGCCCTCGATGAGCGCCAGCGTGCGCCCGGCGTGCCCGATGACGTTCGTGTTGGCCCCGATGCCCATGTTCGGCGCCTCCGGCCCCTCCCCGAGCAACCCCGCGACGTGCGGCGTGCGGATCCAGCGGTTCCGGTACCACTCGGCCCGCCCGCCCCGCAGGCGGACGCCGTGGACCATGCCGTCGCCGAGGAACCAGTGGTAGCTCTCGGGGTCCTGCCGTGCGAGCGGGTTGGGCCCGTTGCGCAGGTAGCGGCCGTCGAGGTAGTCGGGCAGCTCCCCGGTCACCTCGAGCCGCGTGGCGGTGTGCTCGTGGGTGACGGGGGCGAAGTTGCCTTCGAGGAACTTGTTGGTCATGCGAGATCCTTCCATAACAGTGTTATTCATTGATAACAGAGTTATGGAACGGTCGCAAGGGCCGGGTTTTCAGGACTGGCGCCGAGGGCGCGGACTCTGCACGATGATCGGTGGCGCCAGGCAACGCGCGGATGGTGAGCTGCGTCCAGGTGGGTGGGAGTTTCCTGCGGTGGTCTGGGACGGAGGCCGAGGTGGACGGACGGGTCGACCGCCGGGCCGTGCGCGGCGCCGTTTCCGGGGCCGAGGGCGCCGTGGGCAGCCTGAGTGCCCGCCGCGCGTCCGTCGCCGTCGCCGGGACGGAGGCCGCGTGAACGGCCGCGTCAGCCGTCGCACCGCGATCGCCGCCGGGGCCGCGGGCCTGGGCGTCGCGGGGCTCGCCGCGGCGACGGCAGCGGGGCTCACGCCTCTCGGTCAGGCGTTGCAGGTCCTCGGCGTCACCACCGACTCACCGGTCACCCAGGTCGGTTCGCTGCGCGTCGAGCGGGTGCACTCCGCCGCGAGGGGCCGCGACGTCGACCTCGTTCTCTTCCTGCCGAGCAAGAAGCCGCCGCTCGACCTGCCGATGTCCCTCATGCTGCACGGCCTGCACGGCAACGCCCGCAGCGCCGCCCCCAGCGGCCTGCTCAAACAGCTCGCCACGGACGTCGCGCGCAAGGCCGTGCCCGCGCACGGCTACGTCGCCGTCGACGGCGGGGACAACTACTGGCACGAGGTCCGCCCCGGCGACGACCCCATGGCGATGCTGCTGGAAGAAGTCCCGCGCTGGCTCGCGGCCCGCGGCCTCGGCGGCGCGCACGGCCTGCCCTTCGCCTGCGCCGGCGTCTCGATGGGCGGCTTCGGCGCGATGGTCTACGGCCGCCGCCGCGCCGAACGTCGTCAACCGCCGGAGGCCATCGCGGCCATCTCGCCGGCGCTCATCACGAACTGGCCCGAGATGGCCAAGCGCGACATCTTCACCGGCCAGACCGACTGGACCTCGCTCGACCCGCTGCGCCACCTCACCGCCCTGCGCGGCATCCCCACGGCCCTCTGGTGCGGCACGGAGGACTCCTTCATCACCGGCGTCCGCCGCTACATCGCGGCCACCCACCCGGCCGTCGGCTACACGGCGAAGGGCATCCACAGCGACACGTTCTTCCACTCCGTCGTGCCGAGCCTTGTGAGCTTCGTCGGGAAGCACGTGCCGCGCGCGGTGTGAGGCAGCGGGCACGCTCCAAACGCGACGGACGCCCCCTTGAAGTCAGTTCCGCGCCACCAGCACCAGCACGATCAACCCGGTCACCAGCCCGCCCGCACTCAGCCGCGCAACACGAGCCTCAGGAAGACACCCACCGAGCCACCACCGAGATCAACCAGAACCCCACCATCGTCGCCAACGCCGTCAGCAGCGCCCAACGCAGTTGCAGCCGACGGGTCTCCGCCACGCGCAGGAAGCGCAGGAAGTACCAAGCCAAGGCGAACAACGGCAACGGGATCAGCGGCAACGCCGACAACCGCGTCCCCACCGCCACCAGGCAGACGACCGCGAAGACGGCCAGCATGATGTTGCCCGCGCGGTACAGCCACGGGAAGCGCGTCAGGATGGACGCGACGACTCGCTCGCTCAGTTCGACGATGCCCACCGACGGCGCATCAGTCGACGCAGGCGGAGGCGAAGTGGCCTCATCCTCGTCCGACACCGAGGCGGTGGTGTTGTCCCCTGGGGCTGCGGTCAGCGGCACGGTTGTCATCCTGTCCATTATCGCGCGTGCCGCGAACAGCCTGGCAGCGGACTCCCGCAAACGGCTCAAGCCGATCAGCTAACGGCTCAGGCCGACTTCTCACCACGCTCGCTGCGGGCCCGCCGGGACGGCTGCCGCGCGACGATCGTGGGGTTCACGTTCTCCCGCACGGTCTGCTCGGTGATCACGACCTTCGCCACGTCGTCGCGGCTCGGGATGTCGTACATGACCGGCTGGAGGACTTCCTCCATGATCGCGCGCAGGCCGCGGGCGCCCGTACCGCGCAGCATGGCCTGGTCAGCGATGGCCTCGAGCGCCGTGTCGGTGAACTCAAGCTCGACGTTGTCCATCTCGAAGAGCTTCTTGTACTGCTTCACCAGGGCGTTGCGCGGCTTCGTGAGGATCGAGACCAGCGAATCCTTGTCCAGGTGGTTCACCGTGGCGACCACCGGGAGGCGGCCGATGAACTCCGGGATCAGGCCGAACTTGATCAGGTCCTCGGGCATCGTCTCGGAGAAGACGTCGCTGCCCTCGATCTCGGCCTTGGTGCGGATCTCCGCGCCGAAGCCGAGGCCGCGCTTGCCGACGCGCTCGTTGATGATCTTCTCGAGCCCCGCGAACGCACCGGCCACGATGAACAGCACGTTGGTGGTGTCGATCTGGATGAACTCCTGGTGCGGGTGCTTGCGCCCGCCCTGGGGCGGCACCGACGCCGTGGTGCCCTCGAGGATCTTCAGCAGCGCCTGCTGCACGCCCTCGCCCGACACGTCGCGCGTGATCGACGGGTTCTCCGACTTGCGGGCGATCTTGTCGACCTCGTCGATGTAGATGATGCCCGTCTCGGCGCGCTTCACGTCGTAGTCGGCGGCCTGGATCAGCTTGAGGAGGATGTTCTCGACGTCCTCGCCCACGTAGCCGGCCTCGGTCAGCGCCGTGGCGTCCGCGATGGCGAACGGCACGTTCAGCAGCTTCGCGAGCGTCTGCGCCAGGTAGGTCTTGCCGGTACCGGTCGGCCCGAGCATCAGGATGTTGGACTTCGCCAGCTCGACGGGCTCGTCCTTGGAGTCCTTCGGCCCGGCCTTGTCGTCGGCCTGGATGCGCTTGTAGTGGTTGTACACCGCGACCGCGAGCGTCTTCTTCGCGTCGTCCTGGCCGATGATGTACTGCTCGAGGAACTCGCGGATGTCCGCGGGCTTGGGCAGCTCGTCGAGCTTCACCTCGCCGGCTTCGGCCAGTTCCTCTTCGATGATCTCGTTGCAGAGGTCAATGCACTCATCGCAGATGTAGACCCCGGGGCCGGCAATGAGCTTCTTCACCTGCTTTTGGCTCTTCCCGCAGAAAGAACACTTCAGCAGGTCGCCGCCGTCACCGATCCGTGCCATGGCCGTTGACCTCGTCCCCTCCGGTGCGCGGTACGCACCTGACACTGTCTTGCCGCTCCGGTCCCGCGCCGACTGCTTTCACACCGACCGGCCGAAGCTTCACGCACTGCCACTGACGGTACCCGTCCGAAGCCGCGAGCGGGAACACCCGGGTGAGGAGAAGGCACGTCAGAGGTCGACACTAGACCAGAGAACCGGTGCGTGTCGCCGATTCGACGCGCACCGGTTCCGTGATCAGTTGGCGGAGGCCTTCCGGTACGGAAGGACCTCGTCGATCAGGCCGTAGGCCTTGGCCTCGTCGGCGGTCAGGATCTTGTCCCGCTCGATGTCGGCCCTGATCTGGTCGGGCTCCTTGTTCGTGTGCTTCGCCAGGATGACCTCCATCTGGCGGCGCACGCGCTGGATCTCGTTGGCCTGGATCTCCAGGTCCGAGACCTGCCCGTAGGTGCCCTCGGTGGCCGGCTGGTGGATCAGCACGCGCGCGTTGGGCAGCGCCATGCGCTTGCCCGGCGTGCCGGCCGCCAGCAGCACCGCGGCGGCCGAAGCGGCCTGGCCGAGGCACACCGTGGAGATGTCCGGGCGGATGTACTGCATGGTGTCGTAGATCGCCATCAGCGACGTGAACGACCCACCCGGGGAGTTGATGTAGATGCTGATGTCGCGGTCCGGGTCCTCGTGCTCGAGGTGCAGCAGCTGGGCCATCACGTCGTTGGCCGACGCGTCGTCCACCTGCACGCCGAGGAAGATCGTCCGCTCCTCGTACAGCTTGTTGTACGGGTTGGACTCCTTGACGCCGTAGCTCGTCCGCTCGACGTACGACGGCAGGATGTACCGCGACTGAGGAGTCTGCGGAGCCCGGAAGTCACCCGGGAGCCGGTAATTGCTCATGAGAGGTCTCCTGTGTGCTTCGCGCTCAGTTGTTCGAGGTGATGCCGGCCGACAGCACGTGGTCGACGAAGCCGTATTCCTTCGCCTCCTGCGCCGTGAACCAGCGGTCGCGGTCGCCGTCCTTGACGATCTGTTCGGTGGTCTGCCCGGTCTGCTCGGCCGTGATGCGGGCGAGCTCCTGCTTCCACTTGTTGTACAGATCCGCCTGGATCGCGATGTCGGACGCGGTACCGCCGACACCCGCCGACGGCTGGTGCATCAGGATCCTGGCGTGCGGGAGCGCGTACCGCTTGCCCGGCGTGCCCGACGAGAGCAGGAACTGCCCCATCGAGGCCGCCATGCCCATGGCGTACGTGGCGACGTCCGGGCGGATCAGCTGCATGGTGTCGTAGATGGCGAACCCGGCGGTGACCGAGCCACCCGGCGAGTTGATGTAGAACCGGATGTCGGACTCACCGTCGTCCGCGTCGAGCAGCAACAGCTGCGCGGTGATCCGGTTGGCGATCTCGTCGTTGACCTCGGAGCCGAGGACGACGATGCGCTCCTGGAGCAACCGCTCGAACACCGAGTCGGTGAGGGTGAGTCCGGAGGTGCCGGTCCGCCCCTCGGGCATGTGCTGCTTCACGTCTGCCTGCCTTTTCGCCGGCGGTGACCCTTCGTCGTGTCGGCCACCGCTGTCGTGTTCAGATGCTTGAGATCTTGCAACCGACCCTAACGAACTCGGGCGGTGCGGAATGCCCGACACCGCCCAAGTTCGCTTACAGCGTCACTCCGCAGGGGTCGCGGCCGCTTCCTCGGTGACCTGCGTCTCGTCGCCGGCCGGGGCATCAGCCTCGTCGGCGCCGAACAGCTCGGTGAGGTCGACCTCGGCGCCCGAGGCGTCCTTCACAGTCGTGCCCCGGACCACCGACGCCAGCGCCTTGCCGCGGCGCACGTCGGCGTAGATCGCGGTCAGCTGGCCCGACTGCTGGGCCCGCTGCACGTACTCGTCCGGGCTGACACCGAAGCGCTGGGCCTGGTACATGATGCGCTCGGTGAGCTCGCCGTCGTTGACGGAGGTCTTCTCGTTGTCGGCGATGGTGTCCAGCAGCAGCTGGGTGCGCACCGCCTTCTCCGACTCCTCCTGGACTTCGGCGTTGAACTCGTCCAGAGTACGGCCTTCGGCCTCGAGCGCCTGGGCGAACTTCGCCTCGTCGTGGTCGAACGGGTGCACCGCGTCGTGCTTGCGGTTCTCGATCTCGGCCTCGAGCACCTTCTCCGGGATCGGCACCTCGGTGCGCTCCAGGAGGATGTCGAGGACCTTGTCGCGCGCCTGCACGCCCTGCTGCATCTTCTTGACGCGGCCGAGACGCTCGCGAAGGTCGCTCTTCAGCTCGTCGATCGTGTCGAACTCGCTCGCGAGCTGCGCGAACTCGTCGTCGGCCTCCGGCAGCTCGCGCTGCTTGACCGACTGCATGGTGACGGTGACCTCGGCGTCCTGCCCGGCGAACTCGCCGGCCACGAGCTTGGTGGTGAAGGTCTTCGTCTCACCCTCGCTCGCACCGACGATGGCCTCGTCGATGCCGTCCACGAGCTGGCCGGAGCCGATCTCGTAGGACAGGCCGGTGGTGGAGGCCTCCTCCACCGCGGTTCCGTCGACCGTGGCCGACAGATCGATGGACACGAAGTCGCCGTTCTCGGCGGGGCGCTCGACACCGGTCAGGGTGCCGAAGCGGGCGCGCAGCTCGTCGAGCTGCTCGTCGACCTCCGCGTCGGTGGTCTCGACGTCGTCAACGCTCACCTCGAGGCCCTCGAGGTCGGGCAGCGCGATCTCCGGCCGCACGTCGACCTCGGCGCTGAACTCCAGGACGTCGCGGTCCTCGAGCTTCGTCACCTCGAACTCCGGCTGGCCCAGCGTGCGGACCTCACCGGCGCGAACGGCCTCGATGTACTTGGCCGGGATGGCTTCGTTGACGACCTCGTCGAGCACCGGCGCACGGCCGATCCGGCTTTCCAGGACGCGAGCGGGCGCCTTGCCGGGCCGGAAGCCCGGGATGCGCACCTGTTCGGCGATCTTGCGGTAGGCGCGGTCGAAGTTCGGCTTGAGCTCGTCGAACGGCACCTCGACATTGATCTTGACTCGCGTCGGGCTGAGCTGCTCGACGGTGCTCTTCAAGGTCTTCTCCTCGAGCGGTAAACAATGGGGGTTGGACTGTCCCTCGGGACGGCCCCGGTCACCTGCCGACCGGGACAGCCGAGTCTAGGCCCTTGGCCTCACCGGACCTGGTCGGGGGCACCCTGACACCCCTCCCGATCAGCGGTCGAGCATCCGCCCGAGCACCCAGCGCACGCTCGTGGCCGTCCGCTCGACCGGCCCGCCGGGCTGCACTACGTGGCTGAGCAGGAGCCGGACGAACGTCTCGGCGAAGACGGACCACTCCTCTTCCGACAACCCGCGCTCCGGGTACTGCGCCCGCAACACGGGCGTCACCGCGGTCACGGCGCGCTCCAGCACGGCCTGCGAACGCGTGGTGATGAGCGACAGCAGCTCGTCGCCGTCCTGCCCGCCCAGCACAGTCTTGAGCAGCGGGTTCACGCGCGCGGCCGCCACGATGTGGCAGAACGCGGCGGTGACGCCCTCGGCCGCTTCGCCCGGGTGGCGCGCGACGATCTGCCCGACGGTGCCGGCGAGCTTGTCGGTCTCGCGCAGCACGAGGGCCTCGGCCAGCCCGGCCTTGGAGCCCACCTCGTTGTAGACGGTCTGGCGGCTCACACCGAGGTCGGCCGCGAGCCGGCCCATCGTGAGGCTCGCCCAGCCGCCGACGCTCGTCAGCTCGGCCGCGGCCGCGAGCAGCCGCTCCCGCGAGCGCACGCGCCCCGGGGACTCCTCGGCGACACCGGATTTCACGGGAAGTGAGCTCAGCGACGACGGCCTGCGCAGCCACTGACCAGGACGCACCCCTGAATCCGTGTCAAACCGATTTACAAACCCCGTGCGATTGTCTAAGTTGTCACCGCTTGGCCAGGAGCGATCGACCGAGGAGACCGCTCGATGCCCGTCGTCGACAGCCGGCTCGGCGCCGGGGAACAGCCTGGGGCGCCCGAGCGCACCGCCGTGCCCAGTCCCCGGATTCCGCTCGCGCCCGCATCCCTGCCCACGCTCACCCTGTTCGCGGGCGGTCTGGCGGTGTGGGGCACGGCCACCTGGCTCGCGTTGTGCGGCATTGCGCCACTGTGGGTGACGATCCCGCTGCACGCGCTCGTCACGTTCACGATGTTCACCGTCGCGCACGAGTCGGCCCATCACGCCGCCGGGAAGCTCACGTGGCTCAACGAGGTGCTCGGCCGGCTGGCGATGCTGTTCGTGGCGGCCTACGGCTCGTTCCCGTTCCTGCGCTTCATCCACCTCGAGCACCACCGCAACACCAACGCCGACGCGAGCACGGACCCGGACGCGTGGACTTCGCAGGGTCCGTGGTGGCAGCTGCCGTTCCGCTGGCTGACGATCGACTTCTGGTACGTGCGCTTCTACTCCCGTCGCGTGCACGGCCGCCCGCGCCTCGAGCGCGCGGAGACGCTGGTGGCACTGGTGGCGTTCGCGGCGATGGTGGTGACCGTGGTGGCGTGCGGCCACGGCTGGGAGCTGCTGGTGGTCTACCTCATCCCGCAGCGGCTGGGGCTCGCGCTGCTGGCGTGGTGGTTCGACTGGCTGCCCCACCACGGTCTGGCGGAGAACCGCTTCGGCGCCACGCGGGTGCGCGTGGGGCTGGAGTGGCTGATGACGCCGATCATGCTGTACCAGAACTATCACCTGGTGCACCATCTTCACCCGGCGATCCCGTTCTACCGGTACGTGCGCGCGTGGAACGACAACCGCGACGCGTACCTGGCGCGCGAAGTCCCCATCACCACGGCGTGGGGCCGCGAGCTGACGGCCGCCGAGTACCGCGCGTGGCGGCGGCTCACCGAGTGCTTCGAGAAGGAACCCGCGCCGGAACCCTTGCGGCGCGGGCCTCGGCGGTTCCACGCGCTGCGGGTTGTTTCCGTGGAACCGATCGCCCAGGACGCGGTGGCGATCACCTTCGACGTCCCCGAAGAGCTGCGCGAGACGTTCCGGCACGTGCCCGGCCAGCACGTGGTCGTGCGCACGACGGTGGACGGCACCGTGGTCCGGCGCACGTACTCCCTCTGCTCCCCCGCCGGTTCGGCGTCGTTGCGGATCGCGGTGAAACGCCGTGCGGGCGGCACTTTCTCGCCGTTCGCGACTTCGCAGCTGAAGCCGGGTGCCGTGCTCGAACTGCTGCCACCTTCAGGCGGGTTCACGCTTTCGCCGTGCCCGGACCGTTCGGCGCACTACGTCGTGCTGGCGGCCGGCAGCGGGATCACGCCGGTGCTGTCGATCCTGTCCAGCGCCCTGCGCGCGGAGGCCCACAGCCGCGCGACCCTGTTGTACGTCAACACTTCCGGCGCGACGACGATGTTCGCCGACGAGATCAGCGCGCTGGCCCGCGAGTGGGCGGGCCGGCTGCACGTGGTCCACTTCCGCACCGACGAACGCGATCCGGACCTGCACGCCCACCGCCCGGTGCGGCACTTCGACACCGTCGGCGAGGCCCTCGCGATCTCCCACGAGCGCTACCGCAGCGGCCGCCTCGACGCGACCCGGCTGCGCGCGCTACTGCAGAACCGCCTTCACCCGGCCAAGGTCGATCAATGGTTCCTCTGCGGCCCGCGCGGCCTGCTCGACATGGCGCGCCGCACCCTGCGCGAGGCCTACGTCCCCGACGAGGACGTGCAGTTCGAACTCTTCGCCGGCGCCCCGGCGCGCAGCCCGGAAGGTGCGTCGGCGGCACTGTCGGTCACCGTCGGGCGGCACGTGACGGACATCGTGACGCAGCCGGGCGAAACCGTGCTGGACGCTTCGCTGCGCGCCCGCCTCGACGTGCCGTACTCCTGCACCGGCGGCGCGTGCGGCAGCTGCGTGGCGAAGCTGGTGCGGGGGCGCGTGGACATGGATGTGCAGTATGCGCTCACGGAAGCGGATGTGGCGGACAACCGAATCCTGACGTGCCGGGCCCGCCCGACGACGCCTGAGCTGGCGGTTGACTACGACCGGTGAGCGCTGCTGACGTTGTTGCCCGGCTGACTGGCCTTGAGGTGCTGCGTACGCGCTCGTCGGGTTCTTTGGCGGAAGCCGAGCTGGCCGACGGGTGGGTGGTGGTGAAGCACGCGCCCGGTGCGGCTGTCGCCGAGGCCGCGGGTTTGCGATGGCTGGCTTCGGCTGATGCGGTCTCGGTCGTCGGTGTGCGTGGCTTTGACGAGGAGTGGCTGGTCCTCGACCGGATTGCGCCTTCTCCTGCGACGGTTGCCGCGGCGCGTTCATTCGGCCTGGGTTTGGCCCGGTTGCATTCGGCCGGGGCGCCGGCGTTCGGGTCGCCACCTCCGGGTGGACCGGTGGAGGCTTGGATCGGCCTGGCCCCGATGTCGAACGTGACCGGCGCCGAGTGGCCGCAGTGGTACGCGGAGCAGCGCGTCTTGCCGTACGTGCGGCAGGCGGTGGACTCCGGGGCCCTTGATGCCGCCGAGGCCCGTGTTTTCGAACGGGCCTGTTCGCGGTTCCCCTCCGTTACCGGGCCTGCGGAGCCGCCTGCGCGACTGCACGGGGACCTGTGGAACGGCAACGTCTTGTGGACCGCGGCCGGTGTCTGCCTGATCGACCCGGCCGCCCACGGTGGGCACCGCGAGACGGATCTCGCGATGCTCCACCTGTTCGGCTGCCCGCATTTGGCCGAGGTGATCGCGGCGTACGACGAGGCCACGCCACTCGCCGCCGGCTGGCGCTCGCGGGTGCCGATGCATCAGCTGTTCCCGCTGCTCGTGCACACGGTCCTGTTCGGACGGTCGTACGCGGCGCAAGCTCTTGCCGCCGCCCGGGAACTACTGTGACGGCGGGCCGTCGGATGCTCCGAGCCGGCCCTCGCCAGCTGCTCGCACCGCTCACGCGTGATTTCCTTTCGGCGGTCTTGCTTCGCGCAAACGCTTGCCTTAGCCCGAAACCACTGCGACGACGGGCTGCCAATCGCTGGCGACCGGCGTCCGCTCAGCCGTTCCCGCCGCTCGCACACCGCCCTCTTCAGCAGTGTTGTGTCGCGCGAGCCTTGACCGCGGCGCAGGAACTTGCCGTGACGGCGACCGCTGCCGATTGGCGTTCGCGCCGCCCGCACACACAGCCCTCAGCGGCAGTGTCGTGCCGCGCGAGCCCTGGCCGCAACGCAGGAACTGCCGTGACGGCAGGCCATCGACGATTGCCGACCGGCGTTCGCCCAGCCGTTCCCACCGCTCGCACACACCGCCTCGTTTGCGCGGTCATACGCGGAGCAAGCCAACCACCCGCGGCCCGCGGAACTACTGTGACGGTGGGCCCTCCATCGCTTCCGTGACCGAGGTGGCGGTGGCCGCGTCTCCGGAAGTGGTGGCGACGATGGTGACCTTTTCGCCGTTGGTGATGCCCGTCGCGGTGGTCGAGTCGATCGTGTAGATCTTCGTGAAGCCGTCGTCGCTCTGGGCGGTGAGGGAGGTGGCGGACAGGGCGGTGACTTTGCCCGTCTGGAGGAATTTCGTCACGTAGGCGCCGCTGTCGTCGGTGGTGGTGAATTCGCCGTGCAGGGCCTGGCCGAGCGAGGCGGCGCCGCCGGGGCCACCCGGACCGCCCTGGCGGGCGCCGGCGCCCGCGCCCGGGCCGGCGGCGGTGGCCGTGCCGGAGTCGGCCGAGCTGCTCGCGATCCAGATCGCGGCGCCGCCACCGACGGCGACCACCGCGGCAACCCCGCCCGCGACCCACTTGCGCCGAGGATTCGGGCCGGGGTTCGAGCTGCCGGGAGTGCCACCCCAAGCGGGCTGCGCAACGTCCTGAGTGGACTGTTCCGAGGTCATCACATGCTCCTTCGACTGGGGGAATTGACCACCACCGTCGAGGCGAACCCTGTGCCGGGACTGTGGCCGTGGTCAGCCCGACCTGTGACCCCGACTTTTCGGACACCTGACATCACAGCGGGCTCACAGGCAGCACACATGCGGCCCACACCCGGCGCCCCCACGCTCGTGTCATGACTCAGCGCGCGAGGACCCGCTTCGGGCGGCTGTCGTTGCGCGCGAAGCTGACCGTGGCGATCGTGGCGCTGTTGTCGCTGGTGTGCCTGGTGATCGGGGTGGTGAGTGAGTTCGCGTTGCGGGCGTTCCTCATCGACCAGACCGACGGGCAGCTCTACGCCGCCGCCGGCCGCGCCCAGGACTTCGCGACGCACGGCGGGCCGCTGGGCGGCCACAACCCGCTCGACGCGCCCGGGCAGGGCGCCGGCACCGTCAACGCCCACTTCTCCGGCGGCCGCCTCATCGACGGCGGCTCGCTGTCCCAGCACGGCCAGCGCGTCACACTCACCGACGACCAGCTCGCCGCCCTGCAGAGCCTGCCCGCCGACGGCCGCGCCTACACCCGCACCGTCGGCGACCTCGGCGACTACCGCCTCACCGCGACGCCCATCCCCGACGGCGTGGTCGTCACCGGCGTGCCGCTCGAGCCCGTGCAGCAGACGCTGCTCACCGTCGGCCTGATCCTCTTCGGCGTCGCGGCCGCCGGCGTCACGGGCGCGGCCTTCATCGGCGCCTTCGCGGTCCGGCGCACGCTCCGCCCGCTCGACCGCGTCGCCGCGACCGCCGCCCGCGTCTCCGAGCTGCCCCTGGACCGCGGCTACGTGGACCTCTCCGTCCGCGTTCCCGACGGCGACACCGACCCCCGCACGGAAGTCGGCCAGGTCGGCTCCGCGCTCAATCTCATGCTCGGCCACATCTCCGCCGCGCTGGAAGCGAGGCACGCCAGCGAAATGCGCGTACGCCGCTTCGTCGCCGACGCGAGCCACGAGCTTCGTACGCCCCTGGCCGCCATCCGCGGCTACGCCGAGCTCGCCGGTCGCGGCCGCATGCACGTACCCCCGGACGTCGCCCGGTCCATGACCCGCATCGAATCCGAGGCCGACCGCATGACGACGCTGGTCGAAGACCTCCTGCTCCTCGCCCGCCTCGACGCGGGCCGCCCTCTCGACGTCGCCGAAGTCGACCTGGCCCGCCTCGTCGCCGACGCGGTCGGCGACGCCCACGTGGCCGGCCCCTCGCACCGCTGGGAGCTGCGCCTGCCCGACTCCCCCGTGCTGGTCCTGGGCGACGTGCAACGTCTCCACCAGGTCCTCGCCAACCTGCTGGCCAACGCCCGCGTCCACACCCCACCGGGCACCACCGTCGTGACGTCCCTCGCCCGCTCCGCCGACGGCACCGCCGTGATCACCGTCACCGACAACGGCCCGGGCATCCCCCCGGACCTCCTCCCGGCCGTCTTCGAACGCTTCGCCCGCGGCGACTCCTCCCGCTCCCGCGCCGCCGGCTCGACGGGCCTGGGCATGGCCATCGCGGCCGCGGTGCTGGTGGCCCACCACGGCACCATCGAGGTCCACAGCATCCCCGGGCGCACCGAGTTCGCGGTCCGGCTACCGGTCACCGTCCCGGCCCAGCGCACCGACTCACCCGTGGCACAGATCGAAGCCTGACGCCACGGCGGCCATCCACCGCCGACGCCCCGACCCGTCCGCTCCCGCAAGCGGTCCACCTCGCCACGACCATCACGGGCGCCGCACTCGTGGCGCACCGCGGGAGCGTCGAGGCCATCCCCGGCGCACCGAGATCCCGGCCGCTGTCCCGAAACGCGCGCCCGCGATTCCCTCGCGCGGGTCCACGCCTGACCACGCGACGGACATCACCGCCCCCCACTGTCCGGCCGCGCAGCAAACGTCCTAGCCCGAGGGCTGCCGGCCCCGGTCTGGCCAACGCGGCGGCGCACCACGGATCCGTCGAAGCCCACAGCATCCCCCGCCGCGCAGAGTCCTCCTCCCGGTCTCCGTCCCGACCCAGCGCATCAGTCAGCCAGCCGCACAGGCGGGATTCCTCCCCTACCACCCGTGATGTCCGCTCACGCTGTGACATCCCGTCGCACAGGGCGCACACAGGGTGTCCACAAGGCCGGCCCAGGGTGGGGCGCCAGGGTGGCTGTCATGACCGCAGTCGCGATTCCCGCCGCCACACCGAAGCGGGCGGACGTCGCCCGGCCCCGTTGGGTGCGGCCGGCGTTGGCCGTCCTGCTCGCCGGCACGGCGGCGCTGTACCTGGTGGACCTCAGCGCCTCCGGGTGGGCCAACGCGTTCTACTCCGCGGCCGCCCAGGCTGGCGCGCAGAGCTGGAAGGCGTGGTTCTTCGGGTCCAGCGACGCGGCCAACGGCATCACCGTCGACAAAACCCCCGCCGCCCTGTGGGTGATGGGGTTGTCGACGCGGCTGTTCGGCGTGAACGCGTGGAGCGTGCTCGTCCCGCAGGCGCTGATGGGGGTCGGGTCGACGTACCTGCTCTACGCGACCGTCCGCCACACTTCCGGAGCAGCCGCCGGACTGCTGGCGGGGACGATCCTGAGCCTCACCCCGGCGGCCGCGTTGATCTTCCGGTTCAACAATCCCGACGCGCTTTTGGTCCTGCTGCTCATCGCCGCCGCCTATTGCACGGTGCGGGCGATCGAGAAGGCCGGCCCGAAGTGGCTCGCGCTCGCGGGAGTGGCCGTCGGGTTCGGGTTTCTCGCGAAGATGCTCCAGGCGTTCCTGGTGCTGCCCGCGCTGGGCCTCGCCTACCTGATCGCCGCGCCGACGCCGCTGGGCAAACGCTTGCTCCACCTCGCCGGCGCACTGGGAGCCGTTATCGTGTCGGCCGGCTGGTACCTCGCGGTCGTCGCACTGTGGCCGGCCGCGGACCGCCCCTACATCGGCGGCTCCCAGGACAACAGCCTCCTCGGCCTCACCTTCGGCTACAACGGCTTCGGCCGCATCACCGGCGACGAGACCGGCAGCGTCGGCGGCGGACGCGGCGGCGGCTGGGGCACCACGGGCCTGTTCCGCCTGTTCGGCAGCGAAATGGCCGGCGGCATCGCGTGGCTGCTGCCCGCCGCATTGCTCGCGCTGGGGGCGGGCCTGTGGTTCACGCGCCGAGCACCGCGCACCGACCAAAGCCGCTCGGCGCTCGTGATCTGGGGCGGCTGGCTGCTGGTGACGGCGATCGTCTTCAGTTACATGGGCGGCATCATCCACCCGTACTACACGGTCGCTCTGGCCCCGGCCGTCGCCGCGCTCGTCGGCACGGCCGCGGTCCAGCTGTGGCGCCTGCGCGACGACCCCGCCGCCGCCGGCGTCCTCAGCGGTGGCCTCGCGCTCACGGCCGTGACCTCCTACGTCCTGCTCATCCGCGAACCGTCCTGGCAACCGTGGCTCGCGCCCGCGATCCTGGTCGCCGGGCTGCTCGCGGCCGTGGCGGTGTTCTTCATCAACCAGCTCGGCCGCATCGCCGCACGGGGGCTCGCGGTCCTGGGCCTGGTGACGCTCCTGGCCGCCACCGGTGCGTACACGATCGCCACGGCGGCTACTCCCCACAGCGGCGCCATTCCGTCAGCCGGACCGTCAGTAAGCCGCGGCTTCGGAGGCTTCGGCGGCCCAGGCGGAGGCGGCCGCGGCATGGCCGGCGGACTCCTCGGCACCGCAACCCCCGGCCCGAACCTCACCGCACTCCTCCAGGCCCCCGGCCACACCTGGACAGCCGCCACCGTCGGCTCCAACAACGCCGCCGGCTACCAGCTCGCGAGCAACCTCCCGGTCCTCGCCGTCGGCGGTTTCAACGGCACCGACCCGTACCCGACCCTCGCCCAGTTCCAACAGTACGTCCATAATGGACAAATCCACTACTTCCTCGGCGACGGCCTCACGATGCAAGGCAGCACCGGCAGCGACTACGCCCAGCAGATCGCCACCTGGGTCGCCGACAACTACCAGGCGACCACAGTGGACGGTGTCACCGTGTACGACCTGACAACCTGAGATAAGCCTCGCCCCGCGGCGAAATCCGGTACCCCACCTCGAGCGAGAGCGTGAGCCCCAGATCCTTCAGCTTGCGCACGGACCGCTTGAACACCAGCAGCTCCTCCCACCCCAGCTGCTCGGCCAGCGTCCCCGCCCGCAGCCCCGGGTTCGCCGCGATCGCCTCCAGCGCGGCCCTCGTCCACGGGCCGTCCGGACCACTGGCATCGAACCTCCGCAACCGCGCGGAAATCGCCTCGACGTCCGAGCCCGACAACGCCGCGTCGGCCGCCAGCGCGTCCCGCGGATCCCCGCCCCGCACCACGTGGAACGACACCCGGTACAACGGCACCGACTCGTCGCCACGCAGGTTCGAAACCAACTCCGCCAGATCCGCGTACCCGGCCGCCACCGCGTCCTCGTCCGTCAGATCCGCGACGGTCACCTCGTCGACCTGCTCCACCTCGATCAGGTCGACACCCGTCCGGTACCGATGCCCGGCGATCGCCTTGTTGCGCGCCCACCTGCGCACCATCACGGTCACGCGCCCCGCGTGGATGCCTTCCCGCAGCCGTGCCTCGAACAGCATCCGCCCATCCTACGGCGGCCGCCCGACATTCCACGCATCTCCGACGCCCCACCCGCACGACCACGCGACTGGCGCGGCATTTCCAACCCCCTGCCTGCAACCCCCACCCCGCCAGCACCCGCACTGTCCATCCGTAGCAACCCAGCTCCAGCAACCCAACCCCGTTCAAGATCACCCGATAGAGCACCGACCCACAGGCGCCCCACAGCAATGCCACAACCCGGCCAAAGCCGGGCGCCGAACGATGGCTCCCATGAACGCCACCGCACCCTCCCGAAACGGAGCCGAAAACGGAGCGAAGGCCGCGGGAGCACCGGCACAAGTGCCCCAGCCCCGGCCCGGGTCGACGCCGGTCGGCCTCGGCGGGCCGCAGCCGGTGCTCGACGTCGTGATCCCGGTGTACAACGAGGAAACCGACCTGGAGCCCTGCATCCGCCGGCTCCACGCGCACCTCGAGGAGCACGCCGGCTACGCCTACCGCATCACCATCGCGGACAACGCGAGCACCGACAAGACGCTCCACGTGGCAGAAACCCTCGCGAGAGAGTTCGCCCAGGTCGAGGTGCGCCACCTCGACGAGAAGGGCCGCGGCCGCGCGCTGAACGCCGTGTGGTCCACTTCGGACGCCCAGGTGCTGGCCTACATGGACGTCGACCTCTCCACCGACCTCGCCGCCCTGCAGCCGCTCGTGGCCCCGCTGCTCTCGGGACACTCGGACCTCGCCATCGGCAGCCGGCTCGCACGGGGTGCGCGCGTCGTCCGAGGCCCCAAACGTGAGTTCATTTCGCGCTGCTACAACCTCATCCTCAAGAGCGCGCTCGCTGCCCGGTTCTCCGACGCGCAGTGCGGCTTCAAGGCCATCCGTGCCGACGTCGCGCGCCGCCTGCTCCCCCACGTGCAGGACACGGGCTGGTTCTTCGACACCGAGCTCCTCGTCCTCGCGCAGCGCTCGGGCCTGAGGATCCACGAGGTCCCGGTCGACTGGGTCGACGACCCCGATTCGTCGGTCCACATCGTCAAGACGGCCACCGCAGATCTCAAGGGCATCGTGCGCATCACGCGCGCTACGTTCACCGGCGAGATCCCCGTGCGCCGCCTGCGCGAGCAGCTCGGCCGCGAGCCCATCGGCGTGACCGCGTCCGGCGTCTCGCCCAGCCTCGTGAAGCAGCTCGTGCGCTTCGCCGCGGTCGGGGTCGCCAGCACCGCCGCGTACCTGCTGCTGTTCCTCTTGTTGCGCAACGGAATTGGCTCGCAGCCCGCGAACTTCCTGGCCCTGTTCGTCACGGCCGTCGCCAACACCGCGGTCAACCGACGCGTCACGTTCGGCGTCCGCGGCCGTGGCGGCGCCGGTCGCCACCAGTTCGAGGGCCTGATCGTGTTCGGCCTCGGCCTCGTGCTCACCAGCGGCTCGCTGGCCCTGCTCAACCACACGACCCACCCCGGGCTCGTGCTGGAGACCACCGTCCTCGTGCTGGCGAACCTCGCCGCCACGGTGCTGCGCTTCCTGCTGCTGCGCGGCTGGGTGTTCAACCCCCGCCGGCGCCCGTCCGAGGAGACCCCATGACCGCCACGCTCGCCGTCCTCGCGAAGAAGAACCCCATACACCGCAAGGAAAACTCACCACCCTGGGTCCGCCCCGCCGTGTTCGGCCTACTGGCCCTCACCGCCGTTCTCTACTTCTGGGACCTCACCGCCTCGGGCTTCGGCAACTCCTTCTACGCCGCCGCCGTGCAGTCGGGCACCCAGAACGTCGAGGCCTGGCTCTTCGGCTCGCTCGACTCCGGCAACGTGATCACCGTCGACAAACCACCCGCCGCCCTCTGGGTCGGCACGGCCTTCGCCCGCATCTTCGGCTTCTCCAGCTTCACGGTGCTGGCCCCGCAGGCGCTCATGGGCGTCGCGTCCGTCGGCCTGCTCTACCTGACGGTCCGCCGCGTCTCCGGTCCCGTCCCCGGCCTCCTCGCCGGCGCCGGTCTCGCGCTGACGCCCGTGGCCGCGCTGATGTTCCGCTTCAACAACCCCGACGCCCTGCTCGTGCTCCTGCTCATCGCCGCCGCCTACTTCACCGTGCGCGCCGTGGAGAAGGCGAGCCCGATGTGGCTGGCACTCGCCGGTTTCGCCGTCGGGTTCGGCTTCCTGACGAAGATGATGCAGGCCTTCACCGTGCTGCCCGCGTTCGCGCTCGTCTACCTCGTGGCCGCGCCGACGTCGCTCGGCAAACGCCTGCTGCACCTGCTGTACGCGGGCCTCGCGGTGATCGTGTCCGCCGGGTGGTTCGTGGCGCTCGTCGAGATCTGGCCCACGGCCTCGCGCCCCTACATCGGCGGCTCCACCGGCGACAGCCTGCTCGAACTCGCCCTCGGCTACAACGGCCTCAGCCGCATCTTCGGCGGCGAGGGGCCCGGCGGTGGCGGCGGGTTCGGCGGTGCGGGCGGCGGCAACACGATGTTCGGCGGCAGCAGCGGCCTGGGCCGCATGTTCGGCGCCAGCTTCGGCACGGAAGTGTCGTGGCTGCTGCCGGCCGCGATCATCGGGCTCGTCGCCGGCCCCTGGTTCACCCGCCGCGCCGCCCGCACCGACCGCACACGCGCCGCCCTGCTGCTCTGGGGTGGCTGGCTGCTCGTCACGGGCCTGGTGTTCAGCCTCATGAGCGGCATCGTGCACCCGTACTACTCCGTGCAGCTCGCCCCGGCGATCGCCGCCGTGGTCGCGATTTCGGGCCATGCCCTGTGGCGCGGCCGGGCGAACACCGCGTCACGGGCGGTGCTCGGCGCGATGATCGCCGTGACGGCCGTGTGGAGCTTCATCCTCCTCGACCGCACACCGGACTGGTTCCCCGCGCTGCGGTGGATCATCGTGGTGCTGGGTGTGCTCGTCGCGACGGTCGTGGTCGTCGGCGTACCCCCGCTGCGCAAGGCGCTGGTGGTCCTGGCCGCGGCGAGCGTGCTGACGCTCGGGCTCGGCACCGCCGCCTACGCCGTCGACACGGCCGCCCAGCCTCACACCGGCTCGATCCCGACGTCCGGCCCGAGCACCGGAGGCTTCGGCGGGTTCGGCGGCGGGGGGCCCGGTGAAGAGCAGACGAGCAGCGAGCTCACCGCGCTGCTGGCCAAGACCACCACGAAGTGGGCCGCCGCGACCACCGGTTCCCAGTCGGCCGCAAGCCTGGAGCTCGCCAGCGGCAAGTCGGTGATCGGCATCGGCGGCTGGGACGGCAGCGACCCGGCGCCCACGCTGGCGGAGTTCCAGCAGTACGTGGCCGACGGCCAGGTCTCCTACTACGTCGACGGCGGCCGCGGCGGCGGCGGACCCGGCGGCGGGTCGAGCGACATCACCGAGTGGGTCGCGACGAACTTCACCGCCACCACCGTCGGCAACTCGACCGTCTACGACCTCACGAAGTAGGCCGGACGCAAAGGCCACCTCGCCCAGTGCGAGGTGGCCTCTGTCTGTGCGAAGGCAGCGTGTGAAGCGGTGGTTTAGGCCAACAGGGGAAAAACAGCCGGGTCTCAGTCTGTTCCCAGGAAACGAGCGCATTCTGGAAACTGCAGGGGGAAAGCCGCGAACACCGGGGAGGTCACGATGGCCGGATACCCACGCTGGCACACCGCCAGCGCCCAGGGCCCACACGAGCGCAACGCCGACGCCGTGAGCGCCTACGCCCTCGCCGGCGCGCCCGGGATCACCTTCGCGCTCGCCGACGGCGTCGGCGACGACCCCGGAGCGGGCCGCGCCGCCCAGACCGCCGCCGCGGCCGCCGCGCGCACGCCCGTGCAGAGCGGGCCCGTCGCCGCGATCCTCAACGCCCAGCGCGCCCTGCGCGAGCTCGGCGGCACCGGCGACGCCGTGCTCGTGGTCGCCATGCCCTTCCCCGGCGGCTACCGCATCGCGTGGGTCGGCGATTCCCGCGCGTACGCCTGGGACGGCACCATGATCCGCAAGCTCACCACCGACCACACGCTGGCCGAGTACTTCCGCGCGCGCCACCAGCCGTACTCGCCGCGCATGGAGCACATGGTCACCACGAGCGTGCGCACCACGAAGCCCGACGAGATCGGCACGACGGAGGTCGTGGGCGGCGGGCTGTTGCTCACCAGCGACGGCGTGCACAAGGTCCTCCCGCCCGCCACCATCGACGACATCCTGGCCGACCCCGAGCGCGGCGCCGCTGCGCTCGTCGAGGCAGCCATCACCTTCGGCGGCACCGACAACGCCACCGCGCTCTTCGTCGAGCAGCCGGAGGTGGACGTGGCCGCCATCGTCACCGAGCGATTTCCCTCAGCTGCCTGAATCCGTGCTGCCTGAGTCCGTGCTGTCTGAACCAGGGCCGTCTGATTCACGCTGACGGGCTCGTTCTCGGCGCAGCTGCCGATACTCCCGGTACACGAGCACGATGATCACCGCGTCGAGCGCCGCGAAGAACGGCAGCGCGATCGAATGCGTGTTGATCGCCCGGTACACCTCGTAGACCACGAACGCGCCCAGCACCACCATCGCCACCGGGTACGCCCGCATCCACTTGCGCGCGAGCGCCCACACCAGCAGCAGCTTGATCACGCCGTGGGCCAGCAGGTACGCCACCGCGAACGTCTTCGTGCCACCGCTCACGAAGTGCTCGGTCGCCAGTTCCAGGTGGCGGGCGAGCGTGCCCGACGGGTCGCCCAGCAGGTCGCGCGTGATCACGGCGTGGGTGAAGCCCGTGACCACCGTCGACGGGATGAACGCCAGAATCAGCGCCCCGACCAGCTGCACCGCACCGTCGAGCCCCTTGAGCGTGATCGCGATCCGGAACAGCCGGTCGGTGCTGGTCTTCCCCTGATTCTGCTGGTTCTCCCGGTTCGGCTGGTTCTGCTGGTTTGGCTCCGCCATCGGTCCAGCCAACACGAAAACCGCCGGTCACGCTCGGGTCGGGCACCGGTGAGCACCCGTCAGGAGGATCCCTGCCAGGCTTGGCACGATTCGCACCTTTGGTGGCGCGCCGCGCGGTTCGTGGCGTCCCGGCCGTAGAACGGGTAACACGCCGAACCGCACAACGCCAGGAACACGTTCCCGCACCGCAACGGCCTCGGCCCCACCTGGTGCACCACCCCGATCACGTGCCGGCGCGTGCCGGCCTCGGGCAGCCACCCGTCGGGCGGCAGCACCGCGAGGATGGCCGCGTTCAACTCGTCCGACCTCGTCACGAGCGCGCCACCCAGGTCGAGCAGCCGCTCGCCGAGGTCGCGCAGCGCGTCGGGGCGAGGCAGGTCCTCCTCGAACGTGCGCGCCAGGAACGCGAGATCCGTGCCCAGCGAAGCGTGCAGATCCCGGATCCGCTCGAGGAGCAAGGTGTCGTTCACGTCCGGCTCAACCACGCCGACGAACACACCGCACACGTCGGATCAAACCAATTCCCGCCGAGCTGCGGAACATCCGCCCGCGCGACGGTCACCTCCACCCCACACAACGCGACGAACGATTCCTCCGGACGCGGCGCGAAAGGCCCTTCATGGGCGTGCCGTTTTCCCTCGGCCTGCTGCCATCTCAACACAGCGGTCTCCCCTATTCAGCAAGGTGCTGAACACAGCCTTCTGTCAACGCCGGTAAACGCCAACGGCGGCCCGGGTGATCATCCGATTACGTATGATGCCGCCCATGACCAAGCCTTCTGGCACCCCGCGCGCCGTGGCGCTGGGTGCGGCGCTGCGCGAAGTGCGCGAAGCGAAGAAGTTCGGCCTTCGCGAACTGTCGCGGGCACTCGACCTGAACCCAAGTCTCGTTGCGCACTGGGAAGCCGGAACCCGTATGCCGTCCACCGAGGACGTGGCCACCCTGCTGGGCTACTTGCGGGTGATCGGCGAGCCGAAGCGCCGGATCATGGATCTGGCCCGCAACATCCGGGATCCCAACTGGATGGCTGCCGGTCAGGCCGAACTGACTCCGGAATTGAGCACACTGGTTCAATGCGAGCAGGGCGCGAGCACAATAACCGAGTGGACACTAAATGTTATTCCTGGGCTATTGCAAACACCAGACTACGCGCGCGCCATTTTCGAAGAAGGTCTCACGCCCCAGCAAGCCGATGCTCGCCTTCAAGTTCGCCTCGGCCGACAGAAAATCCTGACCAACCACGACCCGGTGAAGTATTCCGCAATCGTCAGCGCACACGCTTTCGACGAGCCAATTGCTCCGGACTGGATCATGTCCGACCAGATGGATCACTTACTCGCCATCACGAGCCGACCCAACGTCAGCCTGCGGATCTTGCCCCGACAGCAGCGCTACCACCCCGGAATGAGCGGCCCATTTGTGCTTTATCAATACAAGCATCGAGATCCGATTATCCTGCTGGAACAGTACAGCACTACCTCGTTCCTCAGCAGCGATAAGGACTGGGGGCCTTATCAGCGGCTTGCTAAGCTCCTCGCCGGAGAGGCATTGAGCGAGGAAGCCAGCCGTGAGTTGATCGCGGAGGCGGCGAGATAGACGGAGGCCAGACATGCAGACTGCCCGGTGGCGGACGTCGTCGTACAGCCAGCAAAACACCGCCTGCGTTGAGGTGGCACTCTCGGAAGAGATCGGTGTCCGCGACACCAAGAATCGCGAAGCGGGACAACTCTCCGTCTCGCGCGAAGCGTGGCAGGGCGTGCTCGGCGCGTTGCAGGCGAAGCACTGAGGCCCTGAACTACAGAAGCAGCACTGAAGCACTGAAGCCCGGGGTTGCGGCCCTGTTGGACCGCAACCCCGGACTTGTCAGGCGCGCGCCACCGCCGGCGGACCGGCGTTGACGCCCCAGCTCGTCGGGGTGTCCGAGAGCTGAATCTTGATCGTTCCCGCGCGCAGCAGGTCCTTGTGCGACAACCAGCTCTGTCGCAGCTTGCCGCCGTTGCCCGGGCCGTCGGTCTTGACCGAGGACACGTACTGCAGCTTCGAAGCGCTGGCGCCCGGGGCCTCGATGGTGATCGTGCGGCCGTGCTCGGGCCGGATCTCGACCTTGTCGAACATGGGCGCGGTGATCACGTAGGTCGCCGAGCCGGGCTGGGCCTCGAAGATGCCGGCCATGGCGAAGACGAGCAGCGACGACGTGGCGCCGAGATCGTCGTTGCCGGGCATGCCGTAGACGTCGTCGGTGAAGAGCGTGCGCATGGCGCGCAGCACGGCCGAGGTCTTCCACGGCGCCCCCGTCCACGTGTACATCCACGGGGCGGCGAAGTCGGGCTCGTTGTTGGGGTTGAAGGCGAAGGCGTTGTGGTAGTCGTATGCGCCCGTCACCCAGGAGTCAGCGGCGGCCTTCGCCGGGTCCGTGAGCACGGTGGGCATGTCGAAGAACTTGTCGAGCCGCTGCTCGGCCTGCCCGGCGCCGCCCATCAGCCCGAAGAGGGTCTGCGGGTCCTGCTGGCCCATCCACTGGTACTGCCAGGCCGTGCCCTCGTGGAAGGCGTTGGTCTGGGTGGGGTCGGGGTTGCCGACCGTGGAGCCGTCGGCGTTCCTCGGGACGGGGAAGCCGTTGAAGCCCTGGGAGGTGATCGTCGGGTCCCAGAGTTTGGTGAAATTGTCACAGCGCGAGGCGAGAGTTATCGCCTTGTCCTGGTAACCCAGTCCCGAAGCCATGGTGGAAAGCGAACAGTCGCCCAGCGCGTACTCCAGCGTGGCGGAGCCGGCCTGGCGGCTGTCGCCGAACTTGTAGCCGGGCAGGTTCTGGTAGGCGACCCAGCCGTTCTGGACGTAGCTGGGGTTTCCGTCGCGGCCGCGGAAGATCGACTGGTCGGCCGGGACCTCGTTGGCGTTCTTCCAGAGCGCGTCGAACAGGCCGTGCGCGGTGCGGTTGTCGAGCAGGCCGCGGTTGTAGATGTCCACGACCCACGGGGTGATGGGGTCGCCGGACATCACGTTGGTCTCGCTGTTGCCGAGGCCCCAGCGTGGTAACCAGCCACCATCCTGGTAGATGTGCAACACGGATTTCGCCATGTCGGCGGCCTTGTCCGGATGCAGCAGCGCCACGAGCTGGTTCTGCGAGCGGTAGGTGTCCCAGAGCGAGAACATCTGGTAGTACGTCGAATCCGCCTTGTGCACCTGATCGTCGAAGCCGCGGTAGCGATTGTCCACATCGGACCCGATCGACGGGTGCAGCAGCGAGTGGTAGAGCGCGGTGTAATACGTACGCTGGTCTGGTGTTGTTCCACCAGCAACCCGCATGCGGTTGAGCTCATCCTGCCAGGTGTTGTGCGCTTGTGAACGCGCCTTGTCGAACGACTTGGGCTGCTCGGCCTTGCGGTTGAGGCGGGCGCCGTCGACCGAGGTGTAGGACAGGCCGACGGACGCACCGACCTGGTCGCCCTTGCTCGGGTCGAACGTCAGGTAGGCACCGGCGCGCTGGGTTCCGCGTGAGGCGTCGCGCTGATTCGGGGTGATCGTGCCGTCGGTCCAGGTGCCGAAGCTTTGGAACGTGCGGTCAAACTTGGCGCTGAAGAAGATCCGGTAGCGCTCCTTGCCGGTCTCACCACAGAAGTTGCCGCCCTGCAGCCAGCCTTCGACGGTGTCGTTGCCGACCACGTGGACGTCGCCCGCGTAGGTGGACCCGTTGCTCTGGCCGACCTCGATGAGCACGTTCTCGGGTCCCGAGCCGGCGGGGTAGGTGTAGCGGTGCTGGCCCGTGCGCTGCGTCGCGGTCAGCTCGGCCTGGATGCCGTTGTCGAACTTCACGCCGTAGTAGCCGGGCGCGCGGGTTTCGTTGGCGTGGCTGAACTTCGCGCCGTACTGCGCCGGGTCCGACGACGTGACGGCCCCGGTGGTCGGCATGAACCGGAAGTTGCCCATCGTCTGACAGCCGACGCCCGACAGGTGCGTGTGGCTGAAGCCGAGGATGGTGTCCTGCTTGTAGTCGTAGGACGCGTACTGGTTCAGCTGCGTGTCGGGGCTCAGCTGCACCATGCCGAACGGCACCGCGGCGCCCGGGAACGTCGTCCCGTCGCCGTTGTTGCCGATACTGGTGTCGACGAGCGTGGTGGGGTCGTCGGCGAACTTCGGCCCTTGCTGGGCCTGGGCTGTGGCTGCCGTGGTGGTGGCCGCTGTGGCCACGGCGCTGGCGAGCACCAAGGCGGCGAACACGCGTTTCCGCGCTCTCATCGCGTTCCTTTCGGCGTGACAACGTTGTCAGATCGGGGTGTCTACGATCTTTGCCCGTTAGGTGGGGTTCCGTCAATCCACCGGGCGTACCAGTGGGGGTTTCACCACGGTGCTGAATCGGTTCCGGTGGTGCAGACCACTGGCAGCGTTGTCAGTGCTGAGTGGCCAGGCTTGCTTCCCACCCCCGTGCGGCGGCTCCGACCACGTCGCAGTCGCCCGCTGCACACCTGCACTCGCGCCCGCCGAGGCCACTCCAGGGGCCTTGTCAAGCCGGATTCGGAGTTGTCCACAGCGGTGCCGCTTGTCCACAGAAAGCCTCGGCCTGCCTCGCTACCAGGGGTTTTGTCGCCGTCGGGCGATAGACTGGACGAGGGACGCCCCCTAGAGAGGGCGGGGGTTTGTCTGCCGGGAGGGAGTCGCCGTCGCACAGGCGAAACGCGCAAAGTCGTCGCGAAGCCCCAAGGCGAGAAGCTGTCCGGCGAGCAGGCAGCGCCCAACCACGCACCGGCAAGTCAGCGGCCGCGCAACCAGATGAACCCAAGGGACAAGCCCGTAAAGCCCCAGCGACCTCGGGCCTCCCCGCTCAGTGCCAGGCTTCCGGCCCCGTCCGCACCACCGCGTCCCGGTCCGCCGCCTCCTCGATCGCCAACGCGATCCGGTGGTCTTCGATCCCATCCGCCAGCGGGTACGGCGCAGGCCCCTCACTGCGGATCCAAGCCCCCGTGTCGGCCAGCAGGGTGGCGATCGCGATCTCCTCGTCGTTCCAGCGGCGGCCCTGGTACGGGTTCCGGTAGAGGACCTCGGAGCCGAACGTGAGGTGGTCGGTGTCGAAGCCGTCGAGGTCGAGGTCGTAGCCGGTCTGGCGGCGGATGATCGGGGTGTGGGTGATGGTGCGGTCACCGGTCAGCCGCAGGACGTCCTGGTCGGCCAGCTCACCGCGGGTGCCGCGGACGAGGAGGCGGCGGTGCAGGAGCTGGTTGTGCCACTGGTTGTCGGTGAAGTCGTAGACGCCGAGGCCCTCCGCGAAGACCACCGTGGCGAACGTCGTCACCGCGGGTTTGGTCTCGACTGTCTCGGCCCAACCCGCGCGGGACAGGGGGTCGGCCAGGAGCGCCGTCGTCCGCGTGGCCCGCACCTCCACCGGGCCGCGGCCGGCGCCGAGGAAGGTCCGCATCGAGGACACGGCGTGGTACTGGTGCGTGGAGGACACGTCGACGCGCGTGATGTCGCCGATGACGCCCGACCGGGCCAGCGCGATGCGGGCCGCGTGGGCAGGCATCCGGCTGTACTGCTCGGCGACCTGGACCAGACCGCTCTCGCCGACGTCGTGCCACAGCGCCCTGAGGCCGTCCAGATCGGGCGCGGGCGGCGTCTCCGCGAGCACCGGCACCCCGCGGCCCACGAGCTCCCGGATCAGGCCCGGCGTCACGTGCCACGGCACCGACGTCACCACGAAGTCGGGCTTGCGCCGGAGACACTCTTCGAGCGAGGTGAACACGGGCACCGGCAGCTCCTTGGGGCTGCGCGAGACCACACCGATGCAGTCGAGCTCGTCCGCGAGCCGCCAGAAGTACTCCGCGCGCCAGCCGGATCCCACGATCGCGTAACTCGTCACGTGATCAACCTATCGGCTCGCATGACCTTTCGGACCGATATTTTTGGCCGTGAATCGGGAATAACCGCTGTCCACAGCAGACGCCGGCCCCGTGTGATTCCCACGATGTGGTTTCTGTCGGTACCCGTCTATAGGGTCCCCATGATCGGTCACCAAGACCGTTCTCGAACCGAGGAGTGTGGGCACGTGCGCTGGACCCGGACCATCCGAGCGGGGGCGCTGCTGGCCGTGGCGGCGCTCGGCCTCACGGCGTGCGGTGGCGGCGGCAGTGACCAGCCGGCTGCGCAGAGCAAGGGCGGCGCGCCGATCGTGGTGGCGTCGTTCAACTTCACCGACAGCCAGATCCTCGCGGAGCTCTACGCGGGCGCGCTGGAGGCGAAGGGCTACCCGGTCACGCGCAAGCTGAACCTGGGTTCGCGCGAGCTGATCTACCCGTCGCTGAAGAAGGGCGAGCTGCAGTTCGTTCCGGAGTACCAGGGCGCGGCCATCGCGACGGGCTTCGGCAAAGACGCGGTGAAGGACGCGGCCGGTGAGCACAGCCAGCTGGCCGAGCTGTTCAAGCCCGAGGGCATCGGCCTGCTGAACTACGCGCCGGCCGAGGACAAGGACGTCTACATCGTGAAGGCCGACCTGGCGAAGTCCAAGGGGCTCTCCACGATCGGCGACCTGAAGAAGCTCGACAAGGTCGTGATGGCGGGCGGTCCGGAGTGCGAGACGCGGCTGCCGTGCTTCAAGGGCTTCCAGGACGTGTACAAGCTCACGAACGCGACGTTCAAGACCGTGCAGGAAATCGGCCCGCGGGTGCAGGAGCTCGACTCGGGTGGCGCGACCGTGATCCCGGTCGACTCGGTGAGCCCGGTCGCCGGTGACTCGAAGTACGTGGTGCTGAAGGACGACCTCGGCATCGAGCCGACGGAGAACGTCGTGCCGGCGGTGAGCCAGAAGGTGCTCGACGAGCGGGGCGCGGACTTCGCGGCGGCGGTCAACGCCGTCAGCGCGAAGCTGACCACCGACGAGCTGCGCGACCTCAACAGCCGCGTCGACTCCGACGGTGAGCCGGCCGCCGACGTGGCGAAGGACTGGCTGAAGCAGCAGGGCCTGGCCTGAGGTTTCGGTCTGGCGGGTCGGGTTGCGGTCGTTCCCTCCGCTCTGTGGCGCGGACGCCACGGGGTGGAGGGGCCCCAGCCGCTGCTGCGACCCGGGCGAGACCCTGGCGAACCCGCCCGAACGGCCCGACGGCCGCCACGAGGTACGGGCGCCGCGCCGAACGGTCGGCGGGGAAGCTGCCCAGCCGACTGCGGTGGCGCGGCGTTCGCAAGCCCAACAGCACGACCCCACCCACCCGACAACCCCGCAGCTGCGGCGAGGTGCGGTCCGGCCACCGAACCGGCCGCCCCATGGCGGCGAGGGCACCCGCTCGCAAGCCCACCGCCGGCAGCCCCGGCCGAGCTGCCCCGGCTGCCGCGCCACACGGCCGACCGGGAAGCCGGCCGACCGGGAAGCCGCTCGCCGAAGCTGTGAGCCGCTGCGGTGAGCCGGAGCCACAACACCCGTGACAACACTGCTTGAGGAGCCCAGCTCATGAGCGCGCGACCGTTGCACTTCAACGCCTTCATCTGGCCCAACGGCTACCACGAATCAGCGTGGCGGGTCGTCGACGACGACGTACGTGGCGTCCTCGGCCTGCCGTACTACGCGGACATCGCCCGCACGGCCGAGCGCGGTCTGCTGGACACGATCTTCCTCGCCGACAACATCGCCATCCCCGAGTACCGCGTAGCGCACTTGCCGCAGACGCAGTTCGATCCGATCTCCGTCCTCTCCGCGTTGGCGGCAGTCACCAATCACATCGGGCTGATCGGCACAGGGTCCACCACGTACAACAAGCCGTGGGAGCTGGCACGGCGGTTCGCGACGCTGGATCACCTCAGCGGGGGCCGGGCGGGGTGGAACATCGTCACCACCGTGACGTCGCTGGCGGCGGCCAACTTCGGCGAGGCCGCGCACCCCGATCACGCCGACCGGTACGCGCGGGCGCACGAGTTCGTCGACGTCGTCACGAGGGCGTGGGACAGCTGGGAGGACGGCGCCCTCGTGGGCGATCGGCCCGACGGCGTGTGGGCGGACCGCGCGAAGCTGCACGCGCCGCGGTTCCACGGGGAGTTCTACGACGTCGAGGGCATCCTGCCGTTCCCGCGGTCGCCGCAGGGGTGGCCGGTTCTCGTGCAGGCGGGGCAGTCGTCGGCGGGGATCGGGTTGGCGGCGCGGTTCGCGGAGCTGGTGTTCTCGGGGCCGCCGTCGTTGGAAGCGGCCGTGAAGTTCCGCACCGATCTGCACGCGCAGGCCGCGGCGGTCGGACGGGCGCCCGAGCAGGTGCTGGTGTTGCCGGCGTTGATGATCACGCTCGGCGACACGGAGGCTGCCGCACAGGAAAAGGCCCAACGGCTGGAGGCGCTGTCCAGCGAGGAGTTCCGGTGGCAGAACGTGCTCTACACCGCCGGACTCGATCCGGACGCGTTCGACCCGGACGCGCCGTTGCCCGCGGAGCTGCTCGACGCGCCGGCGGCGTCGAGCCGGGCGGCGCAGCTCGTCGAGGCGGCCCGCGCCGAGCCGACCGCGACGCTGCGAGAGCTGACCTCGGCCATGAAAAGCGGTGCGGGTCAGTTCCACTTCGTCGGCACGCCGGAGCAGCTGGCCGACCACATCCTCACCTGGCAGGACGCGGGCGCGGTCGACGGCTTCACGATCATGGGCTCCACCCTCCCCTACGAGCTGACCACCTTCGTCGACCACGTGGTGCCGCTGCTTCAGGCGAAGGGCCGCTTCCGCACGGAGTACACCGGGTCGACTCTGCGCGAGCACCTCGACCTGCCCCGGCCCGCAGGGCGGGGCTGACGCGGAGGTGAGTGGCCAAATCCGCTGGCGGCGCCTCGGTGGTGCCCGCGACCGCGAGAAACCGTAGTGGCGCAACAGAAGGCGCCGAACTCCGGTATGAAGGTTGCCCGCCGGACATCCACCCGGTGAACTCTTGTCGAGAGGTCTTCGGGTGGCCCGGCCCGGGCCGCAGAATCTGCTCGTGACCCAACGTTTCGCTGCGCGTCTGCGCACTGTGCTGTTCTGTCTGCTGGCCTTCGGGCTCCTGTCCCCCCTCGCCACCGCCGGCGCCACCGAGGCCGGGCACGGGCGGTCGCCGTACTCGCTGTTGCAGATGAACGTCTGCTCCAGCGGCTACGCCGGCTGCTACCCCGGCACCGAGTACCCGAAGATCGTCGACGAGGTCGTCGCCAAGATCAAGGCGAACAACGTCGACGCGGTCACCCTCAACGAGGCGTGCAGCGGCGACGTGGCCCAGGTCGCCGCGCGCACCCGCTATCACTACCGGTTCGCCACGGTGATCTACAACGGCGCCCCGCTGGCCTGCAAGACACCGGAAGGCCGTGGGTTCTTCGGCAACGCCGTGCTGACCAAGGACGCGATCCGCGCCTCCCAAGACGCCCCGTACTCCGTGTTCAGCGGCGTGGAGCAGCGCCGCTGGCTCTGCGTGACGACCGCGCGCGGAGTGGACGTCTGCACCAGCCACCTGTCGACCGACGGCGAAGCCCCCGGCACGACGAACTCCGTCCAGTGCACCGAGCTGACCACCGTGCTCGCCGCCCGGCACCGGCCGACCATCTTCGCCGGTGACGTCAACCGGCACGCTTCGTGCGCGCCTAAGGGCCAGTGGACGCTGACCGACGCGGCCGCCGCCAAGGACCCCGGCATCCAGCACTCCTACGGCACCCTCGCGGCGCCCCGTGCGGAGATCGAACCGACGACCTACACCGACCACGACGCTCTCGTGGTCCGCGCCGAGCTCCGGCACTGACCCGACGTCGGTCCGGGCGCCCGGGTATCGGGGCGCCCGGACCGGCGGCGACCGCGCCGGCTGTCACCCGCGCCGGTTGGCCAGGATCGACCGCACCAACGTCCCCGGCCGCGCCAACGTCGCCGGGTGCGTCAAGAGGTACGCGACCTCGTCGAAGCGCCGCGCGATCTCCGGCTCGAACACCGACGAGCGTTGCAGGGCGAAGAACGCGTGCGCCGGCACGGCCAGATCCGGCCCGGTACGCAGGTACTCCGAAAGGCACGAAGCGTGCAGGGCGGCGCAGGACATGCCCTGGCCGTAGATCGGGTTGAACGACGCGACGGCGTCACCGGTGGCCACGAGCCGCGCGGGGAAGCGGCGGAGGCGGTGGAAGTCGCGGCGGCGGCTGTCGGCGTGGCGGTAGGTGGTGATGCCGCCGAGCATCTCGTTGGCGGCGATGGCGCCGAACTCGCCGGGCAGCGCGGTGCGGCACAGGTGGACGAACTCCTCTGGCGTGCTGCCCGGGCGCTGGTCGAGGTAGCCCGACAGCGTGACCATCCACTGGTCGTCCTCGATCTGGCACAGGGCGGCGGCCGCGATGCCCGACGGGTCGCCCGGCGAGTGCATCGACACGCCCGCGCGAGCCTCGGGCTGCTCACCGGCGCGGCGCAGCACGGCGGTGGTGTAGTTCAGGTCGATCCGCATGCGGGTCATCGGCGGCTGCTCCCAGCCGGCCGTCCGCAGCCAGTCGCCGAGGCGGCTGGAGCGGCCCATGGCGTCGACGACGAAATCCGCCTCCATCCGGCCGCCCTCGTACTGGACGGCGGTGACCGCGGTGTCCGAGAACTCCAGCCCCGTCACGCGCGCGACGACCGACCGGACGTTCGGCAACGCCAGCATGTGCTCCCGGATCTGCGCTTCGAGGAACGGCCGGCTGCTGCTGAGCATGTCGGTGTCCGAGCCGACGATCTTGCGCACGCCGTCGGAATACGTGCTGCGCAACCGGGCCGGCGCGGGCCGTGCCCCCGCCGCCACGGCCTTCTCGGTGAAGCCGGGGAACCACGGTTCGAGCTGGCGCAGCCCGGCCGGCAGCAGCACGTGCGTCTGCGCCCCCTGCGGCGCCCCCGGTCGCGCGCCGGGCCCGGGGTCGTCGCGCTCCAGCACCACGACCTCCTCGGCGTGGTCCGCCAGCGCCCGCGCCGCGAGCAGCCCCGCGACGCTCCCGCCCAGCACCACGGCGGTCTTCACCACCACCGGCCCCGCCACCGGCGTGCGGGGATCACTCAGCCGCGCGAAAACCTCAACGGGCGACATCCTCGTTTCCTCCCCAGACCTCGAAAACCACGGACACAGACCGCGAACCGATCACCGAGCCGGAGCCGGGAACTGCTCGTGCCCCAGCACTCCGAGCAGCTGGATCTTCTCCGCCGCCTCCGTCCGCGGCGCCGCCGTGAGCACCAGCAGCGACTGCGACCAGTCCTCTGTGAACAACGCCTGGCAGTCCACCTCGATCGGACCCAGCTGCGGATGGATCAACGTCTTGTGGTCCTCGAACCGCCTCGCCACCTCGTGCCGTTCCCACAGCTCGGCGAACTCCGCGCTCTCCTGCCGCAACGCCCGCACGAGCTCGCCGGCGCGCGATTGCGGTCCCATCGACCCGTACGCCGCGCGCAGGCCCGCGACTTGGGCGCGGCTCTGGCGGGCGCGGTCGGCGGCCGGGTAGATGAGGCGTTCGCCGGGGTCGGTGAACCAGCGGTAGATGCCGCTGCGGGCGAGGCCGGTGTGGTGGGAGTGGTCGCCGTAGAGGGCGTCGGCGAAGCGGTTCTGCACGAGGACCTCGCCGAGGTTCGACAGGATCAGCGCGGGCGTGTCGTCGAGCCGGTCGAGGACCCGCAGCAACGCCGGCGCGACGTGGGTGGCGACGGCGACGGCCGAAGGCGCGTTGCGGCCGGAGATCTGGAACAGGTAGTCGCGCTCGCCGGCGTTCAGGCGCAGCGCGCGGGCCAGCGACGCGAGCATCTGCTCGCTCGGCTGCGGACCGCGCTGCTGTTCGAGCCGGGTGTAGTAGTCGGTGGACATGGCGGCCAGCGAGGCGACTTCCTCACGCCGCAGCCCGGGAGCGCGACGGCGCGCGCCCGCAGGCAGGCCGACGTCCTCGGGTTGCAGCTCCTCCCGGCGTCGGCGCAGGAACTCCGCCAGTGTCGAACGATCCATGACACTCAGTATCCGGCTCACGCCGGGCGCGAACCAGGGATCGCCGATCCCCCGATGAGCGGTCTCTGCACCTCAGCCTCGCCAAGCGCGAAAGTCGTGGCATGGACATCAGCGGAAACACCATTTTCATCCCCGGCTCGACCAGCGGCATCGGCCTGGCCCTCGCGCTCGAGCTGCAGGCGAAGGGCAACACCGTGATCATCGGCGGCCGCCGCACGGAGCTGCTGCGCGAGATCGCCGCCCAGCACCCCGGCCAAGGCACCGCGAAGATCGACACCGTGCAGATCGACACCACCGACCCCGCCAGCATCGACGCCGCCGCCAAGGAGGTGCTCGCGAACCATCCCGACCTCAACGTGCTGGTCACCATGTCCGGCATCATGCGCGTCGAGGACTGGCACCGGCCCGAGTCGTTCCTCGCATCGGCCGAATCGGTCGTGACCACCAACGTGCTCGGCCCGATCCGCCTCATCGCCGCCTTCGTGGAGCACCTGCAGACCCGCCCCGACGCGACGATCATGACCGTCTCCTCCGGCCTCGCCTTCACCCCGCTGAAGGTGACGCCGAGCTACAACGCGTCGAAAGCCGCCATCCACATGCTCAGCGAATCGCTGCGCCTGCAGCTGGCCGACACGTCGGTGAAGGTCCTGGAGCTCGAACCGCCGTCCGTGCAGACTGACCTGCTCCCCGGCCAGGCCGGCAACGACCACGCCCAGCCGCTCGACGAGTTCGTCAGCGAGGTCGTGAATCTCATCGAGACCCAGCCGGACGCCCGCGAGATCCAGGTCGAGCGCGTCAAGTTCCTCCGCTACGGCGAAGCCCGCGGCGACTACGACCAGGTCGTCGCCGCCGTCAACGCCTCCGACCCGCACGGCGACTGAGCCACGGCGAGCTCGGCCGGGAGCCCGAACAGGCCGAACAGCCGCGGCTCGAGGTGCGCCTCGAGCGCGGCGACCCGGTCGCCGGCGACATCGACGACCAGCACCGCGAAGGCCCGCAAACCGCCCTCGTCGTGGTAGATCGCGAAAGCGGGCGAGCCGTTCGCCTCGATCGGAACGAGCCTCGACGCACGGCAAGGGCTGTCCTCGCGCCGGAACCACAGCGAGATCTCGGTCCGGCCGGCGAGCCAGAGGCCGTAGGGCGGCATGGCGAGCGTGGCGTCCTCGTGGAGCAGCGCGGTGAGGGCGGGCACGTCGTAGCGTTCGAAGGCCTCGACGAACCGGGCGAGCAGCGCGCGCTGGGTGCCGGTGAGTCCGGCGGCCGGCGCCGGGCGCTCGGCGAGGCGCCCCCGTGCGCGGCGCAGCAGCCCGTTCGCGGCGGCCACGGTGATGCCGAGGAGCCCGGCTGTCTCGTCCGCGCTGAACTTCAGGACATCACGCAAGATCAGCGTCGCGCGCTGCGGTGCCGACAGCGTGTGCAGGGCGGCGACGAAGGCGAGGCGCACCGATTCGCGCCGCACCACCGTTTCCGCCGGGTCGGCGCCCGGTGACAGGAGCCAGCGATCGGGTGCGGGGCCGACCCACCTCGCCGGTTCCCCCACGCCGAGCGGCGAACTCGCGTCGCCGGCCGCGGTGACGTCGACGGGGTGCTCCCGGCGAGGCCTGCGCCGGAGTTGGTCGAGGCAGACGTTCGTGGCGATGCGGAACAGCCACACCCGCGGGGTGGCGGCGCCGGTGAAGCCGGCGCGCCCACGCCAGGCCCGCAGCATCGTCTCCTGCACGGCTTCGTCGGCGTCGACGGCCGAGCCGAGCATCCGGTAGCAGTAGCCCAGCAGCTCGGGCCGATGCCGAGCGTCGAGGTCGGTCCAGTCGTCAAGGGTGGTCGGCGTCACAACCCCGGCAACGCGCCGGAGGTCCGGTGGATTCCGCGGTCAGTTCGCGGGCAGCGCTTCGTCTACAGGGATCAAGAGGAAATTCGACGAAGGAGTCACCCCCATGATCCTCATCACCGGCGGCACCGGGCTCACCGGTTCGGCTGTCGTGCGCGAGTTCGTCCGGCGGGGTCACCCGGCGCGGGCCCTGGTCCGCGGCCCGCAGCCGGCGTTGCCCGGCATCTCCACGGTGCACGGCGACCTGCTGGCGCCGGACACGCTCGGCCCGGCTCTCGACGGCGTCGAGACGGTCGTCCTGATCTCCGGCGCGGACGGCCGGATGGCCGAAGCGCAGGCCAACCTGATCGACGCCGCCGTGCGGTGCGGTGTCCGGCGCGTGGTGAAGGTGTCCGGAATGGGCACGGACCCGGATTCGGGCTTCCGGTTCGCGCGGCTGCACGCACGGATCGAGGAGCACCTGCGCGCGTCCGGCATCGCCTGGACGATCCTGCGGCCGAGCCAGTTCATGCAGGTCTACCTGCGAGAAGTACCGACGATGCTCGCCGACGGCGAGCTCGCCCTGCCCCTCGGCGCCACCCGCCTGGCCCCGATCGACGTCGAGGACATCGCGAAGGTCGTCTACGCCGCGGCCACGTCCGACGGCCACGAATCGGCCGTCCACGAGATGACCGGACCGCAAGCGCTGACCATGTCGGAGGTGGCCGAAATCCTGACCGGCATCGTGGGACGGCCGATCCGCTACGTCGACCTCTCCCCCGAAGAGCACCACCGCCGCGTCGTCGCGGCCGGTATCCCGGCGCAGTTCGCGGACGACCTGGCCGCGCTCTTCCACCTTCGCCGCACGGGGAACCCGGAGTCCACTGTGGACACCACGGTGTTCTCGAAGCTCGGCCTCCGCCCGACGTCCTTCGCCGACTTCGCCGCCCGCGCGGCTCCGCTCTTCCGCGGTGAGGTGACGCCGGGGCGGTTGTGGGCCTCGGGCTGGCAGGCCGGCGCCGCCGCCCGCTGACGCGCCGGACCGGCCCGGACCGCTGCCGGCTCACGCCAGATGCGTCGGCTTCCCGGCCAGGATCGTCGCCGTGAGCGGCATGTCCCGCAGCTGCGCCGGGGACAGGTGTGCCGGGTCCACGGCCGTGACCATCAGATCGGCCACGTCCCCGACCTCGATCCCCCGGCGCCCGCCCGAAGCGGCGGCCAACGCGTCCGCCAGCGGGATCGCCTGTTCCGGATGCCACGCCGGCCGGTCGTCGTCCGTGCGGCCCACGGCGGCGGCGATCCCGTCCCACGGGTCCAGCGGCGCGACCGGCGCGTCGGAGCCGATTTCGAGGCGGGCGCCGGAATCCAGCAGGGCGCGGTAGGCGTAGGCGCGGTCCGTGCGGCCGTACCAGTGGCGGTCGGCGACGTCGCGGTCGTCGGGCTGGTGGGCGGGCTGCACGCTCGCCACGAGGTCCAGCCCGGCGAACCGCGGCACGTCGTCGGAAGACAACAGCTGCGCGTGCTCGATGCGGCCGGGGCAGCCGACGGCGGCGAACGCGTCGAGGGCGATGGTGTTGGCCTTGTCGCCGATGGCGTGGACCGCCGGCACCAGGCCGTTTTCCCAGGCCCGCCGCATCAGCGGCTCCAGCTCCGAAGGCGGAAGTTCAAGCAGGCCAGGGGAATCCGACTCCGGATAGGGGTCGTGGCAATACGCGGTACGGGTGTTGAGCGAACCGTCCACGAACAACTTGAACGGCCCCACGCTCAGCAACCCGCCGCCGGCCGGCAGCACGTCCCCGGTCCGGTGGCCGCGGGAAACAGCGACGTCCAGCAACGGCCGCGAAATCACACAGGACACCCGCGTCGCCGGTGCCACCGCGGTTACGCGGCGAGTCCAATCGGTGACCGTGTCCGCGTACTCGTAGTCCACGATCCCCGTCACACCACGGGAAGCCGCCGCACTGAGCGCGTCGGCAACCCAGCGGTCCTGCACGTCCGGCGCGGCCGACGGCAGCGCGGCCGTGGCGGTCATGCAGTCGTTTTCCAGCAGCACGCCCGTCGGGTGGTCGCGGCCGACCAGCTTGAGCGCGGCGGGACTGAGCCAGAGCGTGTGCAGATCCGCGCTGAACAACGCGACCGCGCGGCCCGGCAACGCGCGCTGCAGCAGGTCCTTGTGCGGCTTGTCGGGCCAGAGCCCGTCGCGGAAACCGGCACCGACGACGAGGTCGCCGGGCCGGTCGGACGTCTCCAACAACCGCCACAGCAGCAGTTCCACCGCTTCCGCCGCCGAACGCGCGTCCCCCAGCGGGATGCGCCGGCGGAAGGTGGCCCACTGCAGGGCGTGCACGTGGGCGTCGACGAGGCCCGGCAGGAGCGTGCCGCCGTGGCCGTCGAGCACACGCGCGGCGAAGCCCGAACCGCTGCCCGGCTCCTCGATGGCGGCCACGCGGCCGTCGTTCACACGCACGTCGGCGAGCCCGCCGCCCAGCCCGACCCGCACCCGGCGGAGGAGGAGATCGTCCATCCACCCAGCCTGCCAGCCCGGTACGGGGGAAGGGAATCACCGGCACGACAAGAACACCGCCACCCCGTCACTGCCCGAACGGGTGACGAATGTGCGATGCTGGGAATGCGGGGGTACTCCCCTGTTGTTCGAACAACTACAGGGCAGCCGTCGCCCGCCGCAGGGTCAGGGCCGGTCAGGGGCGCCGCCTTCACAAGCCGCGCAGGGTTCGACTCCCTCGGTTGCCACGAGCGAGTGGGCGGAGTGTGTCCGCTGGAAGCGCGGACCCCGCTCGCTCGTTGTATCTCCGGGGGTGCAACCCCCGGGCCCGCCCGGAGGGCTTCGCCCCCGGACCCCCACGGTGGTCGCCTTGGCGAGTCGTCTCACCAGGGACCCCGCGGTGGTCACCTTGGTGGGGCGTCTCCCCCGGACCCCCACGGTGGTCGCCTTGCTGAGTCGTCTCCCCGGGGCCCGGCGGTGGTCACCTTGGTGACGCGTCTCCCCCCGAAGTCCCGATGGTGGTCGTGTTGCGAGCCGTCTCCCCCGGGACGCTGAGGTGGTTGCTTCGCGGGGCGGCGGCCGCGGAGTCGTCGTGGTGGTGGTCTGGTCAGGCCCTTGGGTTAGGCCGTTCGTCTCACGCCGAATTGCGGCCGATAGGCTGACTGTCTGATTGATGCGGATGGTCCCGACCTGTGTACTGCTCCGATGACACAGCAGAAATCACGCTGGAGACGGCGGGCCGGGATCACCCTCCTCGCCACCGCCCTCGGCGTCGCCCCCGTCGGGGTGCCCGCTGCGCTCGCCGCGCAGCCCCCTTCCTCCCCCGGAAACCCCACCGCCACTGACGGCAAGACCCTCGACAACGGTGACCGCGCGCTCGTCGCCGAAGCCCAGCGGGCCGGCAAGCGCACCGTGACGCTGCTGGTCGCCGCCGAGCGCGGCCGCTCGAGCGCCGCCGTGAACGACCTCAAGGCCCTCGGCGGCGTGGTCGAGTCCACGGACGCGAAGCTCGACTACGTCAAGGTCTCCGTGCCCGTCGCGAACGCCGAGAAGGCCGCGAAGCTCAAGTCGGTGAACGCCGTGGACGTCGACGGTCTCATCCACCGCGACGACCCGAAGCCCGAAGGCGCGGCCAACCCGATCCCGCAGCCGGCTCCGGGCAAGAACACCCCGCGCGTGAACCCGTACCTGCCCACCGGCGACACCTACGCCGCGCAGTTCGGCCAGACCTTCGGCGGCTGGGACGGCAAGGGCACCACCGTCGCCGTGCTCGACTCCGGCGTCGACCTCGACAGCCCCGCGCTGGCCAAGACCAGCCACGGCGACCGCAAGATCGTCGACTGGTACGACGCCAACGCCACCAACTCCGGCGACGGCACGTGGGTGCAGCAGTCAACCCAGACCTACACCGGCACCTTCGCGTCGAACGGCCGCGACTGGACCGCGCCCGCCACCGGCGGCCCGTACAGCTTCGGCCTGTTCAAGGAGACCGCGGGCGATCTCGGCGGCGCCGGCAGCGAGACGGGCGGCGACCTCAACCGGGACAGCGACCGCGCCGACTCGTGGGGCGTGCTGCTCGACACCGCCACCAAGCAGGTGCGCGTGGACCTCGACGGCGACGGCGACTTCACCGACGAGAAGCCGATGTCGGACTACGCCAAGAACTTCGACGTCGGCTACTTCGGCACCGACAACCCGGCCACCGACCGCGCAGAGCGCATGGCGTTCGTGGTGCAGACCGACAAGCCGGGCTTCGTGAACATCGGCATCGCGGGCGCCGAGCACGGCACGCACGTGGCCGGCATCGCGACGGGCAACGACCTGTTCGGCGGCAAGATGGACGGTGCCGCCCCGGGTGCGAACGTGATGGCCGTGAAGGTGTGTCTCACCACGGACTCGTGCACCTCCAGCGGTCTGCTCGACGGCGTGGTCTACGCCGCGAGCCACGGCGCCGACGTCATCAACATCTCCATCGGCGGCCTGCCCGCGCTCAACGACGGCAACAACGCGCGAGCCGAGCTCTACAACCGCACGATCGCCGAGTACAACGTGCAGATCTTCATCTCCGCGGGCAACTCCGGCGCCGGCGCGAACTCGGTCGGCGACCCGTCGGTGGCCACGGACGCGATCAGCGTCGGCTCGTACATCACGCGCGAGACGTGGCTGTCGAACTACGGCTCGAAGGTGTCGAAGGCCGAGGCGCTGCACCCGTTCTCCTCGCGCGGTCCGCGCGAAGACGGTGGATTCAAGCCGGACATCATCGCGCCCGGCGCGGCGATCTCCACCGTGCCGCGGTGGGAGGCGCCGGGTCCGGTCGCGGGCACGTACCAGCTGCCCGCCGGGTACGCGATGCTTCAGGGCACGTCGATGGCGTCACCGCAGGCGACAGGCGCGGCGGCTCTGCTGGTGAGCGCGTACAAGGCAACGCACCACGGCCAGCGTCCGCCGGTCGCGGCGCTGCGCTCGGCGATCAAGTCCACGGCGCGTTTCGTGCCGGGCATCGGCGCGTACGAGCAGGGCGCCGGGCTGTTCAACGTGCCCGCCGCGTGGGTCGCGCTGTCACTGAACCCGAAGCCGGACACGGTGACCACCGCGGTCGACGTGCACACGGTTCAGGCCAACCTGCTGAAACCCACCCCGGGCGTCGGCGTCGGCATCCACGACCGCGAGGGCGTGACCGTCGGGAAGTCCTACACGCGCACGTACACGCTCACGCGCACGTCCGGTTCTTCTCGTCCGGTGGTGTATTTCGCACGCTGGGTGGGTAACGACGGAACATTCTCCTCGGGTTCCCTGGTGTCCTTGCCCCTGAACAAGCCCGTTTCCTTCCAGGTGAAGGTGAACCCCAAACAGGCCGGTGCGCATTCGGCGCTGCTGTACCTGGACAACCCGCTGACGATCGGCGTCGACGTGCAGACCATGAACACGGTCTTCGCGCCGGCGGAGTTCGCCTCGTCGGGCACCTTCACCGCGTCGGGCACGATCGCGCGCAACCAGTCGGTGAGCTACTTCCTGCGCGTGCCGCAGGGTGCGAGCTCGCTCCAGGTGGACCTGACCGGTGGCGGTGACCCCGGCAAGGGCCAGGTGCGCTTCCTGCGCTACGACCCGACCGGCGTTCCCGTCGACAGCAACACCTCCACCAACTGCTACAACCCCGACGCGGGCGCGGGCTGCGTCGGCGGCACGCCGACCAGCCGCACGCTGACCAACCCGCTGCCGGGCGTCTGGGAGATCACGGTGGAGGCGCGGCGGACGTCCGATGTGGACACCGCGCCGTACAAGCTGACGGTTTCCGCGCTGGGCACCGCGATCACGCCGAACCCGGACGACATCGCGTCGGCTCCGCTGGGTACCGGGGTGGATCGCACGTACACGGTGAAGAACTCGCTCAAGGCGTTCACCGGGCACGTGGTGGGCAGCACGTTCGGCAGCGCGAAGATCACGCGGCCGACGATCGCGCAGGACCAGTCGGCGCAGACGCCGCTGACCGTGCTGCCGGGTTCGACCTCGCTGACGGTGACGATCGGCAACACCGCCGACACCGCCGCCGACCTGGACCTGTCGGTGTACAACTGCAGCAGCGGTTCGTGCGTCCTCGCGGGCCAGAGCGCCGACGGTGACTCCGAGGAGTCGGTGACGATCCAGAACCCGGCGGCGGGCGGGTGGGTCGCGGTCGTCGACGGGTACTCAGTGCCCACCGGGACCACGGCGTACGACTACCTGGACGTGTTCGTGAACCCGTCGTTCGGCGGCGTCACGGTGACCGACCCGGTCGCCGCGCACGCCTCGGGCACCACGTGGACCGTGCCGGGTGTCGTGACGGCCTCGGCCGCCCCGGACGCGGGCCGCGTGCTGCGCGGTCAGCTCTCGGTGGTCGACGACGCGGGCGCGACCGTGGGCAGCGGCATCGTGCTGGTGCGTTCGGTGAGCTAGGTGTTCTCCGGGGAGCGCGGCACCGCGCTCCCCGGAAGCACGCCCTGCGCCGCCTTCTCCCCGCTGCGGCCACCCCCGGCGCCGCGCAGGATGTAGGCGATCCCCACCGCGATGAGGCCCCCGGCGATCGGGCCGGCCAGGTAAGCCCACCACGACGTCCAGTCGCCGAGCACCAGCGCGGGCCCGAGCGAGCGCGCCGGGTTCATCGACGCGCCGCTCACCGGTGCTCCCCACAACCCGGCCAGCGCGATGTAGCTGCCCACCGCGATCGCGGCCAGCGGCCCGACCTGCTGGGCTCCTGAGGAGCTGCCCAGGATCACGCTCACGAGCCCCACGGTGAGCACGAGTTCCCACAGCATCGCCGTGACCGTGCTGATCCCGCTGCCGGGCAGGGTCAGGCCCGCGCTGCCCTGCTTGCCGAGCAACGCCCACAACAGGAGCGTGGCCAGCGCCGCGCCGACGAACTGGGCCACGATGTAGGCCGGAACCCGTTTCCACGGGAAGTCGCCTCGCGCCGCGAACGCGAGACTCACGGCCGGATTGAGGTGGGCGCCGGACACTGTGCCCATGAACAGGATGATGGCGGCGACCATCAACGCCGGCGCCACGACCCGCGCACCAGCCGGCACCGCGTCACCGCCGAACCGCGCGTTCACCACACCGCCGCCGACCGCGACCAGCACCAGGAAGAAGGTGCCGAGCACCTCGGAGAACAGCCGACGCCCCTCGTACCGGTCGTTCCAGAAGTCGAACTCGCTGACAACCGAGTTCGGCTGTCCCATGGAGCGCAAGGCGACGTCGGCGTGCCGTGCGACTTGCTGCCGGTCGGGCTGTGACCGCAGTGTTCGATCGCTCGGAGTCATGACGCACCTCCCGCTCGCACCGGTCACTGGCTCCGCCATCGTTGGCGACGGTGCCGCACGGTCACCTCACCCGGATCAGGTGGCTTCGGCGCGCGTGAGGTAGGGGCCGGGGTCGGCGAGGACGTGGTGGATCGTGCGGCCGGCCGCACCCAGGGTGGCGGCGTCGCCGCCCACAGTGGACGGTGCCAGCGTCGGGACGGAGCCGCGAAGGTGGCCCAGGCGGGTGGCCAGCACGGCTTCCGCGGCGGGGGCCAGCCACGGGAAGAGCGGGGCGAAGACGCCGCCGAGCACCACGTGGTCGAGGTCGAGCAGGTTGACCGCGGAGGACAACGCGAGGCCGAGCGCTTCGCCCGCCGCGGTGGTGGCCTTGGTGGCGGTCGGGTCGTTGGCGTCGAGATTGCGCAGGAGCTCGCGGACACCGGCGACGCCCGCGGCTTCGAGCAGAGCCTCTTGTCCCGCATAGGTTTCCAGGCAGCCGGACGCGCCGCAGCGGCAACGCGGGCCCGCCGGGGAGACGACGACGTGGCCGAGCTCGCCGGCGAGACCGTGGGTGCCGGGGAACAGCGCCGAGTCCACGACCAGGCCCGCGCCGATGCCGACCTCGCCGGAGACGAACAGGAAGTCGGACGGGCCGGCGCCGAACCAGAGCTCGCCCAGGGCGCCGAGGTTGGCCTCGTTGTCGAGGGTGACGGGCACGGGCAGGTGCAGCATGTCGGCGGCGCGGACGTCGCTCCAGCCGAGGTTGGGGGCGCTGAACAGCACGCCGTCGCCGACCGGGCCGGACACGGCGAGGACGGCGCCGGCGACGGTCAGGTCTCCGGCCGCGGCGAGGGCCTTTTCGGCGAGGTTTTGCAGCTCCCCCAGCACTTCCTCGGGGCGCGAACCGCGGTTGTCGCGCTCGCGGCGTTCGGTGAAGCGCACAGTGCGGGCGAGGTCGAGCAGGCAGACGGCGAGGTAGTCGACGTTGATCTCCAGCCCGAGCGACGCCACGCGCGCGCCGGACAGCACGACCTCGACGCCGGGGCGGCCGCGCTCGCCCGCGCGGGCCGGGCCGGTCTCGGCGAGGAAACCGGCGTCGAGCAGGTCGCCGACGAGCTTCGACACGGTGGACTTGGTGAGGCCGGTGAGCTCCGCGAGCGCCGCGCGGGTGAGCGGGCCGTGCCCGGCGACCTCGCCGAGCACGAGCTCGAGGTTGCGCGCGCGCATCGAGTCGTGCCGCACCGCCTGCGTCATCCCCGTGGCCTCCTCCCGGAACTGTACCGAGGCCCCCCGTGAAGCGGTGGCCCTTGACGGGCGGGCCCCTGGAGCGCATATTTAGTCTACAACGTGAACTAAATGGTACTTGATTGAAGGGGACCGTCATGACCGACTTCGCGCCCACTCCGGACGACAAGTTCTCGTTCGGCCTGTGGACCGTGGGCTGGCAGGCCGCCGACCCGTTCGGCGTGGCGACGCGGCCGGCGCTGGACCCGGTGGAGAGCGTGCACCGCCTGGCCGAGCTGGGCGCGTACGGCGTGTCCTTCCACGACGACGACCTGCTCGCCACCGAGCCCGACCGCGACGCGGCCATCAAGAAGTTCAAGGCGGCGCTGGAGGCCACGGGCCTGAAGGTGCCGATGGCGACCACCAACCTGTTCACGCACCCCGTGTTCAAGGACGGCGGCCTGACCAGCAACGACCGCGACATCCGCCGGTACGCGCTGACGAAGGTGCGCCGCAACCTCGACCTGGCCGCCGAGCTGGGCGCCTCCACGTACGTGCTGTGGGGCGGCCGTGAGGGCGCCGAGTCCGACGCGGCGAAGGACGTGCGCGCCGCGCTGGACCGCTACAAGGAAGGCCTCGACCTCCTGGCCGACTACGCCGTGTCCCAGGGCTACGCCATCCGGTTCGCCCTGGAGCCCAAGCCCAACGAACCCCGCGGCGACATCCTCCTGCCCACGATCGGGCACGCGCTCGGCCTCATCTCGCAGCTGGAGCGTCCCGAGCTGTTCGGCCTCAACCCCGAGGTCGGCCACGAGCAGATGGCCGGCCTGAACTTCGTGCACGGCATCGCGCAGGCCCTGTGGCAGGGCAAGCTCTTCCACATCGACCTCAACGGCCAGCACGGTCCCAAGTACGACCAGGACCTCATCTTCGGCCACGGCGACCTGACTTCGGCGTTCTTCCTGGTGGACCTGCTGGAGACCGCCGGCTACGACGGCCCGCGGCACTTCGACTACAAGCCGCTGCGCACCGAGGACGCTTCGGACGTCTGGGATTCGGCCGCCGCGAACATGCGGATGTACTTGATCCTGAAGGAAAAGGCCGCCGCGTTCCGGGCGGACCCCGAGGTGGCCGCGGCGCTGTCGGCTTCGCGCGTCGACGAGCTGTCAGTCCCGACGGTCGCCCTCGGCGAGACACTGGACGACCTGGCCGCGGACTCGTTCGACGTCGAGACGGCGGGTAAACGGGGTTACCACTTCACCCGGCTGAACCAGCTGGCATTGGAGCACCTGCTCGGCACCCGGTGACGGATTTCCCCGGTGGCGGGGTAGGCCGTTTGCTGGTCGCGAGGTGGTCGAGACGACTATCTTGTGTTCTCGCCAGCGCGGTCCCCGCCACCGAGGAGTTCCCACCATGACCGACGGTCCACAGCAGAGCCCGGGCACGCCGGAAACCCAGCCGGACGCGAGTTTTCCGCCGCCGCCGCAAGGGCCCGTGTTGCGGTACACGCCGGGGCAGCCGCCTGCGGCCGAGGCCGGGCGGCTGAGCGGCGGGACCCAGCAGGCGTGGTCCACTCCCGCCGCGGTGCCGCAGCCGCCCTCGGCTCCCCTGCCGCCACAACCCGGCCTGCCCCCACACCCCGGGCCGCAGCAGCAGTGGACCGGCCAGCCCGGGATGCTTCAGCAAGGGCCGTTGAAGAGCGGCGTGCTCGCCGTGGTGGCGTTCGTGGTCGGGATCGTGGGCCTGATCGTCCCGTTCTTGCCGGTCGAGATGGACGACGCGCGCCTGGGTGGCACGCTCGACCTTCGGGCGTGGATCGGATTGCCGTTCGCACTGGTGGCGCTCGCTTTGGGCATCGCCGCGTGCGTGGGACGGCGGCGGATGAAGGCGCTGGCCATCGTGGGCATGGTGTTCGCGGCCCTCACGCTGGTGGTCGTCATCATCATGATCGCCAACCGCCTGATCTGAGGGCCACGCCGGTCCGACAGACCTAAGGCTTCGACGAGAAAGCCGCGTCGAACGCCGCCGTCGGGGGTGTGAAGTTCAGCCGCTTCACGAACTCCAACGCCTCCGGCGCGCCGGTCAGCCGGTCCATGCCGGCGTCTTCCCATTCGATCGAGATGGGGCCGTCGTAGGTGATGGCGTTGAGCATGCGGAAGACGTCTTCCCACGGGACGTCGCCGTGGCCGGTCGAGACGAAGTCCCAGCCGCGGCGCGGGTCGGCCCACGGGAGGTGCGAACCCAGCCTGCCGTTGCGGCCGTTGAGCTGCTTGCGGGCTTCCTTGCAGTCCACGTGGTAGATGCGGTCCTTGAAGTCCCACAGGAAACCCACGGGGTCGAGGTCCTGCCAGACGAAGTGCGACGGGTCGAAGTTCAGGCCGAAGGCCGGGCGGTGGCCGATCGCCTCCAGCGTGCGCACGGTCGTCCAGTAATCGTAGGCGATCTCGCTCGGGTGGACCTCGTGGGCGAAGCGGACGCCGACCTCGTCGAACACGTCGAGGATCGGGTTCCAGCGGGCCGCGAAGTCCTCGTAGCCGCGGTCGATCATCGACTGCGGCACCGGCGGGAACATCGCCACGGTGTGCCAGATGGACGATCCCGTGAAACCGACCACAGTGGACACACCCAGCAAAGCGGCCGCCCGCGCGGTGTCCTGCATCTCCGCGGCCGCCCGCCGGCGCACGCCCTCCGGTGACCCGTCGCCCCAGATGCGGGCGGGCAGGATGGCCTCGTGGCGCTCGTCGATGGGGTGGTCGCACACGGCCTGGCCCACCAGGTGGTTGGAGATCGTCCACACGCGAAGGTCGTACTTGGCCAGCGTGTCCCGTTTGGACTGCACGTACCCGTCGTCGGAAAGCGCTTTGTCGACTTCGAAGTGGTCGCCCCAGCAGGCGAGCTCGAGGCCGTCGTAGCCCCAGCCGCTCGCGAGGCGGCAGACCTCCTCGAAGGGCAGGTCGGCCCACTGCCCGGTGAACAGCGTCAGCGGTCGTGCCATCGAAAACCTCCTGATCAGACAACGGTCCACACGGAATCGGCGGCGGCGCTGCGTTCCACCGCGTCGAGCACGCGCTGCACCTGCAGCCCGTCGGCGAACGACGGCGCCGGGTCGGTGCCCGAAGCGAGCGCCACGAGGAAATCGCGCACCTCATGGGTGAAGGTGTGCTCGTAACCCAGGCCGTGGCCCGGCGGCCACCACGCGCCGACGTACGGGTGCTCCGGCTCGGTCACGAGGATCCGGCGGAACCCGGCGACCGACGGATCCAGCGTGTGGTCGTGGAAGTACAGCTCGTTCATGGCCTCGAAATCGAAGGCGAGGCTGCCCGCGGAACCGTTGAGCTCGATCCGCATCGAGTTCTTGCGCCCGGCCGCGAACCGCGTCGCCTCGAAGCTGCCCAGCGCGCCCGACGCGAACCGCGCGGTGAACAGCGCGGCGTCGTCCACCGTCACCTCACCCCGCGCGGACCCCGACGAAGCCGCCAGCCCCGACGACGAAGCGACCAGCGGCCGCTCGCGCACGAACGTCTCCGTCACCGCGCTCACGCCCGAAATCCGCGAGCCGGTCAGGAACTGCGCGAGATCCACGATGTGCGCGCCGATGTCGCCGAGCGCACCCGACCCCGCGCGGTCCTTTTGCAGCCGCCACACCAACGGGAACTCAGGATCGACGATCCAGTCCTGCAGGTACTGCGCCCGCACGTGCCGAAGCTCCCCCAGCCGCCCGTCGGCCACCAGCGACCGCGCGAACGCCAGCGCCGGCACGCGCCGATAGTTGAATGCCACCATCGACCGCACCCCGCGAGCGGTCGCCTCCTCGGCGGCAGCGGTCATCGCCGCGGCTTCGGCAACGGTGTTGGCCAGCGGTTTCTCACACAGCACGTGCTTGCCCGCGGCGAGCGCGGCCAGCGCGATCTCCGCGTGCGTGTCCCCCGGCGTGCAGATGTCGACGAGCCCCACCTCGTCGGACTCCACCAGCCGTTTCCAGTCCGTCTCCACGGAAGCCCAGCCGAGCTTCTCCGCGGCAGCCGACGCCGCCGCGGCGTCGCGTCCACACAGCACCGCCATCCGCGGCGTCAGCGGCACGTCGAAGGCGTGGTGCACGGTCCGCCACGCCTGGGAGTGGGCCGCGCCCATGAAGGCGTAGCCCACCATCCCGACGCCGATCTGCCCGGCCATCGAAAACCCTTTCACTCGAAGGAAACCGGCAGGTACTTGTCCACGTTCTCCTTGGTCACCACCGCCGAGAAAGTGGTCACCGAAGCGGGGATCTCCTGCTCCGCCAGGTCCGACACGCCCTTCGCCTGCCCGAGCAGCCGCGCGAGGCGCACGGCGGACGCGGCCATCGTCGGCGGGTAGAGCACAGTGGCCTTGAGTACCGAGGTGTCACCCTTGATCTGCTCCATCGCGGCCTTCGACCCGGCGCCGCCGACCATCAGGAAGTCGGACCGCCCGGCCTGGCGCACGGCCTGCAGCGCACCCACGCCCTGGTCGTCGTCGTGGTTCCAGATCGCGTTGAACTGCGGGTGCGCCTGCAGCAGCTCGGCCATGCGCGCCTGCCCGGTCGGCACGGTGAACTCGGCGGCCGCGCGGCCGACCTTGCGGATGCCCGGGTAGTTGGCCAGCGCGTCGTCGAAGCCCTGCGTGCGCTGACGGGTGAGCTCGAGGGTGTCGATGCCGGCGAGCTCGAGCACGGTGCCCTGCCCGTTGAGCTGCTGCCCGATGTAGTTGCCCGCGTTCACGCCCATGCGGTAGTTGTCGCCGCCCACCCACGTGCGGTAGGCCTGCGGCGAGTCGAAGATCCGGTCGAGGTTGATCACGGGGATGCCCGCGTTCATCGCCTTGCGCCCGGCCGGCGTGAGCTGCTTGCCGTCGGCCGGCAGCACCACGAGCACGTCGACCTTGCGGTTGATCAGCGCGTCGATCTGCGCCGACTGCGTGGCGGCGTCGTTCGACCCCTCCGCGACGACGAGCTCCACGTCGGGATGGCGCTGCGCTTCGGCCCGCGCGTTGACGGTGATCGCGTTGAGCCAGCCGTGGTCGGCCTGCGGCCCGGCGAACCCGACCGTGACTCTCTTGCCCGGCGCGTCCTGGGCGCCTTGGGGTGCGGTCGCGGCGGCGGGCGGTGGTTCCTCGTTGCTCGTGCACGCGGCGAGCGCGCCCACGCCCGCCAGGGTCGCTCCGGTCAGGAACGCGCGGCGGCGGATGTCGGTGTTCATCGGGTGGTCCTCTCACTCGAGTAGAGCGAAGCCCGCCGCTGCACGAGCACGGCGAGCACGATGATCACGCCCTTGGCCAGCTGCTGCACGGCCGTGGGCAGGTTGTTGAGGGTGAACAGCACGCTGATGACCGTGAACACGAGCACCCCGAGCACGGAGCCGACGAGCGTGCCGCGGCCGCCGGAGAGCAGGGTGCCGCCGATGATCACCGCCGCGATGGCGTCGAGCTCGTAGAGGTTGCCGTTGCCCGACGTGCCGCTGGAGGTGAGGATGATCAGCATCACGCTGGCGATGCCGCAGCACAGTCCGGAAAGGACATACAGCAGGCAGGTGTGCAGCTTCACGTTGATGCCCGCGAGCCGCGCGGCCTCCAGGTTGCCGCCGATCGCGTAGGTGCGGCGACCGAAGGTGGTGCGGTTGAGCACGAGCCAGCCGACGATCGCGACGGCCGCGAAGATCAGTACCAGCGGCGGGATGCCGAGCACGTAGCTGTCCTGGTAGCCGAGGTCGACGAGCGCCTGGTTGCTCGACGTCACGGTCTGCGTGCGGCCTTGCGAGAGCTGGATCGCCAGGCCGCGGGCCGACGCAAGCATCGCCAGCGTGCCGATGAACGCGACCAGCCGGCCGTACGCGATGAGCAGCCCGCTGACCAGGCCGCAGCCGACCCCCACGGCCACGGCGGTGAACACGATCCCGCCGATGCCGAACTGCTGCGTGGAGCGCGTGGTCGCCCACACCGTCGCGAGCGCCACCACCGCGCCGACGGACAGGTCGATGCCGCCGCCGATGATCACGAACGTCATGCCCACGGTGATCACGCCGATGACCGACGCCTGCGTGAGCACCAGCACCACCGTGCCGGTGGTGAGGAACTGGCCCGGTTCGGTCAGCGCGCCGATCAGCACCAGCACGGCCAGCACCCCGACCAGCCCGAGGTTGCGGGCCTCCCGCAGCCGCACCGAGAACCGGCGCGTGGGCTCGGGTGCCACCGCCTGTTCAGCGTTCATTCCGCACGCTCCTGCTCCTCGAGGATGAGATCGAGCACGGCCGATTCGTCGAGGTCGCGCCCCCGCGCCTCGGTGAGCACGCGGCCTTCGCGCAGCACCAGCACCCGATCGGCCAGGCCGAGGACCTCCGGCAGCTCGCTGGAGACCAGCACGATCGCGACGCCGGAATCGGCGAGGTCGCGGATCACGCGGTAGAGCTCGGCCCGCGCGCCGACGTCGACGCCGCGCGTCGGCTCGTCGAGCAGCAGCACGCGGCAGCCCTTGAGCAGCCAGCGCGCGAGCACGGCCTTCTGCTGATTGCCGCCCGAGAGCTTCCCCGCGGGCCTGCGGATGTCGGGCGGGCGCAGGTCGAGCGCCTCGGTGTGGCGGCGGACGGCGACGGTCTCGGCGCGGGAGTTGAACCAGCCGAACCGCGCGTAACGCCGCAGCGAGGCGAGGGAAACGTTGCGGGCCACGGACTCCTGCAGGAGCAGGGCCTGGCTCTTGCGTTCCTCCGGCGCCAGGCCGAGGCCGGCACGGACGGCCGACGTCACGCCGTTCCGCAGTGGTTTGCCGGCGAGCTTCACGTGGCCGGCGGTGGTTTTCCTCGCCCCGTAGACGGTTTCGAGGACTTCGGAGCGGCCCGACCCGACGAGTCCCGCGAGGCCGACGATCTCGCCTTCCCGCACGGTGAACGACACGTCTTCGAACGAGCCGGCCACGGTGAGGTCCTCGACCTCCAGCAGCACCGGGCGGTCGTCGAACGCGTCTTCGGCGGGCCGGGGCGGGAAGAGGTATTCGACGCGCCGTCCGGTCATCAGCGCGACCAGTTCGGTGGTCGGCGTGGTCCGGGCCGGGAGCCCGGTGGCGACGGTGTGGCCGTCTTTCAGGACGGTGACGCGGTCGCCGATCTCGCGGATCTCTTCGAGCCGATGGGAGATGTAGACGACGGCGACGCCGCGTTCGGTGAGGCCGCGGATCACGCGGAAGAGGTTCGCGACCTCGTCGCTGGCGAGGACGGCCGAGGGTTCGTCGAGCACGATCAGGCGCGCGTCGAGCGAGAGCGCGCGGGCGAGGCTCACGATCTGTTTGCCCGCAGCCGAGAGCGAGCCGACCTCGCGTTCGACGCGGATCTCGTGGTGCCCCAGCCGGTCCAGGAGTTTTCGCGCCTCGGCGCGCATGGTCGCGCGGTGCACCCAGCCCCCGCTGGCCTGCTCGTGGCCGAGGAAGATGTTCTCCGCCACGGAAAGCCCGTCGACGAGGTCGAGCTCCTGGTACAGCGTGGCGATGCCGCACTTGATGGCAGCGGTCGGGTTGGGCAGCTCCACGGGCTCGCCGCCGACGCGGATCTCCCCCGCGTCGGGCCGGTGCGCGCCGGCGAGCACCTTGATCAACGTGGACTTGCCGGCGCCGTTCTGGCCCAGCAGGCAGTGCACTTCCCCTTCGGCCACGCTCAGCTCGACGTCGTCGAGCGCGCGCACGCCGGGGAAACCCTTGCCGATCCCCGTCATTTCGAGAAGCGTCATCCGCTGTCCCTCTCCGCTCCTCCGGCGATAACCCGCGCGGGGTCGTCGAACACGGCTTCCAGCGCCACGTGGGCCCCGCCGCGCGAGGCGGCCGAGAAGCCCAGCCACGACAGCTCCACGCGGCAGCCGCCGATGTCGGGCGCGACCACGCGGGCCTTGAGCTCGGCCATCATCGGGCCGAGCAGGTATGGGCCGAGCTGCGCGAAGTAACCGCCGAGCAGCACCACGCGCGGGTTGAACACGTTCACGAGCACTGCCGCGCCCACGCCGAGCCCGGTGCCCACCTGGGCCAGCGCGTCGAGCGTGCGGCGGTCTTTCAGCTCCGCGCGGCGGCGCACCATGTCGAGGCGCTGTTCGAGGTCCAACGACGGGTCGTGCACCGGGTCGTTGGGCTCGGCCGCGAGCCGCAGCATCCCGGCGAGGCCCACGATCGTCTCCCAGCAGCCGCGCCTGCCACAGCCGCAGCGCCGGCCGTTCGGGTCGAGCTGGATGTGGCCGATCTCGCCGGAAAACCCTTCCGCGCCACCGAGGAGCCGGCCGCCGGAGATCACGCCGCCGCCGACGCCGATCTCGCCGGTGAGGTACACGAGGTCCGCGGTGCCGGCGACACTGCCCATCGCGTGCTCGCCGAGCGCGCCGAGGTTGGCGTCGTTGGCCATGCGGACGGGGAATCCCAGGCGGCCGAGCCGGTGGGTGAGCCGTTCGGTCAGGCCGGTGACCACGGGGACGTCGGTCCAGTGCAGGTTGGGCGCGAACGCCACGGTGCCGGCTTCCACGTCGACGAGGGCCGGAATCGCCAGCGTCAGCCCGACCGGCGAGACCTTGAGACGGCGGCATTCCCTGAGCGCTCTCGCGGCCAGCTCGGCCGTCGCGTCGAGGACCTTGGCCGGAGGAAGCGCTTGCACGTCGAGCGCCACGCGCTGTTCGAACAGGACGGTGCCGGTGAGATCCAGGGCCAGCGCGGTGAGGTAGTCGACGTTCACCTCGACGCCGACGCCGCCCACGCCGCGCCCGTCGAGCTCCACGATCGTGCCCGGCCGCCCGACCGCCCCCGCGCGTTCCAGCTCGCCCTCCCGCGCCAGCCCGCGCTCGACCAGCTCCGCGACGAGGCTCGACACCGTGGCCTTGTTCAGCCCCGTCTCCGCCGCGATGCCCGCCCGCGACCGCGGCCCGGCGTCACGCAGGTGCCGCAACACGAGCGCGAGGTTGCTGCGCCGCACCGAGGCCTGGTCCGCCGGCCGCGGTGGGCCGATGGGTCTCAGAGGCAGGGAGGAGTCCACGCTGACACCGCCAAGTTCGTCTGGTGGGGCAACAAATTAAGTCAGGGCGAACGAAGGGGTCAACGATGGAGGGATGGTAACGATCCCGGCAAAAGCCCCTAAATGCCGGAGTGACCTGGGGAAACTGTTCTTCGGGGCGTCGTGGGCCGTCCTTCGGATGGAGCACGGATTGGGATGAATCGATGGCCGAACCACTCACCCGTTCGGCTTCAGCCGCTCGGATGAGCCGGCCCGACGAGGTTGCGTGGACCGCTGGGCCAGCCGGGTGACCGCGGCGGGGTGGCCGCGGGGGAATTCGTTGGAAACGGCTGTTTGTCACCGTTCGGCGCGGCAAGTCGAAAGTCCTGCACGGCTGGCGAGTTAATTCGCGCGACGTTCGGTGGCGCCTGTGCCTAGACTTCCGCGCAACGCGCTGACGGAACCGAGTAGCGCGGGGTCCCGCGCCCACAGAGAGCCGCCATCGCTGAGAGGCGGCGCCGCGCCCCCGCCGCGAAGACACTCCCGAGCAGCGGGGAGGCAATGCCCCGCCGGCCGGCCCCCGACACCGGGCCCAGTTTTTCGAGGCCGCCTTTGTCCCGGCGGCGAAGGTGCGGTGGTACCGCGAGTTCCCTTCTCGCCCGCACCCCCAAGGGGTCGCCGAGTTCGCTCGAGGAGAGTGGATGTTCCCTCGCACCCTGGTCGCCGACCTGCCCACGCACACCGGCACCACCACGACCATCGCCGGCTGGCTCCACCGCCGGCGCACCCTGAAATCTGTGACGTTCCTGGTGATCCGGGACCGTACGGGGTTGGCCCAGGTGGTGTTCAGTGCACCACCTCGCCCCGGCCCGAACACGCCCCCGCCCTCCCAGGGGGGCGTCCCCGAGCCAATTCTATCGCCCACCCCCGACAAAAACGGCGGCCAAGTCGAAATGGGGCCGAGTTGTCCACAACTCGGGTCGGGTGTGGACAAGTCCGCAGACCGCACCGAAATCCCGCAGCTGAGCGAAGAAACGGTCGTCGAGGTAACCGGGCGAGTCGTCGCCAACAAGCAGGCACCCGGCGGGATCGAGATCGTAGAAGCGACCATCAAAGTACTTGCCACACCTGAGAAACAGCCGCCGTTCGACCTCTACCGGCCCACAATCCCGGCGGCACTGCCGACGGTTCTCGACAACGCGGCCGTCGCACTCAGGCATCCCGAGTTGAAGCGGCGGCACGAGATCGCGGCTCGCAGTGTCGCGGCATTCCGGCGCGCCCTCGACGACCGCGGCTTCACCGAGGTTCACACGCCCAAAATCGTGGCCACCAGCACGGAATCCGGCGCCAACGTCTTCCAGCTCGACTACTTCGGCAAACCGGCCTATCTCGCGCAGTCACCGCAGTTCTTCAAACAGGCGTTGGTCGGCGTCTTCGAACGGGTCTACGAAGTCGGCCCGGTCTTCCGCGCCGAACCCCACGACACCGCGCGCCACCTCGCGCAGTACACGAGCCTGGACGCGGAACTCGGCTTCATCCACGACCACCGCGACGTGATGGCTGTGCTGCGGGACGTGATCGCGGAAATGGCCTCGGCTGTGGGTCCTGAAGCTCCTGAAGTACCCCTGGAAATCCCGGCCATCTCCTACCCCGCGGCGCAGCAGATCTTGCACAGCACCGAACCCGACCTCTCCCCCGAAGACGAACGCCACCTCGGCGAATGGGCCCTGGACAACCACAACTCGGAGTTCCTCTTCGTCACCGGTTACCCCATGGCCAAACGCCCCTTCTACACCCACCCGGACCCAGCGCATCCGGGCCTGTCCAACAGCTTCGACCTCCTCTTCCGCGGCCTCGAACTCGTCACGGGCGGCCAACGGCTGCACCACTACGCCGACTACCTCGCCGCACTCGGCCCCGACGCCGACCAGTACCGCGACTACCTCGCGACGTTCGTCCACGGCATGCCGCCCCACGGCGGCTTCGCCATCGGCCTCGAACGGTGGGTCGCGCGGGTGCTGAAGGTGCCGAACATCCGCGGTACGACCCTGTTCCCGCGCGACCTGCATCGACTGAGGCCGTAAGAGACCTAAGTGGACGGTGGCGCGGGAAATCGGTGGTCAACCCATCGGGTAAAATTCAGCGTCCCGCGCATCCGCCGGGCGGGTAAGGGGTGAGCGAGCCAGGGGGCCGGCCATGGTGAGTCGTCGACGCCGAACCGTGCTGTGGCTCGGCGGCGCAGTGCTGGCGCTGTGCGCCGGCCTCCTGGTCATCGCCGGCACCCCCACCGTGTGGCTCGGCCGGCAGGTCACCGACACACCGGTCTTGCCCATGCCGACCCGGGCGGAGGCGGAAGCCCTGCTCAACCAGGCAACCGGCTTCGCCCGGGCGCACGACTACGCGGGCTTGTGCCAGACCGTCGCGCAGGATGCAGGCGCCTGTCAGAAGGTGCTCGATCGGGCGGATGTCTCGCACGCGGCACCCTCCTCCGCACCGCCTGCGGTGGAAGGTGCGATCAGTCAACCGGACAGGGACACCGTGCAGGGAGCCGAGGTGCTGCACATCCGAGGCACCCGCGCGGACGGCACCTCCTACACCGCCGATTTCTCCGCCGTTCGGACCCCGGACGGGCAGGTCCGGAGCCAGAACGCCGTCTACTGGTTCAGCAGCCTCGACAAACCGGCCTAAGTGGACGGTGCCGACTCCGGTGCAGGAGTCACCGGCTTCGGCACCCCCTCAGGTTCGGGTTCGATATGCGGCAACAGCCGATCCAGCCAAGGCGGCAGCCACCAACTGTGCTTTCCCAGCAAGAACATCGCCGCCGGCACGATGATCAGCCGGATGATCGTCGCGTCGATCAGCACGCTGACCCCGAGGCCCAGGGCCAAGATCTTGATCACCACATTCGGCGAAGCCAGGAACGCGAAGAACACACACACCATGATCACCGCGGCCGACGAGATCACCCGAGCGGTCACCGCGAGACCATCAGCCACACTCACGTGGTTGTCCTTCGTACGCAGCCAAGCCTCGTGCACCCGCGAGAGCAGGAACACTTCGTAATCCATAGACAGGCCGAACACGATGGCGAACATGATCATCGGCACGTACGACTCGATCGGCACCTTCTCGTGCACCCCCAGCAGCGCCCCGCCCCAGCCCCACTGGAACACCGCGACGATCACGCCGTACGAAGCGGCGATCGACAGCAAGTTCAGCAACGCGGCCTTCAACGCCAACACCGGGCTGCGGAAAGACAGCAGCAGCAACACGAACGCAGCCGCCACCACCACGCCGATGATCGTGGGCAGGCGGGCGGCGACGATGTCGCGGAAGTCGAGCTGGCCGGCCGTCATGCCGGTGACGTAGCTGGTCGCGCCGGCGAGGACCGGGGGCAGGGTCTGCGTGCGTAGCGTGCCGAGGAGCTCGTCGGTGGCAGCGTCCTGCGGGCCCGTGGTGGGGGTGACGGTGGACAGCATCAGCGCGCCGTCCGGGCTGGGCGACATCGGGGTGGCCGAGGCGACGCCGGGGGTTTTCGCCAGGGCCTGCTGGACAGCCGAGCCCAAAGCCACGTCGGACGATTCCACGACGACGGTGAACTGACCGTTGGCGCCCGGGCCGAAGCCGCTGCTGATGGCGTCGTAGGCCTGGCGCGTGGTGGTGCCGGCCGGGTCGGCGCCTTCGTCGATGTGGCCCAGCTCCATGGAGAACGCGGGGATGGCGAGCACCGCGGCCACGAGCACGCCGCCGCCGAGGTAGCGCCAGGGGTGGCGGTCGATGCGCACGGCGTAGCGGTGCCAGGCGCTTTCCTTGCCGTCGGCCGACTGCTCGGCCACGGGCTTGCGCACGTGCCAGCGGTCGATCCGCCGCCCGGACAGGCCGAGCAGCGCGGGCACGAGCGTGGTCGCCGCGATCCCGGCCACGACCACCGTGATCGCGGCGGCCAGGCCGAGCTTCCCGATGAACGCGACGCCGACGGTGAACAGGCCCATCAGCGCGATGACCACCGTCGTCGCCGCGATGAGCACCGAACGGCCGCTGGTGGCGACGGTGCGGCCGGCGGCCGTGACCGGATCGGCGCCGTCGAGCAGGTGCTGGCGGAAGCGCGTGGTGAGGAAGAGGGCGTAGTCGATGCCGACGCCGAGGCCGATCATGATCGCCAGCGTCGGCGAGGCCGTGGCGAAGCTGATCGCGGCCGCCAGCAGGCCGAGGATGCCGAGGCCGGTCGCGACGCCGATCACCGACGTGACGATCGGCAGGCCGGCGGCGATCACACTGCCGAAAGCCAGTAGCAGTACCAGAATCGCGACGATGATGCCCACGGACTCCGAGCGCAGGTCGCCGGCGCCGGGTTCGGCCGCCTTGCCGAGTGCGCCGCTGTAGTCGACCTGGACACCGGTCGCGCGGAGGGGATCGGTGGCCTTGTCGATGCCGTCGACGAGGTCGGTGCCGAGCGCGGCGGGCTTGTCGTCGAACTGGATGTTGGCGAAGGCGACGCGGCCGTCGGGCGCGGTGGTGCCGGGCGCGAGCGGGTCGGACAGCGACACGACGTGGGGCACGGCGCGGACCGCCGTCGCGGCCTGCTCGATGGCCGCGCTCTGGCTGCTCAGCGTGCCGGAGTCAGTGGTGAAGACCAGGCGCGCGCTGTTCGAACCACCGACGACGCCGTGCTCGGCGAGCACAGTGCTGCCGCGGCCGGATTCGGCGTCGGGCAGGCTGAAGTCGTCACTGTACGTACCGCCCACGAGGTTGTTGGCCACCGTCGCGCCGGCCAGCACCAGGATCCAGATCACGATCACCGGCCACGGACGCGCGGCGCACCACCGACCGAGGCGTTCGAGGATTCCGGCGGGGGCTTCTTCCGTGATACGAGCGTTTTCCGTCATTTCGCCACCCGGCTTCCGGGAGTTTTCCCGGTTCAGCCTCACGCGGCGAATGGTGTAGGCCTAGGGTCGAAGGTCCTCGGACGGCCCCAGCCGGATGGTGACGGTGCGTTACTGCTTCGCGAAGGCGAGCGAACCGAGCGCGACGACGAGGGGCGCCAGCTCCGGCAGCTCCTCGGCCTCGGCGAGCGCGGCCGACAGCGTGGCGTCGTGCGTCGGACGGGCCGCGTCGAGCAACTCCCGGCCCGCGACGGTCACCTCGGTGTAGATGCCGCGCCGGTCCGTCGGGCAGAGGTAGCGCGACAGCAGGCCGCGGTCCTCGAGCCGCGTCACCAGGCGGGTGGTGGCCGACTGGCTCAGCACCACGGCGTTGGCCAGCTGGTTCATCCGCAGGTGGAAGCCGTCCTGGCGGGCGAGCACGTCGAGCACGGTGTACTCGCTCACCGACAGCTCGTGGTCGCGCTCGAGCGCGCGCTGCAGCCGGTCTTCGATGCGCGCGTGCAACGCGGCCAGAGTGCGCCAGCCCTGCGCCCGGGCCTCCACGGCGTCGTCAGCCAGTGACACGGTTCACCCCTTCTCGCCGACCCCCGCGGTTGCGGGTGGTTCGCCCTTCAGGCACTATCGAGCGTGTGCAAATAACCGCGTGCGCAAGTATTGCTGACGCTCGTAATCGTCTGCTGCCACTGTACTCGCGAACGCAGGAAGGGGTATCCACCCGATGAACATCGACCTGAGCGGGCGCACCGCCCTGGTCACGGGGTCCACCGCCGGTATCGGCGAGGCCGCGGCCGCGGCACTGGCCGCCGCGGGGGCCGACGTGGTGGTGAACGGCCGCAACGCCGATCGCGTGGCCGCAGTCGCGAAGCACCTGGGCGTGCGCGGGATCGCCGCCGACGTCGGCACAGCGGAGGGCGTGGCATCGCTTGTTGAGCAGCTGCCGGACGTGGACGTGCTGGTGAACAACGCGGGCGTCTTCGCGCCGATCCCGGTGTTCGAGATCAGCGACGAGGAGTGGCTCCGGATCTACCAGGTGAACGTGCTCTCGGGCGTCCGGCTGACGCGGCACTACGCACCCAGGATGGTGAATCGCGGGTGGGGCCGGGTGATCTTCGTCAGCAGTGAATCGGCGGTTCAGCCGCCGACCGAGATGGTCCACTACGGTATGACGAAGACGGCCCAGCTGGCGTTGTCCCGCGGGATGGCGCAGGAGGTGGCCGGCACGGGCGTCACCGTCAACAGCGTGCTGCCCGGACCCACGCTCACCGAGGGCGTGCGCGAGTTCGTGCGCAGCCTGTACCCGGACCTCGACTTCGCCGAGGCCGAGCGGCGGTTCATGGCCCAGGACCGTCCGACCTCCCTGCTGGGCCGCCTGATCCGCCCGGAGGAGGTGGCGAACCTCATCACCTACGTCGCCTCCGACCAGGCCGCCGCGACCACCGGGGGCGCGCTGCGCGTCGACGGCGGGGTCGCGTCGGCGATCATTCCGTGAGTTTTCTTGCTACAGAAGGGTTTCTGAGTTGACCAGCGTTCCTGTCACCAAGTTGAACAACGGCGTCGAGATGCCGCAGCTCGGCTTCGGCGTCTTCCAGGTGCCGGCCGCCGAGACGAAGGCCGCGGTCAAAACCGCGCTCGACGCCGGCTACCGCAGCATCGACACCGCCACGGCCTACGGCAACGAAGCCGCCGTCGGCGAGGCCCTCGCCGAGTCGGGCATCGCGGCCGACGAGCTGTTCATCACCACCAAGCTGTGGAACAGCGACCAGGGCTACGACCAGACGCTGCGCGCGTTCGACTCCAGCATCTCCGCGCTGGGCCTCGATCAGCTCGACCTCTACCTCATCCACTGGCCGCTGCCCGCGCGCGACAAGTACGTCGACACGTGGAAGGCGCTGGAGAAGCTCTACGCCGACGGTCGCGTCCGAGCCATCGGCGTGTCCAACTTCCAGCCGGCGCACCTGCGCCGCGTGCTCGACGAGGGCAGCGTGGTGCCGGCCGTGAACCAGATCGAGCTGTCGCCGTACCTCGTCCAGCAGGAACTGCGCGCCTTCCACGCCGACCACGGCATCGCCACGGAGGCCTGGAGCCCCCTGGCCAAGGGCGGCGACCTCCTGGGCGAGCAGGCCGTCGTCGAGGTGGCCACCGCGCACGGCCGCACGCCCGCCCAGGTCGTCCTGCGCTGGCACCTGCAGCTGGGCAACGTGGTCATCCCGAAGTCCGTCACACCCTCGCGCGTGGCCGAGAACTTCGACGTCTTCGGCTTCACCCTCACCGACGCCGAGGTGGCGAGCCTGTCGTCGCTCGACCGCGGCCTGCGCACCGGCCCGGACCCGGACACGTTCGACGTGGCGTGAGGTCGGCTTGACAACGGGCGGCTCCCTTGGTGGGGAGCCGCCCGTTTTCTGTTCTACGGTGCGGTATGGAGATCGAGCTGCGGGACTGGCTGCCCGAGGACGCGGCGTGGTACGTCGCGCAGGTGCAGGACCCGGACACGTTGCGCTTCACCACGGAGCGGGCGACGCTGACGGTCGCGGAGTTCCGGCACGCCCTGGAAGCATTGCGCCGCAACGAGAACGCCCTCGGCTTCGTCGCCATCGCCGCCGAGTCCGGGGAGCGGCTGGCCAACCTCGCCGCGGAGCGCGAAGGTGCCGTCGCGGAGGTCAGCTACTGGGTGACGGCCTCCGCACGAGGCCGCGGAGTCGCGCGCCGCGCGCTCGCCGAGCTGTGCCGGCGGGTGAGCGCCGCGTGGCCCGGCACCGAGATCCGTCTCTGGACGCACGCGGACAACGTCGCTTCGCAGCGAGCGGCCGAGCACGCCGGCTTCGGCCGGTTCGAAGGCCCGCCCACGAAAGAGGTCGGCGGCCAGGTCTGGCCGGTGGTCCGCTACCACCGCCTCACGGCTTCCGGGCCACTCCACCCAACGTCAGATAGTTCAAATCCCCCAACGGAGTCATCCGCGGCCCATCGGGCCACCACTCGTGCATCATGCCCAGGCCCGGCTCCAGCAGCTCCAACCCGGTGAAAAACGACTCGATCTCCTCCCGCGACCGGTGCACCGTGCCCAGCCCGGTGCCCTGGAAGGTCGAGTCGATGAGGTGCGCCAAGGCCTGCCGAGGGGGGTCGGCCGGGGGTTCGTGGTGGTGGGTGAGCAGGAGGTACGAGCCGGGGGCCAGCTGGTCGACGTAGCTGCGCACGATGAACTGCGCGCGGTCGAGGCTGTCGATGTGGTGGACGATCGAGCAGAGCAGCAGGGCCATCGGGCGGTCGAAGTCGAGGTGGCGGTAGACGATGGGGTCGCCCAGGGTGGCGCCCGGGTCGGTGAGGTCGGCGCCGGAGACGTGGGTGCGGTCGTTGGTCTCCAGGACGGCGCGGCCGTGGACCTGGACGACCGGGTCGTTGTCGACGTACACGACTCGCGCGTCGGGGTTGTGGCGTTGGGCGACCTCGTGGGTGTTCTCCGCGGTGGGCATGCCGGAGCCGAGGTCGAGGAACTGGTCGATGCCGCGGTCGGCGGCGAGGTGGCGGACCACGCGCATGAGCCACGCGCGGTGCTCGTGCGCCATGTCCTGGGCGCCGGGGGCGACGGCGAGCAGGCGCTGGAGCATCACGCGGTCGGCTTCGTAGTGGTCACAGCCGCCGAGGAGGGCGTCGGACAGGCGGGCCAGGCTGGGGCGGTCGGGGTCGAAGCGCGTCGAGGTCCCCGAAACCACCATTGCCCCCTTCGCGCCACGGACAGTGCACAGACTACGACACCGCGTCCACCAAGTGAACCCACTCCCCACAGCCTGCTCCACCTGCAGTAATCCTCAGGAGAACGAGAGTTCTACCCACGTCCTCCCGGTGTCGGTCGTCCGATACACAGCGGAGCCGCTTTCGGCGTCCGGCAGCCCGTCGACGACCACTCCGACGCCGTCACCCACGAAGGCCAGATCCGAGAGTCCGACGCCACGATCGGACAGCACGGTGGTGGTCCACGTGCGGCCGCCGTCGGTGGTGTGGTGGAGGAAGCCGTCGCCGCCGCCCTCGGCCGCGACGGTCGCGGTGTCGGCGGTCGCGGCGCTGAAGCCCTGCGTGATGCCGACGGCCGGCGCGTCGGCCGTGCCGCTGAACGTGCCGCCCAGCTTCGGCGCGCGCCACATCCGCCGCTCCGACGAACCCGGCTGCGGCGAACCCGGGCTGCTGCTGCACAACGCGATCACCTGCCCGGCCCGCACCCCGCCCAGCGAGGCCGCGGTCCCGGACGGGCACGGCGGCGACGCGGGCGTGAACACCACTCCGTCGCGCGAAGTCCAGTACTCCTCGGTGCGGTAGTCGGCGCCCAGCGCGATCTGCAGCCCTCCCCCGGTGGCCAGGTCGCCGTAGGTGATGCCGCCCGTGACCTCGAACCCCGGCAGCGGCGCCAGCACGGGCGCGCCCGCCAGGCCGGAGTACACGGACGTGGTGTTGCCGTAGGAGTTGCTCGTGACCACGGCAAAAATCCGGCCGCCCGTCTCGGCCAGCACGGACACGTAACGCTGCCCGCCGCCGGCCACGAGCACCGTGAACCAGTGCCGGCCGCCGTCGCGCGTGGCGAGGATGCGGGAGCCGTCGGTGACGTACAGGTGCTGAGCGCTGGCGGCGACCAGCCGGACGTGGTTGTGGTTGTCCGGCAACGACATCGGCGGCGCGCCCAGCCTTCGCCAGTGCGCGCCGCCGTCGGTCGTCTCGAGCAGGACCGGGCACCAGCCCGGTTCGCCGCAGTCGGTGTAGCCGAGCACGAAGCCGTGCTCCGGCCCGGTCCAGCTCGTCGACGCGGGTGCGAAGCCGGCAGGAACAGCAGAAACATCAGGAGCAGCAGTGGCGGAGGCGGGGACGAGGGCCAGCACGGCGAGTGCGGCCGCGACGACGGCGGCGCACCGGGTGGGTTTCATGATCGGCAGGACGTGCGGCCCTAACCGAGGTTGCCCGCCTTCCCCCGGACGGCCCGGAATTCAGCCCTTCGGCTTCCGCGGCGACGGAGGCGCCGGCGGCCCCGGAGGTTCAGGCTGGGGAACCTGCGCCTGAACCTGAGCCTCCTCCACAGCCTTGTCCCCGGCGGGGGCGGCCGCGTCGAAGTGGTCCCGGCACCACCTGCCATACCGCCTCGAATGCACTGTCATCGCGTCACCTCCTCCCGGACTGCACGGCGTGGACCCCACCAGGGTCCCCCGTGGACCGGAAGTGCGCCAGTGCTTTGCGCGGCTCGGCGGCAAGCCTCAGCCGACCGGGTGGCGCCCCTCGGCGAACTCCTCGATCACCTTCGCGCAGAACGCCGGCAGGTCGTCGGGGTTCCGACTGGACACGAGACCGTTGTCCACCACGACTTCTTCGTCGACCACGGTGCCGCCCGCGTTGCGGATGTCCGTGCGCACGCTGGGAAACGAGGTCAGCGTGCGCCCGCGGACCACGTCGGCCTCCACGAGCGTCCACGGCCCGTGGCAGATCACGCCGACGGGTTTGCCCGCGCGCACGAAATCGCCCGCGAACCGCACGGCCGCCGGGTCGCGGCGCAGGTTGTCGGGGTTCATCGTGCCGCCGGGCAGCAGCAGGGCGTCGTAGTCGTCGGCGGAGACGTCGGCGACGAGCCGGTCGACCGGGAACGTGGCGCCCTTGTCGATGTCGCCGTTCATGGCCTGGATCTCGCCGTCGGCGAGCGAGACCAGGTCCACCGTCGCGCCTTCGGCGGTGACCGCCTTGCGCGGCTGCTCCAGCTCCACCTGCTCGACGCCGTCGGCCGCCAGGATGGCCACCTTGCGGCCCTGAAGTACTTTCGCCATCGGGTTTCCTCCGTCCGGGGTCCAAGTGACTGACCCCCGGCTACCCACGTGGCGGACCGCTCAATCCGCGCGCGCCACGGCTTCGATCGCGAGCACGGCGATGTCGTCGTGGCCGGAGTTGCCCAGCCACGCGCGCACGGCCTCGCGCAGCCGCGCCACGACCTGGTGCGCCGGCAGCCCGACGCAGTCGGCGAGCACGGAGTGGAACCGCTCGTCGCCGAACAGCTCGGCCGATTCCGTGCGGTTGCGGGCTTCCGTGACGCCGTCGGTGTAGAGCAGGCAGACGTCGCCCTCGTCGAGGTGCACCGTCGCCTCGGCGAAGCGGGCCTGCGGCGAGATCCCGACAAGCGTGCCCGGCACGCTCACCTCCTCGACCCCGCCGTCGCGGCGCAGCACGAGCGGCGCCGGATGCCCGCCCGAGGCGAGCGTGACGTCGAGACCCGAGTCCGTCGGCGCCACCGAGCCGAGCACGAGCGTCGCGAAACGGTTGGAGCCGCCGGCGATGAGCAGTTCGTTGAGCAGGCGCAGCATCGTGCGCCCATCGCGTTCCACGAGCTGCAGCGCGGCCAGCGAATGCCGCACGCGGCCCGTGAGCGCGGCCGCCTCGGCACCCTTGCCGCAGATGTCGCCGACGACCACGAACGCGCTGCCGTCTTCCCTCGCGGTCACGTCGTAGAAGTCGCCGCCCACGCCGAGAACGCCACCGGCCGGCTCGTACCAGAGCGCGAAGTCGGCGCCGTCGACCTCCGCCGGCGGCGTCGGCTTCAGCGTGGTCTCCAGGCCGCGCGTCGCTTCTTCCTGACGCGCGTAGCGCTGCGCGTTGGCCAGCGCCGTGCCCGCGGCCGTGGCGAACGCCTCGATCGCGCGCGGCTGCCCGGCGCCGAACGCCGGTTCCGTGCGCCGCCCGATCAGCACCGCGCCGGTGACGCCGCCCTCGTCGACGCCCAGCGACACCGCCGATACCTCGGCGTGGCCGGAGAACCGCTCGGCCACCGCCGACGGCATCGTGGCCACCTCCGCGGCGGGTACCACGCGCACCTCGGGCGGCCCGATGGCCGCGAAAGTCTCGGCCACCGCCGGCGCGTGCTGAGCCGGCACCCGCCGGATGCGGCCGTGGCCGGGCGCGCCGTGGTCCTCGCAGCTCCACCACTCCCAGCGGCCGCGGGTGGTGGGCAGCAGCACGAACACGCAGTCGCCCAGCGCGGAGGCGGCCAGCTCGGCGATCACGCGCGCCGTGCCGTGGCGGCCGCGGGCCGCGGCGAGTTTCGGACCGGCTTCCGCGAGGAACTCCTCAGGACGACGGGGGCTGTCGTCGACCACGGTCCACACGCGCCAGCCCTCGGGCAGCGGGCGCAGGTGCGCGGCGCGGCGGACGTCGCCGAGGTCGATGCGGCCGGTGCTCTCCGTCACGGTGACGAGCACGGGCGGACCTTCGGCGGCGAGCGTGCGCGCGGCCGCGTTGGCCCAGCGCACGGCTCCGGCCGGGTCCTGGACGAACACCGGGTCCCGCACGTCTTCGAGCACCGAACGCCAGAAACCCCCGTGCTCGGGCAGCTCGGCGCCGGGTGGCAGGGCCGACGCCGGAGCGGGCCGTGACACCATGCACGAACCTCCTGCCTCCGGGTCGACCGACTTGTCGTCAGTACAAGGTTGGCACAGCGTGAGCGGGCGGACTGGCTCGAAGTGTAGGGCGAACCATGGCACGCTGGGTCGACGACCATGGCTGGCACACGCGTGGTGGAGAGGGTCGGCAGACATGACAACCGGTTCCGAGCGGGACGAGATCACCGGGGGAAGCGGCATTGCCGCCGGTGAGGCGGCCGCGCTGGAGCGGCTCCTGGCCGCCGTCCGTGACCTCGGCGAAGGCAACTTCCGCCGTCGGCTCGTGGCGAGCGGCGACGGGATCGCCGCTCAGCTCGCGGGCGCGTTCAACGACATCGCCGAGCGCAACCAGCGGCTCGTGACCGAACTCATGCGCGTGCGCGGCGCCGTCGGGCAGGAGGGCCGGCTCACCGAGCGCGTGCGCGCCGAGATCGGCCCCGGTGGTTGGACCACCGCCGTCGAGACGATCAACGGGCTGATCGAGGACGTCAGCAAGCCCGTGGTGGAGCTCGATCGGGTGCTGGGCGCGGTGGCCGAGGGCGACCTCTCGCAGCCGATGGCGCTGCAGCTGGACGGCAAGCCGCTGCAGGGCCAGTACGCCGACCTCGCGAAGACCGTGAACGGCCTGCTCGCGCAGCTTTCGCGCTTCGCCGCCGAAGTGATCCGCCTGTCGCGCGAGATCGCCGGCGAGGGCCGCCTCGGTGGTCAGGCCGAGGTCCCCGGCGTCGCGGGCACCTGGCGCGACCTGACCGACTCCGTGAACTTCCTCGCCGACAACCTCACCGAGCAGGTCCGCAACATCGCCCAGGTCACCACGGCCGTGGCGCGCGGCGACCTGACGCAGAAGATCAACGTGGACGCCCGGGGCGAGATCCTCGAGCTCAAGAACACCATCAACACCATGGTCGACCAGCTCTCGTCGTTCGCCGACGAGGTCACCCGCGTCTCGCGCGAGGTCGGCAGCGAAGGCCGCCTCGGCGGTCAGGCGCGCGTGCCCGGCGTGGCCGGCACCTGGCGCGACCTCACCGACTCGGTGAACCTGATGGCCGACAACCTCACCGACCAGGTCCGCAACATCTCCCAGGTCGCCACGGCGGTGGCCGCGGGCGACCTGACGAAGAAGATCGACGTGGACGCCCGCGGCGAGATCCTGCAGCTCAAGACCACGCTGAACACCATGGTCGACCAGCTCTCCGCCTTCGCCGACGAGGTCACCCGCGTGGCCCGCGAGGTCGGCAGCGACGGCCGGCTCGGCGGTCAGGCAGAGGTCCCCGGCGCGGCCGGCACGTGGCGCGGGCTCACCGACTCGGTGAACCAGATGGCCGACAACCTCACCGACCAGGTCCGCAACATCTCCCATGTGACCACTGCCGTGGCGAAGGGCGACCTGACGCAGAAGATCACCGTCGACGCGCGCGGCGAGATCCTCGAGCTCAAGACGACGATGAACACGATGGTCGACCAGCTCTCCGCCTTCGCCGACGAGGTCACCCGTGTCGCGCGCGAAGTCGGCACCGAGGGCATGCTGGGCGGCCAGGCGCAGGTGCCCGGCGTCGCCGGCATCTGGCGCGACCTGACCGGGTCCGTGAACTTCATGGCCAACAACCTCACCGCGCAGGTCCGCAACATCGCCCAGGTCGCCACGGCCGTCGCGCGCGGCGACCTGACCAAGAAGATCGCGGTGGACGCCCGGGGCGAGATCCTCGAACTCAAGACCACGCTGAACACGATGGTCGACCAGCTCTCCGCCTTCGCCGACGAGGTCACGCGCGTGGCCCGCGAAGTCGGCACCGAGGGGAAGCTGGGTGGTCAGGCGGCCGTGCCGGGTGTGGCCGGCACGTGGAAGGACCTGACGGACAACGTCAACTTCATGGCCAACAACCTCACCGACCAGGTGCGGAACATCTCCCAGGTCACCTCGGCGGTGGCGAAGGGCGACCTGACGCAGAAGATCAGCGTCGACGCGCGCGGCGAGATCCTGGAGCTCAAGAACACGCTGAACACGATGGTCGACCAGCTTTCGGCGTTCGCCGACGAGGTCACGCGCGTGTCCCGCGAGGTCGGCACCGAGGGCAAGCTCGGTGGCCAGGCCCGCGTGCCCGGCGTCGCCGGCACGTGGAAGGACCTCACCGACAACGTCAACGGCATGGCCGACAACCTCACCGAGCAGGTCCGCAGCATCGCCACCATGGCGAGCGCGGTGGCCAACGGCGACCTGTCGAAGAAGATCTCCATCGACGCCGCCGGCGAGGTCGCGGCGCTCGCGGCCACGCTGAACAGCATGGTCGAAACGCTGCGCGCGTTCGCCGACGAGGTCACGCGCGTGGCGCGCGAGGTCGGCACAGAAGGCATCCTCGGCGGTCAGGCGCGCGTGCCGGGTGTGGCCGGCACGTGGAAGGACCTGACCGAGAACGTCAACTTCATGGCGCACAACCTGACCAGCCAGGTGCGCAACATCTCGCAGGTGACCACGGCGGTCGCGCGAGGGGACCTCTCGCGCAAGATCGACGTCGACGCGCGCGGCGAGATCCTCGAGCTCAAGACCACGATGAACACGATGGTCGACCAGCTCTCGGCGTTCGCCTCGGAGGTCACGCGCGTGGCGCGTGAGGTGGGCACCGAGGGCAAGCTCGGCGGCCAGGCCGAGGTCGAGGGCGTGTCCGGCACCTGGAAGCGGCTCACGGAGAGCGTGAACCAGCTGGCCGGCAACCTCACCACCCAGGTGCGCGCCATCGGCCAGGTCGCCACGGCCGTGACCGCGGGCGACCTGACCCGCCACATCACAGTGGACGCGTCCGGCGAGCTGGCGGACCTCAAGGACAACATCAACCAGATGATCGCGAACCTGAAGTCGACGACGTCGGCGAACCGCGAGCAGGACTGGCTGAAGACCAACCTCGCGCGCCTCGGCGGGCGGATGCAGGGCCACCGCGACCTCGCGTCCGTGGCCACACTGATCCTGTCCGAGCTGGCGCCGCTGGTGAGCGCGCAGCAGGGCGCGTTCTTCCTGGCTCACGACGACGGCAGCGACCCGGGCCGCAAGGTGCTCGACTGCATCGCCGCGTACGGGCTCGCGCAGTCGCGCGCCGGCCTTCGGTTCACGCTCGGCGAGTCGCTGATCGGGCAGGCCGCCGTCGACCGGCAGACGATCCTCGTGCGCGAGGCGCCGCCGGAGTACGCGCTGGTGTCCTCGGGCCTCGGCTCGGCGCCGCCGGTGAACGTGATCGTGCTGCCCGTGCTGTTCCAGGGCGAGGTGCTCGGCGTGCTGGAACTGGCGTCGGTCAACGAGTTCTCCGCCGTGCACCTGGATCTGCTGGAGCAGCTGCGCCACACCATCGGCGTCAACGTGAACACGATCCTGTCGAACTCGCGCACCGAAGCGCTGCTCACGGAATCGCAGCGGCTGGCGCAGGAACTGCGGGCGCGCTCGGAGCAGCTGCAGGCGCAGCAGGGCGAGCTGCGGCGATCGAACACTGAGCTGGCCGAGAAGGCGGCACTGCTGGCCCAGCAGAACCGCGACATCGAGGTCAAGAACATCGAGATCGAGCAGGCGCGCCAGGAGCTGGAGGAGCGCGCCGGGCAGCTCACCGTGGCGTCGCAGTACAAGACCGAGTTCATGGCGAACATGTCGCACGAGCTGCGGACCCCGCTCAACAGCGCGCTGATCCTCGCGAAGCTGCTGTCGGAGAACCCGGAGGGCAACCTCACGGAGAAGCAGATCCAGTTCGCCAAGACGATCTGGGCGGCGGGCAGCGACCTGCAGCAGCTGATCAACGACATCCTCGACCTCGCGAAGGTCGAGGCCGGGCGCATGGACCTGCAGATGTCCGACGTGACGCTGCCGGAGCTCGTCAACTACGTCGAATCCCTGTGCCGTCCGCTCACGTCGGACAAGGGCCTGGAGTTCGCCGTGCTCATCGACCCACCCGTGCCCGGCAGCGTGCACACCGACGAACACCGGTTGCAGCAGGTGCTGCGCAACTTGCTGTCCAACGCCGCCAAGTTCACCGACGAGGGCGGCGTGCGGCTGCACATCCGCATGGCGTCGGCCGAAGAGGTGGAGCGGGAGGCGCTGCAGTCGGCGGCGGGGATCATCGCGTTCGGTGTCGAGGACACCGGCATCGGGATCCCCGAGGAGAAGCTGGCGATCATCTTCGACGCGTTCCGCCAGGCCGACGGCACCACGAGCCGCAAGTACGGCGGCACCGGCCTCGGGCTCTCGATCAGCCAGCAGCTCACTGAACTCATCGGCGGCGAGCTGCGCGTGCACAGCGAACCGGGCCAGGGCAGCACGTTCACGCTGTACCTGCCCGTGGGCGCGGCGAACCTCATCGCGCCCGCCGTCCCGGTGCGCCCCGCGCCGAAGCTACCGGTCCTGCCGAGCACCATCACCGTGACCGAGCCGGACAGCGCCCCGAAGCGCTTCAACGGCGAGAAGGTCCTGATCGTCGACGACGACCTGCGCAACGTCTTCGCCCTCGCGGCGGTGCTCGAACAGGCCGGCCTGGAGGTGATCTACGCCGACACGGGTGTCGCGGGCATCCGCGCCCTTGAGCGCCACGAGGACACCGCGCTGGTCCTGATGGACGTCATGATGCCCGAGCTCGACGGCAACGCCACCATCGCGGCCATCCGCGCCGAGGCGGCCCACGAGGACCTGCCCGTGATTGCCGTCACAGCCAAGGCCACCGCCGAGGACCGCGAACGCACCCTCGCCTCGGGCGCCGACGACTACATCACCAAGCCGGTGGACACCGACCTGCTCCTGGACGTGATCGCCACCCGCCTCGAGGCCGACGCGGCCTCGTCTTCGCAGGTGAACGGTTATGGAGCGGGTGACGGGAATCGAACCCGCGTAGCTAGTTTGGAAGACTAGGGCTCTACCATTGAGCTACACCCGCAGCGCCCCCACTGGGACCCAGTGGACCCGGAGGCTGGCCCAGCTTAGCGTGAGGGCTAGGCTGGTGCGGCACACCCCCTCCGGACCCCGGCTCGGCTCGGGTTTCGGCGGGTGGCGGGCATCGGGATGTGGCGCAGCTTGGTAGCGCATTCGCTTTGGGAGCGAAGGGTCGCAGGTTCAAATCCTGTCATCCCGACTCAGGCAATTGGTGTGACCAGCGAAAACGGCGGGGCTTCTCCGAGAGGAGAAACCCCGCCGTCTCAGTTTCCGTCTCAGTACAAGCCGTTATACGGCGTTCAGACCACCGCGCGCAGCCCGGGCGGGTCGTCGCCACCGGAGTCGCGGCCGGACGATTTCGCGGCATCGAGGAGTTGCTGGAGCTGGTCGATCAGCGAGGCTGCGTCAGCAGGCGCCGCAGGTGGCGCCTGCTGTGGAGCTTCGCTCCAGAGGAAGTTGCCGACCTGGTCGGCGATTCCCGTGACGACTTCCGTCGGCACGTGGACGTATCGCTTCGCCACTGCCGCGTCGCCCCAGCCCATCACCTCCATGATCGCGGGCAGCGGCACCCGCAAGACCAGCAGCATCGTCGCTGCCGTGTGACGAGCATCGTGCAATCGGGCGTCGCGAACCTGAGCCTCGGCCAGCAACGTCTTCCACTCATCGTGATCCGCCCGCGGATCCAGCGGCCGGCCGGTCGGCTGCGCGAACACCCAGCCCCCTTCCTGCCATTCGGTGCCGGCAAACTCGCGTTCCTGGTCCTGCGTCACCTTGTGCTTGCGCAGCAGCTCGAGGAGCGGTCCGGGGATGCCGACGGTGCGGCGTCCAGCTTTCGACTTCACGTCCACCTCCCGCAACCCGCCACCATGACGTTCCGGACAAGAGCTGGCGTGCCGTACGCAGTCCGGCGGGCAAACCGGCGGGCACTTCGCATGCCTGGTGCACCCGAGCGGGCACGGCTTCATTTTGTGGAGTCGCCCGCCGCAATTGTGCGGGTCGTCGCAGCCGTGCTTCCACTTGTGGCGTTGAAGCTGTCGGGGCGTGCGGAGCAAACCGGCGTCCAGATCGATCCGCGACCACTTCAGCCCGAGCGCCTCACCGCGACGCAGGCCGAGCGCGAGAGCAATCACGAAGCGTGTGCCGTTGCGCCGATTGCGGGCCGCCGCGAGTACCCGCTTGGCCTCAACCGCGGCCAGCGGAACGATCTCGTCCTCGTCAAGTCGTGGCGCCCTCGCCAGTTTCGCCGGATTGACAGCCAGGCGTCCGCGGTCGACCGCGACCGTGAGTGCTGTCTTGGCGGTGCGATGGACTTGGTGCACCGTTCCTGATTTCGCGCCGGCCTTGGCCATCTTGACGTAGAGCTTCTCCAGGTGCTCAGGCTCCAGCTTGCGGAGCCGGTGCGCCCCAAGTCCGGGGATCAGGTGCTTGTAAACCGCAACCCGATACCCGGTCAGCGTGCTTTCCCGCACGGAAGGGGCTGCCACGTTCTCCACCCAGTGGCTCAGCCACTGCTCGACCGTCCACGCCTGCGAGCCGGGCTTCGCCGCCCTGCCGCTATCGCGTTGGCGTTCGAGTTCGCGTACCGCCGCGATGACCTCAGGCTCGGACTTTCGTTCGACGTGCCGACGGTCTGGCTCGCCATTGTCGAGCACCCCCATGGAGACACGGCCATGCCATTTCCCATCCTGGCCGAGGTAGATACTGCTCGCCCCGTTCGGCGCTCGCGAACCTTCAACACGCTTCCTGCGCGGCATCCTCAGCATCCTCCTGCTTCAGCTATAAGGCGCTCGACATACGCCGTCAGCTCATTGGCCGGCACTCGCCTGTGGCGGCCGACCAGGACGCTTGGCACAACCTCGGCCTTAATGAGGGCGAACATGGTGGTACGGCTGACTGCGAGCCAATCAGCGGCCTGCTCGACCGTCAGCATCCGCCGCGGGCCAGACGGGCCTTGACCCGAGCTCGCCTCAGTCGCCATATGCAAATACCCGTGTTCTGCGTTCAACATGAAAAGAATCGTACTTCAGATCCGAAGGACGGTGGCAACAAATTGCAAGTTCATTTCTTCACTCTATTTTCATAATTTGCGCGCGTCGCACATGTCGCTGACGTTGCACAGAAAGGACTCTAATCACCATGGCCGCCCGTCCCGGTCGCGCAAGAAGCGCCGCGACCAAGCGGCACGCCCGACAAGGGCGACGTACTTCGGCTGCGCGGCGCTCGGATGAGCGCTAGCCTGCCGCCGCGGCGGGCCCGTCGCACAGGCTGAGCCCCACTCCACGGAGAAGAACCGTGCATCGAGATCAAGACCAGCTGACGATCAGCGTCGGCGACCTAGACATTTCGGATGCTTTCGCCCGCCGATTCGCGACGTTGCTCGGTGAGGTAGTCGCGCAGAAGCTTCGCGAGCTGCCAGCCGGACAGCCGCGGGTCCTCCTCACGGTCGAGGAGGCCGGCAACCGGCTGGCGATCAGTCGCACCGTGATCTACGAGCTACTGCGATCAGGCCAGCTCGAGTCGGTGACCATCGGTCGCAACCGTCGCGTGCCGGCGGCCGCCGTCAACAACTTCGTGGCGCGGCTTCGCAGGGAGCAGCATGAACCGCCCCAGTAGATTGCTGACGGTCATGGAGGTGTGCGACGAGCTACGAGTGGCCCGAAGAACCTTCTACGAGTGGCGCATGAAGAGGCGTGGGCCGAAGTGCATCAAGCTTCCGAACGGGGAGCTCCGGATCCGACGCTCCGACCTCGATCGCTGGATCGACGAGCAGGAGGAAGACGTGAACTGGTGAGCACCGCCTTGCAAAAGCGCTGGTCAACACCATCTCCGCCGTTCGCTGCTGGTCAGCTTGACCCACTGCTTGCCTGGAGTGGCTCTTTTGGATCTCGCCGATAGTATTTCGCACCCATCGTGGCTCCCATTGATCAACTTATGGTCGGGTCAGGAGTCCAGTCTCATGCTGGGCCCTAACCCACGTGCGTCCGGCGAGGACATCGCTCTCGTTGTCGCCCGGAGGCAGAGTGTCTGGAGCGGCCCGCGACTCGAGTTTCGCGGTCGGCGGCAGCTGCCACGATTTGGCGGTTGCTGTGGCCGCGATGAGGAAGACTGGCCTGAGTGACCCCCTGGGAGTCTGAGTACACGTCTCTGCTCGGTGCCGTTGCGGCCCACTGGCTATCCGCGGGCCCGTTCATGTTCGATATCGGTCCGGGGTGGATCGGCCTCGTGCGCGAGTGCCACCAAGCGGTCGTCAGCGAGTTTCCGCACTACTCGTTGAGGGCCGTAGAGCAGAAGGAAGCGGAGCTGGCCTTCCACGCCTGGCCGCTCCCGTGGGGACCGCAGGACTGCGCAGGCTCCAGCAACCAGGCCTGGCACATCCAAGATCGCCAACTGCACAGGATCACGTATCGCTTTGCCGCCCGCAGTCAATCGGTCTGCGAGCGATGCGGACAGCCGGGCACGCCTCGGGAGACCCGGCCCAGCTGGGACATGGTGCTCTGCGATCGGTGCGAGCTGGCGGTCCCCGAGGACTTCATCGAGCGGGTCCGACAGCTCCAGGACTACATGCAGGCGTTCACCCTTTAGACGACTCTCTGGTCCGTGGTTCTAACGCTGTCCTGGGGAAACTCGGAACGTCTGGTCGCACGAGGAACCATGGGTACGAAACTGGGCGTCCGGCGTATGAGCGGGCTCAGTTCGTAGACCACATCGTGGACCAAGATCAATCTACGCCGGGTCCCGTGCCAGCACACGCGTCCAAGCTGCTCGTAGTTGTGATGCCGCACTCGGAGCCTCCGCTCCGGTCGGTGCCGGTAACGTTTCAGCGCGTGACGGCAGGGGGTACTGCGCAGGCCGAACTGACGGCGGTCGAGCGCGCGTTGGTTGAGCATGTTGAACGTGGCGACCTTCTCGACCTGGCCAGAGGTGGGCACGTCGACGAAGGTGCAATGCGGAGTTGGGGAGAGGAACAGACGATTCGCGCGTGGGTCGTGCGCAACATCGTGCGTGGCCAGCTCGCCCCGGCTGCAGACCCGCACGGGGTGCGTCTGCGCGGTGCCCGCATCGCCGGCCGAATGGATCTCGACAACATCACCAGCACCGTTGCTCTGACCCTAACCGACTGTCTGCTGAGCGAAGGGTGCTCCGCCAACGGCAGCCACCTGGCAGATGTGAACTTGTCCGGCTGTCGACTCGAACATCCCAATCTCGCGCCGCTCTCGGCCGATCGAGTGGTTATCAGCAGGCTCGTCCTTGATCAAGCAACGGTGGAAGCCGACAGCATGCAAGGCTGCGTCAATCTGCGGAGGGCTCAAATTGGTGACGTGCGCAGCGTTGGGACAACGCTGCACAACGACGCGGGCCCTGCTCTGAACGCGGAGGGGCTCCAGACCGAGGGCGCTATGTTTCTGACCGACGGGTTCTGCGCGACCGGCGCCGGACAAGTCGGGGCAGTACGCCTCGACGGTGCCCGCATCGGCGGTCATCTGTCCTGCCGCGGCGCGACGCTACACAACGACTCAGGCCCCGCGCTGAAGGGCGACGGACTCCAGACCGACGGAGGCATGTTCCTGGACGATGTCTGCGCGACCGGCGCCGGAGAAGCCGGGGCAGTACGCCTCGTCAGCGCCCACATCGAGGGCCAGCTGTCCTGCCGCAGCGCGACGCTACACAACAGCTCAGGCCCCGCTCTGAGCGCGGACGGGCTGCAAACCGGCTACAGCGTGACTCTATACGGCGGATTCTCAGCGACCGGCGCCGGAGAAGACGGGGCAGTACGCCTCACCGGTGCCCACATCGGCAGTCAGCTGTCCTTCGGCAGCGCGACGCTTCACAACGACTCAGGCCCCGCCCTGGACGCCGACGGGCTCCGGACCGACGGCGCCATGCTGCTGGACGATGGCCTTTCCGCGACCGGCGCCGGAGAATTCGGGGCAGTACGCCTCGTCAGCGCCCACATCGGCGGCCAGCTGTCCTGCCGCGGCGCGACGCTGCACAACGACTCAGGCCCCGCCCTGAACAGCGACGGGCTCCGGACCGACGGCGCCATGTTCCTGGGCGCCGGGTTCTGCGCAACCGGCGCCGGAGAAGACGGGGCAGTACGCCTCCGCGGCGCCCACATCGGCGGCCAATTGCTCTGCTGCGCCGCGACGCTACACAACGACTCAGGCCCCGCCCTGAGCGGCGACGGACTCCATACCGAGGGCGCCATGTTCCTGACCGATGGCCTTTCCGCGACCGGCGCCGGAGAAGACGGGGCAGTACGCCTCACCGGTGCCCACATCGGCGGCCAGCTGTCCTGCCGCAGCGCGACGCTGCACAACGACTCAGGCCCCGCCCTGAACATCGCCCGGGTCCAGACCGGCGGTGCTGTGTTCCTGGTCAAGGGCTTTTCGGCGACCGGCGCCGGCGCCGGCGTGGTACTGGATCTGACCGATCTTCGAGTCGCCGGCGCGTTGTTCTTCGATCCCACGGCGTTTGAGCACAACTGCAGAGCGGATCGTCGCCTGGCCGTTGACGGCTTGGTGTACTCCGGAGTGCCGCGAACCGCCTCGACCGACTGGTTGAGCCTGCTGGGCGAGGCTACCCCCGCGTACTCTGCCCAGCCCTATCAGCAGTTAGCCGCTGCACAGCGAGCTGCAGGACATGACCGAGAAGCACGGCGAGTGCTGATCCAGCAACGACGCGACCAAATTCGGCGAGGCGCGCTCACCGGCCGAGGAGAACGCGCCTGGGCACGTCTCACCGGACTCCTGCTCGGCTACGGCTACCAACCTTGGCGAATGCTCCTGGCCCTGTTCGCGACGCTCATATTCTCCGCCGTGATCACCACGGAGCTGGGGGCACACGGCGGATTAGCACAAATCCAAATGCCAACTAAACCAACACCAGTCGCTTGCACGCTCGTCGAACGTATCGGAGTCGGACTCGACCTTGGGACACCCTTGATCTCAACCGGAGCGCGCGCACGTTGTGACGCCACTAGTAGCGCCGTCGGCCAAACGCTCACGGGACTGGGATGGGGACTCCGACTGCTCGCTTGGGGCTTCGCCACCCTCTTCATCGCCGGCTTTACCAGCGCCGTCCGCAAGACGTGACCTAGATACGACCCTAGTGCGGCGGACTTGTCTGCAAAACCCACCACCGTAGCCAACGTCGCTCACCTTGCAAAAGCGCTGGTCAACGCCATCTCCGACGTCCGCTGCTGGTCAGGCTGACCCTGCCGTTGTCTCCGCTGCCTTGTGTGGATGGACCAGACGTCGCTTCGCAGTCATCATGACTGTCATTGATCACCTGAGTTGGCGAATGCAGCCGATGGTTGCGTCGGTGGCGACAACGTCTCTGCCCGAACCGTCGTCGTGGCCCGACAGCTCGCGTGACGAGGGAGTGCCATCAACCCGGATAGAGGTCGCCGTCACTCTGAGACGCTGGCACCCACACACGCGGTGCCAGACGAAGCTCGTGACCACAGTCGTCGCAGCGGCGAACTTCCAGCTCGGCACCGTCTCCATTCGCGACGAGCCGACCAGGAAGGAAGTCTCGCGTGCCATTCCTGCACGTTGCGCTTGGACATGGATAGCTGATCGTTTCGTAAAGTCGAGCCCCATACTCCCTGGACATTACGTCCTCCCCATCGTCGACTGCGACGATCCTACAAACGGCAGCACCGTCGCTCGCAACCTCAGGAACTCGCGACCTCCTTATCCGTAGTTCGGGCGCTGGCCTGGGGATACACGGAACGCCTGGTCACGGCAGGCAGCAGTTACGCCAAACTGGGCGTGTCCGGCACCGGTGGGCAGCAGTTCGTGGACCAGACTGTGGACCAAGATCACCACCGCGATCGCGGACGAGATCCGCAACTAACCCCTGGTGTCAGGCGATGTGCCCAGATGCACGACCCGCGGACGAGCGCCAGCCTCTCCGCCGCGGGATCCGTCGCGGCACGCTGAGCGCCACTTCACGCAGAAGACCGTGCATGGAGATCGAGACCAGCTGACGATCAGCGTCCGCAACCTAGACATTTCGGATGCTTCCGCTGACCGTAAGCGCGCCGCCGCCTCCCAGAGCGAGCCGTTCCGTCTCCAAGCGAGCTGGTCCACGCCATTGATCAGGCCGCTCCCTCAATGCCGTTGCCCAGCTGCCGCTCCAGCGCCTGCCGTACCAGGCCAAGTACGTACGGAATATCCTCGGTGGTCTTTAGCCCGACCTCGACGTCACCGTTGCCCCAGCGGCCGAGGTTGGTCACATCCCGGGCGAGGCCGCGTGGGTCCCACAGCTCCGGGAAGGGCATGTTCAGCGACAACCGCAAGCGGTTGGCTTGCGGCACGATGTCGACGACGTTGGTCTCCGCCTTATAGGCGATGTACAGCTTGCGGATCTCCTCGCCGACGTTGGCGTCGAGGGCCAGCAGCTGCGGCCGCAGCATGTCAAACAGCGCCCGCATCGGCCGGCCGGGCGCGAGCTGCGGGTGGTCATCCAGGCTGTAGCCTGAGGCGGTGGCCGTGGCTTGCGGCCGATAGGCGGCCAGCACGCTGACCTCCAGCATCGGCTGCCGCCAGACCTTCACCGCCAACTCGGCCAGCTGAACGGCGCGGGCGTCGATGGCCGCCTCGTCCCAGCGCGTGACGCTGCCCAACCCCTGGTTGAGCCGCAGCGGGCTGTGCTTGAAGCCGCCCGGCATATCGCGCTTCTCGGCAAACGGCCGGTCGCTGTACTCACTGTTGTAGCCGGTCAGCGTCAGGTTACCGACCGTGTGCAGCTTGGCGGCGTGTACCTGCTCCCAGTCCGGGCCGAGCTCCTGGCGCCAGGCATCGGGCAAGTTGGCGTTCTGCGGCATGATGTGCTCGACGGTGTACTCGTCGACGAATACCCGTTCCTTTCGGCCGTCGTTCTCCAGGCGGCGCAGCCAATAGCTGCGGCGCGGCTGGTTGTACAGGTCGCGCCCCATGAGCTCGCGCTGGAACTCTTCGTCGCTTGGGAAGCGGCGGTAGGACGGCAGCAGTAGCAAGCTGGCCTGCAGGCTCTCCAGGTAACGGTCCTTCTTGAGCGAGCGGCCAATGGTCGAGAAGGTCTTGTTCAGCGAGTTGGTCGGGATGGCGCAGATGGCCCGCCGAAAGACGTAGGACTCGATGAGCCGCAGCGCCCGTAGGAAGTCGTCACGGGCCAGCACCTCGGTGGCGTAGTCGTGGTACAGCTCCAGCAGCAGCGGGTAGGCCACATCGACCTTGAGGTCGCGCAGGTCTTGGAAGGCCTCGGCCAGCGCCTTGTCGGTCTCCCGGCCCAGGGCCATGGCGCAGTAGTAGCCGGCGTAGGCGCGCACGTCAGCCACCAGCGCGTCGACCCCGGCGGCGGCAACGTCCTCGCGGCGGTCGTAAGCCTTGAAGGCTTCGTAGACCGCCCGGACGTTGGGGATGTCGCCGGTCTTGACGGTCAGGTAGTGGCGCATGAAGGCGTCGAAGTAGGCGCCGTAGCCCTCCTGTCCAAAGCCGCGCTCCATCGGCCGCCAGTGCTGCTCGTACAGCTTGGCCTGGTGTGTTGGTTCCAGCCCCATGAGCACGTAGTTGCGGATGAGGTCGGCCTGGCTGAGCTCGCGGCCGGTGGAGTTCATGCTCTCGAAGATGAGCTGCGGGTTGTCCTGTTCGCGGTTGAGAGCCACGTCGACGACGACCAGCTTGCTGAGGCCGTGGCACAGCGGCGCCAGGTCGCCCTTCAGGCCCACCACCAGTCCCTCGAACAGCTCGAAGTTCTGGGCGATGCGTAGCGAGCCGTCCGACGGCAGCGGCCGCTGCTCGACGAGCGCCGTCAGGCTGTCGCGGTCGGTCTGCGTCAGCAGCAGCTTATAGGCCTTATCGCCGTCCTCCAGCGGGTTCAACAGGTAGTAGTTGCGTAGCTTCTTAGCTGAGAAGCCCTCAACCAGCTCGCCGTCGAGGTGGCGCGACAGCGCCTCCAGCAGCAGCGTCACCGACGTCAGGCGCTGCTGGCCGTCAATCACCAGCAGCGGCGACTGACTGGATACCTGGTACAGCCCCTGCTCGACATAGACCACCGAGCCAACGAAGTGGGCGCTGATGGCCTCGTCACGGCCAGCGCGCAACACATCGGCCCATAGTTGTCGGCACTCCTTGTCGGACCAGCTGTAGGTCCGCTGATAAATCGGGATAACGAACTGCGGCGACTTCTTGAGGAACTGTAAGAGGGAGGCTTCGGTGGCTTTCATAATTTCCTCAATTATATCAAGCTGGGGCTGACAAGCTCATTACAGTACTTGCCAGCCCAGTGATTGGAGAAGCGGTACGCAGTCGCGATCGCGAGCGCCTGACTCAGCACTGACTCCCGTATCCGCGAGACTGCAGATTGAACTGACTCTGCACATGCAGCTGCGGTGCCCGCCATATCGAGCAACTGGCCAACCCCGCTCCGTGGCCGCCAGCATCGTGAGCTTCGCGCTCGCGGTGCTGGCGGCCAGCGTCATGGCGCGACTGGCGGCCGACAACTTGCGCGTCGCCCTGGCGCCGCGCGCGAGCTGCTTGCCCGCCCAGCTGGCGGCTCGTCACGGAGCAGTGTCCGAAACGGCCTACGCGGTTTGGGTTCCACACGGATCGTGGCCGGTCGGACGCCGCCGTACCGCTCCACGCGGTCGACACGGCCGCGTGGGAACGGCTTGGCCGCTTCGTGCTCGGAGCGGGCCTCGACGATGTACCAGGTCGCCTCGTCTTGCCACGACAGACGATGCAAGGTCACCCGGAAGCGTCTGTAGAGGTACTGCACTCCCGGACGGTACCGGTCCACACCACTCCCCGCACCAGCTTGACCCTGCCCGGTGGAGACATCAGCGGTCGGCGGGAACGGCAACCTCGCCGTCCTGCTTGATCAAGGTCTCCAAATAGTTCGCGAGCTCACCTGGCCCACTGCCGACCAGCGCTTCCGCACCCGCAGCGCGGGCGCAATGCCGAACACCGCCTTGCAGAAGCGGTGGTGAACACCATCTCCGTCGTCCGATGCTGGTCAGGCTGAACCCAGGTCTGTCTGGAGTGGCTAAGTTGGATGCGTCAGATCGGATTTCGCACCCATCGTGGCACCCACTGATCAACAAGCTGGCTGAGCTGCAGACCAGTGGCGGGGCTGGGCCGGACGTTGGACAGCCCACCGGACCGGTCGTCCGCCTACTGAGCTCGAGGTCTGCAGAGGTCCGAAAGAACTAATCGTCAGCCCGGACAGGGTCTCCGGCGGACTTGGCAACCAGTTCGTGCCGGTCAACGCGAGCCCTCGCGCCTTGGCCTCGGCCACCATGGCCGCCGCGACCTGCCCCGGCGACAGCTGCGCCGGCTTTTCGTCACGCTTGGCCGCTAAATCTGCCACTTCGCGGTGCGCCCACGATGTCCGGTATGCGCACCTGCCAGTTTCACGCCGGTCGTGGTGCATCGTCTGGCTATTGGCAGCGACGTTGTGTGGCCTGTGCCGGGTGGTTCGCTCCGGTGGTTCAGCCCGCGGTCGATGCCCTGCAAGGGCGCTTGATCGCGGGCAGGCTGCTATCCGGGGCAGCCGGTGCGCGCGAGGACGCCGTGGCCCTTGACGAGAGTGGAGTGGCCGATGTCGCGGAGGTGGGCTTCAGGCTGCCGCACGAGGAGGACCCGTGGCCAGCAGACTCCTTCGACGACATCCTCCTGGCGCATGTGGGAAAGGAGGCGGCCCTCAGTGGGGCCGGACGGACAGTGGTGCCGCGATGTCGTCGGCGTCGCATGCGTCGGGCACGTTGTACTCGGCTTGGAGCTGACGGTAGCGATCGTGGAACGCGCTCGCTGGGCTGGCTTAGTGCGGCCCAGGCCGTGCGCACCGCCATCCTCCGCCGGCATAACCTGCCCGCCGATCAGGTCAGTCGTCGTCCTCGCCGAACCCGTACCGGATGTTTTCGTGCCCGCATGACGGGCACACGATGTAGGCATGCGAGTTGCTCCCATCTTCATAGGGCAGGTATGACGTGCCCCCAGACAGCGAGGACTGACAGATCTCGCAACTGCCAGCGCCGGCACTCCTGAGACTGTTCGGGTCGACGAGCTCCCCGTCCACCGTCTTGATCGGAATCCCGCAACTTTCGCACCAGTACGACCCCGCGCCAAGATCCTCGGGGTCCAACGTCGCACCGCATGAGGGACAGGGCGGCGCCGACCCACCACCCAGCCCGCCCAGCAACTTGCCGAGTAGTCCCATCGCCCCGTTCCTCTCTGCCTGCCAGTGCTTGCCAGCCGGGCGCATTCTCTCAGCACCGCCCCCCGACCCACTAGCGGCGCGCTGAGGCGGTCGGCGCCGGAACAGTGGAGCGGGGGCCCGAAATCCCCTAACAGCAGATGCGTACTCGGTTTGGGAGCCTCGGCTCACAAGTGGGTGGCCTATTCGCCATCTCGTCGACCTGGCGTAGCCCGATCACGTCGTGTCAAGGGGGCGCCTTCGTGCGGTCCGGAGCGTGCCGGCCAAACTGCCCCCTTGACACGGCGTGATAGCCCTCGGGGAGGTCGACGAGATGGCGACAGGTCACTCACGGACGCGACGTGTCTGCGCTTCTCGACCATCTCGGAGACCTGCCCGTCCGGCGAGGGCACGTTTTTTCTTGGGCTGCAGTCCTGGTGCAGCCCGCCGGCCGGTCGCGTGGGGTGCCGGAGGCGGGGCCCGGCGCGACCGGCCGATAGCGGCGCGGCCCCGCCGGGGCCGCCTTGGAGAGGTATGGAACTCTAAACACGAAGGGCTGGGCTTACCCCGAGATCGGCCCACTGCCGACCGGTCGCTTCCGCACCGGCAGCGCGAGCGTAATGTCGAACTCCGCCTTGCAAAAGCGCTGGTCAACACCATCCCCGGCGGACTCCGCTGGTCAGACTGACCCAGTGTGTGTCTGGGGTGGCTCGTCTGGATGCCGACGACGTGGTTTCGCACCGATCGTGCCCCCATTGATCAACTTATCGTCATGCCGGAAGTCGAGTCTCGTCCTGCGCCCTAACCCATTCGAGCCCAGGCGATGAGTATGAGGCGTCGGGCAGAGCCCGAACCGACGGCTCAAACTCGGGCAACGGTCCACGTATCGCTCATGCCTCGACGCTGGCACACTCAGCGGCCCTGCGGAGCGCCGTTCGCCGCGGGCCGACGCTGTCAAGGCCTCCGCTCCCATCTACGACCGCCCTTCGGGTTCGCTGTGGCTGCTGACTAGGGCGTGTCTTGTAAGTGGTTGAGCTGGACCCCTGATGGTTGTGACTGGTCGGTGGTCGTGGTGAGTTGACCGATCGAGCGTGGGTGGTGGTCGAGTCGCTGCTAACGTCGCAGCAGGGTGGCGGCGGGATTGCCGGGTCGTCAACGCCATTCGTGGAAGCTGCGCATTTGGTGCCACAGTCCATCGCTGACGGTCCCCCTGGAGGGCCCCAGTAACGCCCGGCCGCTCCGGCGCGATCGCTCGTTGACAAAGTCCAGTGGCAAGGAGGATGGATGGCAACGGCGGTGGAGCGGTACGAGGAGCTCGAGAACAGCTACCTCCCGGACGGCCTTGATGGGGAAGCCGTAATCCACGTCTACATCGCAGCCATCGATTTCCAGCTCCGGTTCGTGACCATGTGCGCCGCCGCCAAGATCCGGGAGCTCGACCCGGACCACGTGCGGCTCCACCGCTCCCCCGGGTTCGGCACCTTCCTCGCTTACCTCAGCGCCGCACTCGGCTTTCTCAGAGGCACCGCGCAGGCGAGCGCTGATCCGGTCGACGAGCTGATCGAGGCGGTCCTCGCGGAGATTGACCAGATAAGCGGCAAAGACCCCCAGTTCGGCACCCTCAAGAAGCTCCGGGACCACCTCTTCCACGGCAACCCGCTGCCCACCGGTGATGCGAGGCAGGCCACGACCGAACGGGTTCGCCGGACCATGCAGAACCTCTCGTCCCTGATCCGCGGGTATCTCGCCGGGGCGGAGCTGCGCACGGTCGCCGACGAAAGCGGAATGCACCAGCTTGAGCTGCGGTGGCCGAGAAGACACCTCGGGACATGGCCGTTCATCTGCCTCGACGAAGCCGGGCGGATGTGTGTGCTCACCAGCTTCACCGGAACGGCACCGGCTTATCTCCGCGCCGACCACAGTGAGGTCCGCGTCGAAACCTGCGGCGACGACCTCATGATCGCGCTTAACCGCTCCTTACGCGCGCAGAACGAGGACAGAACCTTCCGCGGGTTCGTGGACGATCTGCGGGCCGATCTCGACGGTTTCCGCGACCTCGACCACGCGCTGCACCCCTACGACAAGGACGCCGAGGTCACCGTCTACTGGCACCAGGCCCTCAGCACCGGCGCCGAACCGCGTACCGATCGCTTTCGGATCGGCGACAGCGACCAGCGTCTCTGGCGGGACGACCAGACCAGTACCTGGTTACCGTACCGAGACTTCCTGCGCCGCCTCGCCAACTGGCAAGTGGTGGCCAGCCGGGTCCGCCAGCACCTCGTGGCGGTGGAGCACGAGCTGGTCGCCGGCGAGCGCAAGGCACTCGGGTGGACGAGGACGACCGACGACCTCGTGACACCGCGGGTCAAGGTCACCTCGATGCAAGACGCGGAGACGGACGGGTCCGTCGAATACATGGACTTTACCGGCCTGCAGGACGAGATCGACGAGCGGCTAAGGATGCGTAGCACCCAGACCCGAGTCTACTTCGTACGCGGCGAGGCCGGCATCGGCAAAACCCGCGCGCTCGTCACCGCCGCGCTGGACCGCGCGAGAGCGATCGAGAGCGAGGACGAGAGCATAGCCTCGGACCGGCGGCTGCCGCTCTTCTATTTTGTCCGTTCCACAGGGGAGACCTCGGGAAGTCTCGACAACGCCATCGCGGCTGCCAGTGCCGCGACCCGCAACCTCGAACTCGAGACCGTCAAGACGCTGTGCCGGAACGGGCTGATTGCGCTCTTCATCGACGGCTTTGACGAGCTGCTCGGCGGCGTCGGCTACGAGAACGCACTCGGTTCTCTCAAGCCGTGGATCGACGCAATGGGCGGCCGCGGCGTCATCGTAGTGTCGGCCCGTTCGTCCTATTACCTGAACCAGTACCGGACGAGTCTGGTCAGGGAACAACGGCGGCAACAGGTCCTCGTGCAGCATCGGGTGGCGTCGCTGCAGCCGTGGCGCGAGACGGATCTTGACGGATTTCTACGCAGCCACGGCATCGACCCCGTCACCTTGGACGACCTCGAATCCGAGGATAGGCGGTTGCTGGGGCTTCCCTTTTTTGCCCGTGTCTATGTCGAAGCGGTTACGGCCGGGCGAGCGGGAGCCGCCACGCTCCCCGACATCGTCCTTGAGCAGTACCTGCAGCGGGAATCGATGAAACTCCTCATGGGAGGCGGCCAGGACAAACCGCTGCTCTCGCCCGCAGAGCTGCGCGGTACTTTCGAAGCGATCGCCGCGCTCATGGCGGAGCAGGGCGCCCGGGCGGTGGAACTCAAAGATCTGGAACTTGCCGTCCAGGCCGCGCTGTCCGAAGATGACCTCCAGGTCCGTCCGGGTCTGCTTCAGAGGTTGTCGGTCTTGTGCGGGCTTGCGGTCGACGAAGGCGCCTCGGCGAAACGACTGTTCACATTCCAGCATGAACTCTTCTACGATCTGTTTCTCGCCGACGCCCTCCTGTCAGAATTGCGAAGAGACAACCTGGACACCGTTGTCGCCATGCTGACCAAGACGCAGCTTCGTGTCGCAACGGCAGCACGCGTAGTCCGGTCGGAAGCGCGAGCGGTGGAAGAACTCCTCAGGCTGAACTCAACGCGCGCCGACGACCTCCCCGCCGGACGACAAGAGGCTTACCGCGCGAACCTCGGCTCCCTATGGGCGCTAATCGCCCGCCACGCAAAGACCCTCTGTGACATCGAACTCGAGGGCCTTACCTTCGCGGAGCTCGACCTCACGGGAACCGAGGTGGCGAACGTAACTTTCCGCGGGTGCACGTTCGGCAGGCTTGAGCTCCCGGCCGAAAGGGCCAAGAATCTGCAGTTCGAGCGAGGCACGATCGATGCCCTGTGGCTGCCCCCCGAAAGCCAGCACCTCCCGGGCATCGAACGCTTCGAAGGCACTGAGGTTAGCCAGCTGATCGCTCTGGGGTCGCTGTTCGAACGACCACAGGAGATCCAGCGGACGCTGCAGAAGCTCGGTCTCCCGGTCCCGGCCGTCCCCGAAGACGGTCACAACGAGGAGTTCGCCGACGCCGTCGAAGCCCTGCTGAACAACTTCAGGCAGCGCCCCGATTCGGTGGTGGTCTACCAGCGTGATCTGATGCCGGCGGACGACAACTCGAGGTGGCAGCTGGCCTTCGGGTCGGAGGTGTGGACCACTTTCATCAAGTTCCTGCGGGACTCTCAGTCGGCAAAGCTGGTCCCCATGTCGGCAGGCGGTGCAGCAGTGCAGCGCGTCCGGGTCCAGTTCATTGAGCAGCTGTACCACCGAGACATCGACGACAATCCACCCGTGGCCGACTTTTGGGACCGAGTCGCGTCTTGCGGTGTCAAACCGAGCTGAGGCCGCTGAATAACGGCTTGTTGTTGTCCCTCGGTGCAACCGCCGGCCAGTCGCGTGAGTGCCGGGATAGCGGTGCGGGCGCAATTTCGAACCCCGCCTTGCAAAAGCGGTGGCCCGCTACCTCTCGGCCGTCCAGCGCTGGTCAAGCTGACCTTGCTGTTGTATCCGCTGCCTCACGTGGATGGTCCAGACGTCGTCTCGCACCCATCGTGGCTCCCATTGATCAGGCAACGTGACGACCTCATAGCTTGACGAGATCGCGGATCTTCGGCGCCAGGGGACGTGTCAACTGCCCGAGTCTCGAATGAGCGCTAGCCACACCGCCGCGGCCGCGAAGTCTGCTCGACGTCGCGACCGTGCAGCGTCTTCTGGGGGGGCATCGGCGCACCAGGACTTGACGCTAAGTAGTGTGCTGATTTGTTTCTGGTTCCAAGTACTCGCCTTCGGGTCATCTACTTCACCCACTGGTACTCGCTATCGCAACCCGCCTACTTTCGATTGGCCACTCGATCAAGTAGACCGTTTACCTCGCCGAGTATACTCATTCCAGGATCGCGACTTTGCGTCGATTCTTCTTTTATCCTGTAGATTTGTTTTCCAAATTCCGACCGAAGTAAGTTTTGCTGATCTTTGTCTAGTGGTTCAATGTAGGCGTCGAGTGTTAGAAGCTTAACTTCGATCTCCTCGGCCCATCGCGACATCGTACGGTGGTGAGATGCTTCCCTGGCGAAGTATGCAGCCAGGAGAAGCAACGGGACGCCAATAGATAGTCGCTCGGCTAGCATCGCTGTCGACGCCTCACCTTTAGTGATAAGGTATCCAAAAATTGCAGCCAAAACCAAAAATACTACTGCGGTAATTCGAAGCTTTGTGGAGGATTCACGCTCCCGGTCGGCAATTTTTTTAAAGTGTAACGAGAGCGTATTTTCGGCGACTTGCCCAGCCGCTTGTCGAGATACCTCTAAGACTCGCCCAACCTGCTCGTTCGCACTTTCTGCCGAAGACCGGATCTGCTCGATCTCCAACAAGCTTGACCAACTCTTAACTGCGCCATCGAGGTCTGGAGTTATGATTCCAGCAGCTCTCTGCTTGTCTCGTAGATCCCTAAGTGTACTAATCAACTCCTTCTGCTGGACGCTCATTTCGTTAGCAGATCCCTGCATTAGATCAATAATTCTCTTATAGTCGGACATGTGGTTCTGCCTGTATGCCAGCGACTCTAGTGCCATGTTAGCGACATTAAGTGGATCCTGTAACCTAGAGATAGCTATTTGAAGGTTCTCGCTATCCTCCTGGCTGACTGGAAGATCGCGCAATATGGCGCTGACTTGCAGTAAGTCTGCCATCATTTCTGATACGGAACTAAGCGTCGAATCCAGTCTCTTTATGGCTCCTGGAACGTTGAATGATGAGTAACTGCTGTACTGATTCCGAACTTTGGCAGGTATGGCTTCGATTGTGGTTCGTAGACTTTCGACCTTGCTACTAATGGATCGAATCGCATCGTCGTGCTCGATCATTGGATCAGTCATGACCAGTCATTCTAATGTTATGGCTCAATAGCTAACGGAGCACCCCTCGTAGGCAGTCTGATGAGGCCAGGAGGAAGCCGATCTTGTAGCCGTAAGGCCAGCTCGGGCCGAGCTCGCTGATCACGGTGCAGGCTGAACCTTGTGACAAGGGCAGAGAGACGTCAGACTCCGACCCACCCAGGCGTCGAGGTATCGCTGCGCGATGCGAATCGCGCTGGATTCAACTATCGTGCCGACCAGCCGCAACAGTATCGACTTCCCGCCTGAGTTCGCCGAGGCAGCCGACGTGCAGGGCCTGGCCATCGTTTGAAGCTTTCTCGAACTAGCGGCACTGGACGGCGTCCATCAGCAGCCGCGGCAGCGGGTGAGGTTGGCGGCGAGGTTCGACCGCGAACTTAAGAACCGAGTCCAGAGCGCTGTCGGGATCGAGGGCGTCGTCGCGAAGCTGGTCGATCGCCCATACCGTGCCGGACGTACGGGGAGCTGGGTGAAGATCCGGCAGACGACAGTGCTGGCCGCCTTCGTCGTCGGAGTCACAGGCGACCCCGCGCACCCCACGGAAGTCATCCTCGGCCGTCGCGACTCCGCCAGCGAACATCACCGCATCGGCCTGTCGCTGCCATTGTCCCCGACGTTGCGAAGCCAGGTCGGGGACAAGTCAGGGTCACCGGTGAACCCCGCGGCGCGGGTGTCCACAGGGGTGTTCGGGCGCGGGCAAACCGAGTACCGGCCGGTTGTCCTCGAGCTGGTGGTCGAGGTCGAGGCGGAGGCCTCGCTCGAGATCTTCACCAACCGGCTCCGGCCCAGGGTGTACCGACTGCGGACGGATTACTGACGGAGCGGTAATACGTGACGGCGCACCATGCCGGAATCGACGACAGGTGACCGTGGGGTGAGCTTGCAGCGCAGCTCTTCCAGTGTGCGGGCGTGATCTGCAGTTCCCACAGGGCCTGAAACGACAGCAAAGGTACACGTCTGGGTGAACGTACCCCGCGTTCTGCCGGGTTTTGGCGTGATGAGGGTGATGGCTTGGCCACCCCGGTCCGGCCCCAGTCCCTTTTCGGAAGGAGTCACCCGGTGTTGTACCTGGTGGCCGCGGTTGCTGCTGGCGCGACGACGCTGTCCGCGCGCCGGCTGTGGTGTTTGCTCAGGTTGATCGCTGCCGCGGCTGTTCGACTTGTCGAACAGCAACAGGCGGTGCGGTTGGCTAAGGCTGTGTTGGAAAGTGAGCGCGGTGAAGGTGAGTGGGTGGTCCGTGCCGGCGGGCTCGACGTGTTGATCAAGCGGTACCGCCGGCGCGAGGTTGGGCGGGAGTGACCGATCATGCCCCACCCAGTGCCGCCGACGACCCCAGGGAGGTCGCTGCGTTCAGTGACGTGGTGCGCGAGCATCGCGCGGTTCTGGTGCGCCTAGCTCGGCAGATCTGCCCGAACCAAGATTACGAACTTGCCGTCGATGATGGGCTGCTGTTGCTGTATCGGAACTGGCGAGCCATCACTGGCGACCGGGTCGCGTGGGTGACCGTCGTCGTAAAGAATCGCGCTATCGATCTTCGCCGCCGTAGCCGTGAACAGGCCGACGAGCTGACCGAGCATGACGTCCCGATATGGAGCGCGCAGGTCTCGGCCGAGCTGCGGCTCGAGTTTCGTACGGCACTCGAACGATTACCACGCCTGACTCGGCAGGAACAGGTCGCGCTGGTGCTTACCCTGTTCGGCCACACGACGGCAGATATCGCCGCCCGGATCGGGGTTTCTCAAGCGTCCGTGCGGTCGTATCGCTCCCAGGCGCAGCGGCGCATGCGGCACTGGCTCGACCGCCAGCACCCGAGGCGACCGCACCGTACCGACGCTGGAGAAGAGGTCTAACGTGTTCCGCCGTTCCTTAGCTTCTCTGCCATTTCGCCGCGCGCGGTCCGACGAAGCAGCGCTACCGCGTGGCCTCGTCGCCTTGGCGAACGCCCTCACCGCGCCCACGTCCCCAGCTGAACTCGCTCTTGTACAGGCAGCCAACGAAGAAGTGGCCGCCTCCGCACGGCGCGAAGACGACCAGCGGCAACCCGACGTGGCCGCCGACGCCCGACCGCGCTCAGGCGAGCCCACCGGCTCGTGGCCACCCGGGCACAACCGCTCGAGGTGGTCGCTCGTCCTGGCGATCCGGCTACCCCACCATTTCCAACCGGATACCGACCTGACCGTCGAGACCACGCAGCAGCTGCACACCGCTGTCGCACGCCGGGCCGAGGGGGTACTCGGCGAGCACCAACGCCTGACGATTCTGTCCGACGGAGCCGATCTCCTGGTGAACATTGCCGGTTCAACCGTTCCCGGGGCTGACCTTGACCTATCCGAAACCGCCACCAAACTGGCCTCGGCGCTGGGCGAACCATACGTGCTCGACGGCCGTCAAGCACGCGTTCAACCGCACTTCGGGGTGACAATCGCCCGCCCTGGTGCCGACCTCCTCGAGCGTGCCGTCGCAGCCCGGGTCGGACTTCCCGACTATGTCCGGATCAGCTGGACGGCCCGGCCCGGCTCCGGTAACGGCAAAGTTGCACTCCGCCCAGTGATGCGGCTTGAGCAGGCTCGCGCTGCTGTTGCGGCCGGCCGCTGCACGGTGCGCTACCGCCGCATCGAACACACCGACGCGGCCGGCATCGCCGGCGTCCACGCGGTCCCGTGCTGGAGCACCCCCTCCGGAACCCTTCATCCGCTCAGCGACCTGGGCAGCCTGGCCGATGTCAGCCACCTCACGCACCTGGTGTTCGACCGCGTCCTGCCCGAGATCTGCGGCGATCTGCGGGTCTGGCGCGATCAGCGACTCCCTCATAACCCGTTGGTGCTGCTTGAGCTGCCGACCGCGCTTCTCACCGATCGGCATCTCGCCGAAGCGCTGGCCGGCCACCTGCATGCCGTTCGTGTGCCAGCTCACATGCTGTACCTGGGTGTTCCCGCCGAGGCCCTCTCGCTTCCCGGTGTCGACGACCACCTGTACGAACTTGCCGACGCAGGTATCAACCTCGCCCTCACTGGCTACGGCGCACAGACCAGCCCGTTCGACATGCTGACCCGGCATCCTTGGACGCTCGCAGTCATCCCGCGAGCGGTCATGGACAGCGCACTCGACAATGACCGCGACCGCAGCACCTTCGCCTGGCTGGTCAAGTCAGCTGAGCGCTTCGGCGCCCAGATACTCGCCGAAGACATCGATCTCGCGCGCGCCCGGCGCCTGTTGCCTGACGGCTTGTACGTACCCACCCACTACCGCAATGCGACACGGGACGACATTGCCGGCGAACTCTTCCGGCTCAGTCCCCCGCCCCGCCGTCCCAGCCGAAGTAGCACCTTTGACGAGCCGGCCGGTTCGGCGAACGCGCCGGCCGTTCCCGTCCCACGTGGGTAGCCGCAGTGGGCAGCCGTGTGCGCTGTGAGGCCTACGGCTGCTTGCTGCGCCATTCCTCGTAGCGTGCCGCAAGAGCCTCGTGGTGAGGCAATTTGACCAGGCCGCGGATGGTCGGGGTGGTGATGCCGAGGTCCGCGAGACCGGGGCCACCGGGTTTGGTGACGACGTCGTGGGTGTCCGGGTCGATACCGAAAAGGTGGGCGTCGAATGCGCGATGGAGTGCCGCGTTGAGCGGTAGCCCATTGCGTGGGTCGTCGCTCCCATCAGCGGCGTACGGGACGAGGTGTGCGGCCTCGAGCATCTCGGGCACGGCCACGCCCGAGAGAGGACATCGAGCGCCGTACCGTTGAAACACGCGCAACTTGAACGTGTTCTGGCCGGGCCGTTCGACGACTTCGCGGGTCCGTCGACGGCGGTTGTTGCCGCGGAGCTGGAATCCCTCCTCGTCGGAGGAATCGGTGTCGAGCAGCTGGTCCGGGGCGTCGGGGGTGAAGGTGATGAGGAACAGTTCGCTGTTGTCGTCCCAGCCGCCGACCCACCCGAGTCGTACGGTGCGCCGGGCACCGCTGGTCGGGGCTGGGCTGATCACGAACACGGGGATCGTGTGTTCACCGGCCGCTTTGGTGGCCTCGACCTCGGCGTGGTCTCGCCCGGACGGGCGATTGGTGTTCGGGTAGTGGTAGAGCGCGTCCTCGTCGGTCAGTACGTCGGCGTAGTGGCGGCCCGTGTTGAGGACGGCGACGGTGATGCCGCGGCTGTCGAGGTCGCGCGTGCGGGCGGAATCCACCCACACGCCCTGGCCACCACCGTAGGCGCCGAAGCTACGGATCGCGCCCGGTTCGATCCCGTGACCATCAGGGTCAAGGTCCCGCAAGTGCGCATACACCGCCTCGCGCCACACGCGCTCTCCCGCGATCGTGTCCGGCCGAGTGTCGATGATGTCGAACCCGAGCTGGCGTAGTACACGGTTCGCGCCAGCCTGTCCGCCGCTGAAGCCGCCATGGGGCAGGGTGCCGCGGTCGCGGAACTGGTAGCCGTAGGCGACACCGGCGATCGCTTTGGCCGGATACAGCCGGGCCCCGGCACGGGCGTAATACTGATCGGCGTCCCCGAACTCATGGCGTGCTAAGAAGTCTGCTTGGCCGTCGTGGTCGAGCTCGCGCATCGCGCTGCGGACGGCGTCTACGTCGGTCAAATCGCTGATAGGCATGACACTCCCCCTCGCTTGACTCCTTCCGCGCCCGACGGCGGCTGCGAGAAGGACGACTGGGAAGTATCACCGCCACCCACCCTTCGACAACGAGCGCCCCATGATGCCGGCGAATTGTCGGAGTTGCATCGCTGCGCCGCACCGATTACCACTCTTCGTGACCAGCAGAACCCACTTCGCGTAACGAGTCCACCCCTGTGGACGACTTACCGAGCATTTGACATCTGCCACGCTCAGATCGGGCGGCCTCCGGGCCGGCTGGCAGAGCGCGAACCGGGCGACTGCGACTGTTCGGAGGCCGGGCAATGAGTGCGAGCCGAGACTTCTTCCGGGAACGGAAGGCGCAGGCGGTCTTCAAGCATGCGATCCTGTCCCGCTACCCGGTGGTCTTCGCGTCGAAGGCCGGCCGAGGTCGGCCTGTCGTCTTTCTCGACGGATACGCCGGCCGCGGTGAGTACGAAGACGGCACCCCCGGTTCACCGCTGCTGCTCGCGCAGAAGGCCACTCGGGTCAGCAGCTTCCGTCAGGTCAGAGGCATCTACGTCGAACGCAACGACGAGGATTACCAGAACCTCAAACGAGTCATGGAGCAGCAGGGCCGGCCGCAGGACCTCGTGCTGGGCGGCGACCTGCAGAACCTGCTTCCGGACATCCTGCCGGTGACCCGCGGTGCGGCGCTGTTCGCGTTTCTCGATCCGTTCGGGACGGCGCTGGATCGCAATCAGCTGGTCAGGCAGCTGCTGAACCGGCCAGGCAGCGCACCGACGGAAGTGCTGCTGCACATCAGCATCAGCACGGTCGCGCGCATGGGCGGCCTGCTGCGCAAGCGCCGTGAGGAAGGCAAACCGCTCAGCGTGGCGGACGAGAAGACGGTCGCGCACGCGAACCGGTTCTTGGGTGGGGACTGGTGGCAAAAGCACTTTGCCCCGGTAGCAGGCGTCAAAGATCAGCGGCGAGCGACCGACGCAGCGTTGGCGGTCGCTGCCGAGTACCAGGCCGGGATCAGGGCCGACGCGCGGTGCAAGTCCCTGAGCATGCCGATCCAGCACAAGCCGAACCAGCTGCCCAAGTACCTTTTGGTGCTGTTCACCCGCCACGTCGACGGCCTGTGGTGGTTCGCCGACGCTGTCGGGAAAGCCGGCCGCGAGTGGGAGGGCGCGTGGCTCGGCGCCGAACTCCGCCAGGCCAAAACCCGCGCGGAACGGAACGACACCGATGCCCTGTTCACGGCGGACGAGTTACTGCCGGCGCCGGAAGCGTTCGACGTCGATAGCTACGTGCAGCAGAACCGTGCCAGCTGGGAGCGGATCATTGAGCAGAACATCCAGCGCCTGCTCACCCAGAGCGGCCCGTTCGTTCTCGCCGACCGCCTCGAGGAGGTCTACGCCGGCGTATTCGGAGCCGCGTCCTCACGCCATGTGAGGGCCGCGATCAAATCCCTCCATCGGCAACACGTCGTGCAGAACACCGGCGTCGGAGACAACTTCCACCGGCAGCTGATCATCCCGGTCAGGCCGATAACCCGGGCATCAGCGTGACCTGAGCGGGGTACTCGTCCCAGGTCCGGCCCTCCAGCGTCCGGCCGCCGGACTTCGGGGTGCGCCCACCCCACTGCTTGAAGAAGAACGGCACCTGCGACTGGTGGCACTGGTCGCGGATGTCGAGCGCCCACTCCGGCGCCATCGGCCGCGCGCTCGGTCCGGACTCGCCGCCCACGATTACCCAACCGATCCCGTCAAGGTTCAGGTCCGGCAACGGTCCGAGCAGCGGTTCACAGGATAAGAACCGGACCGACGCCGGCACGGCGCGCAGGTCATCGATCCGGGAACGCACCCGCGCGTTCTCGACCGACACGCCCAGCCACAGGTTCGCCGGCCAGTCCAAGGTCCCGGCGAGACGCCGAATCCGGCGCGACCGCTTGGTCAGCACCTGGTACGTGTGCTGGGGCGTCGCCTCCATCACCGCGAACACTCGGCGCACGAACTCGACAGGGATCTTCGCGTGGAACAGATCGCTCATGGAGTTGACGAACACTCGTCGCGGCTGCCGCCACCGAAACGGCTCCCCCAGCGATGCCGCGTGCGTCGCCACCCCGAACCCCGGGCCGCTGGTCCGCGGATCCCCGTCCAGCTGGTACTTGTCCGAGCCCATCGCCTTGAGCCGCTTCGCCAACGTCAACGCATAGCAGTGGTCGCACCCAGCGGAGACCCGATCGCACCCGGTCGTTGGGTTCCACGTCGCTTCGGTCCACTCGATCGAAGATCCGTTACTCATCGTTCAAACCTCCTCCACGGTGCGCGTCGCCACTCCGCTTGAGGCGGCGAGCGCGCACGCCGCGGACGGACACCCGCACTGTACTTCGTGTCCTCGGACCCACGTGGTCGCCGAGGCTGATAACGGGTCAGGTTCTTGGAAACCGGAGCCGTAAGGTGAAACTGTGCGGGGGGCCAGATACCCGCTGGCCCGCCGCACCCGACGACCAGAGTTCAGCTGCCGCACTTGCAGAAGACCCAACCCAAGCCCTCGACGTAGTGCTTGTAGCAGCCCTCGGCACACACGTTCAGGAACGCGATAGCCCGGACCCGCTGGCGCAGTCGCTCACGCATCACTGCTCACCTCCTTTTCCGCTATCCGGTGGTGTCAGGAGTCGATGCGGCTGGCGAGGAAGGCGGCCGGGTCGTTGGCACGCGCGACGAACACGCGGTCGCTGGGGCTGACGGCGGCGAGCACCTGGGCCGGGGTTTCGCCGGTCTCCTGGCAGCGCTGGCACACCTTGTACTTGAGGGCGCCGTATGCGTCGGAGCTGGCGATTTCGTGCAGCTCTCGCGGGAACATGCCGCCGAGCGCGTCGGCGAACGCCTGCTCCAACGTCCACTCCAGTTCGCCGGCGTCGGCCTCCGGCTCACTAGCCTCGGCTTCCGGCTGCGCTGCAAGCGCAGGGATCGGCTTCGACACCGGCACGTGGCCTGACTCCTGGTCACCGTCGTCTCCTGCCTCGGCGTCGCCGACGGCGTCAGCGGGATCATCGGCGAGGCCGGTGCCGCGCAGCAGGTCCTCGAGGGCGTGGTCACGCAACTCGGCGAGCGCGTACTCGGCGTTCGTGACCGCGGCCAGCAAGTCCCTGGCCTCCACCGGGCGCAGCCGGCCGCAGCGCATCCAGTGGAAGGTGTCTTCGGTCGCCCGGATCACGGCGGTCGCGAACTCGACTGCGTCGACGCGGGTCAACCGCACCGGGTGGTCACTGTCGCGGGTCGGCTTGTAGTTGGTGTCGACCTCGACCAGCTGGCGGGACTCGGCACGGTCGGCGTACTCCAGCTCGGCCTCGACGTCGGTGGCGGTGAGCGTCGGGTCGTAGCCCTCGACGGCGTCGACGCGGACGCTGTTGGGCCAGAAGTCGAGATCGTCGGGGTTGTGGCTGAAACCCTCGAACGCGGCACTGAAACGCGCGGGCGGCTGGTACTCGTTGATCATGTTGTCAGTCATCAGAGATCAGTCCTTTGTGGTCGTGGTGGGTTGGCTGTGGTGGAGGTTGTGGATCCCGACGTAGATGCGGGGGTGGCCCGGGCAGGTGCCGCTGGCGCGGTCACCGCGCCGGTTGACCTGAAGGCCGAGGAACCGCACCCAGGCGTCGAAGGTGGCCTGTGGGGTCTTGTCGAACGGGTCGTCGATCTCGCCGTGCAGCACGGAGCTGGCGGCGGCGTGGACCGTCCACACCATCGGTGGCACATCGGCTTCGTCCGCGGTTGCGAGCATCTCCGCCAGCGCGTGTGCCTTGCGTGCCTGCTGCTCCCGCTCGAACCAGCGGTCGTCCACCGGCGTCACTCCTAATCTCCCGTTCGTGGGCTGGGCCGCTGCGTGTGTCGGGTGGTTTTCTTCGCTGCCCGTAGGGCTGGGCGTCGGCAGTTGCCGTCGCCCTTTTCGGCGCCTGGCGCGGCCCCAGAGGCTCGCGATCAAGGGATCAGGTCGAAAAAGTTTTGAAGCCACGCGCTTTTTGTGGGTTCAAGAGTTTTTCGGGCCCCTTGATCGTGAGTGGGGGCCGTGCTAAGCCGGGCTGCGAAGCTCGAAGACACAGGCCGCGCTTGCGCGGCGCGTTGTCCCGCCCGCAGAGGGCGGTGTCAGTGGAGGCGACGGAACGTGGGCGTGCCGGCCCCGTTCGCGCTGGTGTTTTTGTCGGTCCCTCGTGTCACCATCGGGGTATGGAGTTGACCGGACGTGATTTCGACAAGATCCCGCGGCGCAATCTGCACGTGCCGGTGGTCGAATTCGCGCGCCTGTGGCTCGCGGCCGAGCGGCGCTACGACGTTGAGCGCAGCTGGGCTGCGCTCGGTGTGGTCGACGTGTGCCGTTGGCTGGCCTGCGCCACCGTGCGGTTGGAGACCGGCCGCACGTTCCTCGCGTACGCGCCGGTGACCGGGCGCACGGGCCTGGCGCACGAGGAAACGATCCAGGCCGAGTGCTTGGCGGCGGAGGTGCTGCTGTTCCGCCGCCCTGTGCCGGCGTGGCTGGTCGAGCGAACCGGCTGGCTGGAGTCGATCGTGGTCACCCTGGGGTGGGCGTGGCAGCGCAGCGGGAAGCCGCCGATCGACGTACCCGCCCACATCCCAGGCTGACCGTTCATCGCGCGTAGACCTCGCCGTCGTCGATGGCCGCCTCATCGGCCGTGACGGCGGCGTCGTCGTTGTGGCGCCGGTACATTTCCGCGGACTGCGCTTCCTCATCCGCCTGCCGGGATTCGACCGCCTGCCGGGATTCGATCTCCCGCAGGGCCGCCTGGGCATGGTCGACCGCCGCCGCGGTTTCCTCGACCGAGGGCACTCGCACCTCGTCCGAATCCGCGACCAGCTGTTCCTCGGCAGCGCTGTCGCGGACGTCCGCGACACCGGTCTCGACCACCGGCGCGTCCTGGCTCTCGGTCGCCTTGTCGTGCTCGGTAGTGGCAGTGTCGGCGGTGCGCTGGTCGACGACATCGGCCAGGTCGTGCTCGTCGGTGACGTCGCGGTGAACGTCCTCGGCGGCCATGTGCGCACGGTGCGCGTTGAGCCACTCGTCGGCGGTAACCTGCGGGTCCGGGGCGGTGTCGACGTTGCGGCCCGACAGCTCGATCCCGGCCCGTTCGGCCGCGGCGCGCGTTTCGGCGGTATGGGCGTACCACGCGGCGCGCGCGTCATCGGCGGTTTCCAGCTCGGCGGCGCGTCCGGCGAGCACGTCGGCGAGGGCCTCGGCCTCGCCGGCTTCCTGCAACAGCCGCTCCCGATCCTCGGCCGTCTCGGCGGCGTCGGCGTCGGCGCGGCGCAGCGCGGCCTCGCGACGGCGGGCGTCGATGGACTGGTGAGTGCCGGCGAGTTCATTGGCGACGAACTCCGGGCCCCACGCCTTTTCCCGCTCCCAGGCGCGCATCCGCACGAGGAGCTGCCCGTCGGACATCTCCAGCTCGTCCCGGCCGGACTCCGGCCGGCCCAGCGCCCGCCACGCCGAACGCCACGAGGCGTACGCCTCGACCTGCCCAGCCTTCGGCGCCGCCCCGAGCGCAGCCTCCGCGTCGTCGTGCCCGGTCAGCTCGCGGTACGCCGCGACCGAACCAGCCTGCTTGATCCACTCCTTCCGCAGGTTCGGGTCTTCCGGGACAGGTCCGAAGGCCTCGACCGACCACTGCTGCGGTTCCTCGGCCAGGGCGCGGCCGAGGTCGTGCTGGCGGGCGTCGGCCGCATCTGCGAGCGTGCGCAGGTAGGCAGCCCACTGAGGATCCTCGACCTGCGGAATCCGGTCAGCGTAGGAGTCCCCGACCGGGTCGAGGGTGACAGTCTCGGCGATGCGGTGGTGCAGCACGTTCGTCAGCTGCCGCGCCCCCGACAAGGGACGTGCGGTGACCGCCTCAGTCAGCACCTGGCGCGGGTCGTGCCCGGCCAGCTCCGCCCGGCGCAGCAGCCGCGCCAGCGTCGGGCCGCCGTCCTCGGCGGCGATGCGAGCCCGGTGGTTCTCCGTGAGCGCGCCCTCGTCGACCAGCGCGTCCAGCCACCGGGCGGTGCGGCCTGCGGTCGCGAGCTCGGTGGCATCGGCCAGCAGTTCGGCCGGGGTGCGGATGGCTTCAATGTCCGCGGCGGCTTCGGTCGCTTCCTGCAGGGCGGACCGCTGCGGAGTGTCGGTCTCGAACATCGTCGAGAGCACCGCCGCGGGCGTGCGCTTGACCGCCTGCAGCGCCGCGCCCTCGGGCGCGTCGTCGGCCACGTCCAGCGTCACCACGTGTGCGGTGTTGGAGAACCGGCCGCGGGTCAATCCCACGTACAGCGCGGCCAGGCGGCTGCGCGCAGTGGTCACAGTGTGCGCAGTGTCCACGGTGAGGCCTTGTGCACTGTGGACAGTGGAGGCGTAGCCGAGGGTCATGTGCTCCTCGACGTAGGCGGCGGGCAGCGTGATCCGCTCCCCCAGCACCTCCCCGACCCCGTCTTCGCAGCCGAGCACGTGGGCCACGATCAGACTGCCGTCCGCGCGGGTGTCCAGGACGCGGTACTGCTTGCGGTTGATCGGAACCTCGCGGTTGCCCTCGACCCCGGCCAGGTTCCAGCCGTTGTAGCGGGCCTGGACCAGATCGCCGACACCGGCGTAGGTGCCCTGCTTGCCCAGCGGCACCCCGGTCTCGGCAACCTTGCCCAGTCGCACGAGTTCGCGGCGCAGCTCGGCGCACAGGTGCGCAGCCTGCTCGTTGGTGTCCACGATCAGGATCGAGTGCTTGCCCGCGAGCGTGTCCGCCAGCCACGCCTTGCCCGCGGCAGCCTCGGCCTGTTCACGGGTTCCGGCGTCGAGGATCCGGCCGTGCTTGTGGTACTCGCTCAGCACGCTCTCGTCGCCCTCGCGCAGCCGCAGCGACGCGCTGCGTTCCCATTCCGCGGCGAAACGGCGAACCTCGGTCAGCTCGTAGGCCGCACCCGCCTCCGCCATCAGCTGCATTCCCCCGCCAGCGCCCACAGCAGCCAGCTGCCGGTGATCGCCCGTCAGCAGCAGCTTCGCTCCGGCTTCGGTCACGTGGTGGTGGATGCGCGCGAGGTCGGCGGTGTTGGCCATCGCCGACTCGTCGACCACCACCAGGTCACCGGGGTCGAGCTTCCACTCCAGGTGTTCGGGGTGGGTCGACCCCTCGGCGAGCTTCGCCTGCGCGGTGAGCCAGCGGGCGATGTTGCGGGCGGTCAGGCCTTCGCCGGCCAGGACGTCGGTGGCGACCTGGCTCGACGCGAGGCCCACGACACGGCGGGAGTTTCCCTCCCACAGGGCGGGGTCCTGCCACGCCTTCGCCAGTGCGCCGACCACAAAGGACTTCCCGGTCCCGGCCGGTCCGACCAGCGATTCCACCGCCGCGCCCGACGCGAGGACTCCGCGCACCGCGGCGGCCTGGTCGGCTCCGAGGACCATGCCGGTGTCGGCCAGGGCTGCCACGAATCCGTCCACCGCGGCTACGTCCAGCGCCGGGGCGCCGCCGCGAGCGGTCGCCGCCGCGAGCGCGCGCTCGGTGTGGATGTGTTCCGGGGTCGCATACAGCTGCCCGGCCGGGGCCTCGTAGGCCGAACGCCCGTCCGCCAGCCGCAGCTCATCGGGCAGCACAGCGGTTCCCGGCCGCGTGGCGGCCAGCGGGGTCGCCAGCTTCAACCCTTCGGCGGTGAGGGTGTCCAGCAGGCGTATCACCTGCGCGCCGTCGAGGTCGCCGAGCTGATCAGGCAGGGCGTCGCTGATCGCGCGGGTCAGGTCCGGCGCGGTCCACCCGGCTTTGGTGGACTGCACGTCCGCGAGCGCGGTCTTGAGCACCTCCTCCGGCGACCACGTCGCCGCCTCGCGCGGCCCACGCGGCTGGTTGAGCACTTCGCGGGCGACGCCGGCCAGGCCGTCGGCAACCTCGGCGCGCAGCTCCCGGTCCCAGCGCTCCAATCGCTCTTCGGTGGTTTCGCCGTCATGGGACTTGGCCTTGCGCGTGGCGAGCGTGGCCTGGCGCTGCAGCCGGTCCAGCTCCAGCGAGTTCGGCTCCCGACCGAACCGCGTCTCGAACGCCTCCACCAGGGCCGCGGTCTTTTTCGTCACCGCACGCCGGCGCGAGCTGAACAGGTCCATCGCTCGCTGGTCCATGCCCACGATCTCGCGGGCCTTCCCGTCCGGGCGGGTCGTCACCCTCAGGCCCAGCGACTGCGCCAGGTGCTCCTCGGTCGTGCGCTCGCCGACCGCCGCCGCGGCGCCCCGGAACTTGTGGATCGCCTTCGAGTCCAGCGTGCGCCACTTGCCGTCGGAGCCCTGCACGCGGTTGAGGATCGGGTTGTGGATGTGCAGCTGCGGGTCGTGGTTGCGCGAGTCGTGCTGGAAAAACGAGGAGATCACCCAGTCATGCGCGTCGAGGAACCGGCCGGCGGCGCCGCCGTGGTGCCCGACCCGGGAGTATCCGGCGTGCTCGGACAGGTAGTCCAGCGACGCCCGGTTCCCGGCCCAGATCGCGTCCTCCACCGCGTCGCGGTGGGCCCGCCACGACGCCGCCGCCACCCGTGCGTCGTCGCACCGGCGGGCCAGCTCGGCCAGTTCGCCCGGGTCCGCGCTGCCCACCCCGGCCGCCGCGGCCAACGCCGCGGTGAGTCGTTCAGCCGTCCGTTCAGCCTGAACCTGCTGCGCCTCGAACGACGCGTGCAGGACCGTGACCGACTTCTGAACGCTGAACGTCACGTCCAAGAACGGGACGTTCTTCCGTGCACTCTTGTTCGCCTCCAGCCGCAACTGCTCGCGGCGTTCAGCCGTCGCGTTCGGCTCGGCGTCCAACGCGGCGGCGTACAACTCCTCCGCCGTTGGATAGTTCCGGCCCGTGTGGCCCAGAGTGGACGCCTCGCCCCAGCGGGTCGGATCACTGAACAGCTCGTCGCGCGGGTCGACGAAGCACTCGTAGACCGCACGCATGTCCTGCTCGTCGACCAGCCCCGTGAGACCCAGTTTCTCCGCGCCTGCGCCATACCAGCGGCCCGGAGGTTCCCCCTCGGTCACCGCGCCCGTGTAGTAGTTCTCGCGGCCCTTCGCGATCTCGTCCAGGACGTAGGACACCGAGTAGCCCGTCGAAATCGACAACATCAGAACCCCCTTTCAAGATCAACACGCAGCGTTTGAAGATCAACAACGTGGGTCGCGTTCCCGGGCGCCCGCCAGGGCGTACCGGCCCGACAGATCGTGATGCCTAGGTGTGCATCGTTCTTTGGCTTTGTCTTTGAGCTGGGAATCGTGGTGAGTGGCTGAGTCTTGGTCTTCCTGAGTGGCTTTCTGGTGTGGTGCTTGGTGATCTGGGTTGCTGGGTTCATGAGTTGGCCTGGTGGGTGGTGATGTCGGTGATCACGTGGAGGGGTGCGGGTTGCTGCCGGAGTTCTTGCAGGGCTGTTCCGGCGGTTCCTCGTGAGACTTCGGCGAGGGTCATCAGCTCGTCTACGGTCGGGAGGCTGCCGTGCAGGGCCTGGTGTCGGCGCGCCGACGCGCGCGCCCGGTCCCGCTTCGGCGAGGACGCCACCGCGACTGGACGGTCGGTCTTCTCCGCCTCGCCGCCACGGGTGTTCTCAGCCTGCGGCTGGACGGATCCCGGCTGCCCGGCTGTACGTTCAGCCGTCACCGGCGCACTGGACGCGTCCAAGCTCTCGGCCTGTACGGGCTCGGACTGGACGGACCCGCGCTCGTCGGACACCGGCTGAACGAGATCCGGCTGGACGGTCGCGGTGGGCGCGGCCGTCCCCGCGCCAGCGTCTGCGCGCGCCGCGGAGGGCCGGGCGGTGATCAACTGGTGGACCGCGACGCCGCCGATGGACACCACGGCCATCACGACACCGGTGTCCCAGTGGTGTCCGGTCGAGTAACCGTGCAGGAAGTTCAGCGCCGCCGCGACGGCAGCGAACACCCACACCCCGACCTTGAGCCACCCCGTCGGTTCCCCACGCCGGACTTCGAGCGTCACCGCCCCGGCGAACGCCCACATCGCGGCCTCACTGAACAACGGCAACAACACACCGACCGGCCCGAACACCTGCTTGCCGTAAGCAGCCATCGCCGACCAGGCCAGGATCGCCGGCACGAAGATCACCGGCACGAACAGCAAATCCAGCGCATGCGCCCGCACCGCAGCCACGAGCGACTTCGCCGCGCGAGCACGCCCAGCCTTGCGCTCCTCACGCGCTTCCTCGCGACGCTGCTGCTTCGCGGCCTCAGCCGCGCGCTTCTGCTCGAACTCCAGCCGCCGGTCCTCACGCTCCTCGGCACGCTGCGCCGCCTCATCCGCCCGCCGCTGCTCGGCGACCGCCGCGCGGTCCGCGCGCGCCTCCTCGCGCCGGGTGGTCACGTTCTCCATGCTCATTCCCGCCCCCACCCGTCATTGCTGTCGTCGGCCCGCTCGTCTGTGTGGTCGTCGGCGTTCCAGCGCGCCAAGCGCTGCGCACGGTCGGTGTCCTCGCCGGCGACCTCGATGCGGTGCGTCGCCTCGGCCGCGGCCTCGACCGCGTGGCCGCACTCCGTCACCACCTCGGCCAGCGGCGTCGGCTCCGGCTCGGCGAGCACGTCGTCGATCCGGTCCAGCACGTCGTCGGCGCCGTCCTCCTCGGCGACCACCGGTACCGAAAACCGGTCGCCCTCCTCGAATCCGACGGGTCCGCTCGTGGCCGCGTCGGCGTCGGCGTCCTCGACGAAGTGGTTGTGGGTCTCGTCGGGGGCAGGGCCCCAGCGGCGCAGCACACCCGTCTGGTTGACCACCATCGGTGCGGCCATCCCGAGATAGGGGCTCGTGCCTTCCTCGCCCATGTCGTAGGCGAGCTGCTCCAGCTCGTCCTCCTCGGCCGTGAGGTAGTCGGGCTCGTACTCGTCGGGCACGACAAGGTCCGGCGTCGCCGGGAGGTGGCGGGCGATCCAGCTGTCGGGTTCCGGCTCACGCTCCGGCACGAGCGACGAAGCCGGCGGGTTCCACCGCCAGTCCGCGTCGACGTCCCTGCCCTCGGGCCGCTGCGTCGGGTCCGTCAGGGCGGTCCCCTGCTCGGCGCTCCACAGCGCCTGCTGGTTGTCGCTGACGCCCAGTGCCGCGTCGACCGCGGCTTCCTCGGCGGCGTAGTGCGCGGCGCCGTCGTTGAGGCCTTGCGCGAGGTGCTCGCGGTAGGCGGTGATCGCGGTGTCGGCGACGTCGTCCCCGCTTGCCGCGCGGGCGGCAGCATCCTGTTCGGACATTCCCTCGGCCAGCGCTCGGCGGTAGCGTCCGATCCCGTCGTCGGCACGGGCGTGTGTGCGCACGTGCTCTTCGGCGCGCTGCAATGACATGCCTTGCCCCATCAGGGATTGCAGCCACAGTCGTCGTCCCTCGCTCAGCGCCGGCGGGATGGCCTCCTCGGCGGAGTCGAACACGAAGTTGAGGCCCTGTTCGCGCATGTCGTCCACAGCGTGCTGAATCTCCAGCTCCTGCAGGGGATCGTTGTTCTGCCCCAGCTCGGCGGCCCGCTCGGTGAACTTCTCGGCCCGCGCGGCCAACGCCTGAGCGTCGGCCTCCAGCGCGCCCCGCCTGATCGGGTCGGTCTCGGCGTCGGCCTGCAGGCTGCGCAGGAACGCCCGGTCGTGGTGGCGTTCGGCCACCGCGCGGGTGGCGGTCTGTTCCAGCTCGTCCATCCACGCCGGACGTGGCGTGTTCGCCGCGGGGGCCTCCTCGGTCCACATCTCGTAGCCCTGCTCGACGGACTCCTGCAGGACGGCGTCGTGAATTGCCTGGACCCGGGCCTGCTCCTCGCTGATGCCGTTGTCGACCATGGACGCGAATCCGATCGCCGCCTGCCCGTCCAGCGACCGCTCCGGCCCGACCTGCGCCAGCGCCCCCGCCTGCTCGCTTCCCGCGGCGCGCAGCCCGCGGTAACGATCGATCGCGTCCCCCGCGACCCGACGGCGCCCGTCGATCGCACCGGGCCCGTGCGCCTGAAGGTTGCGAGCGATCCAACTCTCCGGCGGCGGCGTGCGTTCGGGCATGCTCGACACCGGGGAGCGGTCGAGCGGCCCCCAGGTGTCGTTGACATCGGCCTCGCCGACCTCATGAGTCTCGGCTCGCCATTGCTCGAGGAACTCCGCCAACGGCAGTCCTTGGCTGTCCTGTCGCCCCGCCGCCTCGGCGACCAGGTCGTCGTAGGCGGAGTCATCCGGGTGCGTCATCTCGGCCTGCGCACGCTGTAATGCGTGCTCGTGGAGCTGCCCATCGACCGCCGTGTGGACGGCCTCGACGTCAACCGGTGTGCCACGTCGGTCGCCGAGCTGCCGGTAGGCGTCGACCACCGGCTGCGGCATCGGGCGGCCGGCGAACATGCCCCACTCGAACCCGGCAGTGGCCTCATCCATCTGCCCGGCGGGCTCGGCTGCTGAGCGGCCGGCCTGGCGGTAGTTCCCCGAGGTGTCCAGGTAGTGGGCGACGGCGTCGGCCCACTCGGCCTCGGCCGGCGTGCCCGGCTCCGGGCGGGCGTCGGTGAACAGGTGCTCCAGTGCCTCCAGCTCATCGGCGTTGCGGCGGCCGTCGAAGTCGGTGGTGCGCGGGCCGAAACCGGTCTGCCGGACGACGTCGGCGAACAGGTTCAGCATCTCGGCCGGCGAGTCAGTGGACACGACCCGCCCGTCGTCCAGGCGCGCGGTGTAACGGCCGCGGCGACTGATGCTGTCGCGGATCCGGGAGAACAGGCTGCTCATCGCCGGGCACCTCCTCGACGCTGGCGGGCCGCGGCCTGGGCGGCCGCCAACTGTTCCTCGGTCGGCGTCGGTGCGGGGTTGTCGCGCTCGTCGGCCCACCACAGCGCGATCGGGGCGAGGGCTTCACCCATCGGCACGATCGGCGCGGGCCGGTGCGCCGGGCCATCGGCCTGGTGGTTCTCCAGCGAGCACCCTGAGGCGCTCTGCTTGATGCGGCGCACCACACCCGGCCGGTAGCGGTCGTGCCAGTCCGCGGCGCGGGCGACGGTGGCGTCGTCGTCGCGGTAGGCGGCGTGCCACGCTGCGGCCAACCACACGAGTTCCTCGACGATGTCGGGGTGCCACATCCAGCACTCCGGCAGCGCGCCGGCGGCGTCGGGGTAGCGCAGGAAGATCTCCCGCAGCCACACAGTCAGCTCGGTCAGCATGGTCTGCGCGGCGTCGATACCACCGGGCAGATCCAGCCACGACCACGACGGCGTCTCGGCATCGGCGCCCGCGAGCTGATCCGCGATCGCGCGGACCGTGCGCGCCAGCGCCGAGACCTTCTCCGGCATCAGCTTCAGCGGCTCCACCGTGGTCCGCAGCTCGCTCACCTGCTCGGCGAACTGGGTGCGCAGGCCCTCGACCTCCTTCGCAAGGCCCCACACCGCGCGCACCGTGCTGTCCGGACTCGAACCGTTGGTGCCGTTGGGGTTCGCGGGGTTGGCGCCCGCGGGGGTCGGGGTGGTGTTGTCGGTGCTCATCGGGTCACCTCCACGAGGTCGTAGCGGGTGTGCAGCTCGGTCCAGTCGGCGTGGTGCCGGCCATCGGGGGTGTGCCAAAGCCCGTCCGAGCCGGCGCGCCACTGGCGCATCAGGTCGTCGCGCAGCGTGGGCCGGTCCGCCGGCGCAGGGCTCGTGCCGAGCCCAGCGGCCAGCCACACTCGCGGGGCCGCGGTCGTGGTCGTCATCGGGGACCACTGCCCTCGACGTCACCGACGAGGTAGACGTGCGCCATCCACGAGCGGGCCAGTTCGAGGTGCTCGCCGTGCTCGGCCTGGTAGATGCGGGTCCGGGTGGCCTGCACGATGTAGGCGACGGTGTTGAACACGGCGGAGTCGGGAACCGCGCGTCGGGCCTGCTGCACCGCGCGAGTCAGCCCGAACAGGACGGCCGCCGCGGCCAGGTGCTCCTTCGGCGCGAGGTCGCTGCGCGCGTGGCGCAGGATCGAGGCGTGCAGCTCGATCAGCGCCGACTTCGTGCTCGAAGCCTGGGCAAACACGGTGCTCAGCACCTTCAGGTAGGCATCCAGGCCGGCGCGGAAGGTGGTGAATTCGTCGAGCTCGTCAAACTGTGTGTTGATCGCGGTGAGCATCATCGGGTGGCCTTCTTCCGGGAAGTCTCGGTGCGGGCAGCGGCGAGGCGAGCACGGTGCTGGGCCTCGGCCGCGGGGCTGTTGAGCGCGGCGTGCAGCGCCCACGCCGGTTCGGTCGGAGCCGGGTCGGGCCGGCCGCCGGTCGGGGCGGGGTTCACAGCGCCACCCCCGGGAACTCGGCCGTGTCCGACCAGTCGAGGAACCGCGACTCGCACCCGGGCCGCACCATCTGGTGGGTTTTGGCGACGAGCGCGGCAACGTCGTCGCGGCGCAGCACGACCGCACCGGTGCCGTCCGGGTTGGACAGACCGAGTACGACCAGGTCACCGCGGGCGGTGACCTTCACCTCGCCCACCCCGGCGGCGCCGTAGATCAAGGCATCCGAAAGGAGTTCGCGGCTGATCGCCCACTCCAGCCCGGGCTGCACGGCGTCGAACCCGAACGTGATCGCGTAGGGCTCGCTCGCGTCGTAGCTGGCCGAGATCGTGGCGTGCCCGTCGCCCAGCAGGGCAGGCAGCTGCAGCGTGAAGGCGCTCATCGAGCATCCCCTTCCGGCTCGTCGTCGGCGGCGTGCTCGTTGCCTGGGGTGGTGGAGAACTCGGCGTCCAGCTCGGCATCCAGCCGCGCCAGGGACTCCTCGTCATCCAGGCGGGTCGCGGTCGCGAGCACCGGGCGCCACGCGTCCGTGTCATTGCCGCCGGTTTCCGAGCCGCCGGCGGTGGCGCGATCGAGCATCCGCGACACCCAGGGCTCGACCTTGTCGGCCAGCGCATCGACGAACGCACCGAACCGGATCGCCCACACGTCGCGGCGCTCAAGCCACCGCTCGATCAGGGCGGCGTTGCGCTCAGCGCGGGCAGCGGCCTTGACGTCGCGGCGCTTCCACGCCATCTGCAGCTTCCCCACTGCGGCAGGCATGCCCCGTCGGATGATCACCGCGTGCATCGCGGGAAGCTGGGAGATCTGCCCGGGTGAGAGCACCGGCACCTTGCGCAGCGATCGGCCGGTGACGTTCCCATCGGCGTCCTCGGTCTCGACGTGCTCGTCGCGGTCGGCCGTCAGCAGCGAGTAAGCGTTGAGGTCGTCCGGGTCGCGCGAGCCACCCAGAACCAGCACGGTCGCCGAGTTCGTCATGATCGACGCCGCCCCGGTGGTACCCCACCGCTGGATCAGCTGGGCACGGGACTGGGCTCCGATGTGGATGGTGACGTTGCGACCACCCATATCCGCGGTCCACTTGTCCAGCGGAATCGGGCAGATCAGTGCGGCCTCGTCCAGCACCAGCGTCAACGCCGGGTCCAGCCGGCCACCGGGCTGCTCCGACGCGATCCGCCGGGCCTCCCGGGCGATGTGCGCGGTCAACGCCGCCACCAACGGAGCGGTGTGGCCTTCCTCGGCGCCGAGCATGTAGACGGTGCCGTGCTCGTCGAGCAACCGCGCCACGTCGAAGCTGCCGCCCTCGGCCGCTGCCGACGCGGTCGGGTCGGTCAACCAGCCCAGCGCGGGCATGACCGTCGTGGTGATCGACGAACGCGTGCGCTCGTTCGTGGTCAGGAACTGCCGGGCGTCCTGCTCGAACGCCGGCTCCGGCGAGCGGCGCAGCAGGCGCAGGACCTCCTCGGTCGAGCCTTCCGGGTCGGCAACCCACCCGAGCACGTCCCGCATCGTCAGCTCACCCAGCGCCGCGGCGTGCAGCAGCGCCGCCAGCGCCCGGGAGGCCTGTGACACCCAGTACTCGCGCTCGGAGTCCCCACCCGCGGCCGGCAGCAGGTCACTCGCCCGGTGGGTCGCGGTCACCGGCGAGGCACAGCCGGCCAGCGGGTCGAACGTGATCGTCGAGTCGAGCTTGCCCAAACCGCTCGGGTTGAACACGTACACCGGGCCCCGGCCACGGCGCACCGCGGCAGTCAGGTCGATCAGGTCCGTGCGGGTCGAGGTCGCGATCACCGCACCCGGCGCGTCCAGGATCCGGCCCGCCAGCTCACCGGTCTTACCGGTACGCGGCCCACCAACCCGCAGCGTCACGTCCTCCACCGGCGACCAGATCCACTGCCAGCCCACCCGCGCCAGCCGCGTCGCGTACTCCGTCACCGGCGTCCGCAGACGGGCCCACCACGACACCTGCCGCAGGCTCGGCTTCAACGACTTCGCCTTCCGGCGCATCGCGTGCTTCGAGGCGACCCGCCAGATCTGCCACCGCGACGCCACACCATCGTTCCGACGCGAACGGCGCGACCACCGGCCGATCAGGCCACGCGAACCACCCCGGCCCCGCAGGCCCAGAATCGCGGCCACCAACAGGACCGGACCACCGAGGAACAAGCCCCACGGCCACACGCCGTAGCCCGGCGTCTCCGCCGGCACCCAACCGAGGAACCACAGCGACAGCCCCACCAGGCCCGCCGCCACCGTCACCGTCCGGGCCGCGTTGCCCTTCATCAGCTCCGCCAGGCCCAGCACACCCGCGGCCACACCCACGGTCACCAGCCACGGCCAAATCGCCGCCACCTTCACATGCCACCCACTCGCCAGCACGCCCGACCCGATCAGCACCGCCGAAATCAGAAACGCCTTAAACGTCCGCATCAGGCCGCACCCCCGGTCGCGAACTCGGCCGGGTCGCTCGCGTCGCCGACACCGCGGGTCGCCGCGGCCGACTCGCACGCGGCGAGGTAGTTCTCGATCGCCGCGCCGGGGATCCGGACCGCACCCTTGCCCGTGCCCAGCCGGATCGCACGCAGCGCGCCTGACTCGACAGCCCTGTAGATCGTGGCTACAGAGACGTCGAAGCTCTCCGCCACCGTCTTCACCCGGTACAGCCGGGTTCGCTCTACCTGCATCGTTTCCCCAAGATTCTGGTTCTTCCGACCCGCCTGGAGTCGCTGTCTTCTCCAACGTATACGTAGTTACGTATACGCACAACGTCTTCGTATACGTAGGGGCGCCGACGGGAGGCAGCGGCGAGCCCAAAGGGGCCGTCTACCTGCACAAACGATGATTAGGTAACGATTTGGAGACCCTCGAGGTGAGGTCTCTGACGCAGCATGCGGCCGCAGAGCGACGGTGAACGACAGCGCTCCCCCAGCTTGCTCACGCGCGATCCATGAGCAAATGCCTATGTATACGTAGACATGTATGCTCTGACCAGCCGATTCCCAGACTGCGTCAGAAAGGATCCGCGCGTGACGGAGCCCGCGTACGTATCGATTGCAGGCGAATACGCCAAGAAGATCCGCGGCGGGGATCTGCCCGCGGGGATCCAGCTGCCGAGCTACTCGGAGATCGCGACCCGGTACGGGGTTTCCGACATCGTGGTGCGCAGGGCCATCGAGCTTCTCCAGAACCAGGGGCTCGTAAACGCGATCCGCCGGCGGGGCGTGTTCGTCACCGCCCAGCCCAACCTGGTGCGGGTCTCGCCGGAACGACAGCTCGAGTCAGCCGAGTCCACATTCGACAACGAGTCGAGCACAGACATTCAGGTCGAGCGATTCTCAGATACCGCTCCTGCGACACCCGAGCTCGCTGAGACTTTTTCCTTGGACATAGGCGTGCCGTTGAGCCACGTGATCACCCGCGCCTCGGAAGACGGTCGTCCCATCTCCATTTCGGACACTTTCCAGCCGGAGGGGTTCTCCGGAATTTCAGGGGCCCGATTCCTGGAAGAGACGATCGCTGACCGGCTTCCGGTGCCGGCCCACGCCGAGTGGCTTCGGACAACCCCCGGCGACCTCGTCAAGACGGTGCATCAGAAGTTCACCACGGCCGACGCGCAAGTTGTGATGGTCTCGGACATCTCCTACCCGCGTGATCGGTACGACGCGTTCGTCTTCCGGATGGTCCTCGACAGCGCGGACGTCACGCCCTGAGGCTGCCGCAGCCCCCAACGCAAGCGGGGCGGTCCTGGCCACCAAGCCAGGACCGCCCCGCTTCTCGTTCTACCGGCGAGTCCAGGCCTGCGCGACATCGCTCAAGTTCCACCACGACACGAAGTTCGTATCGACCTCAGCGAGGCGCCAACCACGTGCCAGGGCCTCGAAAAACCCGGCGTCACCAGTTTTCCCGCCCTTTGGCTCGCCGATGTAGATCAGCCGGTTCCCACCCAGCTCCTCGAACCTGGCCAGTACCTGGGACGCCATTTCATTCCCCCAGCCCGGCGGCCAGCACAGGAACAGCACTGTGTCCGTCTGATCGCCTCGAAGCCCCTCTCCGCCGTCAGCGGTATTCACTTCATGAAAGCGGTCCCGACGGTCGACAGCCTGGTCGTCCAAGGCGGCCTGCGCCGCGCCCAGAGGCTCGACGTCGTAGGCCGCGACCTTGACACCCAGTCGGCTCAGCTGCCCAGCCCAGTACCCACGACCCGCGCCCAATTCAACCAGCGAGCGACCATCGCAGAATCGAGCAACCCAGTCGAGCGTCTCCGGGGATGGAATCGCATACGCGTAGGTTGCCTGAAGGAGTGTCTCGGCGAAGGCGAGGCGCGCGCTGGATCGACCGCCTGGTGCCCTCACTACTCGGCGACCATCTTGCGCGGACACCAGCGGCTCGACGATCTCCCAGTACGGGTTCGCGGGCGACGACTCTTCGTCGTCGACCACGAAGTGGACCAGCCGAAGATCAAATTTTGCGTCGAACGCATCGTCGCCACTACCCGGCAGCTTCGGCGCCGCCTCCAAGTACTCGCTGAGCGCCGGGTACTCACGCTCCATGAGTCCCTGGTTGTCCAGCAGTGCCACGAGCGCCCGCCGGCGCACTTCCGTCAGAGCCAGTTCAGTCACGCTGGCAAGTCTGTCGCATCCCCTCATGAGGCAACATCAAATGCGCACGTTCGGACGAACCCGCGGGCAACCGACGGCGTCTCAGTTCCCGTCTCAGTCCGCACCGTTTCGGGGAGCCTCGCGCGTTGCTCATGTCGCGCTGACCAGCACGTATGCGACTTGGGACACCCTAAGAAACCGCCGATCCGGGTCTTTGGGAGCGAAGGGTCGCAGGTTCAAATCCTGTCATCCCGACCAGATGGGGCTGGACCTGCGGGTTCAGCCCCTTTTCGCGTCGGCGGACCCGCCGCGGGGAGTTGGCGCAGCGATCGGTGACACTTCGCTTTCAGGATCACGTTAATGCGCAACCGAAAACTCACACCCGCGCCGCCAGCCTGGCAGGCACTCATCGACGAGTGGTCTACGTCACTCGAATCCGAGAACAAGAGCCCCAGGACCAACCGCTGCTACACGGACATCGCCAGGAAGTTCCACCTGTGGGTCACCGACCCTGTCGCACCACCGGACGTCGAGAAACCTGAGACATGGCTCGCCTCGGTGCCACCGGAACCGGAGACGCCGGACGACTACGTACCGAACCAAAAGCCGCCGATCACCCCCATCGAGTTGATGAAGAAGGTCTTGAAGCAGTTCGAAAATTCCGACTTCGTGAGTCGCCGCGACGAAGCAATTATCCGAATAATCTCGGACACCTGAAGCCGCTTGAGCGAGATTGCCAGCATCGACATGGAACGCGATCTTGACCTGAAGAACCGCAGGGTTGTCGCGAACAGCAGCTTGGCGTTCAGAGCGCAAGCTGGATGACTGGCTTTATTCGAGCGACCACCTCGAGCGCGACCCTCCCGGCCCGGCTGGGCTAGGGCAACCGAACGGGTGGACGCACCGCCGCCATCGGGACATACAAGACACGATCTTCGAATTGATCCTGCCTCAAGCCGGCCGCCGGCCGAATTGCCTCACCTCCAGAGAGCCGGACACGACGACCAGCTATTCGCGCCCCTTGGCTTGGTGCACGGTCGTTCCGGCAACTAAGTGCGACTGGTTCATGCGCCGAGCCAACGCCAGTAGCCGACTCTGTTGGGCCGCCGCCGCGTCGGAACGGCTGACAGCCATCCAAGCGATGATCAGCACTCTCTTGCCGCCCTGTGGAGACCTTCCCTGATCCGCTTGGAGGCGCGGTCCAGTATCAGTTCAAAAGGTCTCCACTGTGACGTTGGTCAGGCGGCGGACCGTTCGTCGACCGGTCGGCGACGCAGGCTGACGGTCGTGACGGCCGGCGGTACGTATGTGACCTCGTTGGGTCCGGCGTCAGTGCCGGGCGGGGCGATCGCGTCGATCCGATCGAGGAGGTCGTCGTCCAGGGTGACGTCAGCACCGGCCAGCAGGTCGTCGAACTGCTCCATGGTGCGTGGTCCGATGATCGCCGAGGTGACGCCGGGATGCGCGACCGCGAAAGCCATCGCGAGGTGGGTCATCGGCAGGCCTGCCTTGTCGGCGAGCGGGATCAGCTGTTCGACGACGTCGAGCTTGCGGTCGGCCTCGAAGTGGTCCGGCATGAAGCTGGACCGGTGGCTGTCGGACTGCCGGCCTTTGCGGAACCGCCCGGTGAGCAGGCCCTGGCCCAACGGGCTCCAGACCAGCGTTCCCATGCCGTACTGACGGCAGACCGGCAGCACTTCGCGTTCGATACTCCGGTTGATGATCGAGTATGGCGGTTGCTCGGTCCGGAAGCGCTCCAGGCCACGGCGTTCGGCGACCCATTGCGCCTCGACGATGTCCGAGCCGAGAAAGGATGACGTGCCGATGGCGCGGACCTTGCCGCTGCGAATCAGGTCGGACAGCGTCGACAGCGTTTCCTCGAGGTCGGTCGTGGGGTCAGGGCGGTGGATCTGATACAGGTCGAGGTGGTCGGTCTGCAGGCGGCGCAGGGAGTTCTCGACCGCGGTCGTGAGCCAGCGTCGGGAATTTCCCCGGTGGTTGGGATCGTCGCTCATCGGCAGGCTCGCCTTGCTGGCGAGCACGATGTCGTCGCGGCGGCCCTTGAGCGCCTTTCCGACGATCTCCTCGGATTCCCCGAGGGAGTACACGTCAGCGGTGTCGACGAAGTTGATCCCGGCGTCCAGCGCCTCGTGGATGATCCGGATCGACTCGTCGTGGTCCGAGTTTCCCATGGACCCGAACATCATGGTGCCCAGACAGTAGGTGCTGACCTGGATTCCGGTACGGCCCAGTGTGCGGTACTTCATGATTCTCCCTGCTAGAATTGACCGTGAAGATGAAATCGTCGCGACATTAAGTCCTGACCGGAACCGATTGCACTTTCCGGCAATTCCCGTAAGTAATATCACCGGCTTTAAGCCGGTAAGATCGTCGCGAATTGTTGCGAAATTATCTTTGTTCGAAATCGGCCCTGTGCCGTCGAGGCCGCCCGCGCGGATCTGCCGGGCGACCAAGCCCGGTACTCGTTGCCGGAAGGGTCGCGCTCAAGGGCGATCCGTCGCTGATAACGCGCGTAGTCTTTCGTCGTCGAACACGATCTCGACCAGCGGGCTCCGCGCCAGCCACACGTCGAGAATCTGGCGGCCGGCATGCTGAGTGCCGAGATCACTTCGGTTCTGCAGTGCGAGCACCTCGGTGATCACGCGTCGTCGTGTCGGCGCGTCGACCGGCAGTGCGGTCGCCAGCAGGTCGGCTTGGACTCCGTGCTTGAGGTGGACGGTGAACCGCGGGTTGGCGAGCACGTTGGCATACCAGCTGCGAGCCGCGGGCATGCCCGTGAGATACCAGCGGCCGTCGACGTGGTGGAACCAGATCTCGATCCGTCGGAGCTGTCCGCTCCGCCGACCCGTGGTCGTGATGTCGATCGTCCGCTCTGCCCTGCCCGACTTCGGTCCTATGTCGAGGGCACGCACAACCTCGGCACAATCGTAGCCGCGGTCTTCAGGTGCGCTCTGCCTGGCTTCAGGGTGCATGGCGGTTCTCTCCGTAGTGGCTTGATCCAGCACCTCCAGCACAGCAGCGCTCCGGTCGGATGGCCACCGAGATCCTCTTGCTTACTTGCACAATTCTCCAGCCACGGAAGGGATCGTCACGGCAGTGCTTGGACTGGCCCGGGGGCCTCTCCTCCCTTCAGTCGCATCGCGTCCACCCTCGGCGGGGCGCCGAAATGGCGCCGGTACTCCCGGCTGAACTGGGAGGGATTTTTGTAGCCGACCTGGTAGCTCACAGCGGTGACGTCCTTGGGATGGTGCGCCAGCAGTAGCCGCGCCTCTTGCAGCCGGATGTGTTTCTGGAACTGGACGGGTGTCATCGCGGTCACCTCCCGGAAGTTCCGGTGGAACGCGGACACGCTCATCCCCGCGAGTCGAGCAAGGTCCTCGACGCGGAATGATCGGACGTAGTTCTCCCGGATCCAGCGGACCGCTCGTCGAATGTGGGACAACCCGCTGTCGGCGAGACCGAGTTGGCGTACCGCGTCGCCTTGGTCGCCGGTGATCAGACGCCACACGATTTCGCGTTTGACCAGTGGGGCGAGCGCCGCCCGGTCCTGGGGCCGGTCCAACAGCCGCAACAGCCGCACGATCGCTTCCATCAGTTCGACCGGCGCTTCGCTCACAGCGATGCCCGGTCGGGCGGCTTCTGCGTACGGTGGCAACTCCACGGGCCCACTCGTGAGCAGCATTTCGGCGATCTCGGCGGGTTCGAGCGTCATCCCGAACCCGAGCGCAGGGCTGCCCGGCATCTCACCGAGAAAATGCCCGGTCACCGGAAGATCGACGGAGGCGATCAGGTATTGGCCCACCCCGTATTCGTAGATCAGCTCACCCAGAGCCAGTCGCTTTCGTCCTTGCGCGATGACGGCTAGCACCGTGCCCGACATCCCGGTCTCCGGCGTACCACTCGGAGCGGCTTGGCAGATCCGAACGCCCTCGATCGCCGTGGTCCCGTCCGGTCGAACGTGCTGTTCCAACAGCTCGCGGAACTCGTCTACAACCATGTCCCCAGTAGAACAAATCCGCCCAAGACCCCGCTGCGCGCACGTGAGCGGGCTCGCGGAATCCGGCTTCTGGGCCCACGACGCTCGATCCGCCTGCCGTCTCACGGCGGCAGGCGGATCGAGTCCAAAAGGTCCCGATCCAGGCTGCCCTCGTTGAACACCCCACACCTCCTGTGAACGGGAAGGTGAACGAGAGCTCGTAGAACAGATCAACATCTCGGCCGTCGATCGCCGTCCACCAAGCGCAGTCAGTCGACGTCGTCAGAGCGGATACTCAGCCGATCCCGGTCGCCATAGCCGGCGATCCCCCGCCAAGGCCGCGTCGGCGACCGTCCGAGTAATCGGCCCGACGTCATCAAGCGACTGCCAGCTCGACACCCCCGGATAGCGCTCGTCCTTGGTACTCGGGTACTGCGGCACGCGTCCCATGGTCGGCTTGACCCCGAACACGCCACAGAAGCTCGCGGGGACCCGGGCCGAGCCGCCGCCATCAACGCCGAGCGCGAATGGGCCGCCTCCGCAGGACCGCCGCGGCGCTGCTTGCGGAGGCCCCCTGAGGTTCGGTCCGGGTTCCACGGGTTGTGGGTGGGATCGGCGAACGGTGTCTGCCCAGTTCCGGACAAACCGAACTCCAGGGCGCGGCACGATCCGCCTACTGCGACGCTCCGTTCGACCGCGGATGGTCATGGCGTCATTCTGGGAATAGCGGCCCGCCCGGACACTCGGAATCAGCGGGCCTGGCTCGACACCTGCTTCGCCCGGGGCAGGATCAGGTCCCACGGGACGACGAAGGTGGAGACCTCCTCCTTGCAGCCGGGGCAGAGCACCGTTAATCGGCCTTGACGTGGGCCGCTGCGGCGACGCGGCTTCGCACGGGTGGGCCGATGTCGGAGACGTGGGCAGATCGACGTTCGTGCTTCATTGCGGTTTGATGCTGAACAGCGATCTACGTGGGCGGGGGTAGCGATGGGTGGGCGCGGGAGGCGCATGAACAAGCCGGTGAGGACGGCGACCGCTGATCTGTACATTGGTTATGCGAACTTCATCGTGACGGACTGGAGCGGGTCTTGCCCCGACATGGAGCTTGCCTATGTCAACGGTCTCGTGGGGTCGGACTTCAACGGGGCGCTCGTCCTCACCGGCATCACTGACGGTCCCGTCACTGTGACCGTTCAGCTGCTCGACACCGCACCCGACTCGGTCGAGCTCGACGACTGGGACGACGTCGCCGAAGTCTCGGTCGAGTCGGAAGACGGAGAACTCATCGCCCACGACCTGGCGGCCGATCCGCCTCCGGAATTCTCCGACCTGGCCCACGCGGGACCCGGCACCTACCGGCTACGCGTGCACGCCCGAGGCCGCGACATCGCCCCCCATCTCAACATCCAGGAACCCGTCGAGAACTACCTGCTTTCCGTGTGGCCGGCACCGGAAGCACCCGACGTCGTCTACAAACAGTCAGACGAGCGCGGACAGGAATACCGGGCAGAACTGAGGCCGCGACCGTCACGCAGGGCTCGGCAGGCTTGAAGCAGTGTCATTGGCAGGGCCGGCCAAACCGGCTGCCCCAACAGGACGGGTACCGGTGCGCCCGTCCGAAGGAAGATCCGCGCCGACAGGCGCACCATGGAACCTACGTGCGCTCACCGACCCGCCGCAGTGACGAACCCGGGCATCAGTGATCAAGGACGTTCCGTCTCAGTCCGGAGAAGCGCGCCGCCCGGACCGGCCTCGGCCTTCCCGCGTCGGAAGCACTTCTTCGCCGCCTGCTCGCTCTCGGCCGTTTCGCACCCTGCCCTCTCGCGCACCGTCGTCAGGGTGACCGTTGGTCGTGCTCGTCGGCATCGGCGTGCTCGACAGGCCGTCGCCGGCTGTGGCGTACGCAGTACCGATCACTCCACCCTCGCCTACGAGTTCAAGTGGGACGGAAGTGAGTGGGTTCGCGGATTCCTGCGCCTGCAGGAGGCGGAACCTGGGCTATTCGTCGCCGGCGTTGGCTGTTGGGCAGGTGGGTTCCGGCGGCGCCGCGTGGGTGCGGGGTAGCTGTGGCGTCGGCGCGCCCGCCGGTGCAGTTGTCGTTGGCGCAGCCGGCTCGGGAGGTGCCGGCGTCGCGGACGGGCTGGTCGTGGGCGTTCGAGCCGACGCTGGATGGCTGGCTTCTCTGAACTTTGGGGCCGTTCCGTCGCAAAGCCTCCGATCCGCGACTCCGCCTGCTGCGTCAGTACACTGACTTCGCGTGACCGACTCCGAGATCGAGATCACCGCAGACCTGGTCCGCGACCTGTTGCAGGAGCAACATCCAGACCTTGCAGGGCTGGCCATCCGCGAGGTGGCGGGCGGCTGGGGCAACCAAATGTGGCGCCTGGGGGACGAGTTGGCCGTGCGCATGCAGCGCATGGACCCCACCCCGGAGCTCCAGCTCAAGGAGCGGCGATGGCTACCCGTGTTGGCCCCGCTCCTGCCGCTCCCGGTGCCGACCCCGGCGCGGTTCGGCGCGCCGTCCGAGCGCTTCCCCAAGCACTGGACCGTGATGACGTGGGTTCCCGGCGAGCCGCTGGACCACGCCACGATCAGCCGCGGCGCCCATGCGGCCGACACGCTGGCGGGCTTCCTCCAGGCGCTCCACGTGGAGGCACCTACCGAGGCACCGATCGCCGCAGACCGCGGAGCCCATCCCCGGAACTGCACGGGCGGCTTCGAGAACTTCCTCCAGGCCGTTGCTCCCGACGACATCGCTGCAGACGTCCGGGCCGTCTGGGCCGACGCCGTTGCAGCCCACGCGTGGGAGGGCCCGCCGGTGTGGGTGCACGGCGACCTCCATCCCGCGAACGCCGTCGTCTCGGACGGAACGCTCTCGGGCATCGTCGACTTCGGTGACATGTTCGCCGGCGATCCGGCGTGGGACCTCGCCGCCGCATGGGTGCTGCTACCCGCGGGCACGGCCGCACGGTTCTTCGACACGTACGCGCACGCAGATGAGGCGGCGATCCGGCGCGCCCGCGGGCTGGCCGCCATGAAGAGCCTCTTCCTGATGCTCATGGGGCAGAACGGAGATCGAGGCCTCCCCGGCGGCAAACCTCACTGGGGACCTGCAGGCCGGGCGGCACTTGATCGTGTTCTGAAGGGCGTTTGATGCACGCTGCTTCGAACCTGTTCTCGATCCTGGTCGAGGGCCATGTGGCAGCCCGTCACCGCAGCAGATCGTAGGCGTGTGCAGTCGCGGCGGGACAACAACCTGGTCGTCTCGGGATGTCCGCACGACGATCGTCGTCACGCAGGGGTAACCGTTCTACCGTTCATGCAGTCGCTGACGCCACCACGCAGCCGCATGCCAGGGACTGATCGAACTCGCCTTCGGGTCGAGCAGGGTCCTTCGCCTGATCTTCCCGGCGCCCTGACGACCAATCGTCCGCGAGACCGTCTGACGCGGAGCGCGGGCGGCTGGTCGACGCCACGGTGTGGCCCTCGCCGTGAAAGTGGCCCAATGATCTTGGCCTGAAGTGACCCGCGTTCCGGTGCCATCCCGACCTTAACGTCGAGAGGGAGATCAACTACCGGGTGGGAGTGCAAGACATGAACAAGACGATCAAGGCAGCGCTGGTTTCCCTGCTGGCACTGGGCAGCGTCGCGGCGTGCAGTGCCGGCGAAGCGGCCGACATGGCACCGGCATCGAGCAGCAGCCCCCAAAGCACCGACCCCCACAGCACCAGCCCGGACGGTCACCAGACGAAAGCCGGAGCCGTCACCCGGCTCATGACGCAGAGCCTGCCCGACATCGCCGGCAAGGAGGGCATGATCGAGATCGTCGACTTCGCGCCCGGGGAAGCCTCCCAGGTGCACCGGCACAACTGCGACCTGTTCGTCTACGTCCTCGAGGGAAGTGTTGTCACGCAAGTGAAGGGCGGCAAGCTGCAGACCGTCCCCACGGGTGGCGTGTTCTACGAGTCCCCCACCGATGTGCACGTCGTGAGTCGCAACGCGAGTGCGACGGAGCCGGCGAAGCTGGCCGTGTTCTACGTGAAGGCGAAGGGGACGCCGCCGACGGTGATCCTCAACGGTGACAACTGACGCTCAGCCGAAGCGGCCGTGGACGTAGTCGGCGGTGCGGTCGTCGTGCGGGGACTCGAAGATCGTGGTGGTCGGGCCGGCCTCCACGATGCCGCCAGGGGCGCCCTCTTCGGCGAGGAAGAAGGCGCACTGCGCGGAAACCCGTTGGGCCTGCTGCATGTTGTGGGTGACGATCACGATGGTCACCTCGCCGCTGAGGTCCTCGATCGTCTGCTCGATGCGGCGCGTCGAAGTGGGGTCCAGCGCCGAGCAGGGCTCGTCCATGAGCAGGACCTTCGGGCGGACCGCGAGGGCGCGCGCGATGCACAAGCGCTGCTGCTGCCCGCCGGACAGCGCGCCGCCCGGTTGGCGGAGGCGGTCGCGGACCTCTTTCCACAGGCCGGCCTTGATGAGGCACTCGGCGACGAGATCGTCCTTTTCGGAGCCGCGCACCTTGGTGCCCGTGAGTTTCAGGCCCGCGGTGACGTTGTCGAAGATGGACATCGCCGGGAACGGGTTGGGCTTCTGGAACACCATGCCGATGTGGCGGCGCGCGTCGGTGAGCTTCCACGACGGGTCGTAGATGTCGTCGCCCCCGAGGAGGACCTCGCCGGCGAGCGTGGCGCTCGGCACGAGCTCGTGCATGCGGTTGAGGATGCGCAGGAAGGTCGACTTCCCGCACCCCGACGGGCCGATCAGCGCGGTGACGGACCGCGCGGGCATGGTCAGCGACACGCGGTCGAGCACCTTCCGGTCGCCGAACCACGCGGACACCGCGCGCGCCTCGATCGACGTGGTCTCCTCGACCGACGGCAGCAGCATGGTCATCCTGGTCTCCTCACAACAGGTTCGGCAGCAGCGAAGCCGCCTGGTCGGCCACCGTGACGCCGAGCGCGCCGAGCAGCGGCACCCCGATCACCCACGAATGCCACTTGCCGACGCGTTGGTGGACGTACACGACTCCGGCCGCGCTCACCACGAGCAGCAGCCCCCACAGCACGAGCGGCACCATCGCCGCCGGGTCGCCCGACAGCGCCTGCTCCGACTCGCTCATCGCCGACGCCGGCAGCACACCCCCGATCCCGACGGCCGGGGTGAGCAGACGCGCGTCCACGCGCAGGACGTCGGCGGGCAGGCCGGGCGGGCCATCGGCGGTGACGAGCGTCAGCCGGCCCTGGCCCTGCGCGGGCGGGGCCGGCTGCGGGTCGCCGCTGTGGCGCACGCCCAGCACCTCGTACTCGTGCTTGCCCTGCCCGGTGGTGACGCTGATCAGGTCACCGCGTTTGAGCTTGCCGATGTCGAGGAACGGCGCGCCGTACCCCGCGCGCCGGCCGAGCACCACGCTCGTGCCCGCCTGGCCCGGCAGCACCGTGTCGCGGCGGTGCCCCGGCCCGGACTTCAGGACCTCCGACGTGGACCCCTCGCCGACGACCTCGCGCACACCGATCCGCGGCACCGTCAGCACCGCCACCGGAGTCCCCGGCTCGAGCGGGTGCCCGCCGGGGTCGTAGCCGCCGGCCGGCGCGGTCGCGTTGGCGAGCTGGTCGCGGAACGCCGCGTACGCCCGGTCCTGGTCGCGGTTGTGCGCCAGCTGCCCGATCACGGCGATCTGCACGACCAGGCACAGCATCAGCGCGCCGACGATCGACAGCGCCTGCCCGGTCACCCACACCGCCGCGGGTTTCCCCGTCGGCGGTGCGGCGGTGCCCGTCTCGATGGTCACCATGTGCGGCGGGCGTCCGCCCTGCGACGGCGGACCACGATGAGCGCCACGGCGCCCAGCCCGATCAGCACGGCCGCGGCGAGGATCAAGAACCCGAGGTCGACGCCGGTGTAGGCCAGCGTACGGCCCGGCACGGAGGTGCCGACGTTCTCGCCCGTACCGCCGCCGGAGCCGGGAGTGCTGGTGTCCCCGGCCGTAACGGTCGCCGAAGTGTCGCTTGTGGACGTCGCCGAGCTCGACGAGGAGTCGGTGGTCTCGGTGTTGGAGACCGTGCCCGAGGACGTCGTCGTGGACGTGCCGGTCGGGGTGGTGCTCGTGCTCGTCGGGGTGGGCGTCGTCGTGTGCGGAGTGGTGGTGGTCGACACCGGGCTCGAGGTCGTGGTCGACGTGCGGGTCGTCGTGGTCGAGGTCGACGTGGATGTGCCGGTGGTGGTCGTGGTGCCCGTCGTCGTGGTGCCGGTGGTGGTCGTGGTCGATGTCGGCGTGTCCGACGTGGTGGCCGTCGACGAGGTCGAGGTCGGGGTGTCCGATGTTTCCGAAGTGGACGGAGTGGCCGTCGACGTCGGCGTGGCCGTCGTGGTGCCCGTGGACGTCGTGGTGCCCGTGGTGGTCGTGGACGTCGACGTGGTGGTCGTGGTCGAGGTCGGCTGCGAGGTGCTCACCGACGTCGGCGTGGTCGGCGTCGTCGACACGGGCGGCCCGCTCGGATCGGTCGACTGGTAGTGCGTCGGGTCCGTGAAGTACATGTTCGTCGTGAACGTGCCGGTCGGCGTCTGCGAGAACGAGTCCATACAGGACACCTGAACCACGTAGGTGCCGGCGACGACCTCGGTCTGGTTGTCCGTCGCGATGTCGGTCATGCCCTTGGTGAACTGCACCGGGAACGGCTGCGTGGTCGAGAAGTCCACGTCCTGCAGGCCGAATGTCGCCACCAGCCCGGGCGCGAACCCACCGGGCCCGAAGACGTGGGCGATGTAGGAGTCGGAGTCCGGGGTGCAACCCTGCGACGTCCGCACGACCGGCGCCGTGTTCCCGGTGCCCGTGGGCGGTTCGAGGGTGAGGGTGCCGAGGCTGCCCGGCGGGGGCAGCGCGGCCGAGGCGGTGGAGGTCACCAGGGTGACCACGACGATCGCCGCCGCGGCCACCGAGGCGCCCGCCACGATGAGCTGACGCTTACGCATGAAAGCTTTCCTTCCGCTGTTCAGGGGACAACCGCACTTCACCGGGCACGCCGGCGCACCACCCACGCGGCGAGCGCCACCGCGGCGACCACCAGGCCCACGCCCGCCACGAGGGCGAACGCGCCGATCAGCGTCGGCGAAGATTCCGCCTTCGCGGCAACGTTTTCCGGTGCCGGAGCGATGGTCGTCGGCCCACCGCTGCTGCCGGATCCGGGGAGCGTGACCGGGGTCGAACCCGCGCCGGGCTGGGCCGGGACGGCCCACGTCGGCGGAACCGCACGCGAAGGCGGCGGCGCCGAGGACGTGGTCTCCGGCGCCCGGTTCGGGCCCTTCGCCGCGCCGAGCGCCGCGTACTTCACGGCGCTCTCGAACTTCAGCTCCGCGGTGAACTCGCCCTTGCTCTCCTGGCTGAACGAGTCGATGCAGTACAGCGTCACGTCGTAGGTGCCCGAGAGCGTGGTTCCGTTGTCCTTCGCGTAGTCCTTGAGCGTCTGGGCGAGGAACACGTCGAAGCCGCCGGTGTGCGACATCCCGACGTCGGTGTTCGCGACGACCACTTGCCCGGCCGCGGGCATGCCCTTGCCGCGCAGGTTCGCGTAGTACGCGTCGGCGTCGGCCGGGCAGCCGGCACTGGTGTGCATGCGGATCGAGGACGCGTCCTGGCCCTCACCGGGGGTCACGACCAGGCCGCCGATCGGCGCCGCCTGCGCGGGCGCGGCGAACAGGACCAGCCCACCCGCCACCAGGAGGAGCTCAGTGCGCAGCCGCATGTTCGGCCACCTCCTCCGCGGGCGGGGCTTCGGTCGTGCCACCGCGTCGACGCCTGCGCCGGGTGGCCACCACGCCGAGCACGCCGAGGATCAGGGCCACGAGGATCCCGAGGAACGCCCACGGCACGGCGCTCAGCGTCAGGGTCTCCTCGACCGGCTCCACCGGATCGGTGAACCCGGCCACGGGGTGCGGGTCGACGTGCACGGTCGCGTCCAGCCAACCGGCGGGCAGCAGGCCGGAGACCTTCGTGGTCACCTTGAACAGCCCGCCCGGCAACAGCTCCGGGATCGGCGGCAGCGCCGCACTGTCCACAGTGGTCCCCCACGGCGTGCTCACGCCCACGCGCTGTGTGCCCGAAAGGCGGGTGTTGCCGGTGTTGCGCACGGTGTAGCTCACGGTCGCGTCGCCGCGGCCGAACGGCGTCGGGTCGTAGGTGCCGGTGAGGCCGGTGATCGCGAGCCGCGGCGTGAGCTGCCCGGTCACGCGCAGGTAGATGCGCGCACCGACGCGTTGCTCGACCGAGACCCGCTGCCCGTTCGCGCCCGTCTGCTCGGTGGTCAGCGCGGCGACGATGCCCGCCGCGTGGTCACCGGGGGTCGCGTTCACGGGGATGGTCAGGCTGAAGGGAACGATCGAGACCGAGCGCGGCTTGAGGGAAACGCTGGTCTGCGCGGGTTTGGTCCAGGCCCCGGCGTCCACCGACTTCTTGCCGGCGGCGAGCAGGTCGAACCCGCCCTCCGGGGTGTTGAACGCGTCGCTCGCGTAGATCTTCAGCGTCACCGGTGTGGTGCCGACGTTGGAGACGGCGACGTAGTCCTTGACGACGGCGCCGGGCGTGGCACCGTAACCGAAACTCGGGCGGTTGTCCGGCGCCTTCGCGGTGGCAGGACGGACGCCGAACGTCACACGCTGGTCCCCCGCGGGCGGCTGAGCGGCCGGCAGAAGAGCGCCCTGGGCCACGGGGTGCGAAGACGGGTGCACCTCGGCGGCGGGAGCGGCGGAGGCGGTGGCTGCGGGCGCGAAACCCAGCAGGAGCGCGGCGGCCAGTGCCACGAGGCGCATCGGCGTTTCCCTTCGAACGGAAGAACAACTGGGGCCGGGTCTCCGGCGGGCGGCCGGCACCGCGCCGCCGGAGACCCGGTGATCAGATGGCAGTGAGGGTGAGCACTGCGGTGTAGGTGCCGGCGACGGTCGACGTCGGCACGTTCAGCGAAAGCCCGGCGCCGAGGTGCGCCGTGCCGTTGCCACCGTTCGAAGCGGCGGTGGCGAGGGTGCGGGAGCCCGCCAGGCCGAGGCCCGCCGGCGCGGCCGTGCCCGGCTCCACAGCCGCGGCCGGGCCGACGGCCGGGCCCGCGGTGATGTTCTGCGCGGCCACCTTGTCGACGAGGACCGGGGTCCAGCCGAGGTTGGCGGCGTTGATCGCGTGCGAGGCACCGTCACCGAAGTCGGTCGCCTGGCCGGAGACGTTCCAGCCCGGGTTCCCGGCGCGGGTGTCGGTGACCGTGACCGGGTTCAGCTGGCCCGAGGTCTGCAGCATCGAGGCGTCGGGGAGCATCGCCGGCGAAGGCAGGGTCACGTTCTCGTTGTCGACGCTGATGAGCAGTTCACCCGCGTTGACGGTCGTGGTGATGTTCTCCGAGGTGGCAACGCCCGCGAAGGCGGTCACCGACAGCGGCACGCCGGCCGACTCCGAAGCCACGAACGCCGCCGCGTTGGCGGGGACGAACTTGGCAGTGAAGGTGTGGTCGCCCACGCCCAGCGTCGAAGTGGTCAGCGTCGCGGTGCCACCGGACAGCGCGACCGGGTTGCCCAGGTTCGCGCCACCGTCGGTGAACTGGATCGAGCCGGCCGCACCCGCGGGGGTGACCGACGCGTTCAGCGTCACCGTGCTGAACTGCTGAGCCGTGCCGCTCGGCGTGACCGAGAGCGCGGTCGTGGTCGGGGTCGCGACCGGGGCGTTGACCTGGTAGGTCACCGCGGCCGAGGTCGAGCCGCCGACGTTCTGCGAACCACCGGTGAAGACGGCGGTCAGCGAGTGGCTGCCGGCGGACAGCGCCGACGTCGTGAGGGCGGCGGTGCCACCGTTCACGGCCACCGGCGAGCCCAGGTTCGCCGCGCCGTCCTTGAACTGCACGGTGCCGCCGGCCGAGGCCGGGGTGACCGTGGCGGTCAGGGTGACGGGGCTGCCCTGCGTCGCCGGGGAAGCCGGCGAGACCGCGAGCGACGTGCTGGTCGAGACCGGCGCGTCGGGGTCGGTGCTCTGGTAGTGCGTGGCGTCGGTGAAGTAGATCGCCTGGGTGAAGGTGCCCTGCACCTCCTGCGAGAACGAGTCGATGCAGCTCGCGACCAGGTCGTAGCGGCCCGGCTGGACGGTGGTGCTGTTGTCCAGCGCGATGTCCTTCATCGACAGGCCCAGCTGGACGGGGAAACCGTCCGTGTGGGACAGGCCGACGTCGGTGGTGGTCGTCGCGATGAGACCGTTCGTGAAACCGCCGGGGCCGAACACGTACAGGTAGTACGCGTCAGCCGTGTCCGGGCAGCCCGCCGACGTGGTGGCCACGCCCGCGGTGGTGTCGACGCCCGTGGCCGGGCTCAGGGTCAGGGTGCCGAGCGTGCCCGGCGGAACGGCGGCCGAGGCCGTCGAGAGCGTGCCCATCGCCGCCAGCGCGGCGGTGACGATGACACCGCCCACGGCGACGCGGCGCAGCAGGGATCTGGTGCTCATGGAAGAGGTCCTTTTCCGGGTCAGGGCGTGACGATGCTGGTGTCGCCGCAGTTGGCGGCCTTGCCGAAGCCGTACTTCGTGATCACGTCGGTGGCGCCACAGATCGCGGAGCCGGTGCCGGCGAAGGTGCCGGCGTACGGCGCGTTGGCCAGCTGGCCCGTCGGGACGACGTTGTAGACGTCACGCTTGAACGACGAGGCGGTGTTCAGCGACGTCGGCGAGATGCCGTTGAGCGTGGCCAGCACGGCCTTGCCCTGCACGGCCGGGACCACGCCGGTGATCTGGCTCTGGTACGCGGCGATCGAGTACGGCGCGACGTTCGCCGGGTCGGTCAGGAACGTGCCGGTGTTCTCCTCGATCGGCGCGCCCGTGGTGTCGGTGTCGTGCACGCACGGGAACGTCGTGGTGAAGTTCGCGGCGTTCGTCAGGCCCAGCGAGGACAGGAAGAACGCGCGCGTGCCCGAACCGAACTTCGGCAGCAGCGGCTTGTACGTGGTGCCCACACCCGGAGCGGTGCAGTTGTAGACGCTCTTGAGCTGCGCTGTGGTCAGCTTCTTCGAGATCGAGCTGTCCGAGCGCACCGCGTAGGTCACCGCGTCGACGGCGAACGGCACGTAGGTGAGGTTCTTGCCCGCGTAGCTCGCGGAGTTGTTGCTCGAGGACCGCGCGAACTGCACGCAGTTGTCGCCGGCGTCGAGCGAGGCGACGAGGGCGTTGACGCCCTCACCCGAGTTGGCCGGACGGGTCATGGTGCAGCCCGGCGTGGTCGCCGCGTCCTTCGTGGTGATGCTGGCCGAGCCCACCGCGTCGTAGGAGGCGATGATCTTGGTGCCGCCGACGGTGATCGTGTCGGAGAGGCCGTTCATCACGCCCTGCGTGGTGTCGGAACCGACACCCGCGAGCTGGCGGAAGGTGGGAGCGCCGCTCGGGTCGGCCTGGGCCACCCCGCTCAGGCCGAGGACCAAGGCCGCCGCGGCGACCGTGACCAGGGTTCTTCTCTTGCTCACTTCAGGTATCCTTTGCTCAGCAGGTATGCCCGGACTCTTCGTCCGAGCTCGCCGGCGTCAGTGCTTTTCGCAGGCGTGACGCCGGTCTTGCCGGTTGCACCCGGCTCGTCGGGTCAGGAGTTGCCGCTCCTGACACGGCGGGCCGCGGACATCACCTCCCCATCCGCTTGCTCAGGCGCGTCAGCGCCGGCCCGGAGGCGACGGCGACCGCGCCCGCCGCGAGCAGGATCACCAGCAGGTAGCGCACGAAGCCGACGGGCGAGCCCGGGGTCGGCCGCGTCTGCGCCACGTTCTGCGGATTGGCCGTGGAAGTCGACGGTGCCTTGACCGCCAGGGGCGCCCCGCCGGGAACGGACGGCGGAGGTCCGGCGCCGGTGCCGGGCGCGCCACCCGTGTCGCCCGTGCCACCGGACCCGGCGAAGGCCGGGGGCTGGACACCTCCGCCGAGCCCGCCGCCCGAGCCCTGGCCGGACGTGTCGTCGGCGGGCGGGGGCGAGGTCTGGCCGGACTCGGCCGCGATGATGTCCGCGGCGGCCACGGTCTGCGAACGCAGCGAATCGGGCAGCGGCACGTACCCGGCGGGCAAGGTGCCCGGTTCGACGCCCGGCCGCTGGCCGTCGCCCACCGCGTACTTGAGGAACGCGGCGTAGTCGGTGCCCGCCTGTTTGTCCAAAGCGGACGGTGCCGTGGCGGCGTAGGCGAGGTTGGTGAGCGGGTAGGCGTCGGCCGCGGTGGTCGTCGGGTCGAGGTGCAGGACGTCCTTGGTGGCACCGGGTTTCGCGGCCGCGACGGCGGCGAGCATCGCCGTGTCGGTCGGCGCGACGAACGCGCCGGAGGAGTTGCGCAGCTTGGCCGTGGGCAGGCCGTAGCGTTCGGCGGTCGGCGTGTCGACCACCGCGAGCAGGCTGCGCTGGCCCTGCGGCTCGCGGTCGACGGCCTTGAGCTCGGGTGCGCCGGTCGGCGTCGAGAAGCCGGTGGGCGCCTTGCCCAGCGTGTCACCGCGGCTGATGGCGCGGCCGGCCTCGTGCATGTCGTTGGCGAGCGGACGCAGGTCGAGTGCGCAGCTGGCGAGGTTCCCCGTGCCGGCGCAGGTCAGGTCAGAGCGCGGGAAGTTCGACACCGGCAGGTTCGTGCCGCGGAAGGACGGGTTGACCTTCATGCCGTAGGGATCGGGCACGCCGTTGACGAAGTCCGACGCGTCCTTGTCGGCCTTGATCCAGTTCCACAGCATGGTGGTGGCGTCCATGTCCACTGTGGGCACCAGGGCGTCCACCGCGGACATCAGCCGGCCCGAGTCCTCGAAATCGGGGTTGAGCTTGAGGAACTCGGGATCGAGTGTGAGCGAGTCCGGGTTGCCCTTGAGGTAGTCCTGGCGCACCGGCAGCGACAGCACGTAGGACTGCGTGAGCAGTTTCGCGACGAGCCGCGGGTTCAGGTTCATCTCGGTGATCTGCTCGCCGTCGCGTTGCCACACTTCGGGCGGCACCACGCCTTCACCCGCCGACTGGCGTTCGGTGATGAACGCGATGCTGAGGCCCGACAGGGCGATCGGTGCGTAGACAAGAGGTTTCGTGACTTGGCCCTGCGGTACGGGATCGGTCATGAACGCGAGCCCGGGGTTGTCCGAGACCACGGTCTGGCGGGCGACGCCGTCGGGCACCTGGGTGAAGCCGTAGACGGTGCCGCCGCCGGCGCACAGCGTCGGCTGCCACCGCAGCACGGCTTCGGAGAGGAACTCGTCGCCCGAGGTCTGCCGCTCGGCCGAGCCGAGGGGGCACGAGTCGCCGACCGGCTGGAACTTCAGCGGCACGGAGATGTGGTTCTCCCAGTTGGTCTCGCTCAACGGCGAGGAGTCCAGCTGCGGCCGGTTGTCCCCGACGCCGACCTGGGTGCCGTCGACCTCGGTGTTGCCGCGCGGCACGATCACCAGCCAGCACGCTCGTGGCGCGCCGTTCACGACGGTGCCGCAGCCGAGGCCGTCGGCCTCGAGCGCGGTCTGCACCTCGAAATCGACCTCGCCGCCGCCGTCGAGCCGGGTCTTGGCGAGCGGGACCTCGTTGGTGGTTCCCGCGGTGAAGAACTCGCCGGTCGAGGTCGTCGTGACCCCGGAGACGGACGTGAACGGCACCACGGCCTGTTTGCCCGCCTCGGGTTTGAGCGTCTCCTGCTGGTCGACCAACGTGCCGTAGCTGACCTGGCGCAGCCGCGTCCACGCGCCCGCCACCGGTGAGCCCTGCGCGGCGAGGCCGCCGTACTGGCACTGCTCGCGGGTCGGGCCGGTCGGCGGGTCGCCCCAGCACTGCATGATCTGCAGGTAGTTGGTGGCGAAGTTGCCCGACGGGCCGGTCGGCTGCCCGCCGGTCCAGGTCACCCGCACGGTCTGGTTGATGAGATCCGTGGTCTGGCTGACCGTGATCTTCAGCGCGGAGAACGCGCCGGTGCCCGGCACGGTGACCTCGGAGCCGGTCTCGGCCTGGCTGGGGGCGGCCACGAGCAGCGCGGCCAGGGCGAGCAGGGCCGCGAGCAGGAGTCTGAGGTATTTCACGACCGGTCCCTGTCCTTCGTGAGGCGCCGAGCGAGGAACGGCGGACCGATCACGAGCCCGAGCAGCAGCGCGACGGCCACGGACGTGAGCAGCGCGGCCGTGGCGTCGTCGCGCTGGGCGAGCGACACGGGCACGGAAGAGCCGCCGTCGGCGAGGTTCTGCGTGCCGACGGGCAGGCCGGTGTCGGGGTCGATCGCACCGCCGCCGGGCCCGTTGGTCGTGCCTGGCGCGCCCGGGTTCGAGCTCGTGTTTCCCGGCGTGCCGGCCGTGCCGCCGGTGTTGCCCGCCGTGCCACCCGGTCCTCCGGTGGAGTTCGAACGGCCGCCCGGGCCGCCGTTGTTCGGAGTCGAGGACTTCGCGCCGCCGGTGCCGGTAGTGCACTGGACCACGCCGATCTTGTCGCACGGCGAGGGTTGCGGGGCGTTCTTGGCCAGCAGGTTCGTGCCGTCCGGCGAGAACGTCGGGTTGTTGCACTTCGTGATGTCAGTGGGCTTCTTCGTCGAGCCGGGGATCCGGGCCACCTGGTTCAGGCCGGCCTTCACGAGGTTGATCGGCAGCGGCGAGTAACCCAGCTGGTCGGCCTGTTGCTGGCCCTCGCACAGGAAGTAGTAGGCGAAGTCCGACAGCGTCCGTCCTTTTTCGACGGTGAACGGCGCCGTCGGCGTCGTCGGCAGGATCATGTAGCTGTAGCTGGACAGCGGATACGTGCGCGGGTCGGGGTTCGTGTAGACGGCCCCGAGCTCCTGCGTCAGGTCCGGTTTGATCTGGGCCGCGAGCAGCGCGACCGCGACGCTCGGCGCTTTCGGCTCGATGTAGTACCCGGCCTGGTTGAGCACCTTGGCGATGGGGAACCCGGCGTTGCGCGCGTAGGAGTACTCGACGTAGGTGATCGCGCCCTCGCTCTGGTCCTGCCGCACGAAGTTCGTGACGCCGAGCGAGCCCGACTGCCCGATCATCGGCGGCACGAGCGGGTAGTTCGAGGTGAACCCGCATGGCGTGGCACGCCCGGCCTTGCGGCAGAAGGCGTCCCACAGTGAGCCGTACTGGCGGGCCATGTAGGTGGTGAACTGCGCGCTGGTGCCCGAGCCGTCCGAGCGCACCACGGGGATGATCTTGCGGGCCGGCAGCGTCAGGCCCGGGTTGTCGGTCTTGATCTGCGGATCGGCCCAGCTGGTGATGGCGCCGGTGAAGATCCCGGTCAGGGTCTTGCCCGAGAGCCGCAGGTTCGTCACGCGGGTGTTGCCGATGTGCAGGTTGTACATGAACGCGGTACCACCGGCGACGATCGGCATGTACGCGAAGCCGCGGTTGGTCGGCGCGACGTCGGTGACGCCGGCGTCGGTCAGACCGTACGGGATCTCCGAGACACCGAAGTCGACCTGGCCCGCCTTGAACTGGTTGCGGCCGTCGGTCGAACCGGTGGCGGCGTAGCTGATCCGCATGCCGTACTGGCCGACGTTCTTGCGCCACTGATCGAGCGCGTTCGAGCTCCACGTGGACCCCGCGCCGCTGATGGGCACGTAGCCCTGCGCGAACGCGGTGCTCTGGCCGAGCAGCACCAGCGCCAGCGCGAGCGCGACCCAGCGGAAGATACGGCTTCTCACTGTTGCTCCCCCTGCATCCTCTGAATGAACCGTTCCCGGTCTGCGGCCGAGGCGCGTTCCCGGCGCCGGCGTCCGCCGCGGGTCAGCTCTCCGGCCGGGCGGCCGCCCGCCAGCCGGGCGATCACGAACAGCACGAGCACCAGCAGCATCAGCACGGCGGCGGCGCCGAACCCGCGGGCCTTCATCGCTTCCTCCGGCGAAGTGACGAGCGAGAAAGTCTCCAGCGGCAAGGAGATCTGCGGTCCCGAGAACGGGTCGGCGTTGAGGTAGGCGGTGAACCCGGCGGTGATCAGCACCGGGGACGTTTCGCCGATGCCGCGCGCGGTGCCGAGCAGGATCGCGGTGGTCAGCCCCGAGCGCGCGGTCGGCAGCACGACGTGCCACACCGTGCGCAGCTGCCCGGCGCCCAGCGCGAGCGACGCTTCTCGCAGCGAGCCGGGCACGAGCCGGATCACCACGTCGGAGGCTCGGATCACGATCGGCAGCATCATCACGCTGATCGCGCAACCCGCGGCCAGGCCCGATTTCTCCAGCCCCAGCGAGAGGATCAGCGCGGCGTAGACGAACAGACCGGCCACGATGGACGGCAGCGCGGTCATCGCGTCGACGATCGTGCGCACCAGGCGGGAGAAGAAGCCTCGGGTCTCGTTGAGGAACACCGCGCACGTCAGTCCCAAGGGCACGGTGAGCACAAGCGCGATGGCGATCTGCTCCAGCGTGCCGACCGCCGCGTGGATGATGCCGCCCTGGCTCAGCGGGTCGAGCGGGCCGGCGTTGGCCATGTCCTCGGTGAAGAAGTTCCAGTGGCTCAACGCGTCGATGCCGCGCACCAGCAGGTAGCCGACGATCGTGATGAGCGACAGCAACGCGAACGCGGCGAGGCTGTGGACGATCGCGGAGACCAGGCGATCGCGGACCGTCAGCGCGTTGTCGGTCAGGGAGACCAGCAGCGCGTAGAGGCCCAGGAAGAGCAGCCACGCGATCGCGAGGAACCCGATCGCGCCGCAGAACGGGGCGAGCTGGGTGAACACGATCGCGGTCAGCGCGACGGCGGCGGCGAGCGCGCCCACGACGTTCACCGTGTCCGCGCGGCGGCCGGGGCGGGTGACCCTCCGGCGTTCGGACGTTTCGGGTGTGTCGTCGAACTCGGGGAGTTCGGGGATCTCCGGGGTTTCCCGGGTGTCCAGGGCGGTCATGCCTCACTCCCCTGTCCGGAGCGGCTGCGCGCGATGATCGCGGACGCGCCGAAGTTGACGACGAGCGTGAGGGCGAACAGCGCGAGCCCGGCCGCCATCAGCGCCGAGAGGCCGAACGGGCTGGCCGCGCCCCACTGCTGGGCGATGAGCGCCGACACGGAGTTCGCGCCGCTCTGCAGCACGTGTGGCTGGATCGTGAAGACGGGGGCGATGATCATGTACACCGCGATGGTCTCGCCGAGCGCGCGGCCGAGGCCGAGCATGGTGCCGCCGATCATCCCGCCGCGGCCGTAGGGCAGCACGACGCTGCGGATCATGCCCCAGCGCGTGGCGCCGAGCGCATACGCGCCTTCCCGTTCTCCGGGTGGCGCCTGGGAAAACGACTCCCGCATGACCGAGCAGGTGATCGGCATCACCATCATCCCGACGACCAGGCCGGCGAAGAAGGTAGAGCTGGCGAACACCGTCTGGCTGCTCAGGGGATCGTTCGCGTCGTAACCGTCCACTGTGAACAGCGGGAACCAGCCGAGGTGCACCGAGAGCCACCGCGGCACGTCGAGCAGGTTCCACTGCAGGAACACCGCGCCGAAGAGGCCGTAGACCACGCTCGGGACGGCGGCCATGAGGTCCACCAGGCTGATCAGCACCCGCTTCGGCCGCGGCGGCGCGTACTCCGAGATGTACAGCGCCACTCCGCAGGCCAGCGGAAAGGCCACACACAGCGCGGTTCCGGCGATGAGCAGCGTGCCGACGAGCACCGCGGCGATGCCGAAGTTGCCGGAGTCGGGCTGCCAGGCCTGCGTGGTGAGAAAGGACAGTCCGGACCGGCCGAGCGCCTGGCTTCCGTTCTTCAGCAGGAAACCGCCGACCACCACCATGATCGTGAGCACCAGCAGCCCGGCACCCAGCAGTGCCAGGCGGAAGAAGCGGTCGGCGCCGCCGGGTCTTCCGGTCTTCCGGCGGGCCTGCGTTTCCCCGCCGGCGTGTTCGAGTACCCCAGTCATGTCCCCTCCTCTCCGAATCACGCACGCGCAGCTTTACCCGGACAGCTGTCTCAGGCCGGGCAAAAACATTAACTACGGACGAACACGCGTTCGGTTGATCTCGCGGCTGGATTCGGCCAGTTGATGAAAAGAACTACCCGAATTGATCGCGTGCAGGCGGCGGCGGTACTTGCGGCTGGACACCCCCACCGACGTTCCGTCCAGGCGGAGCTGCCAGAGCCACATCCCCTGCTCGTCGCGCACGGTCAAGACTTCCGCGAGCTTGAGACCGGCCTTGAGCGTCTGCACCGCGAAGGCACAGGAATCACCATCAGGGAAGGAATTAACCGACTGTGCGATGCTGCGGTTGTTGGCTGAGAGAAAACGCCACCTGACGGCCCACCCCGCATCGGAATGCGCTCGTCCATTCAGTCCAGCAACCGAGATGGACACCATCTCGAACCGAGGCTCGGCCATCGTTTTCCTTTATTCCAGCGGTCCCCGACCGACGCGCTCAGGCTCACCCACGTCGGTATACGCCAGCCGAACAACGGGCAGCGCGCACGTGCTCCAACCGTTCACAGGGGATTAAACGCACACTCGGGTCGAGCACCCCGCATCCGGCGATCCGGGTGGCGGCTCGATCCGGGCGCGCCGGACGGTGACGTGCGCGACGGCTACCACCGCGGCCGACCCGAGCACCAGGGCAGCGTTCACGGCAGGGACGAATCTACCCTGCCCGTTTGCCCGCAACGGTGGGCTTTCGCCGACAGGGCAACACTTCTTCCCCACCTTCACCTCGATGTGACAAAAGCACCGGGTACGCCCCGATGCCGTGTCATGATCACCACGAAGGTTCGAGCGCGAGCAGGACTGGAGAGAATCGTGAAGCTCAGCAGCAAGGTCGTCGCCACGGGACTGGTCGCCGGCGCGTTGGTCCTCGGCGGGAACGCGATCGCCTTGGCCCAGACGGTGATCGCGACGTATGACAACGAGCCCGCGTGCCGCGTCGGGCTGGCGGTGTACGCGGTCGGCCACCCGGGCGCTTCGCTCGACTGCCAGAGGATCACCATCAGCGGTGGCCAGATCCGCCATTGGCTCGTGCAGAACTAGTCGTCCAGTTCCCGGGAAAGTGCGCCGCGCACCGTGCGGCGCACTTTCCGCCGTTCGGAGCAGTTCAAGAGCCGCGCCGAACCCCACCTTGCTCGGGGCCGGCTCTCGTCCACAGTGGATCACCCGGGTCTCACGGGTGACGAGGTAGCGGTGCTCGCGTCCGCCGTGGCAGCCTTGTCCCGCAATGGTCTTTTCCGGCACCGGTCCGACCTGCGAAGAGGAGAGCACCATGGAGACCTGGGACGCCATTCGCGCCCGTCGCAACGTGCGCAGCTACACCGGCGAGCCGGTGGCCGAAGAACACCTCACGCGGATCGCCGAGGCCGGCTGGCGCTCACCCTCGGCGTCGAATCGCCAGCACTGGGACTTCGTGCTCGTGACCGACCGCGCGCAGCTGCGTGAGCTCTCCACGGTCTGGCAGGGCGCCGGGCACCTCGCCGGCGCCCAGGCCGCGATCGTGCTGGTGGTGCCCGAACCGGCCGACGACCGAACGCGCGTGCTCGACCAGTACGACCTCGGACAGGCCACCTACGCGATGATGCTCGCGGCCGCCGACCTCGGCATCGGCACCGGGCACTCCTCGATCGGCGACCAGGACCGGGCGCGCGAGATCCTCGGGGTGCCGGGCGACCACGTCGTGTCGCTCATGCTGGCCATCGGCTACCCCGCCGACCGGCCGCTCCGGCCCATCAAGAACCCCACGCGCCGCCCGTTCGACGAGGTCGTGCACCGCGGCCGGTGGTGACCGTTTCGAGCACGCTCGAAAGGCTTGTCCGCCCACCTCGGCGTGCCCAGGATGGGTGCCGTGGCGACCGCCCCGCCCTGTGACCAGCTCGACCATGGCGCCTGACCAGGCGCCGTCCGATGCCGGGGTACGCCGCACCCTGGCGGGGGACGGTGCGGCGGTGGCGAGACGCGCGCCGTCGGGGGCGAAGGCGACGGAGCCGACCACGTCGGTGTGGCCGGTGAGCGCCGGCCTGCTGCGAAACGTCAGCCGAACGTGAACGAGTACGCCTGCAATCCCGGGCTCAGCTTCAGCGTCACCGTGCCCTGCTGGGGCGTCGGGGTCTGGACGACGGCGTGGATGTCCGGGCTGCCGGACACCGGGATCGTCTTCGTGACGCCACCGGCGGTCGCGGTGACGGTGCCCGTGCCGCCGACGTCGAGGTAGACCGCTGAGGCGTCGTAGGTGAGCGTGAGGGAGGCGTCGTCGCCGGCGGTGAGGTACTCGGGGGTCGTGGTCCACTTGCCCTGGAGGTCGATGGGCGCGCCGCCGGCGCCGCTGCGCTCGGAGCCCAGGTAGGTTTCCGGGCTCTGCAACGGGTTCGTGGGGGTGTCGTCGGCGACGTCGGTGCGCGGCGGGAGCGTCTGACTCGGGTTGGCGGTGGTCAGCAGCTCGCGGATGAGCGACTCGGTGCCGTCGTAGTCGCCTTCGCCGAGGGAGACGTGGCGGACCTGCCCGGTGGCGTCGGCGAGGTACTCGGCGGGCCAGGACTCGTTCTTGAACGCGTTCCAGGTGGCGTAGTCGTTGTCGATCGCCACGGGGTAGGTGATGTGCTGACGGGCAGTGCCGGCCGCGACGTTGGCGGGGACGTGCTCGAACGCGTACTCCGGCGTGTGGACGCCGACGATCTCCAGGCCCGCGTCGTGGTAGCGCTGGTACCACGCCTCGACGTGCGGGATGGCGCGCTGGCAGTTGATGCACGAGTACGCCCAGAAGTCGTAGAGCACGACTTTCCCTTGCAGCGCGGCCGGTTTCCCGCCGGGAGTATTCAGCCACTGGTTGATGCCGACCAGCTGCGGCGCGGTGCCGCAGTCCTGCAGCTCGTCGGATGGGTCGCACGCCTGCAGGCTGCCGCCGCCTCCGACCTTGTCCGCGCCGAGGGCCTGGTTCAGCCCCGCGGTGTAGTCCGGGATGGCGCGCTGCAACGCGTCGGTGACGTTGAACGTGAGCGCGACGGCCAGCCCGATCACCACGATCCCCGCGGCGATGCGGACTTGGCGCTGCCGGTCGCGGAACGCCTTCACCCGCTCGGCGACGCGGTTGCCGGCCATCGCGAAGAACAGCAGCGGAATCGCCGTGCCGATGGCGAACGCGATGGTGAGCGCGACCGTCGACGTGCCGATCGTGTGCGTCGCGCCGGCCACGGTGATGGCCGCGAGGACCGGCCCCGCGCACGGCACGTAAACGGTGCCGAGCGCGAGCCCGAGCACGAACGCACCGCGGTCGCCCGGCACGGATTTGCGGCCCAGCCGGACAAATGGGCGTTCCAGGAGGTCTTGCACGCGCGGGAACATCATCGCGACGCCGAGCACCACCAGCACCACGAGCCCCGCCCAGCGCAGCACGTCGCCGGGCAGGTGCAGCGCGGCGAGCACGAGCGTGCCGAGGAGCGTGACGAGGCTGAAGCTCAACGCCAGCCCCGCGACGATGAGGAACGGCCGGCGACGCGTCGGCTCCGTGCCGGTTTTGCGCGCGCCGCTTGCCCCGCCCGTCATGAACAACACCGGCAGAACCGGCAGAACGCAGGGCGAAATGCCGGTGATCAGCCCGCCCACCAAGCCGATCAGCACCAACGTGATCAGGGTGACCTCCTCTGTCTTCGCACAGAGTAGGCCGGGGACCGGCCGCGGCGGCCGGTCCCGCGTGGACAGTCAGGGATTCGTAACACTCTTGCGCAGCCCGGCCTCTTCCAGCAGCGGCACGATCTGCGTGCCGAAGAAGTCGAGTTCGGGCTGGTAGTCGTAGAACGTCAGCTGAACGCCGTCGATGCCCGTTTCGTGCAGGCGGCGCAGCTTGTCCGTGACCTCCTCGGGCGAGCCGACGATGTGCAGGTGCCCGCCGACCGCGCGGCCACGGGCGGAGTGCTCGAGCCACGACTGGCTGTCGCCCGCGGTGTGGCGGTCGGTGAACGCGCCGATCGCGCCGAGGTCGGCGTGGTCCATGATCGCTTGGTACCGCGCGTGCGCCTCAGCGCTCGTGGGCGCGGAGACGACCGTGGGATTGATCACCACACGCACTTCGCGGCCCTGGTCCCGCGCGGCCCGCTTGACCTTTTCCACGTGCGCCGGCAACGCCTCCAGCGCGCGGTCGATGTTCTCGCCCGCCGGGCTGGAGATGAACACGAGGTCGGAGTTGCGGCCCGCGAACGCGAAGCCCGCCGGGGAACCGCTGGCGGACACCAGGATCGGGCGGCCGTACTTCGGCAGCGGCGACGCGTAGGCCTCCTGCAGCGAGTAGTGCTCGCCGTGGAACGTCAGGTTGTCCTCGCCGGCCCAGAGGTCCTTGCAGACGGCGACGAACTCGTCGGCCATCGCGTAGCGCTTGTCGTGCTCGGGCTTGAGCTGCCCGAACATCGCGGGCTCGGCGTCGGCGTACCCGGTGACGATGTTCGCACCGAAGCGCCCGCCCGAGATGTGGTCGGCGGTGGCGAGGAACTTGGCCAGGTGCAACGGGTGCCACGGCCCGTACAGCACGTGCACCGTGCCCAGCAACAGGATCGACTCCGTCGCCGACGCGAGCGCGATCGCCGAGACGAACGGGTCGAGGAAGTTCTCGCGGTAGTGCGTCTGGCCGCCGAACCCGCCCTTGGGCAGCCACTGCGACAGCCCGAACGCGATGTCGAACCCGTACTTCTCCGCCTGCTGCGCCAGCGCCCGGTTGTAGTCGAACGTCCAATCCGTCCCCCGCGGCAACGTCGACTGCGACCACCCACCCGTCTGCAGCGGCAGGAACACCCCCAGCAGCAACGGCTGCCGCAACACCCGGCTCAACGGGCTGTCCGGGAAATCCTGCGGCTGCGCCGGCTCCGCCAACCGAGCCCGATCACGTTCGGACATGCACCACTCCTCGCCCTCGTCGCCGCGAGAATAGGTTGGACGTCAGACGTCTGGCGAGTCTGTCCAAGATCTGGGACTCACCGTCGAGCGAGGGCTGCGGCGACGTCGGGGACGGAGTCGCCGGCACGGCGCCCCCGGACGACGACCAGCGCACGGTCGTCCCCCAGCCCTCGCGCCGCCTCGCCGAACCACCGCGCGCCCCCGTCCGCACTCGCACCGGCGCGATCCGCGTCGACCAGCAGGATCGGCAACTTCCGCGCCGCCGCGGCGGCGGTCACCACGGCCCGGACTTCCTCGCTGTCAGTTGCCGCCCGCACGCGGCCAGCAGCACGAAAACCGGCGCAACAGCGCGGCCTTCGGGTTCACCTTCACGGGACGGCGCACCCGTCAGCCGGCCGAAGCGTTCAACGCGTCCAGCAGCCAGGTGTGCGTGACGCCCATCGGGGCCGGTTCGCCCGTGATCTGGCCGGCCAGGGTCCAGTAGGCGCGCACGCGGGGGTCGCGGTCGGGGGCCGTGCGGTGGTTGAGGGCGTGGCGGAAGGCCGGGGTGTCGGTGGTGCGCAGGGAGGCGGCGTGTGCGGCGACGAAGCGGTCGAGGGCCGGGCCCGGCGTCGGACGGGTGCCGGACGTCACGGCGGTGAAGGCGAGCTCGCAGGCCTGGGCCACCTCGGCGTGGAGGGCTGCGAGGTCGGGGATCCGGTCGTGGTCGACCAGCGTGCTGGCGCGCAGGGCATCGACGAACGAGCGGTCCGAGGCGAGCACGACGAGTGACGCGTAGGCGACCACCTGTGCGGGCGTCGGCAGCTCAGGGGGCGGCGGGGCACTGATGTCCAGGAACATGCGGGCCGACTCGGCGGGGACGGGCCCGGTGGTCATGGGGTGCCAGAGGCGGACGAGAACGTCGTGGGCGGCGTACCCGTCTTCCACGGCCGACAGCAGTTCGAGGCGCGCGGGCCGGTCGAGCGGGGTCGCGTCCTCGACGGCGCGCAGGACGGACCGTCGCCAGGCCAGCGTCGCGACCTCGCGGTCCAGGGCGGCGCGTTCGGCCGCGACGGCGTCGGCCAGGGAGCGGCGGCCGGCGAGGACGTCGGTGATCAGCGGCAGCCCCAGGCCCAGGCCGCGCATCCGGCGGACGAGCGTGAGCCGCTCGACGGCGTCCTCGGCGAAACGGCGGTGGCCGCCCGCGCTGCGGGTGGGTTCGAGCAGGCCTTCGTCGCAGTAGAAGCGGATCGTGCGGACGGGCACGCCGGTCCGTCGCGCCAGGTCGCCGATCCCCAGTGTGAGCCCGGTCACCATCGGTAGAACCTCCAGCCGGATGGAGTTCCTACGGTACGGCCATGGACACCACCCGACTCGCCGAAGCCCTCCACCACCACACCGCCGCCCTCGCCGAAGCCGCGGCCGGCGCCGACCCCGACGCCCGCGTGCCGACGTGCCCCGACTGGCCGCTGCGTGTGCTCGTCGGCCACGTCGGCCAGGCGCACCGCTGGGCGGCGAGCATCGTGCGCTCCGGCCCTTCGCCGGTGCCCGACCCGTTCGACGCGGACCCCGGCGACCCGGCCGGCTGGTCTGCTTGGCTGCGGGCCGGCGCCACGGACCTCGTCGACGCGGTGTCCACGAGCGACAGTCCCGTGTGGACGTTCTTCGGCCAGGGGCCGGCCGGGTTCTGGCTGCGCCGCCTGCTCAACGACGCCGTCGTGCACCACGCCGACGCGGCGGGCCGCGCGTTCTCAGTCGCCCCGGAGCTGGCCGAGGACGTGATCAGTGACTGGTTCGGCCTGCTCGCGAACCCCGCCACGCGGACGCTCAAACCCGACGTCGCCGGGCTCAGCGGCACCGGGCAGACCCTGCGGCTCCTCCCCGACCACGCCGAGGGCTGGCACGTCACCCGCACCCCGGACGGCATCGAGTGGACCCGCGCCACCGCCCCCGCCGACGTCACGCTCGCCGGCCCGCTGACCGACCTCCTGCTCGTGCTCACCCGCCGCCGGCCGGCCGACGACGTGACGATCACCGGCGACCGGGATCTCGTCGACCACTGGCTGGCCCACAGCGCGGCGTGAGCGCCCACGCCGGGTGGTCCCGCGGCGGCTGAGGGCCACCGTCGGGAAAAAGTTTCTCCCGCAACGTCCCCGGCCGGTACTCGCGCTGCATGAGGCCGCGCGCTTGCAGCAGCGGGACGACGTGGTCCACGAACTCGTTAAAGCTCGTCGGCGAGATCACGTATTCGAGGTTGATCCCGTCGACACCCGCGTCCTGCCAGCGCGCGATGTTCTCGACGATCTGCTCCGGCGTCCCCACCACGCGTTTGCTGGTGCGACTGAGGATCAACTCGCCGAGCGTCCAGTCGTCACGGGTGGTCGAAGCGAGGAGCTTGCGCACGGGCTCCGACACCTCGCGCCGGCGCAGGTCGCCGACGAGCGCGGCCGGGTCGTCAAGGCCGAAGTCGTGCCCGGCGAACACCGACGCGCGCGCCAGGTTCCCCTCCACGGTCTGGCGCTCCAGCAGCTCGGCGTGGCGCCGCCGGGCCTCGGCCTCGGTACTGGCGAGCAAGTAGGACTGCGGCACGAAAACCTTGACGTGCGCCGGGTTCCGGCCCGCGGCGGCGGCCGCCCGGCGCACGTCGGCGACGATCGGGGCCGCCTCGGCGGGGTCCTGGGAGTTGATGAACAGGCACTCCGCGTACCGGCCGGCGAACGCGCGGCCGGTCGGCGAAACACCGGCGTTGAACAGCACCGGCACCCGCTGTGGCGACGGCTCGCTCAGGTGCGGGCCGTCGAGCTGGTAGAACGGTCCATTGTGGACCACGGCGTGCACCTTGGCCGGATCGGCGAACTCGCGCCGCTCGCGGTCCCGCAGCACCGCACCGTCTTCCCAGCTGTGCAGCCACAGCTTCAGCACCGCCTGCGTGAAGTCCTCGGCGCGGCCGTAGCGCTCCTCGTGGCCCGGCAGCCCGCCGTGGCCGAGGTTGCGGCCCGCACCCGGCAGGAACGACGTGACGATGTTCCACGCCACCCGCCCGCCCGTCAGGTGGTCCAGAGTGGACACCTTGCGGGCGAACGGGTACGGGTGCTCTTGCAGGATGTTCTGCGTGAACGTGTAACCCAGGTGTTCCGTGTGATAGGCGAGCAGCGGGATCAGCACCGAGGGATCGCCGGTCGGGAACTGCATCCCCTCGCGCACCGCCGCGTCGCGCGAGCCGCGGTAGGTCTCGTACGGGGCGAGGACGTCGGCGAAGAAGAGCGTGTCGAACCGGCCGCGCTCCAGCGTCCGGGCAAGGTCGAGCCACGTCGCGGGGTCGGTGTAGCCGAGCTGACGGCTGTCCGGCTCGGCCCACAACCCCTGCGCGTGGTGGGAGACGGCGAACATGTGGAACGCGTTGAACAGCATCCGCTCAGGCATCGTCGCCCAGCACCTGCGAGCCGATCACGTCCTTGCAGATCTCGGCGGAGTAGGCCATCAGCCAGCCCGCCTGCGCGTCGCGGAACCACCGCTCGATCGGCGACGTCTTCAGGTACCCCGAGCCCCCGCCCACGCGCACGCCGAGGTCGGCGATTTCGCGCGCGACGTCGTTGGCCAGCAGCTTCGCGCGCATCGTCGCCGGCAGGAAACCGGGCGAGTTCTCGTCGGCGAGCCAGCACATGTGCTGCGCGAACATCGCCGCGGCCTGCAGCCGGCTCTCCAGCTCGCCGACGCCGAAGCGCACCCACTGCTGCTCCGCCACCGTCCCACCGCCCGGCAACACCTTCCGGGCGCGTGCGTGCTCCCGCAACGCCGCCAGCGCGCCATCGGCCACCCCCAGCGACAACGCCGCCACCCCCGCCCCGATGTGGTTGGGGCGCCGCCGTTTCGACGGCGGGCAACGGCGCTCGTGCGGCAGGAGCGTGCCGTCGAAGCGGATCAGCCGGCTGCCGCTCGCGCGCAGGCCCATCGCGTCCCAGCTCGGTTGGAACGTCATCGTCGCAGGGTCGGCGTCGAGCCCGAAGAACGTGGAGACGCCGTCGACCTTCGCGTTGACGAGGAAGTGGTCGGCGATCTCGCACCCGGACGAAAAGCGCTTCTCCCCGCTCAGCCGGAACCCGCCTTCGACCGCCTCCGCGGGCTGCTGCGACTGCAGGAACAGGTTCCCGCCGGCCGGCTCGCTCAACGCGTTCGCGAACCGTGCCCCGGCCGCCAGCCGCTCGGCGAAGAACCGCGCCATGTCGGGCTCCGACAGCTCCACCAGGCCCGCCGCCGCGCCGATGTGCATCACCCACACACACGCCGTCGACGGGCACGCCGCACTCAGCAGCCGGACGATCGCGCCGTAAGTGCGGTAGCTCAGGTCCTGGCCGCCGTACTCCGCCGGCAGCAACGCGGCGTCGAGCCCACTCGCGTTCAGCCGTCGGAGGTTCTCGACGGGCAACTCGCTGGTCCGGTCCCGCTCGGCCGTCGTGAGCGCGAACCCGGCGGCAAGGTCTGCCGCGAGGTCCACCCAGTGCTGCTCGTGAGCCGGTGGGCCGAGTGGATGTCCAGCAGCCATGACGCCTCCCCTGGTCGGCAACTCCCGACCGGCGATCTTGCCAGGAAATGGCCTTTGTGGTGAGCGCTCACGCGGGCAGAATTCCCGCATGCGCGACCACCGGCACGAGCCCGCGCTCAACGCGGCCGTCGAAACGTACGTGACGCCGGGGCGCAGGTACCTGCAGTTGCTCAACACCCCGTTCCTGAGCGACCCGGCGCAACGGCAGGCCTTCGGACGCGCGCTGGCCGAGGACTCGGTGCGCATCACCGACGACGAGCTCGAGCTGCTGCTCGGCTACGAATGGCGTGCGCAGCTGACGGCTTCGTGGCTGGTCGCCTTCGCCCGGCGAGCTGCGCACCGCGAACGGATCGGCGAGCTGCTTCTCGCGAACAAACGTATCTACGCCGGCCGCGGATTCTGCTTCGCGCTGGCGCGATTCGGCACGGAGGAAGACGCACGTCTGCTGGTCGACTACCTCCACGCATTCCTGCCACGCACCGACCGCGGCGAGCAGGACTCGGCCATGGGCGCGCTCAGCCACCTGGACGCGCGGCTGGGCACCGAGCACTCAGCCCGGTTCCTCGGCGAAACCGGGCTCTGGTCGCGCTGGCTGCACGCCAAGTTCCCCCCTGACCGAGCCGACGTGCCGGTGTCGCTCGATCAGTCCCGTGACGTCATCCGGACGCAATGCTCGTACGCCGACCACGCCATGAAAGCCCTGCCGTCCGAGCGGTGATCAAACTACGGCGTCAGCTCGGCCACCGCCGCGTGCAGGGCCAGCAAGCCCGGCACCGTCTCCGGTGGGCGCCGGCCGAAGCCGCATTCCGTGGCGATGCCGAAGGAGTCCGCAGCGGACAGTGCGGCGGCGATGCGTTTGCGCGCACCGGGTTCGCCGTCCGCGACGTGCACGAGGCCCAGGTACAGCTCGGTCTCCGCGGACAACGCCAGGGAACGCAGCGGCGCGAAGTACTCCGGATCCGTCCGGCCGATCGGCACGGGCAGGTGGATCCACCCCAGCGGCCGCGAAAGCCGCGCGGCCAGGGCGTTCGCCACGCGAACCAGGAGCGCGGTGTCAGCGGGCTCGACGAAGTGGCGGCCGCCGCTGTCGCCGTAACACAGGTGGTAGCCGAGGTGGACGTCGGCGGGCACGGCGTTGCCGAGGCGGGTCAGGCGGTCGAGGACGCCGGCCTCGAGATCCGGGACCCAGCTGGGGAAAACGCCCTCCAGCATGCCGAACTCGACGGCGGTGTCCCACTGGATCGCGAGCTGGTCGGCGGGGATGGCGTCGGTGATGAGCTCCAGCTCGCGCAGCATCGCGGTTTCGTAGGCGGGCTCGACGGCGGCCTGGTCGGCGGTGTCCACGTGCAGGCGGATCGGGGCCATGGGCGTGGGGAGGCTGACCTGGAACCGGACGTCCGGCAGCACCCCCGCCGCGCGCAGGCGCCGGAAGACGACCCATGACGACAGCGCCGCCTGGGCGTAGCCGAGGGGGCCGAAGCGCACCGCCGAAGCGGGACCGGCCAGCCGGTACTTGGGCGTGCTGCTGTACTCGCCGCGGTGGACTTCGTCGGTGACCAGGCCGGGGGTGCGCGCGAACACCGCCCGCTGCCAGAACGTCCAGTTCGACCGCACGCCCGTCTCGCCGTCCGTCACCCGCCGAACGAACTCGCCGACGTGGGCCGAGACCGCGCGGAACACCGTCTCCGAGTCCTCGAGCGGCACGCTGCCGACGAGGTGCACACCACGAGCCACCATGCGCCCCACCGTAAGCCCGCGCGCGGGCGTCCCGAGGGGGCAGCGAGCCGAACAGTGGCCGGTCAGACCACCCACGGAGGTGGTATCGGGCAGCTCAGACCTGGCGCGCCGTCGCCATGGCGCGGTCGGTTTCCCAGAAGGCACGCATCGAGGTGATCAGGCCGTCCTCGCCCACGCGGTAGACGAAGACGCCGTCGGTGTCGACGCGGTAGCCACCGGGCAGGTAGGTGGTGATGGTGCCGATGTTCGCGCACTCCGCGCCCGCGGCGAACGAGTCGCGGATCACGAACTCGAAGCGCTCCACGTGAGCGATCGTCAGGTCCCAGAACGCGCCGATGCCCTCGCGGCCGTGGTGGCCCTTGCCCTGCTCGTCGAACATCGACGGGCCCACCGGGTCCTCCACCACGGCGCCCGGCGCGAACAACGCCAGCCACCCGTCCTTGTCGCCCGCCGCGACCGACGTCATCGAGCGGAACGACGCCAGGCGAGCCGGCGGCTGGTCCGCGTCGACGTCCCAGCTGACCTCAACACTCATGTCACTCCCCCGAATCCGACGCTGAATCCCGGAACTTCGCGATGACTTCTTCACCGAACTTGCGGATCGCGTCGACCTTCGGGCCCACCTCGGCGTCGAAACCGAGGCCCTCGAACACCCACGGCATCGTGATCGCGTCGGTCACGCCCACCTCGGCCTGCTCGCGGAACCCGTCGAGCCCGAACCGGTCGACGCACACCGCCTGGAACTCGAACGGATCGGCCTCGCGCCCGCGCTCGGCCAGCAGTTCCTTGAGCCGTTTGATCGTGTCGCGCAGCTGGTCGAGCGTCATCATCGCCGACGACCAGCCGTCGCCCACGCGCGCGGCGCGGCGCAGCGCGATGTCCGTGTGCCCGCCGATGTAGAACGGCACGCGCTTCGGCGGCGTCGGGCTCATGCGCAGCTTGTCGAAGTCGAAGAACTCGCCGTGGAACTCGACCATGCCGCCGTCGAGGATCAGGCGCAGCACCTCGATGGCCTCGTCGAAGCGCTTGCCGCGCCGCTCATATGGCGCGCCGCACCACTCGAACTCCTCCGGCGACCAGCCGATGCCGAGCCCGAGACCGAAGCGGCCACCGGTCAGAGCCGCCACCGAGTTCACCTGACGCGCGAGCAGCACCGGGTTGCGCGAGCCGAGCTTCAGCACGGACGTGTAGAACTCGAGACGCTCGGTCACCGCACCCATCGACGCGGCGGCCACCAGCGGGTCGACCCAGGGCGTCTCCTCGTTCCAGAACCGGCTGCCGTCGGGCGTGTACGGATAGTCCGCGGACACCTTCTCCGAGTAGAACAGGGAATCCGGCAGGACGATCGAGGAGAATCCGGCCTCCTCGGCGGCCCGGGCGAGCCCGCCCAGCTGATCGAGGGGGTTCATCGCGATCGACAGGGAGAACTTCATCCCCCGACTGTAACGTGTTCTACTTTGCCCGGCCAGAGGTGCTCCACGTCACCTCCCGGGAACCCTCAGCGTACTGTCCGCGTTGTCCGAATCAAAGGCGGCCACAGGGCCGCTGAGACAAGCTCAACACGTGGAGTGACCCATGGGCACCGCGATCCTGTTGATCGTGCTCGTCGTCGTGATCGTCGGGGGCGGGCTGTACTTCGTCCGGTCGCAGGCCGCTTCGCGGCAGCGGCAGCTCGACGACGCGAAGGCCGACGCGCGCCGCCTCGTCGAACGCCTCGGCGGGCAGGTCCTCAACATCTCCGGCACCGACACGGCCTCACAGCAGGCGATGGCCGACGCCAGCGAGCGCTACAACGCCGCCGGCTCGCAGATGGAACAGGCGCAGACCGTCGAACAGGCTCGGCTGGTGAAGGACACCGCCGTCGAGGGCCTCTACTACGTCCGCGCCGCCCGCACCGCCATGGGCCTCGACCCCGGCCCGGCGCTGCCGGAGGAGGCCGAGCGCGAGCGCGCCGGCAAGGTGACCGAGCACCGCAAGGTCGACGTCGAGGGCCAGCACTACGAGGCCTCGCCCGACCCCGGCCAGGACACGCCGTACTACTACCCCGGCGGCCGCGTGGCGGGGCGTCCGGTGCCGCAGGGCTGGTACAGCGAGCCGTGGTGGAAGCCCGCGCTCGTGGCCGGCGCGTGGGGCCTGGGCTCGATGTTCCTGTTCAGTGCCATGTTCTCCGGCATGGGCGGCATCGCCAGCGCCTCGGCCTGGGAGTCGGGCTACGACGCCGGCCAGCAGGACGCCATCGAGTCCGGCGACCAGGGCGGCGACGGTGGCGATGGCGGTGACGGCGGCGGCTTCGACGGCGGCGACGGCGGCGGCCAGGACTTCGGCGGGTTCGATGGCGGCGGCTTCGACGGCGGAGGATTCGGCGGCGGCGGCGGTTTCGACTTCTGACCCCACGCACGACCAAGGATCGAGCACCGTGAAGGGCTCCGCGAGGGACTTCGAGTCCCCCCGGGGCCCTTCACGGCTTTCAGCGCAAGTGCACGCTGTCGGGGACAGCGTAGAACCCCAGGCATACCAGCGGGTTCCGCCACTCCGTCCACATCGGACTCACCCCGTGATCGGCCGAATTCCCACCAGCGTCCCCGACAGGTGTTCGGCCGCCGGGCTGCACAGGAAGGCCGCGAACGGCACGATGTCCTCCGGCTGTCCGACGCGGCCACCCGGGTAGCGCGCGCTCACCCGCGCGATGTGCTCCTCGCTCGCCGCCACGCGCATGCCCGGCGTGACCGTGAGCCCGGGCGCCAGCGCCACCGTGCGGATGCCCTGGTCCGCCAGCTCCTGGTGCACGACGTTGCTCAGCAGGTGCACCCCGGCCTTCGACGCGCCGTACGCACCGGCGCCGGGGCCAGCCTGGGTGCCGACCATGCTGCCGACGTAGATGATCCGCCCGCCGCCCCCTCGGATCATGATCGGCGCGAAGTGCTTGGTGACGAGGAAACAGCCGACGAGGTTGCTGTCGAGGATCCGTCGTAGATCGGCCAGCTCGAAGTCGAGCACCTTCATCGTGCCGGCGGGCGGCATCCAGCCGGCGTTGCTGATCAGGGCGTCGACCCGGCCCCAGTGCGCGTCGACGGCGGCGGCCGCGGCGCGGACCTGGTCCTCGTCGGACACGTCCGCCACGACGGCCAGCGGCTTCGGCGCGTCCGGCACCTCGGCCACGATCTCGTCCACGGTGCCGGCCGCCTTCGCCGAGCTGCGCGCGAGCACCGCGATCCGCGCGCCCTCGCGGGCCAGCCCCAGCGCGAGCGTGCGGCCGAGCCCCTGCGCCGCGCCGGTGATGACGATGACCTTGTCGCGGATGTCCACCTGCATGTGCACTCCTTCAAAGTGTGGTCTCCAGCCTAAGTTTAGCCTCCAACCCAAACTTCGGTACGCTGACTCCGTGACAGGACGACGCGAGGCGAACCGGGCCCGGATGCGGGCGCGCCTGCTCACGGCCGCGCTCAAGCTGTTCGAGGAGGGCGGCTACGAAGCGACGACGATCGACCACATCGCCGCGGAGGCCGACGTCGCGCGCCAGACGGTGCTCAACCACTACCCGCACAAGCGCGATTTCCTCGTCGAATGGGGCCAGGACCGCCGAGACCAGCTGCTCACCGTCGACGATTCCGACGAATCCGCGCGCACGAGGCTGCACCGCTACTTCACCGCGCTGGCAGCCATCAACGAGCGCGAACGCATCCTCACCCGGATGCTGCACGTGAGCCTGCGCCACGACGAGGTCGTCGCCCACCAGCACCCCGTGCCCGACGCGACGATCGACGCCATCCGCCAAGGCCAGGACCAGGGCGAGCTGCGCTCAGAACTCCCGCCGCGCACGGTCGCCGAAGTGGTCACCGCGGTCTACGGCGACACCCTCCGCCGCTGGCTCGCCGACGAAGCGCCGCCGTTCGACCTGGCCGCCGCGCTGGCCGAACGACTCGACCTGCTGCTGGACGGCCTCACCGCGTGACTCAGGCAGGCTGGCACGAGGGGCACCAGTACAGGTTGCGCCCCACGAGCTCCTGGTGCGCCACCGGCGTGCCGCACACCAGGCACGGCATCCCGGCGCGCCGGTAGACGTACACCTCGCCGCCGTGCCGGTCGTCGCGCGGCGCGCGGCCCTGCGCGGCCGGCATGTGCTCCGGCGCCACCGTGTCGATGCGGCCGATGCGCACGCCGTGGCGCATCAACGTCACCAGGTCGGCCCACATCTCGTCCCACAGCCCGCGATCGAGCGCGCGGCCGGGCACCATCGGGGCGACGCCGTGGCGGAACAGCACCTCGGCGCGGTACACGTTGCCGACTCCGGCGAGCACCGCTTGGTCCATCAGCAACGCGGCCACCGATGTGCGCGAACGCGAGATCCGGTCCCACGCGAGATCGGGCTTGGCGTCACGGCGCAACGGGTCGGGCCCGAGCCGCGCCTTGATCGCGTCCACCTGGGCCGCGTCGAGCAGCTCACACCGCGTCGGGCCGCGCAGATCGGTCCAGTGCGTGCGCCCGATCAGGCGCATCCGCACCTGGCCCACCGGTTCGGTTTCGGGCAGCGGCGTTTCGCCGAACGTGCCGTACAGGCCGAGGTGGACGTGCACCGTCCCGTGTGGACCGTAGTCGTGGAACAGGTGCTTGCCGTACGCCTCGGCGGACTCCAGCACCTGCCCGTCGAGCTTCGCCGCTTCCTCGGCGAACCGGCCCTGCGGGCTGGACACCGAGACGGGCGCGCCGGCGTAGCGGCGTTTGTGCAGACGGGCGAGGCGGTGGAGGGTGTGCCCTTCGGGCATCAGGCTTCCGGCAGGGGCGGCGGCGTGCCGGTGCGCTCGTAGTCGAGCAGCTGCTGGATCCGGCGCCCGTGGCGCTCCTCCGGCGAAGGCTCGGTGGCCAGGAAAGCCTCGACGATCTCCGTGGCCTGCTCGACGGTGTGCATGCGCGCGCCGACTCCGAGCACCTGCGCGTGGTTGTGCTCTCGGCACAGCTGCGCCGTCTCGACGCTCCAGCCGAGACCCGCGCGGATGCCGGGCACCTTGTTGGCGGCGATCTGCTCGCCGTTGCCCGAGCCGCCGATCACGATGCCGAGGCTGCCCTCGTCGCCGGACACGCGCAGCGCCGCGGCCACGCAGTAGGCGGGGTAGTCGTCGACGGGGTCGTAGGTGCGCGGACCGACGTCGACGACTTCGTGTCCCTGGCCCGTGAGGTGGCTGGCCAGGTGGTTCTTCAGCTCGAAACCGGCATGGTCGGATCCCAAGTAGACACGCACAGCGGCGAGTCTGCCATCACCGCCGGTGGCGGGCATGCTCTGGGGGTGGACACGTGGGAGCAGCCGGGACACGACGTGCGGCTCGAATGGGGCGCCGAAGGCGTCGCGGCGCTCGGCGGCGCGTGCGCGGTGCTCGTGGTGGTCGACGTGCTTTCCTTCTGCACCACCACGGATCTCGTCACCGCGCGCGGCGGCCGGGTGCTGCCGGTGCGCTGGCGCGAAGAACGCGGCGTCGCCGAAGCGCGAGCCGCGGGCGCGGTCGTCGCGGGTGAGGCAGCGTGGACGTTGCGGCCTTCCTCTGTGACGGACATCCCGTCCGGCACGCTGCTCGCGCTGCCCTCGCCCAACGGCGCCACCCTGACCGCCGCGGCCGCCGCCACCGGCGCCCACGTGCTGGCGGGCTGCCTGCGCAACGCGTCAGCCGTCGCGGCGAAGGCGCTCGAACTGGCGGCCGGACGGCCCGTCGGCGTGATCCCGGCCGGCGAACGCTGGGGCATCGACCTGCTGGGCGAGCGCAAGCACTTCGGACCCCTACGCCCGTGTGTGGAAGACCAGCTCGGCGCCGGCGCCATCGTCGCGGCCCTCGCCCGCCACAGCCGCACGCTCTCGGCGGAAGCCGCTCTCGCAGCCGCGGCCTACGCGGGCACCGACCTCGCGCACGCGCTGCGCACCTGCTCGTCCGGCCGCGAACTGGCCGCGGCGGGCCACCCCGGCGACGTCGAGCTCGCCGCGCAAACAGACGTGAGCACCACCGCGCCCACCCTGCGCGGGAAAACCCTGGAGGCGGAATGACCTGGACCGAAGTGGCCGAAGGCGTGCACGCGCGGCGCTACGAAGAGCTCGACTTGACCACGGGACTGGTGATCGGCGCCGAGCGCTGCCTGGTGATCGACACACGCGGCGACGTCGACCAGGGCGCTGAGCTCGCCGCGGCCGTGCGGGAGCTGACGGACCTGCCGTGGATTGTCGTCTACACGCACGCGCACTTCGACCACAGCTTCGGCACCACGCCGTTCCTGCCGTGCGACGTCTGGGCCCACGATCGTTGTCTGCGCGAGCTGCTGGAGCACGGCGAAACCGCAAAAGCCAAGTGGAGCGCGCGCTACCGCGCGGAAGGCAGGCCGGAGATCGCCGACGCCCTCGACCGGACCGGCCTCATGCCGCCCGACCGGCTCGTGACCGACCGGGCCGAGCTCGACCTCGGCGGCCGCACCGTCGTGCTCGTGCACCCCGGCCGCGCGCACACCGACCACGACCTGGTGGTGCACGTGCCCGACGCGGGTGTCGTGTTCGCCGGCGACGTGGTGGAGCACGGGCCCGAGGGCTTCACGGAGTACTCGTTCAGCGACGAGACGCACCTGGGCGAGTGGCCGGGCGCGCTCGAGGCGATCCTCGCGCTCGACCCGCGGATCGTGGTGCCCGGGCACGGCGAGCCCGTGGACCCCGGGTTCGTCCGGGAGCACCGCGACGGCTTGCGCCGGCTCAACGCGCTGAAGGCCGCCGTGGCGGCCGGGGCCAGCGGAGCGGACGAGGCCGTGGCGGCCTCGCCCTACCCCGCCGGCGTCACGAGGGCCGCGTTGGCGACCCCGTGAGACGTCAGTCGAAGTTCAGCTCACCCGTGCGGGTGCGCTTGAGCTCGAAGAAGTCCGGGTAGCTCGCCATCGCGACGGCGCCGTCGAACAGCTTCAGGGCGTCGTCGCCCCGCGGGATGGAGCTGAGCACCGGGCCGAAGAACGCGACGCCGTCGATGTGGATGGTCGGCGTGCCGACGTCCATGCCGACCGGGTCCATGCCCTCGTGGTGGCTCTTCTTCAACGCCTCGTCGTACTCGGTCGAGTCGGCGGCCTCGATCAGCTCGGGCGGCGCGCCGACGGCCTCGAGGGTTTCCTTGAGGACGACGTCGAAGTCCTTGTTGCCCTGGTTGTGGTAGCGCGTGCCGAACTCCGTGTAGAAGTCGCGCAGCGCCTGTTCGCCCTTCGCGGCGGCCAGCGCGGTGGCCACGCGGACCGGGCGCCAGCCCTTGTCCATCAGTTCCTGGTAGCGCTCCGGCAGCTCTTCCCGGCCCGAGTTGAGCACGGACAGGCTCATGATCCGGAAGTTCAGGTCCAGCTCGCGGTGCTTCTCGACCTCGAGGATCCACCGCGAGGTGATCCACGCGAACGGACAGATCGGATCGAAATAGAAGTCCACCTTGGTGGGCTGGGACGCAGCGGTCATCTCAACGAGCTCCTCGCGAGGTTCGACGTCGGCAGGCATGCCTTTTGCAGAGGGGGTGTCCCCCAATGACGGCCAACGCGCGCGACAGGCCCGGTTGTTCCCCGTCGCCCGAGGACCGCTTCGCATGATTGGATGCAGGACAGCCCGAAAACCGCAACCGGAATCGAAGACCAGAGGTGCCCGTGCCCGCCCCCAACCTGACTCGTGACGAAGCCAAGCAGCGCTCCGGCCTGCTGGATGTCGCGTCCTACGACATCGTGCTGGACCTGACCGACGGCCACGGCGGTCCCGGTGAGAAGACCTTCCTCTCCACCACCACAGTGCGCTTCTCCGCCACCCGGCCGGGCGAGTCGTCGTGGATCGACCTCGTCGCCGAGGGTGTCCGCTCCGCCGTGCTCAACGGCGCCGAGCTCGACGTGAGCACCTACGTCGAGGACAAGGGCATCGCGCTGCCCGGGCTCGCCGCGGACAACGAACTCGTGGTAACCGCGGACTGCCGGTACACGAACACCGGCGAAGGCCTGCACCGCTTCGTCGACCCGGTCGACAACGGCGTGTACCTCTACACGCAGTTCGAGACCGCCGACGCCAAGCGCATGTTCGCCTGTTTCGACCAGCCCGACCTGAAGTCGGTGTACAAGCTCACGGTCCACGCGCCGCGCGACTGGAAGATCGTGTCCAACGCGCTCGTCGAGACCGAAGAGGACACTCCCGACGGCGCGCGGGTGACGAACTTCGCCGTGTCCGAACGGATCTCCACGTACCTGGTCGCGCTCATCGCCGGCCCGTACGCCGAGTGGCGCGACGAGTTCTCCGACGCCCACCGCACGATCCCGCTCGGCATCTACTGCCGCGCGTCGCTCGCCGAGCACATGGACGCCGACCGGCTGTTCGTGGAGACCAAGCAGGGCTTCGGCTTCTTCCACGAGAAGTTCGGCACGCCCTACCCGTTCTCCAAGTACGACCAGCTGTTCGTGCCGGAGTTCAACGCGGGCGCGATGGAGAACGCCGGCGCCGTGACCTTCCTGGAGGACTACGTCTTCCGCAGCCGCGTCACGCGCTACGCCTACGAGCGCCGCGCCGAGACGCTGCTGCACGAGATGGCGCACATGTGGTTCGGCGACCTGGTCACCATGCGCTGGTGGGACGACCTGTGGCTCAACGAGTCGTTCGCGACCTTCGCGAGCGTGTTCGCGCAGGCCGAGGCCACCGAGTACAAGAACGCGTGGACCAGCTTCGCGAACATCGAGAAGTCGTGGGCCTACCGCCAGGACCAGCTGCCCTCCACCCACCCGATCGCGGCCGACATCGTCGACCTGCACGCGGTGGAGGTGAACTTCGACGGCATCACCTACGCCAAGGGCGCGAGCGTCCTGAAGCAGCTCGTGGCCTACGTGGGCATCGAGCACTTCCTCGAAGGCCTGAAGGTCTACTTCGGAAAGCACGCGTGGGGCAACGCCACGCTGGCCGACCTGCTGGCCGCGCTGGAAGAGGCGTCCGGGCGCGACCTGTCGTGGTGGAGCGCGCAGTGGCTCGAGACCACGGGCCTCAACTCGCTCAGCCCGCGCTACGAGGTGGCGGCCGACGGCACGTTCGCGTCGTTCGCCGTGGTGCAGACGGGCGCGAAGCCGGGCGCCGGCGAGCTGCGCACGCACCGCGTCGCGGTCGGCGTGTACGACGACGACTCGGGCAAGGTCGTGCGCACGGAGCGCGTGGAGCTCGACGTCTCCGGCGACCGCACCGAAGTGCCGGCACTGGTCGGCAAGCCGGCGGGCAAGCTCGTGCTGGTCAACGACGACGACCTCACCTACTGCACGATGCGCCTCGACCCGGCGTCGCTGACCACGCTGATCGACCGGATCGCCGACATCGTCGAGCCGCTGCCCCGCACGCTGTGCTGGTCGGCCGCCTGGGAGATGACGCGCGAAGCCGAGCTCAAGGCGCGCGACTTCGTGACGCTGGTGGCGCGCGGCATCCACGCCGAGAGCGAGGTCGGCGTGGTGCAGCGGCTGCTGCTGCAGGCGCAGACGGCGCTGAACTCGTACGCGGACCAGAAGTGGGCCGCCGAGCAGGGCTGGCCGGCGCTCACCGGGCGGCTGCTGGAGCTCGCCCAGGGCGCCGAAGCCGCGTCCGACCACCAGCTGGCGTTCGTGAACTCGCTGGCCGGCGGCGTGCTCGACGAGGCGACGCTGGGTGTCGTCGCGGGCTGGCTCGACGGCTCCGCGCCGCTGGCCGGCCTCACCGTGGACACCGACCTGCGCTGGCGCCTGCTGCAGGCGCTCGTGGCCCACGGCAAGGCCGGCACCGCGGACATCGAAGCCGAGCTGGCCAAGGACGACACCGCCGCGGGCCGCCGGCACGCCGAGCGGTGCCGCGCGCTGCAGCCGACCGCCGAGGCCAAGGCCGACGCGTGGCAGCGCGCCGTCTATGACGACGAGATCCCCAACGCCGTCAGCGACGCCCTCATCTCGGGCTTCTCGCACCCGGGCCAGAAGCAGCTGCTCGGCAGCTACGTCGAGCGCTACTTCGAGGTCATCGACGAGGTGTGGACGCGCCGCTCCAGCGAGCGCGCCCAGCCGACCGTGATCGGGCTCTACCCGTCGTGGGCCGTGGAGCCGGCCACGGTGACCGCTTCCGACGAGTGGCTCAAGACCGAGCACCCGGCCGCACTGCGCCGGCTCGTGTCCGAAGGCCGCGCAGGCATCGTCCGCGCGCTCGCGGCGCGGGAGTTCGACAGCCAGGTCTGACGGTGGTGGGGGGGGGCCGGGGGGCCCCCCCCCCCCCCCCCCCCCCGAGGGGCCCCACCCAAAAAGAAGAGGCCCCCACCGGGGGGGAGGCGGG